>ONMV01000039.1 GCA_900319005.1 uncultured Bacteroidales bacterium
CAAATCGCAGAAGGGACACGTTCTTTGCTCGCCACGAGGGAGTTTGTTGAAATGAACGTATTGATATAGTTCGTACGTTTGATTATGCACCAAACTCTTAAATGGCAGTACCACATTACACTGATAGGTGTATTGTTTGTGGATAGCATGCAGGCGGAAACCTTCTTCTCCCAAATCTCGTCTTACTGCGTAGTAAGCAACGCCGTTGGGTTTAAGCAGATTGCTCACCATCATCATCACATCTGCTTGTGCATACGGTTCAAGGACATTTAGCACATAGACGCAGATAATGGTATCAAACTTGCCTTGCGGAAACTCGGGGCGATAGTAATAATCGTAGCCTTCGATGTCGTAGCCTTGCCGTTTCAGTTCGTCGGTGTCATAGCCAAAGCCACAACCGAAATCGAGGATTCGGCCTTTCAACAAACCGTGTTGCAACAGATAGCGCGTCGGCACAGAGATGTCGGTGCGTTGCAAAGCGGTTAAATATGGATGATTAATCATTTCGGGATTCATAGTATTAGTAGTTCCAAAGTTCAAAACCCATGTTCTGTGCTATCTGGTGCATCGGTGTATATGTACGACGGAAACATTCGAATAGATCACCCTTGTTCATGCCGGCGAGTTCATACACCGTGCAACCGAGTGAAAGATAATCTTCCAATATCTTACCTCGGAAATCATTGTGCAAGCATGTTTGTACAGCTTGCTGCTGCAATAATGCGAGTTGTTTTAAGTATTTATCCAAATCGGGCAATTTGTCGCTCTTGGATGAATTGATGCTGCCATCAGCCGGAATTAAGTTCCATATCAAATCATGCGAGACAAAACTCCAAGGGATAAAATGATCCAAGTCATACTCGCCTTGATGCAGCGGAGCATTCGTGTATATACAATGTACTTCCAACCCGTGTTGCATAACGAAATCCCAATACTCATGATGTTTATTCAGCAGATTGCGCGTATCGCTTTTGATGAGTTTGTTTGGGATATTGGGCACATTAGGATTACGTGCTTGCAGGAAAAGCGCAAGGTTCCAATAGGCAAAATCGTGCAGAACAATGTAATTGGCTTGAAAATACTCCAACCATTCGCTATTAAGTTCCACCCACATTGTTCCTTGTTCCTTATGCAAACTATATGGGCAACCGTTTTCGTAAGTCTGAGAACGGAGAACTACAACTTTATCATCGCTGGTATCTATCCACGGACGCAGGAAACGATAGGGCACATTCTGCGGCAAGAAACGGAGCAGAGAACGGACATGCGTAGTTTCGCGATGCTGGTGCAACCATGTGCGCAAATCGTCTGTTTTGATGTTCGCAGGGAGTTGATAAACTGAATGTAATTCCCCAATGGCATCAAACAAAGAATCTGACTTACCAAAAGAAATATGAAAGAAACACGCAGGATACCAAGATTTGACCACCATTTCCACCATTATGTCCCAAATATTGATTCGCGTTTTGCCTTTCTGCACAAACAAATCAAGAATACTCGCAAACCAATAGAATTTGTAAGTAGCAACCGTATTCTCAAAGATACGGTTCATTCTTCCCGTGGATAATATTTCAGATTGTGGTATGGTCATGAGTGTCTCATATTAAATCTAGGTGTTTTCATTTGCGCCCCGCACGCAAAATTGCGTGCAAAGGTACTAAATTTTTCGAATATATGCAAGGAAAATCGTAGATTTTCGTTCTGCACAATTCTTTTTGTGTCTCGGTCTTGTCTCAGTTGTGAGTCGCTCATCGGTCGGTGGAGGGATGGGCGGTGATGTAACGGCGGTTAGAGTCGTTTTTATGCGTGGTGGTCGGGCGCAGAAGTCCGGCAAGCACTAATTTGGTTACATATTGTTGCAGAGTGCGCGTTTGGTATTTTACACCTTCCATTTCTAAAATTTCTTGGGCTGTTCGCGGCATCACATCACAAAACTCTAACACTTTTCGTTGCTTTGCCGTTAAACGCACTTGGTTACTTTCTTGTTCAGCTTGGTTACTTTTCTGCTCCTGCTCTATTACTTTTTGCCCCTGCTCTGTTACTTTTTGCCCCTGCTCTGTTACTTTTTCGGCTGGGTTTGACACTTTTTGGGGCTGCTCTGTTACTTTTTCCTGACGGTAGATGATAGTCCGGAAGTCGTCCGCTTGGATAAATTCGGGTGTACGGAGACCAAGGGCTTCGCAATCAGCAATCATATCCGTAGTACCTGTGCCCAGATGTTCGATATAGCCTGCCATGAAAAGCGGATGAGCCAGTACGGGGTTGGTCGGTTCGGAGCGATGCACCTCATGCAGTTTCTGGATAGTAAAGCCATCGGGCAGTCTGCCGGGATTCCAAATCTCCAGACGGTCGCGGAAAAGCATGACCTGCACACTCGCATTGCTCGTATAGTCACGATGCGCTACGGCATTGGCAATCGCCTCGGCTACCGCACTCTCCGGCAGTTCGTACTCCACCGGAGCGTCCGGCGAGAGGTCGCGCTTGCCCACATGTGCGTCAATACGCGACATGACAAACCCCACCGCCTTGTCAATCATCTCAAAGAGCGAACCGGTAAAGACCTGGTAATTGCGGATGGGCTTTTCCACTTTCGTGCCGTAGAACTGCGCACAACGGACTTCCGACGTGCGGAAGAAGCGTTGCGGGTCTTTGGCGAAAAGCAGTAAGGCAGAGTTTGTCAAACGTCCATCATCCGTGAGCACATGGATAGCGGAGAAGATTTTCTCAATGCCATCTTCGAAGTTCAGCGGGAAATTGCGTTTCTTTTTAGCGCGATTCACAAAAGTACGTACTTTCTCCGGATCGATATCGTCATACGTAGCGACCGAATGAGCCGCTGCGTCAAAAGGCACACGGCGGATGATCTCTTTCCGAACCAGATAATCCACAAGCGAGTTATAAACAGCCGTGCGCAGTTCGTCGTAAGTAGCAAAACCACGACGGACGACCTCTTGCTCCACCTTGCCTATAAGGGCTTGCTCTTTAGGGTTACGCGGCGTGTCTGTGCGCAGCGTATAAATCAGCCGGTGCGCGTGGTGAGCCGTAGCCGTATCGTATTCGCGTTCGGTAGGCGAGATACCTTCTTCGTCCTCGTAGCCATATTGGGTGCCGAGAATGCCGAGGTAGATATGACATTCCGCCGCTTGGGTGAGATAGGCTTTCTGCGCAGAGACCTCCGATGCCGGCATGTCTTCAAAAATAAACGGCACAAAGAACCGACCGAGCAAGCTGTCCGTGCGGATGTAATCGTACAAGAGCCGCCGCTCGCTAGCGAATTCCTTTTGGACGCTACTTATGAAAACTTTGATATCTGCCATAAATCTTTGTCTGTTTTTCTATTCGAAACAAATTTGCGCGCAAATTTACTACAAAAAATCCGAATGTGCAAATAAAATTCATTTTATTTTGCCATTTGCAGGATTTTGCGACCGTAAATTCGGGGAAAACGTAGTGGCGGAGTCCGAATTTACTACTTTTTTCGGACGTATGCAAGTTTTCTTGTTCTCGCTATTTTCTTTTTCTGCGGGATTTTGTGTCTCGGTCATCTCTCGGTCGTGTCCCGCTCATCGGTCGGTGGATAATTCTTTGGCGGCGGCTAAGGATTTTTGTAATTGGCGCAGAAGAACTTCCTTCGAGGGCAGTTCGGTCAGATATTGCGCTACCCGGATGCCCGACTTATCCAATTGCAGCAAGTTTATCTGTTCCTCGCTTCCTTCCGTACACAGTAGTAATCCAAGCGGTGACTCTTCACCCGGTTGCATCTCATTCTGCTCCAACCAACGCAGATACAACTCCATTTGACCCTTATACTGCGCTTTGAAACGACCGAGTTTGAGGTCTATAGCTATCAAACGATGCAACTTGCGGTGATAGAATAGCAGATCCAAATAAAAGTCCTCGCCGTCAATGATCATTCGTTTCTGGCGTTCTACAAATGTAAAGCCGTTGCCCAATTCCATGATAAACTGCTCTAAATGTGCAACCAGACTGTCTTCCAGCGATCTCTCCGAGTACATGCCTTTGAGACCTGTAAACTCCAAGAAATAAGGGCTCTTAAATAC
This sequence comes from uncultured Bacteroidales bacterium, assembly GCA_900319005.1. Classification (GTDB taxonomy): domain Bacteria; phylum Bacteroidota; class Bacteroidia; order Bacteroidales; family Paludibacteraceae; genus Colicola. The sequence continues at coordinate 4,062 of ONMV01000039.1, forward strand.
CAAATCCGGAGACAGAGTCTCGTTATCACGCAAATCTGCCAGTTCCTGCTTGATCAGTTCCTCCGGTTTTGTTCGCGGTACGCTCATACAACATGCCGTCTATCTTGGCTTGGAGCGTTCTTTTGCTCCATCTTTCGGTTGCTGCCATAGTCAGATAAAACTCTCGTTGGAGTGCATCTTTAATCGGCATAACTATCAGAAAATGAGTCCATGACAATTTTGACACCAGTGGTGACACAATTTGAAAATCGGGGAATTGCAGGGCGAATTGCATCATTCGCCGGATGGTTCTCTCTTCAAATCCATTCGTTCCGTACTCCTCTTGCAATTGTCGCGCCACTGTTGCGACAATTTGCTTGCCATATTCAGCACGCTCGTTATTCAGCACATCGCGATTGATGCGGGAAGTTCCGCAGAAACTATTTCGGTTGGATTGATTTTCTCTATATCTGCCATATATCTTTACTTTTTCTTTCTGCACGCAAAACTGCGTGCAAAGATACTACTTTTTTCTGACATATGCAAGTGTACATGTTTTTTTATTTTTCAAAGACCCCTCCGCCACCTCGTTTTAGTGCCCTTTCCGCTACCTCTTTTCGATGAATTTCCGATGGAGAACAAGGTGCAGGTAAAGAGTGAAAAAGGGGCGTTTCAGGACCGTCCTAGACTTTATCACTCAAATTCTACTATAATCGTTTATGTTTGCCGATATACACGTAATAGTTGACTGTCGGTTGACCGTCGGTTGACCGTCGGGATTAACTGCAAAAACAATGCAGAACCAGATGGTATCCGGCAGAAGAGACAAAGTACGTCGAAGGCAAAAGAAACAAAAGCGAGAGCGGAGGAAATTTATAGGGCACAGATTTCTTCTGCCATAGTATTGAGGGCTACACAATCGGAACGGGAGATGTGTTTCTTAGAAGGGTCATACTCCCAAGGAGAGAGGATCAGTACACTACCAGCAGCAACGGCATTGAAAAGAGCTTCAGAAGGCTTGTAATAATCGCGGAAGCCGTTGTCCGCAAGATAAATGAAAGGGAGGTTTTCTTTTAGGAGGACAGACATGACTGCCTGTTCCTGTTTGGAGATAAAAGGCGAGACAAGGATAGTGCCTTGACGAGCGGCAAGGACACAACTGTTCATATAGTTGCGGAGAGGTTGGTCGTAACCATGTTCTTCGGCATCCTGGACCCACATGCTACGGACATGGACGGGGGAATAGTGCTCATGCTGTAAAAGGCGGATATTCCCCACTCCGCTATACGTTCGACCTCCTATTTCAATACCTGTTTGGACGCAGAAGAACCCCGGTTTGAGACGCTTAGTAGCAAGGCGTGATGGGTTCAACTGGACATAGCGGATCATGGACTGGAGTTGGCCTTGGCGGACAAGCGGGCGGACAAATGGCATTTCGGAGAAGATAGACGAGAGCGGCGGATAATATCCGCCTGTAAGAGACGAAGTCAATCCTTGCGGGGGGATGGTCTCTATAGACGAAGTATAATTACGCCCAAGTTTCTTGGCGGCCTGCCAAAAGCCACGTGCAACACTCATGATACCACGCGGCATTGGTTTACGGACATGCCAGATAACATGCAAGTGGTCGGGCATAAGACAAAATTGCAGGATGCGCACCTCCGGATAGTGCTCATATAGATGCATGAGACAGTCCACGAGGTCCTCACCTAACTGCGAACGCTTTACCTCGGCTTGAGAAGGATCGCCATCAGGAATGATTAACTCGCCCAAGAGAGGCTCTCTACTGGGGATGGTAAGCGTGACATGGTAAATGCCGATGCCTTTCCATGCTTCGCCAGGTTCTTGCCATTGGAATGAATCGGAGGGTGGCATATTTTAGCGGGCGATAGTATCGCCCTGTAAGAAACAAAGTCAATTAAGCAGCGGATGGTATCCGCTTATAAAAAACAAAGTCAATTGACGCGAGATACTATCTCGCACAAAAAACGAAGTCAAATAATAATAGAGAACGCGCGTGTGCACGCGCGTTCTCTTATACTATTACCAAGCTGTACCTAACATACGTAAGTAGCTCTTGTAACGCCACTGAGCGTTCTCCTGAGCGGCGGCGAAGAGCTCGTCGGCCTCTTTCGGGAACTGTTTTGCTACAGAAGCGAAACGAACCTCACCCTTGAGGTAGTCTTGGAACTTATCCCACTGCGGCTCTTTGGAGTCGAGCTGGAACGGGTTCTTGCCCTCAGCCTCGAGTTCCGGATTATAGCGCCAGAGGTGCCAATAACCGCACTCAACAGCTTTCGCCTCTTCGGCTTGGCTCTTGCCCATACCTGCTTTCAGACCGTGGTTGATACACGGAGCGTAAGCGATGATGAGCGACGGTCCGGGATAAGCCTCCGCCTCGCGGATAGCCTTGAGGGTCTGAGCCTGGTCAGCGCCCATAGCGATCTGTGCTACATAAACATATCCGTAGGTGGTAGCAATCATACCGAGGTCTTTCTTGCGCACACGCTTACCCATCGCAGCGAACTTAGCGATAGCGCCGAGCGGCGTTGCCTTGGATGCCTGACCACCGGTGTTGGAGTATACCTCGGTATCGAGCACGAGGATGTTGACATCTTCGCCGGAAGCGATGACGTGGTCGAGACCTCCGTAACCGATATCATAGGAAGCACCGTCACCACCGACGATCCACTGGCTGCGCTTAACGATATGATCTTTCTC
>ONMV01000037.1 GCA_900319005.1 uncultured Bacteroidales bacterium
CCATATGGGCGAGCCGAAAAAGGAAAGCCGATACTGGTCAATTACCTTTATCATGAGGAGATCCGGTTAAATAACAATAAATAGCAAAAAATTGCAACTATTGCCAAGCTAAAGGCACTTCCTTTACATTGTGCTTGCAACCCAAGTACGGATTGTGTAAGACCGCAGGCTCGTGACGAGTCGGCAGTTTTTCTTTTATACTTACCTACGGTCTACCTCATTCTGTCACGTTTGTTCGCCCTTCGTCGGAAACGACGATCCATGATTAAGTTGCCATGCAACAAATGTAATGGTTGTGTTTCCTTCTCTTCCCACAGATTAAAATCTGCGGGAGCCCTATTAATGCAGTTGCGCCCTTCACTCTACCTGCCGGTGGCTGCAACTACCTCCAATCGCGTTCGAACGAAGATATTGGAATTAATCGGAGTAAAACCTCAAAAATCTTCGGAATTATTTGCATATATCAAAAAAAATGCGTACCTTTGCACTCGATTTCAAAAGTGTTCTTTTTCCCGTTTGGAGCAACCGCCTCAATCCCGCAACCGCCTCGACCTAAAATCGAGGTTTTATAAGGGTTAAAAGCATCCAAAAGCGCGTGATTAGCGCGTGATAACCGGGTAGTTACCGCGTCATTAGCCTGTCGTTACTATAACGTAAGCGTGAGAAAAACCTGACGGGCACTCAAAATCCTAACTAAAGTTAGAAATCTTGAAATCCTATAAAATATACTACAAAAACTGTGCCACCTTATGACAAAAGTTAAATTACATGCACCCGTGGCGGAAATGCACGGAGAATTTGAAAAAAATAGCGGAATTATCATGCGCCAAAAGAAGTATCGCGCGCCCAACGGCGCGGTCCTCAAAGTCGGTGTCCAGGAGTCCTACAAAGTAGCCTATCCGCGCGATTTCGACAAAACGCCCGCTCAAGGCGCCGAACTTGCCAATATGCGCTCCTTTGGCGAAGTCAGCCGGATGACAACCAAAATCATCCGTTCCGAGCGTTACACCGACGAAGAACTCGCCGTGATGACACCCGAAGAACGCGCGCATATAGCCGAACTCCGCCTCCGGCTGGAGAACTATCGTACCCGTTTCTATGCCCAGTTCAAGAAACCCGACCCGGAAGCGCCTTTCGAGAAAAAACTGCGTCCCGGAGCATCCAAACTCTACCGGAAGCAGTACTCCAAACTCGACACCTTCATCCAAGCCCTCCTTCGCCAAAAAACAGCAATAAACAACTAAAAATCCCACATATCCTTGCATATAGGATTTTTTGTGTACCTTTGCACCGAATTGGCGCATTACAAAGAAAAGAAACTAATTTAGCAGAATTATTATGACACTGCGAATCTGTAATTTTATAGCCAAATGGATGGGTGTGATCGTGCTGCTGGTAGCCGCACTAAGTCTTGTTGTGCCCTCTTCGCTCGCGTGGATCGGCACGTGGGTCATCAATCCGATGTTAGGCGTAATCATGTTCGGCATGGGATTGACCCTTTCGGCGAATGACCTCAAGATAGTGCTGAGTCGTCCGAAAGATATCCTGATCGGTTGTCTCACGCAGTTCACCGTCATGCCGCTGTTGGCATGGGCTCTGACCAAGACTTTCTCGCTGCCGCAAGAACTGGCGATAGGCGTCATTTTGGTCGGCTGTTGTCCGGGCGGAACGGCTTCGAATGTCATCACTTATCTGGCAAAAGGCGACTTGGCTCTTTCTGTGGGCATGACAACTGCATCCACTTTGCTTGCACCTATCCTGACGCCGCTTCTCGTCTGGCTCTTGGCGGGCACGATGGTTGATGTGCATACCACGGGAATGTTAATGAGTATCGTCTATATCGTCATTCTTCCTATTGTCTGCGGTCTACTATGCCAGCGTTTCATCCCCAAACTCACGCAACGCGTCACGTCTTATCTGCCGGCGTTCTCCTCCCTCGCGGTGGCGCTAACTGTCGGTATCGTCGTGTCGCATAACGCCGATCGGCTGATGGCCGCAGGTCTGCTCGTCGTGCTCGTGGTGATGCTGCATAACCTCTTCGGACTCGGTATCGGCTATCTGGTCGGTCGCCTGTTGCGTCTGCAACGCCCGAAGACCATAGCGCTCAGTATAGAAGTCGGCATGCAGAACTCCGGTTTGGCTACCTCACTGGCGGTAATGCACTTTGCCGCATTCCCCTTAGCCACCATTCCCGGAGCAGTATTCAGCGTCTGGCATAACATCAGCGGTGCCATCATCGCCCGTATCTATTCGCGAGATAGAAAATAGGACTCATGATTTTTTCTGCCCCAACCTCTAAAATAAAAATGACTGACTAACAAAAATCATCCCTCTTATGCAAAAAAAATCCCACAAAAACTTGTACATGTGGGATTTTTTTTGTACCTTTGCACCGTGATTCAGTTTGTTCGGAAATATGCCTATGTGATCGTGCTTGTGTTAATGAGTGCTTTTGCGACATGTCTGATTGCGGACGAATGGAGCGACATGCGCCATGCTTGGCAGGATTTGCAGATGGAAGCCATGGCTGAAATAGAGGTTGAAGATTTCGAATGGGATGAGTTTGGCGGGGACAATGGAATCTGTAGAACGACTCTACCCATATTTGAATCGTTTGATTGTCAATTATCAACTCCTTTCACCTCCGACAAACAGCGTCTCGGTTTAGTGCGTCGCTATGCCCCGCGAAAAGCCATTTTGCGCCATAACTATACCAGGACATAAACTATAACGGTATGAACTCATGTGAGTTTGTACCGTTTTTTGATTAAATGAAAAAAAATAAATGACTAAATAGTAAATGAACAAATGGTAAATGTAATTAGTATTTTAACAGCTCTTTTGACTCTCACGGCAGGTATCGGAGTCTTCCTTGTTGCCTGCACGATGATGAGTAGCAACCTTGAGTCGGCGGCTTCAAGGCGGCTCAAACAACTCTTCTCGCATACCGGCAACAACAAACTGGTCGGCGTTGGTATCGGAACGCTTGGAACGGCTGCTATTCAGTCCAGTGGAGCCGTAACAGTCATGGTTATCGGTTTTGTGAACGTAGGAATCATGTCCCTAACGCAAGCCGCCACCATCATCTACGGCGCGAATATCGGTACAACCGTCACGCCGCAACTCCAGCTGGCTATGTTCCACACGGTCTTCAATGTTACGACCATGTTAGTTGCCCTTCCGCTTACCAACGCGCTCGTCAACCTCGCCTGCCGTATCATCAAAGACCAGCCTGCGCAACAGTCCGACGAGCCCCATCTCTATTTCCTTGACCCGCAGATGTTGCGCACGCCGGTAGTTGCTATCCGCCAGCTCAAAGAGGAGATCGAAAACATGGCAAATATGGCGATAGAGAACTACCAACGCGCCATCCGGGACGTCACGACATTAGACGATTCCGAACGCGACGAGTTCAACCGCACGGAGCGCCAACTCAACTATCTCAACCGCGAATTAGTGCACTATGCCTTGCTGCTCTCTAATAGCCAACTTAGCGAGTTCGACCACCAATATCTGGTCTCCACTATCCGCACGGTCAGCGACTTGGAGCGTATCGGTGACTACGCGAAGAACATCGTAGAGTACGCCGACAGCTTGCGCCAACAGGAGGTACGTTTCTCCGACTACGCCCTCAACGAGATTGACCAGATGAATACTCTCATCGCCCGACTCCACGAAGCGACCATGCAGGCGTACCATAAAATGGATATGTCCGCGATCGGACGTGCGAACCAGATAGAGGACGAGATCGACCGTCTGACCGACGAGATGGAGCGCAATCATATCCAGCGGCTCTCGTTGGGTATCTGCAAACCGCAAGCCGGAACCGAGTATATCTCCCTTGCCCAGAACTCCGAACGTGTTGCCGACCACCTCATCAATGTGGCGAAGACCATTCGGGACTTACAATAAATTCCGCATAGACGACTAAGTGGATTTTGCCATAGTTTTCAATAAGCATGCAACCCATTGAGTTTGCGGACATATTATCCACGGATTTGCAACTCGCGCACACGGGATACCTGACGCACGCTTTATGCTTGGAGGGAACGGCGACGCTGCTTTTCAACAGCGCGTCGTTCCCTCTGCAGCGCGGGGATTGCTTATTATGCCGACCAGCTGTGCGTCACACCCAAATATCTCTCCGAGACCTGCAAGTCGATCAGCGGTTCCGGAGCTGCCTATTGGATCAACCGCTACACCTCGGTTGAGATAGCCCGTCTTCTCCGTGACCGTTCTCTGACCTTAACCGACATCGCATACCGTTTCGATTTCTCCTCCACTGCCCACCTCAGCCGTTACATCCGCCAAAACCTCGGCATCTCCGCGTCAGAGATTCGGGGATGAGAGAAGTAATCGTTCGAGCAGAGCGAGATAAGAAATAATGATACAATTACTGCCACTCGTGAACAGGGCGGATCAGGATGTCAAACCCTTCAAATGTGGAATCCTCATATTCGTGGTCGGTAAGTAAAAGCAGATTCTTGCAGCCTGTTATCTGTGCCGCTGTTTTCAGTCCTTTCAGCTCCCGCTTGCGCGTTTTCTCTGAGGATATGTCATAAGATACTTGTATGCATTGCTGCACTTGATTACCTTTGCAAACCAAGAAATCGCACTCGCTTCCACGGTCTTTGAAATAGCATATATCCCAACCATTCAGTTTGCATTTTCGAAGCAATTGGATGAGCACGATGGTCTCCAACCGCCAACCTAAGTTTTCGGCAGAAAAGGCATTCTCCCGCATATTCATCATTGCCACATCAACTGCATATAGTTTTTCTTGCACGATACGCAACTTGCTCTTAGTGGCATATTTTGACACACCGATTAACAAATAGGCTTGTTTGAGGTAGTCAATATAGTTTTTGGTGGTATGCAGCGATTTGAAATGAAACAAGTCTGTCAACTCTTGCGTCGCGGCGATAGACGGAGAAATATTGAGCAGATGGTGTGCCATTTGTTCAAAAGCCGCCTTGTACACGATTTTGTAGCGTTGCTCAATGTCACGTTTGAGGATGTTATCAACTAGTGTGTTGATATAGTGCCGCTTGTCTTCTATGATTAGCAACTCAGGGAAGCCGCCTTGCTGCATGTATTCATCAAAAGCGGCTCTACGAAAAGCAGTTGCTTTCGTGGTAACACTTTTAATATCTACGCCTTTCATTTCGCAGAACTCTTGGAACGAAAAAGGATAAAGGGCAATCTCTTTGTTACGTCCGGTTAGATGCGTTGCCAGTTCACCGCTCAACAGTTTGGCATTGGAACCGGTTATGATGACATGCATCTTCTGACGCAGCAATCGGTTGACAAACAGATGCCATCCTTCTATATCTTGTATTTCGTCTAAGAAAAGATATTGAAAGTCACCATATATCTTATAGAGCACTTCAAGAACATCGTTTAACTGATCGGCTTTCATACCACTCAGGCGTTCATCGTCAAAATCCACGTAAGCGAAATGCACGCCTCTTTGCGTTAATGCTTGATAGCACATGGTCGATTTGCCACTACGACGTACACCGATTACGACTTGCGCTTGTGGGCTGTTGATTTCCACAAGCGATTCTTCCGGACGATGGCACAATGTCTCTTGCTGGCGTGCTTCCAACTCCGCTTTCTGGTCAGAGAGAATTGCCTCCAATGTTCTGGCATCTATCATATATTTGTTTTGTTAAAGTTACCTTAAATTAAAAGTTGCTGCAAAGGTACTGCTTTTTTTGCAATTATGCAATAGTTTGCAGCACTTTTTTGCTCTTTAAATGCATTATTTTACAAAAACGTGCACATCAAAATGCATTATTTTACAATTTTGTGAACTTTTAAACGCATTATTTTACGCATATATCATTGCAAAATCAAAACATTATTTGCTTATCTCGCAGCAATCGTGCCCTCGTGGCTAAGACGAATTATTGTATCTTTGGGCGGATTTTGGGAAGATTAGTGCGAAAATATTTGTATAATTCAAAAAAAAGTAGTAATTTTGCACTCGCTTTTGAGATGAAACGATTTTGGTACATATTGTTGATCTTGGTGAGCATCGGCGTTCAGTTGTTTGGACCGATGGATAAGCCTACTATGCAACCGGTGCAAACGTCCGGTTGCGCAGTGCAACAAACCGACCATCACACGCTTGTGGGGATACAAGGCGAACCCTTGACCCTTGCCAACAATGGTTCAAACATAACCGCCTCTGTACCCACTCATTTCAGTGCAAACACC
>ONMV01000041.1 GCA_900319005.1 uncultured Bacteroidales bacterium
TCTCTATCTGAACGAACTTCCCGACACCCTTGTTCAAGAACTAATCACCTCATCTTATCAGCTCATAACCTCTAAACTTCCCAAGACGCAACAAGCTCTTCTATAACCTCGTGCGCCCAATGGTCGCTCGAAAAAGAGAGAGAGACTTTTTTGAGAGAGCCCATATCTTTTATGTCCCATGAGCGAGTGGCGCCGTACCCCTCTCGCAATGCATCAGAGGCGCGGGGCGGGCGGCGGCATGCGCGCCTGCGGCGCGCGGAGGGAGCAAAGAGAGAGCGGAGAGGGGCGAAGGAAGCAGAGAGAGCATCGCCGATGGTACTGCACTGCGGGATATTGTGGAGAGGAGGTAGCCGCCACTTTCGGAGCCCTTCATCATTACGATGAGGGGCTCTTTGTTTATGTGGCGATGCTACCTACTCTCCTTCCCATCGGGGTCCCCGGGAATTTTAATTCTTGGGGAGAGCGGAGCACATCCAAGTAACTACCCTTAAAACGAAGTTTTGAGGCGCTTACGAGGATAGTGTCCGCGACAGGTAGCCGCCACTTTCAGAGCCCTTCATCATTACGATGAGGGGCTCTTTGTATATGTGGCGATGCTACCAACAGTGTTTACTTCGTACCACTCAAGATACCGCTTTCGGTATCTTCGTTGTCGATACGTTTCCAGCCCTCGTTGTGTTTGCTACCGAAGTCCAGATTGACGTTGAAATTGAGCATCAGTACTTGGCGATAGTTCTGCATAACGGCGGTATTGGAAGTCGGGGCAAGGAAAGAGAGATCTTTTGTGACGGTTGTTGAGCCGTGCGGCGAGAACGGATTGACCATCATAATACCAAAACCGAAATGCTCCGAATTATAATTGATGCCTATATCGTGCGTCAATTCGCCGAGGGTCAGCGTTTCGCCCCATAAGTTATGCTGCGCCGTGACTACATCGGCATAGAACCGCCAACCTTTCAGCAGATAGAAAATGCCGCCACGCACACCGTAATTGACATGCTCATGATTGTAGTTGTTGCCCTGACTGACCATGTATTTGACAAACGGCGTGACATTGAACATCAGTTTGTTATCAAGCAGTTTGACCTGTACACTCGGCGAGACATTCAATTTATGATAGCCGCGCTGATTGTCATACATACGGATTGCATAAGGCGACCCATCTATGATTTCCTCAAAGGTCTCTTCCATAATAGGCTTGTGGTCGTAACTGTAGTTTGCCCAAAGGTTGAGATTGACATGTTTGGACTGCCACGAGAGTTCCATCTCATTCGACACGTACATGACAGATTTCAGGTTCGGGTTGCCTCGCCGCATTTGGTACTTGTCAATCTGTTGCGTAATATCAGACAACTGCGACAAAGAGGGTTGATGGCCGGACACATAGCCTTTGTATTTCCAGAACCAACCTTTGCCGAAATCGTAACTCATGGTCAACTGTGGGCGGGCAATCCAAGTGCTTTGTTTCTGTCCGGCTTGGTCAATGAGAGTGTGCATAACTCCGATACCTACCACATAGGAAAATTTATCTACTCTGTGCCGCATCTCCGCAAACGCGTAGGTCTCGGCGGTGGTCATATTGACGGTCGCTTCGGTACTACCTAAGTACGTGTTCTTCACCCATTGTTGGTTATGCCGTGCACCTACGGTAAGCATGATATTTTCCCATTCCTTTTCATAGATAGCTTCGCCAATGAGTGACCACTTGTCTCCTCTCACACGCGATATTACATCGGTCGTATCTGTCGAAGCTGAGCCCCGAAGCGGTGTTTGTAGGAATCGGCGGTCGCTGTGGGTGTTAATATACGTGCCTACCACGTCAAAATACAAGTGTTGCTTGTGCGGCAGGTTATGCTGATAGTAAATGTCTAATGAGGGCGACTGACTGCTGCTTTTGTCGTGATCGTGTATCTCAAATGAATCCGTCGGCTGAAACAAACGGCTGTCGCGGTCAGATGCTCCGTAAGGCGTATATGCCATATTGTCTCGCAAACGGATGTTCAGCATATTCTTATCCCCGTTCGTCCAGTTGTAATTCAGTGACACATTAACCGGATAAGTCTTGTAACGCGTCGGTTCGCCTACTTCGTTGTTCTCTATCTTGCCTGTCGAAAAATGGTAGGTCTCATTGTTGGTACGCGTCCAATAAATATCGTACGGCGCATAAGTGGCGACTGCTTGTAAAGACGATTTGCCAAAATGCACCTTACCTGCCAGATAGTAATTACCTGTCAGGCCGTTTGTACCTGCAAGCATGAGCGAACCTCCTGTGTCGCGGTGCTTGACAATATAATCCACCACAGCCGCCGCACCGTTGTATCGCACGCCAGGTTGGTCGTGATACTCCACGCGGATAATATCTTTCGGGTTGATGGCTTTCACATCCGATGTGCTTGCCTCTATTCCGTTGATGCGTAACTGTACACTCTCGTCAGAAAGCGTTTTGACGGAATTGTCAATAGGACTGATTACGATACGCGGTATTTGCAAGTTCTGTAATAGCGAAACGCCATCCGATGAAGCCAGCATCTGCTCTTTTGATGGCAGAAGGATTTGCCGATCTACTTTCTGAATAATGGCTTGACTTTCCACAACCACTTCGCCTAATTCCGTTGCGCTTTCTTGCATTTGTATCGTGCCTATATGCGTATTGTCGCTCACGGTAAGAGCCATGCGGATTGTTTCATAACCAATATAGGAAAGTTCCAAGATGTAATCACCATTTCCGGCATCAATGGTGAATTTGCCGCTGTTGTCTGTCGTGGTTCCGGCTATCTGCACCGTGTCCTGCGACTTGTCGTTTGCGTCTTTGATACGACCGGATATTTTGGCATTGTTCGCTGTTGCGGTCATTGCTGAACAGAGCATCGCCGCGAAAAGAAATAGTTTTGTTTTCATACGATTATTTATTTTGTACTAGTTGTTTTGACAGATTTCTACTCATTCTTTCTGAAAAAGTAAAATATATTTGCATATATCAGAAAAAAGCAGTAACTTTGCAGTGTAAAGTATATGAAAGAGCAAACAAATAGGAATATCATTGTAAAAGTTCTGCAAATATGAGAATACTAATTATTGGAGCCAGTTCTGGTATAGGTAGAGAACTTGCTATGCAGTATGCAACTAAAGGAAATGAAGTCATTGCAGTTGCACGTCGCGAGCCGTTACTTCGCGAACTTTCCCAATATTCTTCAAACATACGAATAGCACAATGTGACATATCAAACATTGAAGAGACAGGTCGCCTTCTTTCTGATATTTTTAGGGAAACCATTCATTTGGCTATTATAAGTTCCGGAATAGGAGATTTTAATTCGGAACTTGATTTTGCGATAGAGAAACAAACCATTGATGTTAATATTGTAGGTTGGACATTTTGTGTTGATACAATATACAAGAAGTTTGAAGAGCAGTCAAATGGACATTTGGTAATACTTAGTTCATGTGGTGGTCTTCGTGGCGAACCTATGGCTCCTTCTTATTCTGCTTCTAAAGCATATCAAATAAATTATATAGAGGCGTTATACAAAAAAGCATATAAAAGTAAATTACCTATTCTTATAACTGACATTAGACCCGGACTTGTTAATACAAGGATGGCTAAAGGTAGTGGCTTGTTTTGGGTGATGCCAACGGAAAAAGTTGCAAAACAAATCATAAATGCTGTAGCCAAGAAGAAAAATGTCGCTATCGTAACAAAACGATGGAGAATTATACATTGGATCATGCAACATCTTCCTCGTTCTTTGTATATCCAGATATAAATTATTGATTATGATTGTTTAATGAGGCATAGAGCAACCGTTCTACATACTATTGTATGGAGAAACTTTATGCGAAAATACTTTGATAGCCGTAGAACGGTCGCTACAAAGCCTTCTTTATAGAAAAGAGCAGATTATTTGTCTTTGAGCAAGACCACCACCGAGCAATCTTCCTCACGGATGTTACAGATGATGAACTCGTTGGGATCGGCGTTCTCGTTGTGCAAGAATGTTGCATCGTTGCCGTCAGCCGAATGGGACTGCATCAGTAGTTCGTAGTCCTTATCTTTTGCCAACTTCTGAATGTCATTGTAAAGTACCTGCTTCTTGTCGCCTTTGGCAGTAATGATGATCATTCGGTTATAATTGGCGAACTTGCTGAGGTCAGTGCCTTGCGTGTTCGCTTCATCGACAACCACTTGACCGCCTGTCGCGATAGACAAACCGGCACTGAACATGGCTTGGTTGATGCAAACGTATTCCACGCCTTCCATTTTGGCATACTTCTCAAATATCTTATTTTGTGCTTGTGCAGCAATACCGCATAGGGCTATGACTGCAACTAAAAGAATTCGTTTCATATCAGTATAATTTATTGGTTTATATACGGTTGGATTTTGCCTAATGTCTCATTGATGTCGTTCACTTGCTCGGTTGCAATCATCGTTGAGCGCACGAACGGAGCCGTTGAACGATTGATGATGTCATTGGCATAGAAAATCGCGTCCGCAGCTTCTTCCGGTGTGCTACATGTATCGCGGAATGGGTCTGTTGCTAATGTCCGCTGCTGATGTATGAACATGCCGCCACCTATCGCGAGAAGAATAGCCACCGTTGCCGCTACGCGATACCACATCTTCGGAGGTGTTTTCAAACGGAAGATCACACCTTTGCGCTGTTGGTCTTCCGGGATAAGTGGTTGTATCTTCGTTTGCCCGAGGTTGTTCACAAAAGCGGTGATTTCCTCGGCTATGTCTTGCGGCATCTCTTGGTCGGATGTCTGTGCAAGCAATAGGAAGAGTTGCTTGTCTTGCTGCAAATCTTCCGGCACATCCTCACGACGGAAGAAATCAGCCAGCAGCCTTTCTTCTTCCGGTGTCGTTTGCCCCTCGTAGAAACGAGCGAGTAACGAATTTGTTCTATGTTCTTATCTCTTTTCATTCGAACGACGTTTTTCATATCGTATGTCATAGTTTTGCAGTCAGTTCTTTTAATGTTTTTCTTGCTCTCGATAGCAAGGTGTAAATGTTTTCGCGACTGAAATGGGTCAGTTCTTGTATCTGTTCGATCTCCAGTCCGTCAATGGTGCGTAACCGTAAAATAATTTGTTGGTCGCTTGGCAGTTTGTCAATCAGTTGTATTACTGCGTTGAGGTCACTTGCCGCTACGGTCAAGGCAGTTGTTTCTCACCATCGTTAAAACATACGGAAGTGGTGGTTTGTCCGGCTCTATGGTGTCACGCTTGTTCCATAGTTCCGCGTACACATCTTGCACGCAGTCACGCGCCTCGTCACGGTTACGGAGTAAGTTGTATGCCAGTGCATACATCTTTCCGCTAAATGGTAAATATATTTGCGTAAACTGCTCGTGCGTCATACTCTTTTGAATGGCTTTCTATATGTAATACGATTGAAACGTCCAGATCTTACAACCGGACTGCATTTTTTATCAACAAAAAGCGAGCCGAAGCTCGCTTTCCGTATAATAAAGTTTATTTCGTACCACTCAAGATACCATTTTCTTTGTCTTCGTTGTTGATGCGTTTGCCAGAATCGCGGCGTTGTGTACCGAAATCGAGGTTGCAATGGAAGTTGAGAATGAGCATCTGGCGGAAGTCGCGCATCTCCGCGTGCTGTGTGTTAGGAGCATGGGCGGAGAGGTCTTTGGTCTCGATGCTGTAGCCCTTGACGGAGAAGGGATTCATCAACATGGCACGGAAACCCCATTTGTCGGCATTGTAACCAAGACCGATATGGTGGTAGAACTCGCCGTACTCCAGCGTTTCGCCCCATAGGTTATTGCTGCGCGTGGTCACTTCGCCGAAGAACTGCCAACCCTTGTACATGCCCATGATACTTGCGCGAACACCCGGATTGAAATGCTTGTGCGTGTAGGAATTGCCAAGGCTCACATAGTAATTGGCGAACGGCGCAATGGTGAAGATCAGTTTGTTTTGCAGCAAGCGCACCTGCACACTCGGAGCCACTTGCAGACGATGAAAACCACGGTGGTTGGCGTAGGTGCGTATCGCGTACGATTGACCATCAATCAGTTGCTCGTACGTCTCGTCCATAATCGGTTTGTGGTCGTACGAGTAGTTCGCCCATATATTTAGATTGACATGCTTGGACTGCCACGAAAGCTGCATCTCATTGGCAACGAACATAACCGGCTTCAAGTTCGGATTACCTTGCCGAATCTGGTATTTGTCAATCTGTTGCGCCACGTCCGACATCGCCGACAGAGACGGTTGGTAACCGGACACGTAGCCTTTGTATTTCCAGAACACGCCCTTGCCGAAGTCATAACTCAGCGTCAGTTGCGGACGGGCAATCCAATTCGACTGTTTCTGTCCTGCTTGCTCGATATACGTGTGCATGGCTCCGATACCCACAGCGTACGAAAACTGCTTAACGCGATGCTGCACTTCCGCAAAAGCGTAGGTCTCGGCGGTGGTCATGTTGACCGTGGCATCGGCACTGCCGAGATACGTATTCTCGACCCATTGTTGATTGTGGCGCACACCGACCGTCAGGGCGATGTTCTCCCAATCCTTTTCATAGATAGCTTCGCCGATGAGTGAGTATTTGTTGCCTCTGACGCGAGAGGTTACATCGGTCGTATCGGCAACCGTTTCGCCCAGTGGTGTTTGCTCAAAACGGCGGTCGTTGCTACTGTTGATATACGTACCTACCACGTCAAAATACAAGTGGTTGTCGTCCGGCAGATTGTGTTCGTAGTAAATGTCCAACGAGGGTGAAATGGACTTGCTGCTTTCGTGGTCGTGGATGGCAAAACTGTCCGTGCCCTGGTATAGATACGTGTCTCGATTGCTTTGTGCGTACGGGGTAAAGTTCATATTATCACGCAGCGAGATCTGCAACATGTTTTTCTCGCCGTTCGTCCAGTTGTAAGTCAAAGCGATGTTCATCGGATTCATCTTGAAACGTGTCGGTTCACCCACTTCACGGTTCTCTATCGTGCCCGTTGAAAAATTGTACGTCTCTGAATTCGTGCGCGTCCAATAGATGTCACGCGGCGAATAATGCGTCATGAGGCTGAACGACGATTTGCCAAAGTTGACCTTACCCGACAGATGGTACTCGCCCCAACCGGGCATGGTCACGCCGTTGGAAGCGTTGAGCATCAGATTACCGCCTGTGTCGCGGTGCTTGACGATGTAGTTGATGACCGCCGCTGCTCCGTTAAAGCGCACACCCGGCTGGTCGTGGTACTCGATGCGGATGACATCTTTCGGGTTGATTGCCATGACCTCAGAATTGCTTGCTTCGATGCCGTTGATACGCAACTGCACGTCTTGGTTGGCGAGGGTCTTGACGGTGTTGTCCGCAGGGTTCACCACGATACGCGGAATCCTTTGTTCGGCAGAAGAATCTGGCGATCCACTTTCTGAATCACCGCGTCACCTTCTACCACCACTTCGCTCAGTTCCGTCGAAGCCTCGTTCATCTCAATCGTGCCGAGGTGGGTGTTACCGTTTACCGCTAAACTCATGCCGATTGGTTCGTAGCCGATATACGAACACTCCAACACGAACTCGCCCGTTTCGGCTTCCAAACTGAACTTACCGTGCGCGTCTGTGACCGTGCCGGAAACTTGTTGGTCGCCCTGTTTCAAACTGACATTGACACCAATGAGCGCAGTCTTGTCCGCTGCGTCCTTGATAACTCCGCTAACCTTGTTGTTAGCTGCCATTGACACGGCGCAAATCATCGCCGCTGCCAATACGAAAATTCTTGCTTTCTTAGCCGCAAGGGCACGATTAATTTCATTTTTCATATTATTATATATTATAAGGTGTTACACTATCGTTCGCCGCCGAAGACACCATGCGGAAAGATATCCCGCAGCATCATCAGATCATTGTCATTGACCCATTCCGCTTTGCCGTCGTAACTGCAATCAACGATGCTGTCGCAATGCTCGGTCATCAGCAGATGAAGGATACGTTGGTCGAGATTGCCATTCGCCTTGCGGAAAGTGTACTTAACCGCCACATATTTACACATTTGCCCCTGCCATTCACGCAAGCACTTGCGCTGAATACCATTGACAAAAATCAGTTTCTCACCTTCTTGCAGTCCACCGCCTTTGATGTAGCAATGTGCCGCAATGTGGATGTTCCACTTCTCACTTCCGGGCATACACCCGCTCATCGAAAGTACTGCTGCGCACGCAGTGGGGAGAACGTAGAGCAAGGCAAAAATTCATATGAGCGACGTGGTCGCGAGTCGTATTGAGCCTTAGCTTAAGCGACTGCAAAGTTACTACAAAAAACCATTTATATCCAAATTCTGCGATTTATATTTACGTCTTGTAACATGTTGATAATAAGCACTATCCGAAAACAAAAATTTATATATATGCATACGAGGTTTATATAAATCACCAACCGTATCACTTTTTGCCCGTAAAAGACCGTTTTATGCGTCTCTTGTCCTTATTTATATCCTTCCATTCTTTGCCTCTTTCCCACCGAGCGATGACCGAGAGAAGACCGACACATGACCGAGAGACAAAAAACGCACAAAATCGCCTTCTCTCTTGCATATGTCAAAAAAAAGCAGTACCTTTGCAGCCGATTACTGACGAAATTTATAAAAACAAGTGATTTTCGTCAGTAGAAATGATTGGCACTATGATAAATCGAGAATCCTATCTGTCGCAACTCATTAAATTGCGTGATCAAGACCTGATAAAGGTCGTAACCGGTATCCGTCGTTGCGGAAAATCCACATTGCTGATGGCATTCAGGCAGTATTTGTATGCTAATGGCGTACAGAATGATGCTGTGTTGTCTCTCAATTTTGAGGAACGTGAGAGTGCCCGTTTTGCAACATGGGAAGAAGTATATGACTACATCATTGCTCACTTGCCCAACATTCCAAAGCGATATGTGTTTTTGGATGAAGTGCAAATCTTACCACATTTCGAGAAACTGGTGGACGCGCTTTATGTCAAGAAAGATGTGGATTTATATATCACCGGTTCGAATGCTTATATGCTCTCCAGCGATTTGAGCACCTTGCTTTCCGGACGGTATATCAATATTCATTTGCATCCGTTCTCTTTTGATGAATACGTTGCCTCTTTTCCAGAAGAACATGATGCGGGCAGGCTATTCCGCCAATATATGAATACTTCATGTTTCCCGGAAGCAGTTAACTTATCCCGCACAGCCCCGGAGATGGTAAATGCTTACCTGCAATCAGTGTATGACACAGTGGTGATCAAAGATATTGTGCAGCGGAATAAACTGCGTAAGTTTGATACTTTGCAACGTGTGATCAACTTTCTGTATGACAGTATAGGCAGCGTGGTGTCGCCGAACAATATCGCGGATACGCTGAACCGCAATTCAGGACAACAGATGTCGCACAATACCGTGTTGAAATATCTTCGTTACTTTACGGAATCGTATCTGATTTATCCTGTGCGTCTGTATAATATCAAAGGCAAACGGTTGTTGGCAAGCAATTACAAGTATTATGCAGTGGATCTCGGTTTCCGCAATCTCCTGCAAACGAATGCTCCGACCATTGATTTGGGGCACAAGTTAGAGAATGTGGTGTATTTTGAACTACTGAGACGAGGAGGAGAGGTCTATGCCGGCAGAACAGATGCAGGTGAAGTGGATTTTGTGGTTATGAAACACAACGGAGAGCGTGAGTATTACCAAGTAGCATACACCGTTAATGACGAAAAAACACTAAATCGTGAACTTTCGTCATTAAGAAAGATTAAAGACACTTATCCTAAATATCTTTTGACTACTGACTTTGATAGCGCAAACATTGACGGTATACGTAAAATCAATGTGATAGATTGGCTGTTAGGAAAAGAATAAATAGGCAACTCACAACCGTGAAGCGATTAAGGCGCACTTACTCCTTAAAGCCGAGATGACCGAGAGGCAAAAAACGCACAAATCGCCTAAAATACTTGCATATATCAAAAAAGTTAAATATTTGGTGTAACGTCGAGGGCACCGACACGGCATAGCCGTCCCACCTCGAAATTACATCCGCACATTTGTGCAAATAACAAGGCTTTGCTGCACAAAATACAAATGAATTTGCATTTTCCTGCTGAAATCCTTGTGTATTTCAAATATTTTCAGTAACTTTGCAGCCGAAAGTTGCAAAGGTTAGCAAATATGAGTAATATCAAACCACATATTCGCATTTCTGCTACGGCTGTCAGTCCGACTTTTGTGGATGATATCCGTGCTATTATCGAGCAGGGCAAACAGCAGGCTTATATGTCCGTAAATGCGTCGATGATAGAGACATACTGGCATATCGGAGAACGCATTGTAAAAGAAGAACAGCAGGGTTCAAAACGTGCTGAATATGGCGCACAAATAATTGATTTTCTCGCTGAAAAATTGGCAGATGAGTACGGTGAGAGTTACTCTCCGCGTTACCTTCGTTCCTTCCGGCAGTTCTATGCTCTTTTCCCGGATTTTGACATTTGGAAATCGCGGTTTCCAAATCTGACATGGACACATATATATCGTACCTTGCGTGTTGGTGACGACACGGCTATCCGTTGGTATCTGGGCGAGGCTTCCGCACAAATGTGGAGCGTGCGCACCTTGGATAGGAACATCAGTACGCAATATTTTGAGCGGCATCTTTCTGTTCCG
>ONMV01000035.1 GCA_900319005.1 uncultured Bacteroidales bacterium
ATCCGTAAACAGATAAGTGCCTTTGCCGGCTGCCATAGGCTCCAGACCGATGCTCGTCGCATCGCTGTAGTCCGCCTTCATGGCGCGCTGGATCTCAAAGTAATCCGTAGTCATCAGATCGGTGGCCTGCGGGTTACGGATCGTCCACGACAGTTGGTTCAGACCGTTATAACTCTCCATCTCGTCTTTCTGCTCCGTCGCGCTGAAACTATAGATGCGGTGGAATGCCGGGACATCGATGCGGTTGGTGCTACGCGTGGTGGTGGTAGTCACATCGGTATTGGGCTGCACGGTAAAGGTAGCCTTGAAGCCGCTCTGAACACTGTCAGTAGCCGGCACGATGATCGCGCCGGCGCGGTTGGATATGTTCACCGGTGTCGAATTGAGCGTAGTGGTATAGGACTTGGGCGTCTGATATACGACATACGGAATAGCCACTTTGCCATCTTTCATGGGCGAACCGCTCTCGTCCATCAGGTACAGGTACGGTGACTGCAGCTCAGGCGCCATCAGTTGATCCGAACCGTCCAGACGGTCGGGGAATATATACCATATACCTTTATATTTATTATCCGAGTTGGTGTCGTCAGCCTTGTACTTGAAGATATATACATCTATACCTACATAGAACTGCTGGTTGGTCAAGTTCTCCGGCAGATACCAGTCGAACTCCAGATATACCACGCGGTCAAAACTGCCGTCCAGCGATCTCTGGGCAGGCAGGGATACAGAGTGGTTACCCGATCCGGCATCAATCTGCACGGTGCCGCTGGTGGTGCGGGTGATCTTAACGGTACCCATTCCCGCACGCAGATCGACATCGGCGGAACTGTTCACCTTCGGGTCACTGCAGTTCTGCCGATCCGTACTGCGGAAGTACATAATCTGCGAAGAGCCGCTCCCGGACTGGTTCATGGAGTACCATACATGACTGCCAATACCTAATCGGTAGTTGTTCTGCCAACCGTACGACCAGATAGGGATCTTGAAGCGCACTACGCCGTTGCCCATAGACATCGCGCTGTAGTTGTTGATTTGCTCCAGGAAGTCGTTGTTGGCGTGTACACTCATCGTACACAAAGCCATCATACCTAGTACGAGAGCTACAAAAAATCTGTTCTTCATCATATCATTATTTAGTAAATTGATTTTTCAACATTTCATATCGGGCACAAAATTACAAAAAAAATTTCATATATGCAATAAGCGCGTGCATTTTTTTATATAATGTCGCAATAAATTTACGAATTGTCACAACGGTACTCAAAAAAAAGCGCCCCGAAGGACGCTTTCCCTGCTACGCTTAGCCGTTGTGGGTTTGGTCGTAGGCTGCGAGCTCGACCACTTTTATTGTACCTCGTTCAGAATAAAGTTAACATGCGTACCCTCAACATCTCCGCTCAGGGTCACCGTCTTGGCACTTGCGTCATACGAACCGGACAGGAATTCTTTGCCGGAAAGCGATGCACCCGTTCTCTTGTCGTAAGCGCCTTGTGCATAACGTATCACCACATCCGGATCGTTCGGAGACATCCACCACTCATAGTACGAACCGGAAACCGGCGCTTTGCCGTCTTCTTTGGCTTCCATTGTACATTTGAGATTCATGTGGAAGGTAAATTTGACATAACCGTCTCCTACATCGTTAGCACGGTAAGTCTTACCGGCAATCGGTTGAGTGGTCGGATCAGCAGAGGACTCTAATCCGTTGTCACAAGAGGAGAAACCAATACATACCAGGCTCAACGCCAGCAGCGAAATAAATACTTTTTTCATAATGCGTTTATCTTTAAATGGTTCATAAATTTCAAATTGGGCTGCAAAATTACTACTTTTTTTTGACATATACAAATAAATCTATTGATTTATGGCAAACAATTGGGATTTTCTGAAAAAGAAAGCTGATAAAAGCATACAGCGCAGCAGATCGTTAGAAGCTTGCTTTGAAAAAGAAAGTTTATAAAAGAAAAGAACCAAAAGTTAATAAAAAAGAAAAAGTCCAGTCCACAGCAAAGCTGTGAGTCCCGCGCGCAAGGCGCGGTCGGACAGACTATATATTGTTATTAGGTCGTTCTCGGAACATGATCCCGTGATGCTCCAGTGATTCCGAGGACATTCCAATATAGCTCCAATCACCTTATTACAATCTGACCATCACGGGACCATCTTCCGAGAAAAAGCAATTGGGAGGAGGGGTACCATTGCCTACAAAATCACGGATAGCCAAAGCCGCCTCTTGTACATCCGTCGGCGCCGTATAAGTCAAATCATCTAAAGCCCGATACGCAAGCATACTATACTCAAAATAAGTAGGATCCAGTTCTCCTAAAAACGTTCCGTCCATATCGAACGTGGCAATGCGATCCTCCACCGGAATAAAATGCGCCGACTGCGGGTTCGTCACATCATTCACATACTCTTGCAACGCATTCAACGCGTCACAATCATTCCAAGAAGGAAAATACTCCTTCGCCGGTTGCTTCACTGTACACCCGCAAAGCAAGCCCACAAAAGCGATAATAAGAACTACATTTTTGTTCATAAGGATACCCTTTCTAAGCCATTTCGAGTGCAAAAGTACTACAAATTTTTGACAAACCGGCAAAAGCCATCGTGGCTGCCCATTTCGATGCTGCGCAGATCGCGTATGTCCTGTTAGATAAAGGGCTTTTTGACGACGAATACGAAGTTCGCTTCAATGACGGTCGCACAATCGAGTTCAACAAGGCGTGTGAGTTACAGAAAGTGGATTGCAAACTGACGGAAGTGCCCTCAGCGCTTGTTCCGGAACCCGTACAGGCCTACGTTAAAGCCAGCTTCCCCAACGCATTTATCACCGAGTGGGGCAAAGATGACCGCGGCTACAAAGCCGAACTGAATAACGGTCTCGATCTGAAGTTCAACAGCAAACTGGAGTTCATCCGCATCGACGACTAAAGGTTTAAGCTAGTTCTGAATACATCTTCTGGCAAAAAGCACCTTATAGTAAGGAGAGGCACCCGAATGGATGCCTCTCCTTACTATTACGCGTACACGCGTGAATTACCAAGCGGTGCCGAGCATGCGGAGGTAGGATTTGTAACGCCTCGCACACCGCCCGCTCCTATGAGGCAGGCTTGGGACTTGTCACACGGGGACTCTGTCGCATGGCGCATACAAAAATGGTCATATTATTTAGAGAGAAAGGGTATTTTTTCTCCAAAGAGGTGTAATTACGTGGAAATGAGTGCGCAAGACTTGCGTATATGCAAAAAAATATGTAATTTTGCAGCGCATTTGAATATTAACATATCAGACCATGAAACGATTGTATTTATTTTTGTTCACAAGTATCAGCCTTGGTTTGGCGGTTCACGGAGCCGTGCCAAGTTACACGAACCCTATCCTGCCGTACGATTACTCCGACCCGGATGTGTGCCGTGTAGGGGATACGTATCTAATGACCTCCTCGTCGTTCAACAATGTACCGGGATTGCAGATTCTGGCATCCAAAGAATTGGTGCATTGGGAGATTGTGGATGCCGCTATCCGGTACCATCTGCCGGGCTATGAAGAGGGCGACAAGGTAGCGGGTAATTTCGTTTGGGCTCCGGCTATCCGCGAGCATGAGGGGCGCATCTGGATCTACTACGGCGATCCCGACAGAGGTATCTACTGCGTGAGGAGCAAAGCTATCAGCTATCAGAATTCAGAAATCAGTTTTCCGCTGGAATGGGAGGAGCCGGTGTTGGTTATGCCGGCAAAGGGCTATATCGACCCCTGCCCGTTATGGGACGAGGACGGACGCGTATGGTTGAGTCACGGCGTAGCGGGTAGCCGTTACGGGCTGAAATCCGTGCTGATGATGGCAGAGTTGACGGCGGACGGTCTGGCGGTCAAGACTCCCAGCCGGATCATCTTCGACGGACACGAGGAGCACCCCACCAGCGAAGGAACGAAACTCTATAAACGCAACGGGTATTACTATATCATGCACCCTGCCGGAGGTGTCGCTACCGGTTGGCAGGTGGTGCAACGGAGCAAGAATATCTACGGTCCTTACGAGCTGAAAGTGACACTCGCGCAGGGCAAAACCGCCGTCAATGCGCCGCACCAGGGCGGATGGGTGGAGACGCCCGAAGGAGAGGGATTCTTCATGCATTTCCAAGATGTAGGCGTAGCCGGACGCATCGTGCATCTGCAACCCTTGAAATGGGAAAACGACTGGCCCGTAATGGGCAACAACGGAGAACCCATTGAGAAGTACAAAGGGACGAAGGACGATGTACAAAGGGAGCCGAGTTGGGCGAATTTCCTCAGGCGTGATGAGTTCGACAGCACGGAGTTGGCGCTCGACTGGCAGTGGTCGGGCGGCAGGGTCGAGCCGAGATGGTATTTCTGCGATGCCGCCAACAGCCGTCTCCGCCTCTACTCCGCCCCGCGTGAGGCGGACGAATGGATGCCGAACCTATTGCTGCAGAAGATCCCTGCTGTTGCTTTCACTGCTACAGCGCGCGTGCGGTTCTGCCCCAACACGCATAAGAAGATGGTCGGCGCGGAGCAAGCCGGTATGATCGTTACGGGTCGCAAAGCGTCGTTCAGAGTAGAGGTGCCGGTAACCAACGAATGGGTGTACCTCAAATTAGAGATGAACAACCGCCAGCAGGGACAGTTCTATACCTCTACTGACGGTCATAAATGGACCAAAGCCGGCGAGCCGTTCCAAGCCGTGGAAGGACATTGGATAGGTGCACAGGTCGGTTTCTTCTGCACCCGAGACGGTCGCCAACACAACGACGCCGGATGGCTGGATGTGGACTGGTTCGAGACACGCCTTGCTTCCGACGAACCGATGGCATTGGCGCACGAACTGGCGCAAAGCGAGAAAAAAAGAAGGCATGCTTGAACAGGAGAAAGAGAGGTAAAAAAATATAAAGGACGCGCACGTGTATGCGCGTCCTTTATTATATACGGATAATCCGTGAGATTGATTACCACGCAGTTCCTAACATACGTAAGTAACTCTTATATCTCCACTGGGCATTCTCCTGAGCGGCGGCGAGAATATCGTTCGAGCATCGCGAGATAAGAACTCCTTAAAAAATGAACTCTTCCATCAGTCTGTCAGTGTTTCATTCTATTCATTACTTGCGTCATGCAATGCGCGGCGCCGTAACCGTCTATCAGGCTTTCCAACGGCACCCACTCTACTTTCACTCCGGCATCGCGAAGCCGTTGCTGCAATGCCGCACTCTGACCGCCCACCGCCATGATATGACGTGGCGCAATGGTCAGATAATTATTGGCATAGTGCATTTCGTCCTCACGGTCTATCGGGATAATCTGCATACCCCGTTCGCGGAGGAAACCCACAAACGGCATATCTTCCGTGATGAGGCGATACTCCTTCTCTCCGGCTGCACGGGCATAGATGTCGCAAGTCACATACTCCGGTTCATCCGGCATTGCCTCTAACCGGCTGCGCACCATGGTACACAGGTCACGGTCGATGATATTGAAATATGTATCAAGGTGCATCTGCATCTGCCAGAACTTATGGTCACGAACTACCACCATGGTGTCATGCCCGAACGCGTCCGCCTCCATCACTTGGCGGATGCCTTCCCGGTTCGTCCGCATACCACAGCCGATGAGCGAAATAGTGCCGGCAGGAAAATAATCACCGCCTTCCAGCCTGCCCTCGCCCTCAATACGCAAAATCGGGCGCACGCCCATATGGTGATAGCACACCTCGATAATATCCGTTTCCGGTGCACGTTGCGAGGAATTCATCTTGCAAATCACATGTCCGCGCGGAGTGGTAATACTCTGGTCCCGCGTGAAATAGAGGTTCATCAGCGGGTTCTGGATATACTGCGCCTCATAGCCGGTGTTATTGTCCGTGCAGCTGAGTTTGACCGTCGGTTGCAACAAGATGCAACGGATCAAATCGCCCTTGCTCATCGCCTCTATCGTCTGCTCGCGGTATAATTCCGAAGCCTCGGCGTCCTCACCGGGGATAGCGGATATATCGTACCGCAACACTTTGGAGGCCAACACCCGCAGCGTGTCTATCCCTGTCTCTTTCAAGATTTCTTCAACCGTATATACACGGATGCCGTTCTTCTCCAAAAGGCGGATATACCCGCGATGCTCCGCAGCGGCCTTCTCTACATCAAAATAGTGTTCAAACAGCCCTGCCGAGGGGTGCATCACGCCGTTGAACAACTCTGCTCCGGGAGTGTGCATCAAAATATCTCCTGCTTCACTCCACTCCGCCTGCGGGTAACTCATCTCACCTTTGGGCGTCGGCTGACAGGACACCATGTACACAGCGCATAACGCCATGATTAAGAATAATAGTTCTTTTTTCATATCGCTTATGCCTTCAGCCATTCATATTTGGCTACGGAATAGATGGGCAGTAACGGAATCAGGATAGGCGTTTTCTTCACGTACGCCTGATATTCGGGGTCATTGCCGTAGGCGGCGTTCTGACGCAGTTCCAGCCGGCGGGCGCCGCTGAACATCACAAACACGATGCCTGCGTACCCTATTCCTACTATCAGCCACTGCCACCAGTTCAGCCCTGCGCCTATCGCGCTGAGCAACGCGCCCGTCCAGATGGTCACTTCGCCCAGATAGTTCGGGCAGCGGACGATACGGTACAGACCGGTATCCACAAACCGCTTCGGGTTCTTTTTCTTGGCGGCACTCTTCTGCGCGTCGCTGATGCTCTCCAGCAATATGCCGCAAGCCGTGCGGACCGTTTGCCAGCCGGAAAGCCACAGGGCTCACCTGCGCCACGTACAGCAGCGCGCAGAACAGCCATATCATGATCATCACGCCGGCAGGCTTCTTGTCAGAATGACCCTCTCCATACAGAATCTTACGGTACCCAACCGCCTTGCGTTCGCGCACAAGCAGATACGTTCCTAACCGCACGCCGAAGATGAACAGCAGCACTAACATTGCAATAGTCGGCACCGTGAGATTCGCATGGTATAGCACGCCCATTGTAATCGCCAGAGCGGCAATGCCGTACCCGTAACCGAGACTGAAGAAATACACAAAGTATTTCCACCCCACTGCGGAAACCGCCATCGCCACCGCAAAAAGAATCAATAAATCTGTCATAGTATTATGTTGTTTTAGTTATTATTTTACCCAAGCGGAGTAAGCGGATAAATAAGATTCGTAATGAATATATTCGCCGCAAGTATGATAATGTTCATCCAGAAACCTATCCGCAGAAAGTCTGTAAACCGGTATCCTCCAGGACCGTAAACCATCATATGGGTCGGCGAGCCTATCGGCGTAGCAAAACTGCTGCTGACGCTGATCATCAGGGCAATAAGGAAAGTCATCGGTTCGTAGCCCAATTGGACGGCTGCATGGTACATGATAGGAAAGAACATCGCGCCGGCTGCCGTATTGGAGATAAACTCTGTAATAAAAGTGGCTACCAAACATACCGCCGTCATCACGACGATGGGATTCGTGCCGCATATATCCAGTATTCCCGTTGCCATCCGCTCCGCAATACCGGTTTTCTGAATAGCCAATCCTAATACTACGGAGCCTGCGAAAACGACTAGAATACTCCAGTCTATGGATTTGACGGCCTGGTTGGGTGTGCAGCAGCGAGTGATTACCATCGCTAACGCCGCCAGACAGGCACTCATCAGCAGCGGTATGACGCCCGTAGCAGACAGTACCACCATCGCGATCATGATCAGCGCAGAGAGTAGCGTCTTGAAACCCACATGGATCACCTCGTCGCCGGGCACCAGGCCATACGTCTTGGTCAACTCCATGATCTCTTTGATATTTCCGGCAAAGACCAGTTTGTCACCGCCCATAATGAACTCATTCTCATCTATCGGCACTGCCACTCCGTCGAAATGGTGCATCTTGATCAATCGGCCTCCGTTTACGTTGATCAGCCCGGCATAACCCAATGTCTCGCCGATATATTTGCAGGAAGACGGCACCACCATCTCCACTGTATAATCCGTCGTGTCTTCATGCGTATCATCAACCCCCTGACGGTCCGGCAAAAGACGGCGCATGGCGATAACGGACAGCACACCTACCGCCAGACAGAAAAGACCCGGAATAGTTGTTGCTAACACGTTCATCTGAATACCCGTCTCCTCGGCATAGAGGCCGCTGATAATCAGGTTCGGCGGCGTGCCTATCAACGTACATACACCGCCCATACCAGAGGCGTAACTAAGCGGAATCAGCAGTTTGGACGGAGCGATATTCAGTTTCTTCGACCACATCTTCACAATGCCGATAAACAGCGCGACAACCGTGGTATTGCTCAGGAACGAACTCAGTCCCGCTACCGGCAGCATGAGCCGTACAACTGCACTGCTCCATCGCTTGGGCTGCCCTAACAGGTTCTTCACGATCCACTGCAGCACACCGGTATAGGTTAGACCGGCTACTACCACAAACAACACGCCCACGACTACCACAGACGATTGGCTGAGACCGGAGAACGCCTCTTTGGCGTCCAGCACACCCGTGACGTACAGGATCACCATAGCACCTAAAAACACTGCATCCGCTCGGACTTTGG
This sequence comes from uncultured Bacteroidales bacterium, assembly GCA_900319005.1. Lineage (GTDB taxonomy): Bacteria > Bacteroidota > Bacteroidia > Bacteroidales > Paludibacteraceae > Colicola. Next base: position 8,570 of record ONMV01000035.1, read on the forward strand.
TGAATAGCAGGATGGAGAACAACGCCAGCACGGTGACAATCGTAATCCATGCATGCAGATTAAATCCCAAAAATACAAACTCTTCCATTATTTATACGTTACTTTACAGACAGGTAATCATTAATCTTCCGCTCCGTCAAAAGGCAATGTCGGCAGAGTGAACTTGTCAAATCCGACTCAAACAGACGGTCCTGGATGACGCGGTATTTCTCAATTGCTCCATGTTGAGTGGTGTGTCGGAATTTCCGACATGCCATCCTCGGCAGTATGTGCAAATTTTGCACAAACTGAATAATACCCAAATCACTTATTTAGAACTGCCGAAAATTCCTCGGTAGTTGCTTTTGTTATCAGTTACCGAGAAAAACTCGGATACTGCCATTGAGTTGCGTATTTGTAGTTGTTTGGACATATATTTGATAATCTGTTATCCGTTGTGTTCGCCGTTCGCGAATTGCGAACACTTAGGTAATTGCATATTTGTAGTTATTTTTATATACCCCTCCATATAGATGTCAAAAAAGACCTGAAATCTATCACCTCAAAAGCAACTTTTTTCATTCCGATTGCAAAGCTGAAAGTTCAATATACCGTTTTGGATCAAAACCATTGTTTTGTGGTTCGCCATGGGAGAGATAGCCAAACTGGTTAGAGATGATTTGTGTTTTTCCAATCTTCGCATCCATATTACGGTGCGAGTGACCATAAATCCAATAGTCGATACCCGAATCTGCAATGTAATCGCCCAATTCAACCGTAAAGGCACCATTGATTGTGCTTCCTTTGAATTCATCAACTGTGCATAACTGCGTGGGCACATGGTGTGTCAAAACGATTTTTGTTTTGGCTTGACTCTCTGTTACTGACTGTTTGATAAAAGCTAAGCAACGCTCATGCTCAGCATTGAAATTCTGTGTATTTAAGCGGTGACCTTCATATTTGATGCGGTAGAAATCACTCACACTACGTTCGACTATAAAGTCTATATCCGGCTCAATAAATGACCAAAGGGTAGAGACAATGATATCTACATCCGGCAGATGCACTACGCTGTTGTAGTACGCTTTTACGTTCGGGCGGATGTCCAGACAATAACCATCCGGCATAGTTGCCAAGTCATAGTAGCCGTAGAAATCATGGTTACCGAGGCACACAATGACTTGCTTATAGTTGCGTGAAGCCCAGTCCCAGAAATCATACGCCTTATATGTCTCGCGTCCGGAATCCGGCTGGTCAAGGTATGCAGTATCACCGGCAATAAGCAATATATCGCCCGTTACCTCTAACGGATGTGCAACCAACCATGCGCGGTTATCCGGAAACTCCAGATGCAAATCACTCACAAATTGAATCTTCATAGCACTCTTCTTGTTCCTCGACATAACGCTGGATGTATTTGTTCAGTTCGTCATTCCATATAGCCCGCACTTCGCGGTCTTTGTAGAAACGTATAGATACTTTCTGTGATATATGTTATGTTTGCTAATTCAGACAAAATCCAAACATTAATTCCATTAATTACAGATAGAATCCAAACAAAAAAAATCTTCCCACTTCACTTTGCTGTCTTTGTTCCAAAATTATCTAAAGACACCTTCTACGATAACACTATCGCGCTTGTAATAAGTAATTTTGTATTCAAAAGGATATTTCTCTTGACACCTTTCCAAGACCATTTCATAAGCATTGATTCTATATTGCAGACTGTCTTTCTCTTCTGCCAATTCCTTATATGTCATTTGATGACCGTTTCGTATACGAGTAACTAAAACTGTAGTAGAGTCTTCATCTCTATAATCTAACAAATGTTTGGCGACACTATCTGTATATTGCAGTTGTCTAATATGGTTGTCACGTTCTATAATTTGTTCTTCAAGCTTCTCGTTTGTTAGACCCAAACTAAGAACAATTGGTAATAAAACCAACAGCAGGGCGAGCAACAACAGGTTAAAACCTTTGCTCTCTAAGAATTTATCTATTTTAATAAAGATTTCCTTATTCATGGTTGTTATTTTTTAATGATTCTTTGCGTAATTCATACACCTCTTTTTCCAACTCGCGTTTTTCAGATTCAAGTTGCCGAATATCATTCTTGTAACCATCATCTATTTGTTGATGCAAATTGTACAAATGCATTTGTTGTTCGTGAAATTCCACAGACAACTTATTCCCATGAATATACCATCCTGCCCAAAATCCACTACCTATCAAACCGAGTACGTAGCCAGTGTATTTGAGCACTGTCAGGAAAGAGGAACTATTTTTTACTTTTTTCTTTTGAACCATACTGTTATTGTTCTCAAGATTATTTGGTTTCAGTATCTTCACATAGACTAACGAAGATATCGTTCCAGATCTTGTGCATGCGTTCTTTCTTGTTCCCGTTTTCATCAGCAACAGTCAACGCACGCAGAGTGATAAAGCCAGAGCGCATTAACGCCATCAGCGTATCCACTGGTTCAACGTCCTTTACGAGGTCAGCAATCGCTAGCCCTATTTCTTGTTGTTTTTCTAAATTATAGCTCGGCATAGTTATATTGTGTTAATTAGATATAAATCAGTTTACAATTCTCTCTATTGCATAATTATAAGGAATTTTCTCTTGCTCAAGGCGAAAGTTATTTTCCTTTAGGTACAAGAACATTTCATTTTCTTCGGGTGTAAGGCACAATCCTTTTTCTATGTT
>ONMV01000032.1 GCA_900319005.1 uncultured Bacteroidales bacterium
CGAAGAAGAGTTTAGTAATTGAGCAGGGGCAGCGTTGTCACACTCCGGCACACATTATTATAATACGCGCGTGAGCGCGTGTGCGTACGTACGCCTATAACTAAGGGAAAGGGCTGCTTAGGTTGGTGTGTAGAAAGTGGGGCGTGGGTTTGGGGGTCTTTTGGGACGGTGGGCGTTGGAAGTGCTGGGTTATAGCGTTGTTTGCGAGGGGAAGCGTGGTTGCAAAGAGGGAAAGGCGTAGGTGGCGTGGCGGTGCGGTGTTGTTTGCGTTGGATAGCGTTGGTTTGCGTTGATTGGTAGGCGGCATGTGGTGGCATTGCTATTCGCAGGGGAAAGCGTGGTTGGGTGGTATTTCTATTCGTGTGTGCTACACACGCGGAAGCGTAAACACTAAAAACCGTTTGGGATTGCGTAGTATGCGGCTTGGGGAGCCGCGTAGATGACTAAACACCTATCATGCTACGATAGTTTTTTGACATAAGCAAATAAATCTTCCGATTTATTAAGCCCCCACCCTTTCACATCCGTCCATAAATCAAAACATTATTAGCGTATCTCGAAAAAATATTGTATCATCGCAGTTGTTTTATCATCATTTGAACGTGCGGAGCACATAAAACAGCCGCGAGAGTAACGAGCACCTTATTAGGAAAGCCCTATATATAGACAAAGACCGTGACCAGAGGGAACACCTTATTGAGAGAGAGACCATAGATTTTATGTAGTCGGGCGGTATAGACGGAGTTCGGGAGTAGTCAAGCCTGCTTCAGAGGCGCGCGCGGTGTCTGCGGTGGCGGACGGTGTGGGGCGTGCGGTGTGCGCGCTCACGGGCGCGTGGCGCGGAGAGGCGGCAGAGCCGCCCACCCGCCACTTTCGGAGACACCGAGGATTTATCCCCGAGGGCTCTTTGTTTGTGTCGCTACGCGCCACCGGCTACCTACTCACCCGCGCTGCCTGCCTTCTATCTGTCCGTCTTAAAAAAAATGTCGGAACGAAGAGACGACCGCAAGACGTGAGGTTTACCGAACTCCTTATTGGGGGAAAGAAAAAGAATCGTTCGGTTGTAAAAAAAATACAATATCACCATATTGAAAGAAAAGAATATGCTATTTGTTGCATATCTCGAAAAATTATAGTACCTTGAATGGCATTTTGTTCTGTTTCTCACGTCAAACTGCAAATAAATTTGCATATTCCGAAAAAAAGCAGTACCTTTGCACGCAAAACGTGCAATATGACGGAGACTAAACGGTTCAAAGACATAGTGGTCACGGAGGACCTGCGGGACTTGCTTTCGGAGCAGGGCGCGGCACACGGACGGGCGTACATGTGGCAATGCAGACGCGGACAGATTCAGTTTAAGTATGCCGACAACACCTATACCATGCGTCGCGACGACCTGCTGTTCAGCCCTGCCAACCGTCTGCCGGACATCCTCAATCAGTCACGCGATTTCCGATGCACGGTCTTTGCCTTGGACGGCAAGAAGACAGAGGACATCCTCTATGCCTGTCTGCGCAAGGAGACCGACTGGATAGACAAACTGCATTTCGTGCTCCGCCATCCGATGATACACCTGTCGCCGCGGCAGGTCAAGTTGATTGATTCATACCGCCAACTCGTGCATTTATATGCGGACGAGACAGGCCGCTACCGCCGCCGTGTGGCGTTCCTGCAAGGGCAATCCATCATCTACGAACTGCTTTCGTGGGTGGACGAGGTAATGCGTCCTTCCGGGGATTCTCGTACCATCGTCTCGTCCCGGATGAATCAACTGTACGTGGCCTTTCTGAAACTGCTGGATGAAAACGGTGGTACACAGCGGCAAGTGAGCTGGTACGCCGTGCAATTACAGATTTCTTCCGCCTATCTGAACCAAGTCTGCCGCATATGTATTGGCAAGTCGCCACAAGCCATGATACAAGATATCTTGTGCAAAGAAAGCAAACGGCTTTTGCTCTCTACCGACCTGAATGTGAAGCAAATAGCATACCATTTGCGTTTCGCTACGGAGGCTGCTTTTTGCAAGTTCTTCCGCAAGCAGGCAGGTGTTTCTCCGGCTCAGTTCCGCGCAAACAAATAGTTGTCCAAATCGCAATAAACATTTTCTTCGTCTTGGTTTGATTTGGATAAATTAAATAGATTTAGTACCTTTGCATCCGATTTGATTTCGGACAACTAAATCTATTAGTCTATGGCAACACTTAAACACCTATTTTCGTACATCAACCATTCTTTCCGTGAGGGTTGGGACAGCCCTGCACTGACGGACTACGGCACAGACCGCACCTACACCTACGGCGACGTCGCCACGCAGATGGCGCGCCTGCATCTCTATTATGAGCAGCTCGGTCTCCATGCAGGCGACAAGATTGCTGTGTGCGGTGTCAACTCGTCCAACTGGGCGGTCGGTTTCCTAAGTATCCTCTCGTATAATGCCGTGGCGGTGAGCGTGCTGGCGGACTTCACAGGCGCGGACATTGAGAAACTGGTCAATCACTCCGATGCGCAGGTGCTGTTCGTCGGACCGATGGTGGAGAAGAAAATCAATATCAGCCACATGCCCGCACTCAAAGCCGTCATCTCCACGGCGGACTTCCATCTGGTCTATGCTGCGCAGCCCAAGTTCCGCGAGGCGTACGAGATGCTAGACGACACGTTCCAAGCCATCTACCCGCAGGGCTTTAAGCCCGAACATGTACACTACCGCGAAGACAATCTCGATGACCTTGCGCTTATCAACTACACCTCCGGCACAACCAGCAATCCCAAGGGTGTCATGCTCACCTACCGTTCGCTCTCATCCAACGTGCAGTACTCGATGGAGAACATGGAGTGCCATCCGGGTATCAATCTCGTGTCGCTGTTGCCACTGGCGCACATGTTCGGAATGATGATCGAGCTCATCTACCAGATGGCAGGCGGTTCGCATGTCTGGTTCATCACACGCCTCACCACGCCGGTGCTGATGCAGGCGCTGCGCGAGTGCAAGCCGATTATTATCATGGTTGTGCCGATGGTGTTGGAGAAAATCTATCAGAAACAGATAAGCCCTGTTGTACGCAAGCCGCTGGTACGTGTGCTATGGCATATCCCGGGCATCGGAACGCTCATAAAAAAGCGTATCCGCAAAGGACTGATGGACGCATTGGGTGGCAACATACGCGTCCTTATCTCTGGAGGTGCGGCAATTAATCCCGAAGTAGAGAAATGCCTCATGGACATCCATTTCCCCTACTTGACCGGCTACGGCATGACCGAGTGCGGACCGCTGGTGTGCTATGTGCCGTGGCAGCAGTTCAAGGCGCATAGTTGCGGACGGCTGGTGGACAGAATGGAGCTGCGTATCGACTCGCCCGACCGGAGAGGCTCCGGAGCCGGAAAGGCTATGCAGAGCGAAATCGTAGGCGAGATTCAACTGCGCGGCGACAACTGCATGGTCGGGTATTATAAGAACCCCGAAGCGACCAAGGCGGCGTTCACGGAAGACGGATGGATGCACACGGGCGACCTTGGGTGTATCGATGCGCAGGGCAATGTTTTCCTGCGCGGGCGATGCAAAACGATGATTCTCGGACCTTCCGGTCAGAATATCTATCCCGAGGAGATAGAGTCTCTGCTGAATGCCCAACCTGCGATAGACGAAGCACTGGTGGTGAGCCGCGACAACAAACTCCACGCACTCATCTATCTGACCGACGAACATGTGGAACAGATGCGAGAGGAAGGCATGAATCTTCAAGAAGCGGTTTTGCAGGCAGTGGAGGATGTCAATCGGCAATTACCCTCTTATAGCCGCATTGCTAACTTTGAATTTATGTTCAAGGAGTTCGAGAAAACGCCAAAGCGCTCAATCAAACGCTATCTCTATCAATAAAATAGCAACTCCTCTCATGGGGCGATTCCGAACACTGATATGATTACTCCTAACAACCAATACGTACATCATTATTCGATCACGGCGGCAGATATGGACACGCGCTACCGCATGACGCCGAGTGCCGTGCTGCTTTATTTTCAGGATTGTTCAACGCGGTTCATGGCTTGTTTGCACCTCGCGCCGTTTGATGTGGCTCCTATCAACCGCATCTGGATCATTACCGAGTTTAACGCGTGGTTCGAACAGCAGACCGCACTCTGGTCCGACGACATCGAAGTGACCATCTGGAATAGCGAACTGACCGCACTAAGGCTGTACACCGAGTTCCGTATCCGCAGGTCGGATGGCGTCGAAGTGGCACACGGCTACGGCTGCTGGTCACATCTGGATATAGACACACACCGGCTTGTGCCGTTTACTCCTTTCGTTGACAGGATTCCTATCGTGCCCGAAAGAACTTCCGAGAGCCATAAGAAACGCCGGTTTGACACTGAAGGCATGCTTCTTCAGCAAGTTGAGCACCGCGTCAACCCGATTAATCTTGATTTCAACGGGCATGTCAACAACCGCACGTACGTCTCTATCGCCATGCAATCCGCAGAACAGGCGTTCATGGACGCATACGCCATCCGTTGTTTAAGCGTTCATTGGCTCAACGAATCTTTTCTGGGCGATACTCTTACCTGCCGTCTGAACTTGTTGCCCAACGACACCACCGAAACGATTTACCATTACCTGCATTCCATTACCTGCAATGATTCCGTTACCTGCAATGATTCCAAAACCGCCGCACAAATCTATTCCGAATGGATTCCCCGCGCATCCGCTCCTGACATCTCACTCCGCGCCTCGCGCTGCTAATCTTTGCAGAAAATCTTTGCATAAAATGGACTATTTGCAAACAATATTATAAAAAAACTTGTATAATTCAAAAAAATGTAGTAACTTTGCAGCCGCTTTCAGTAAGGAAAGCGACGTCGGTTCTCTTAGACGTTAAACAGGAGGACATATTGTATAGCACATAGTGCAAACAGGCATATTGCTTTGTAAAACAAAAGTCGACAGCTTTTTATCTACAAAGAAGAATATGTCCCTGTTACTCGTGTCATGGCATGGGTTGCGGGGCATTTTTGTAGGAGCTTGTCGACGCTTTGTTTTATAGTGCCCCGCATTCCCGTGCTTTTTATGCTCTCCAAAATTCTTTAATTATTCCATGAAACAATATGTTATTAACCAGTTCCATTTTTATGGGGCTTTTATTGCCGGAGATAACTTCGACATTCACGACAATCATTCTGTCAATATTTATCAAGGACAGCAATCCCCAACAAACACCCCAACCGCAAGCACCGCCACTGTGGAAAATGTCACGCCCATTGTGGAGCACGCTCCGTGTCCGTTCCTCGTGCCGGACAAACTGACCGAACTAGGATTATATTCATTAGAGCAATTTGAAACAATGTTTCGCGAAGCAGCCGAGAGTGACGCAAAGACCTTAGCTGCCTTTCTCAAGAAGTACCGACAAATGGGTGTGCTTGATTTCAAGGGTATGGACAAGAAGCAGATTTTTGCCGAACTACGAGCATGTTTTCCGACCATGAAACGGTATAGTTACAGTAATTTTATCTATTATTTTTGACCATTTATCATTTGTTTTGCATTTGTTTCATTTGTACAAATAAGCCGTAAAAAAGCCGCTCTATTTGTTTTTCATTTGTTCCATTTGTTTCTCATTTGTTTAGGGGCTTCCTTTCGCGAGGAAGCCTTTTTTTGTATATACCTTTGCACTGCTTTTCGACCGGAGAGGTGCTTCCGAGCACTCCGAAACACATCGACTCCGTAACCCCGAAAGCAAGTGTTTTATGATTTACAAACCCATTTGTGTAGATGCGTACGGCTTTACCGATGAAAGCCAAACGGTCGTGCGTATCTACACCACCAAAGGCGGAATGATCACCGCTAAACGATGTCCGACCATCAAACCTTTGTACTGCACAAGGGACGGTCACTTCTTCTCTCTCTCACGTTTCGGACTAAATGAGGTCAAACCTTGTTTTGCGGTTCCGAAGAATCCCAAAGTGTGCCACACGCGCTATCCTTTCATGCGCCAGTTCGGCAACCGCACATGTCACATGCTCGTTGCGCTCACGTGGATAGGACCACGCCCGGAAGGGTATCAGTGCGACCACCTCAACGGTGACATGCTCGACTGGAGTGCGGATAATCTGCAGTGGGTCACCCCTGCGGAGAACTGCAAACGCGCCAAACTGCTGCGTGTGCTGCGTTCCATCGGTCGTGATCCGCGCAAGATGAGCCGTGAAGAGCTCCTTGAAATCTTCAACAAATACGAATTTACAAACCCTCAAAACATCGACTAATCATGACAGCATTACAAGAACTGCGCGAGTTGCGCAATACCATCAAAGCGGCAGAAGCCCGCATTGACCAGATTTCCAACCAAGCCACCGAAGAAGCGGTTGCATTAGCACCCGACGGCGGCGAGTTTACCGCAGAAGGTCACCGTTTCCAACTACAAAAGACGGAAGTGATTGACATGAGCAATTACAACCGCTACAAAGGCGAAGATGCGGTGCGTTGGCGGCAGAAGAAAGCAGCACAAGACCAATCCAAGAAGTATTCCTCTGCGCTTACCAAGGAGATGAAAGGTATCGTTGAAGCCTTTGTTGCTCAGCACCCCGATTGGGAACCGGATGAGGTCAAACTGACGGTTAAGTGTTTGGATTAAAAGAAAAGGAAAAGAAGCAAAAGTAAAAGAAAATCTTCGTAGTGGGGAGACTCTCTGCATAGTATTAACTCTCTCTGTAGTCTCCCTCACTATTTTCAAAATTATGGAAGCTTTAGACGATATTTTAAGGAAGCGTAGAAGTTGGGCGGTTATGTTAGACTTGCTGACACCGTACATCGCTCCACAGCACACCCACATGGTAAAACCGGCACAAGAGCAATGGAACGCCATCCCATTACAAAGGCAACGGCAGATTTATGTCACGCTGTGGGAACAGAAGTTGCGCGGAATAGCCATCAAAGATCATCCGTATTACGCCATCAAAGACTGCGTGCCTATGCCGTTCAACTGGAACGGAACGGAGCACATAAATTCGATGATGAAGCATTTTAAGATGGTCAGTGCCAAGTATTACAACCGCTACGGCATCTACACCGCCCAAGCCGCCGAAGCATTCCAGTTAGAAGATGTGAAACCTTTGAATTTCAAACAATGAGCGCATATCCTTTATACGATGTTCCGTATTTGGTACGTGAGCCCAACGACTTCCGAATGTCGGCAAAACGGCATCAGATAGAAGTGAGGAACCAAGCCGTCGTGGATGACTACTTCGTTGCTCGTGACAAAGGGGCTTCGGCTCGTGAAGCACGAAAGCAAGTGGCAGACAAACATCAAATAACATCGGGACGAGTACAAGTCATCCTCATTTGGTTCTGTAAAGAAGCGAAAAAACGGAAAAAATACGATTTTTTGGAAAAATTTTCACTTCTTGAGGAACACTAAAGCTAATTACGAACTATCTTTGCACCGTCTTTCGTGAGAGAGGCGGTGTTTTTGATACTCGCTATCGTCTCGTATCTCTCTCGAAAGCCGCTCGTAAAATCACATTATTAACTAAAACCTAAATTAACTATGAGTAAAATCAATTTGGAAGCACCTTTCCAGTCTTTCCGAGGCAAGATTTGTAAGCACTCGAAAATCATCTTTGCTCAACGTGGTCAGACGCAGTACACCAGTCAGATCTGCAACCCGCGCACGAAAGCGTTCAGTGAGGCCGAGCTTGCTCGCCAGAACAAGTTCAAGACCGCCATCACCAACGCGAACACTGCACTTGCAGACGCAACCCAGCGTGCGGCTTATGAGACCGCTTTCGCCGGTCAAAACAAGTACAAGTCCCTGCGTGGGTACGTGATTGCGCAAGAGTATGCGAAATTGGGCGACTAATCGCCCTTTTCGCTACGGAATTAACGAAGTTACAAACCATTAACCTAAATCTTAATTATGGGAAAAGTAGTTTTTGACGACCCTGTGCATCACATTTCGGGTCGTATCAGCAAGAAGTATCGCACTTGCTACAATTATCGCAAGTGGAGTGACCGCAAGTACACATCCGTACACGGCGACCGTACCACTCCGGCAAGTACTGACGAACTCGCACAGCGTCAGAAGTTCCGGGTTGTTCGTTTGGCGGCTCTAAACCGTTCTATGGACCTCATGCACTTGACGTACGACCAAATCGACTTCATCAACGAGCGTAAGGCGAAAGGTTCAAGTTTCAAGTACACGACCTACAAAGGATGGCTGTTCGGTAAGGCATGGAAGTGCTACAACGAAAGTACGCACGAAGTGAACATGCCGGAACGCTTGAACACCGTAGCGTAAGCGAAAGGAGGTAAAGAATGAAACCGAACATCCAATTGATTACAGCATCAGTGTTGGCGGTCGGTGGATTAGTGCTCTTGTTCTGTGGGGCGTACATTGCCCCGCAGGGCGAGATCCACGAGAGCCTCTTGGTAGGCTTCGGAGAAGTCGCAACGTTTGCAGGCGCGTTGTTTGGTATTGATTACACGTACAAAATTAAGAAGAGCAATGGCAGTCATCCACCTAATCAGGACGAGCAAGGCAGTTAAAGCGGTATGGGGGAAGATGTTCCTCGGCGGAATTGTAGGAGAAATCACCACGCTTGAAAATGCGGACTACATCATTCCAGATGGCACTTATCCAGTCTCCGTGACGTTCTCGCCGAAGTTCCAGAAGAACCTGCCGCTTATCGACAAAGTCCCTAAACGGAGTGGAATACGTATCCATACAGGCTCGCGACCGGAGCACAGCCAAGGCTGCGTGCTGGTGAACGCGCGGGACAAAGAGAAAATCATTGAGTATCTAACCAAAAACAAACAGAACAATGAAGAAACTGTTATTCATATCAGCAGTGCTTATTAGCATTGCAGTGTGCGCGGGAATGACTTCCTGCAAGGCGTGGAGGACGATTTCCACCACGGCGACCTACACACAGGTCTCGGACACGTCCAAGGTCACTACGACCATCAACACAAAGACCGTGGAAGAGTACACGGGTGTAAAAAAATAGCACCGCAGGTACACACCCACTAAACAGCCTAAACGGAAGGGGAGCACTGGCTCCCCTTCGCTGTATGTCCGAATTCAATTCGGACGTAATTGACGAAGAAAGAAAAGTTTACGCTCGACCGATAGTGATTAGAAACAACCGAACGATTTTTTTCTTTCCCCCCATTTTTCGCGAAGCGAGATAAAAAGCGAGGGTTATGGCGTGGATGCGCTGGACGGTGGGATGAGGGGTGGTGGGTTCGGGTACAAAAAGGCGGCTAACAGACGCGGCCTTATGAAGCGAAGCGACCAATTAAAAAGACGGACAGATAGAAGGCAGGCAGCGTGGGTGAGTAGGTAGCCTATGGCGCGTAGCGACATAAACAAAGAGCCCTCGGGGAATAAATCCTCGGGGGCTCCGAAAGTGGCGGCTACCTACTCTCCCACAACGCAGTGCAGTACCATCGGCGATGCTGAGCT
>ONMV01000028.1 GCA_900319005.1 uncultured Bacteroidales bacterium
ACCAATAATCTCATTCTAAATCATACCATTAGGGCTGTAACCAATTGGAGTTACAGCCCTAACTTTTTGTATATACCTGTACTATAATGGATGCTTACGACCACACCGTGACCATTACGGACATGTACGTCCTATCCCATTTTCACTTTTCACCTTTCAATTACAATAAAAGGCAGCCTTTCGACTGCCTTTTATTCTTAATTTCCATACGCGCGTATATTTCATAAGTCCGCGCGTACGTGTACGACTTAAAGTCCGTCTCCCGGCACTGCCGGTGCTACGCTATGGCGCTTCGGGGCTTCCGTTTTGCCGCCACCACCAGGACCAGCCGTTGACATCGTCGCTGTGTCCATCAAGTACTCCGTTTTAAACGCAGCTACTTCTGTAATTGGTTGTTTATACATTTGTTTCATATATTTAATTTATTTATTTCTTGAGAGACAATCTCTGTATGCGGGACAAACCCGCATACAGGATTGAAATACCTTTATTTTACAAGCTGACCCTTAGCGTCATACATCTTCTCACCGCGGAGGATGAACAGCTGACCATTGATCAACATCTTTGTACATTGTACCTTGTCACCTTGTACATCCTCAATGCCGGTTGCTACTTGCTCAGCATTGCGTCCAAGTGTTACGCGGCGACGCGGAGCCGGGTTGCTCGTCTGAGCAGCTTGGTACTCTGCATAGGTCGGAACGTCGCTCATTACGATGTATGCGCGGTTTGCTACTACCTCAAGATCACTTGCTACCAGATCCTCGCAGTTCCAGAGTTTGTTCTGAGCGATGTACAAGATGTCGCTCTTGTTTTCCTCAGTGATGTCAAGAGTCGTATTAGCGAACGAACCGATCATACCACGAACAGCAACAGGAGCATCAGCTACAGTCGCGCCGTAGAACAACTCGATCTTACCGGTAGTCGATTTGAAGATATACGGCTCACCTGCCTTCAACTCTTCGTTCGGCAGAACCTCTTCGAAGTCGATCTTGTCGTTGTAAAGCTCATTGCGGCTTGCGATCTGATAGAACGTTGCACCAAGAGCACCACCTGCAACTACATTATGATCTACACAGAGCGTACCGATGTTGTTCGATACAGTACGTGTGTAGTCCGGAGTCTCGTCAACGGTGAAGATCATCTTCGAAACACGCATCGGATAAGTGCTGGATGCAGGAATATTGTATATAACCACGTCACCTGCCTTCACATATACTTTATACTCTACTTGGCTGCCGGTCAATTGTGCAATTTGCATATCACGGCCGTCGTTAACCAGATTAAGCGTCATAGAGTGGCCTTCATTAGCCGCCCAAATGGACAGATAACCGCTAACCGTAGTATGCATATGCAGACTTGCACCCTGATAGTACTTATTAGCTGCTTTGCGGATTGCATATGCACCATTGTTACCTTCAACCTTATCAAAGTTGTTACCGAGAATGTAGTTACCGATGATCATACCGTTCGTGGTATTCAACTTCGGACCATTTCCATCAGAGTCATCAATAGCCGAACCATCTGCACGAGAGGTAACGAGTGTCCAATCCCACGTAGTGTTCTCTGTTACATCAACCAGAGTAGTGGTCGGAGCCCAAACCTCAGCTTTAGCAACGGCAGAAACGGTTGCTGTGTTACAGTTGTTACCAACAACAACTTTGAAGTACTCAACACCAGCGCCCTTCGTGAAGGTGTAAGAAGCAGCAGTTGCTGTACCGATGATTTCAGCATTGTCACCATTCTCGTCACAAGTGTACCATTGATACGTTGCGCCAAGAGCAGTGGCCTCAACCGATACAGTTGCACTCTCGCCTACTGTACCAATCGTGTTGTTAACCGCCGTAATAACCGGATCGGTGCACTCAGCCTCGGTATAGAGGATACGATACATATTAACCGAACCGGAGAGATTAATCAATACATAGTCATTAGCCGAGATAATATTCTCACCTGCAAATACAGCCGTCAGAGTTTGACATTTTTCGTCCTTCGTGTTGGTATAAGTACCAGTCAATTCGCGGCCAACATTCTTAATCTTTATCTCTGTGCTTGCTGTTGCATTGACATAAACCTTGCTGATTGTACGCTCAGTGCTGTTTGCTCCGTAGATAGTGAATTCCTTCACATTAACCGGGAATTGCAGAACGAAACTACCTTTATTTACATTATAGCCGCCGTTGTCACCACCGCACGCTACGACATCGCTGCTGGTCGCAATATGAGTCGAAGTCTTCAATCTACCATCACTTTCAGACGAGAAGATTGTTACGTCATTATCTAAAGTATAGTAATATACACCATCGCTATTTGTAGAAGCTGCACCACGGATAACACCTAAGAGATGTACACCATACTTTGTCTCAGTGCCAACGGTCCAGCTTGTCGGAGCATAACCCTCAGCGCAGTAGTCAGCAGGAACGGCAGCCGTAAAGGTACCACCCGATACATTGAGGTTATCCTTTGCATCCTCTGCCAAAGCAGCCTCTACATTCCAAGTAACATCGAAGTTTCCACCTTCGATAGCCAACTCAGCGTGGTTATCGGCCGGCTTCGTACCCCATACGTCGTACTCTACGATACCAGAGATGGTAGCACCATCCTTAACCGTTACAGTAACACCTTCCGGATAATAGTTCGTTGCGCAAACATCAAATGCAACGTCACCATCCTTAGCAGTAATCGTCGTACCGTCACCGATAACGACATCACCGCAGTTGTTAGACATTACGTAACGATGCGAGCCCTCGAGGCCAGAACCATCAAGCGTGATATTCTCAAGCGTGAGGTCGCAGTAGTTCTGAATCAACATCTTGATCTCGCTACCCGAAGAAGTGATGGTACCGTTCTTCAGCGTAACGGTGTTGCCCTTCTCGAGGTGGAATGCCTGATTCTGGGTACCAGCCGAACCTACAGCCGGAGAAACAGCAGTGTATGTATAGCCGCCAAAGTCGATCGTAATCTCCTTAGCGTCCGTCTTGGTCAACATCACACCAGCTCCGTTCGTTACATCTTCTTGCAGCACGATCACATCACCATCCTGTGCTGCCTCGACAGCAGCAACCAAGGTTGCATAGCCTGTCTCACCGATCTTAGCCTCATAGTGAGCCTCTTTAGTTACCGTTACTGTATAAGGAACAGGAGCGTACGCGCCTGTTGCGTCCTCAGCATAACCGCTGGACACAGTGAATACAACAGGATCCGAGAAGTCGGTCACGCCGATAGCCGGACTAATCTGTGCAGTACCGTTTGCCCAGTACTTAACAGCAGGAGTCAAATGCTCAAGATCTGCAGCGTACGGAACCTCAACAGCAATGTTTGTACCAGTAATAGTACCAACTGCCTCACCAATCTTGAACTCCTCAATGAACGGAGCCATGAGACGGTAAACAGCCATGTACTCTACGTTCGGGTTGCAACCAGAAGTCTGGCGATAGAGATAAATCTTCTCTACATCATCTTCTAATGTATAAACATACATCTTGCTGTTGGTATCAAACTGACCATCTATCTTGATCTCCGTATTACCCTTGTCGCTGTAGAGTGTTGCGGCATTTCCGCCATTCAGAGCGGATGCCTTGATTACCAGCATGTCGCCTGCTTTGAAAGTACCCTCTGCCAACTGGATTCCGAAATAGTGATGCGGATCGTCACCAGACTGGGCACCGCTACCCAACTTACCGTTGGTTTGTGTGAGTTTATCTACAGTACCGCCGATATAACCGGTTACTGTCGCACCGTTCTCTGTTCCGTTATGCGTAGCCTTAATCAGCTCAACACCATATTTCGGAGCAACTGTGAAGCGAACCTCATAGTACATATCGTGAGCTTCAATACGGTCTTCTGCTTGAACACGAATAACCGTCTTCCAATCCTCGCGATCCTTCGCCTGGTTAATAGTAACTAACGCATTGGTAGCATCTGTTGCAGTTGCACCTACAATCGGGAGATCAGCCTTTGCTGTTCCATAAGGCGCTTCCACATAATAAATTTGCTTAGTGGAAGCAAAATCACTAATGGTTGTAGCTGCTGCCGTACCATATTTCAGCGTCAAGTCACTCAACGTAGCATCATCGCTCAATGCCGGAATCTCGCCTATAATGATTGACTTCAATGTTACAGTACCATCGCTCGTGGTTGTAAAACGAATAACTGCCTCTGCGTCTGTATCTACTACATATTTGGAATCTGTCAAGGTGCATGTTTCTGCCGCAGCTTCACCGACCTTAATAGTTCCGGCTTGTGCATAGTTGCCAAACGTAAATGTCACACGCTTGTTTGCAACAACGCGCAACTCAACATAAGCGCCAGAATGTCTCAACTTATAGCCGAAATAGGCATCACCTTCGCTCTCCTTGCCCCATACACTATTTTTGCTACCGTCAAGGTTTCCACAAGCATAGCCAGCGGGTAAGAAATCGGCAAGAGCACCACTATTATTATCATCAGCAAAGTTTACTGTACCATCTGCTGCATAAACCTTGTTCCATTGAGCATAAAGAACGAGTTTGGTATCTTCTACAGTTACAGAAGTTGCCAAATCACTCATGGTTACATCATTATCCTCGCCATCTTTCCATCCTGCAAAGCTATACAATGCTTTCGTCGGATTAGCAAATACAGGAGCCTCACCAAGTGTCACAGACAGCGAATCCAATTTCGTTGCTCCATCCATGAACTTAACACCATATTTTGCAATATGCGCTGTCCACTGAGCTACAAATTGAACCGCCGCAGCAGTCATAGTGTAGTCTGCGCCTGCTTCTAAGAGATCACCGGTGCCATTAGCTTTCCAGCCTGCGAAGTCTGCGCCTGCGCATTGGAGGTTCTCGCCCGATGCCAAAGTAATCTTCTCACCAGCAATAGCATCTGCATGCGTCGGCAGTTCCTTGCCTGTTTTTACAGTTGCCGCAGTCTCATTGAACGAACCTGCTGCATAAGTAACTGCATATGCTGCATCCGGCTCCAAGAATGACAACTTAGTAATTTTTACGGTTTCGCCTGCACCGTTAATATACCAATCGCCTGCTGCAAGGTTGAACGCGCCATCATCTTGTCCACTATAAATTTGAGCAGTCTCACCAGATTTGCTTGTTCCAATCTTGTATGGTTTATTGTCACACTCAATACTTACTTTCGTACGAGCATTCAAATGGAACTTGATATAGTGAGTACCAAGAGTGGTCAACTGAACATTGCTTCCTGAATTAATTTTGGATTCAGCAGACAACATATAATCTATACCATCAATAGTACGAATTGTATTTGCAGCAATGTTCTGACGTTTACCTGCATAGTCAAATACATAACCTACTTCACCACCTTGTAAAAGAGCATCACCACTCTCTACAGCAACAATCTGACAATAGTATAGTTTAGTACTATTTACCATGAATACAACTTCTGCGTTTTTATCTATTGCCAAATCATAACTTACCAATTGAGAGCCCACAGGAACAGAAACAGACTTACTACTTGCACTCTTTCCTTCTTCCATAATAACAATATTGATAGTCTTTGCGGAACTATCGGTATTACGCATATAGAACCAGAATTTGACATTCTTTTTCTGCGGTGCATAGTAAATACCTTTAGTTTGTGCGCCTTCAGTCTCTCCTCCTAAACTTGAGGAAGTACTACTCAATTGCACATATTTTGTATAATCAATTCCCTCGACAGTATAAGAACCAGATTTAAACTGAGATGATTTAATACGGAAGTTTCCTGTTAATGCACCATTCTCCACCATCTTAATACCATCTTTCTCTGCTGGAGCCGCAGAAACTACGACATTGAATTCTGCGCTTGTTGACAGATAAGTGTCTCCATCGGCAGCCTGCGATGCTGTTACTACGCAAGTACCGGCAGTGGTTGCACTAAAGTTATTACCGGAAATAGTTGCACTTGTTCCACCATCGGTTTTTACCGAATAAGTAATAGCACCATTACTTTGCTTGGTATTGATCAACGTGCTTAAATCCAAAGCCGTTCCACCAACTATATACGCACCAGCATTATATGTCAATGCCGGAGTCGTTGGCGTACTCGGTGTCGGATCACTACCACCCTCACGAGTAATGGAGAATGTCAAAAGAAAAGTTGCAGTTGATCCGTCTCTACCTATATAAAGCTCATCATAATCATTGAGCAAAGTATAAGATTGGACTTCCGGGTCTGCAGCTGAAGTTCTACCGTTGATACATGCAGCCGATTTAAACAATTGCGTTTTATCACTTGTATAGATTGCAATCGCCGTTTCCTTAGTTTTTGAGTTGTTATATACTCCGGTGAAAGATATAACATCACCAGCTTTAAAAGTTCCAGATATTTTCCAATAATTGGTCAATACACCATTCGAGATACAACTATTAACAAATTTAGCAATAGCAGTTTGTGAATCGGTATCGGTATGAATCTTTACTGATTCATTTCCGGTTGTAGTACCTCCCAGCTCTGTCGAGTATGCTACATCCGCCGCCCACACATTGCCGATGGCGAATGTGAATAGAATGAATAATGCGCCTAAATAGCGCCAAATAGTTCGTGTTCCTCGCGGAACAGACTTACTTTGAAATTGTTTTTTCATAAGCATTTAAATTTTAAAAGTTAAACAAAAAAATTGGTTTTAATATTATTTATTTTGATTTTTGATCATTTTGATTTCTTAAACAAATCGGAATGAGTACCTGTTCTTGCTAAAGAAACTAATTTTACAGTTTCTTGCACGTCATATATGAGCAACCAATTAGTTTCAATATGGCACTCCCAATATCCGCGCAACTTGCCAACCAATTTATGAGGAAGATATTCAGCCGGCACTTGCCCCTCTTCCTCAAGATGCTTGATTACCGTCCTTAACGCAGACATATCATAGCCCCTTTTCTCGCAAGTCTTCACGTCTTTTTTAAACTTGCCGGTATAGTCTAATTGATACATATCAACCTAATATTTGCTGGAATAAATCATCCGTGTTAGTAGCATGATACACTTTACCAGCCTTAATATCTTGAACTGCCTCAAGAGTCTCATCATCCGGCACATATTCATCCGAACGACTAATAATCTTAATGCCTTTCACTTGCTGGATCAGCTCGATTATCGGCTGTACTAATGCGTTCGCCGGGTTATATTGTATTGTCATCGTCTGCATAAGCATTTAAATTTTAAAGTTAAACAAAAAAAATTGGTTTTTATTGATTTATTTTGAGTTATTTTATTTTGCAAGTTATGCAAAAGCCGAAGGGCTTACGACTTGCTCAAAGATATTATTGATGTACGCGTTAGCACTCTCACCCAAAGCCGCCGCATTACGGCGAATTGCATCTCGTACATAAACAGGCACAACAATGTGCATAGACGCCTTCTCTTCATATTCACGAACTCTCTCTTCTACTTTCGCCTCAAAAGCATCGCGCTCGGACGTTCCCGCTTTCCCGATCTCCTGATCGATGACCTCATCTAAAGTCCATGCGTGCATATTTTCTTCAATCGTTCTCATTGTTTTTACTATTTTATGGTTGCGTAATATCTTTTCATTATTTGCTCCGCGTGTTTAATCTCTTGTTGCGGAACTTTTTGTGTTTTCTTTATAAATCCGTGAGTGCAAAGCACCATTGATTTTCGTGTCTTATCCCAGAATGCGAATATTCGATATTGTTTTCCATTATGTCTTGCTCTGAATTCCCAAATATCTTTTGTTAGCTTCTCAAATAATTTTGAATTCTGAGCCACTCTTGCCGCTTTTATATTCGCCAGCACTTCTTCCTTTTCGCCGGGGCTAAGGCTCTCGATAAACTCAAGTGCTTCATCAAGGAACTCTACCTCAAATGGATTATTTATTGGCATATCATTTGTTTTTTTGTTCTATCCGGAACTGTTTCATTTGAACATAGCGCGGATTTTGGGTTCTAACTCTGCCATCAATTCGTCTACAGTAAGATAGCGTTTCTCTGCGCCGCCTCCTATTGAATCTCCCCTCATTGGGGCTTCTTTCATTTGATTGATGTTCATATCCCTTAATTTTTGAAAGTTAAACAAAAAAATTGGTTTTTATTGAGTTATTTTGAGTTATTTAATTCTATTTCCAAGAGATGACCTATTATATGGTTGTTGTTCAGATACACGACACTAATTGTATCATCATATTCTTCAAAAAACGCATACCATGTAGTGTTACGATTCTTGCGATAAGAGACGTATTTAACTTTGTTTGTTATCACACAATATCTTTTGAAATACGTCGGTGCATCTCGAACTACGAGGTGGTCAATATTCAACTGAAAGAAACGCACTACATCCACTAAATAAGATATAGCATAGTCCTCATCGCTGAAATAATTCTTCTCAACCAGCGTTTGAACACTCTCACTGAGTTGGTCAAGCACTATTTGTTCTATCCGGAACTGTTTCATTTGAATAATGCTCGTATACGCGGTTCCATCTGAGCAATAAATTCGTCAGCCGTCAACAAGTGATGAACAGACATGCTACCGCCATCTACTTCATTGATCGGTGATTGCTTTTTATAGTTATCCGTCTGCATAAGCATTTAAATTTTTAAAAGTCAAACAAAAAAGTGGGTTAAATTTATTGATTTTTCAAACTGTCAAATACAATTCATCGGTAATTTTGAGAAGATATTCTACCGCCTCTAACAACGGCGCGAGATCATTCTTGATAACAGAAAATACATATTCCTCATTTATATCAAAATATCCGTGAGCTATATGATTGCGCATCCCCATTATATCTCTCCATGGTATCTCCGGTCGCTGATTCAGAAACTCCATCCCTAAACGCTTTTCAACTTTTTTTACTTCTTCACCTATTACTTCTACCATCATTGCGTTGCCTGCCAGCCTCTGCATTCCCAAAGATGACGTCAACCACTCATCAGGACTCTTAATCTCCTCATTCCACTCCTGCAACATGAGGATTGATTTCTTCACATTCAGAAGCGTTTCATGAGCAAGTCGCACATTTTCAGAATACTCTAATTCCATCTCTTTTAACCTCGTTTAGGAAAAACGACGTAAGATTACGATGCTTCAAAATCATATCTACATGTCTTCCTGTTAATTGTTCCAAATAATCATGTGCGCCGCCCACACCACGCAGCGTTGCAGGCATTTCTACCAATACATCCACATCGCTATCTTCTTTGTGCTCGCCACGAGCGACAGACCCGAAAAGTTGCATAGAAGTCATACCAAACCGCTCACGCAGAATAGGTGCATGCCGTCTCAATGTCTCTATGTATTCCTCTGTCGTCTTCATTGTATTTTTTAATTTCGGGTGCAAAGATACAAAAAGTTTTTCATATACGCAAGCGCGTGAGGGCACGTGCGCAATTTTTACTCTATTTTCGTCAAATATTACACAAAATGCCCCTACTCTTTTCAAGCAGGGGCACTTTTGAGATTATTGATTGTAAATAAATTTTATCTATATTTATTGCTGAATAATAATTTGTATCTCTTAGAGATAGAAGATTTGGTCTGATAAGTTATGTCAAATTTATTTGAAAATAAGTTATCGGAACAAAGATTCTTAATCACGCAGTGATGAAATTATTATTCAGTATTTATTTAGTTTTATTTACCATCAAAGAAACTTATACATCGTTTGCTCTTCGAATAGTTCACCGGGCCTCAGAATCGGCGAAGGGAAATGGGGATGGTTGATAGCATCGGGACAGTTCTGCGTCTCGAGGCAGATACTATTCTGCACACGGTACATTGCGCCCGATTTGCCGATGTTTTCTTCTACCCAGTTGCCTGTATAGACCTGCAGCGCCGGAGAAGTGGTATAGACCTCCATCGTCCGTCCTGCTGCGCTCACAACTGCTGCTTTGCGCATGTCTTCTGCCTTTGGCAGCAACCAGTTATTATCTATTCCGCGACCCGGTGCAAAGAACGGATCATCGATGCGGTCGCCTACGCGTACGGGTTGACGGAAATCCATCGGAGTGCCCTCTACCGGCAGGATCTCGCCCGTCGGACAAGCGGTGTCGTCAAACGGCGTATAGGCATCGGCGAACACCTGCAGCACATGCTCGCGCACCGAAGGCGACTGTTCGCCCTCGAGGTTGAAGTACGCATGGTTGGTGAAATTGACGAGCGTAGGAGCGTCGGTCTTTGCCTTATAGGATATCGTCAGCGCCTCTTCGCTCAGCGTATAGGTCACCCATACATCCAGATTACCGGGATAGTTTTCTTCACCGTCTGCGGCACGATAATAGAGCACAATATGCCGATCATCGTGCTCCTGCACGGTCCATGTCTTCTCGTTAAAACCATGCACACCGCCGTGAAGCGAGTTTGTGCCGTTATTGACCGGCAACTGGTACTGCTTGCCATCCAGCGTAAAACGACCGTCCTTGATGCGGTTAGCGCAGCGACCGATGATGGCATTGAAATAGGTCTCTTTCGTGCGCCATTCCTCTTCGGTAGCGAAACCCAAGACGATATCTCTCCGTTCGCCGTCCTTGTTAGGCACGATGAGTTGGGTGAGCTTGGCTCCGTAGTCCGACACTTGCGCGCACAGGCGTGCGTTCCTTAGTTGATAGAACATATTAGTCCACTTTGATATCCTTATTCACATTCTTGCTTCCCCAGAGCGCATAGAAGAGGATATACGCTACGCTGACGATCGGCACGATATAACTGAACAATATATTCTGCGATGCGATGATACTCTGTACTTGCGGAACCACACCGCCGCCGACTACCATCATCATGAATATACCGCTAGCCTTGGCCGTGTACTTGCCAAGACCTTCTGTAGCCAGATTGAAGATACATCCCCACATCACCGATGTACACAGACCTACCAGGATGATCAGCAGCGCCGCAATAGGCATCGCCGTCATTGCGAAATCCCAACCCGTAGGCATGTTCACCGTCACTTTGTCTCCCAGCAGCATAGCGGCTACCATCAGCGCGATAGCTACTACCGACGCACAGGTCACCATCGTCTTACTGCTCACTTTGCCGCCGACGAACGAACCGATCGTACGACCTACCAGCATCAGCAACCAGTACAAGCCCGCTACGAATCCTGCGGCCGCAAAACCTACCTGCGGATTCAGATAACTGATCAGCGTAGCCGGTACTCCCACTTCCACGCCGACATAGAAGAAGATAGCAATCACACCCAGCGTCAGATGACGGAAGGACCACGGACTGCGTTCGTACGTCACTTGCTGACCTGCTCCCGCCGGTTCGGCTAACGGAGTGACGAAGATGATCACGAATAGCAGCGCAAAAACAGCCATCGCCATATACAGCATGATGTTCACGTCCGCAATCGTCTTACCTGCCAGACTCTGACCGATGATAGCACCCACCAGCATCGGAGTCAACGTACCGCTCAACGAGTTCAGCGTGCCGCCGATCATGTTCAACTGGTTACCTCGGTTGCCACCGCCACCAAGCAGGTTCAGCATCGGGTTGGTCACCGTATTCAACATACATACGCAGAATCCGCATACCAACGCACCTGTCAGGTACACCGCAAAACTACCGGCTACACCGCTGAACCACTGGATACCGATACCTACGAAACCCAGCGCGATAGCCGTCAGGGCCGTCTTCTTATAACCGAACTTAGCCAGGAAATTACCGGCAGGAATACCCATGATCAGGTAGGCTAAGAAATTGAACAGGTTACCGAGCATACCCATGCGTTCTGCTTGGGCAGGGTCATCAAACGAGGCACCCCATATCTTACCGACCGGCGCCGCAAGGTTGGTCACAAAGGCAATCATCGCGTAGAGAAACATCATCGCGATGATGGTGATGATTTGCAAAGAATTGGACTTTTTCATACTTATTCTATTTTGCGGCTACCGTCGCCAATTACTACATCAATGATAATGGGTTTATGACCATATTTGGCTTCGAAGGCCTCTACGGCACGCTTGGTGAAAGCGGCATAAAGTTCGTCCTTAACGAGGTTGATCGTGCATCCGCCGAAACCGCCGCCCATGATACGCGAACCGGTCACGCCGCACTCCTTAGCGATATCGTTGAGAAAATCCAGTTCCTCGCAACTCACTTCGTACTCCTTACTTAATCCCTCGTGCGTGCGGTACATCTGACGACCTACTTCTTCGTAGTCACCTTTGTTCAGCGCATCGCAGACTGCCAACACACGGTCTTTCTCGCCTAACACGAATGTTGCCCGTTTGATATCCTCGGCAGTAATTTTTAATTCTTCATTTTTAATTTTTAATTCTTCCAAGTCCTCCCATGTGCAATCACGCAGTGTCTCTATCTTTCGGTCGGGATGGAGTGCCTGAATAGCTGCTACCACTTTCTCGCACGAACGGCGACGGTCATTATACGGCGAACCGGCCAACTCATGCTTCACGCAGGAGTTAACGAGCACCAGGCGATAACCCTTGGGTTCAAACGGGAAATACTCGAACTCGCGACTGCGGCAGTCGAGGCGCATCAGTTTACCGGCCTGACCGAAGACCGACGCGAACTGGTCCATGATACCGCAGTTACAACCGATATACTTATGCTCCGTTGCCTGACCGGCAAGCACCATGTCCCATTTAGAGATCGAACCATGGAAGAGATCGTTCAACCCAAATGCAAAACAACTCTCCAGCGCTGCAGACGAAGACATACCTGCGCCCAGCGGTACATCGCCGGCAAAAACGGTATCAAAACCTTTCACATCCACGCCGCGCTCGATCAGTTCGCGGGCGACACCATAGACGAAGCGGAAACAGGTAGCCTCGGGACCCTTGGGGTCATTCACCGGCCACTCGGCATAGTCCTTCAGGTCCATCGAATAGGCGCGAACAGTGTCCGTACCGTTCGGACGGATGACCGCCATGATACCTTGTTGCACCGCACCCGGGAAGACGAAACCGCCATTATAATCCGTGTGCTCACCGATGAGGTTGATACGACCGGGAGAAGCATAGACCGTTCCCCCTTGTCCAAATCGTTCTGCAAAAGCAGAGAGAAGAAGTTGTTTATCCATATTATTGAGATTTATAAAATAGTTAAGTAAAACCTTTCCGGCTGCAAAGGTACTACAAATTTTGCAAATATGCAAGATTTTAGGCAAAAAGATGAATAATATTTGTATATATTCGATTTTTTTTGTACCTTTGCACCCCGATTATCTCCAAGGAGGTGTTGTGCCGGATCGTTACGCCTCGCCCCAAGGACGAATCACCATAATGGATAACATCAAATAAGCAATAATATGAAAAACGAAGTAAATGCCTTGATCATGGAGGCGATGAAAAACCATGATTCCGTTCGTACGGAAACACTGCGCGCTATCAAGAGTGCATTCCTCAATTGGCAAACCAGCAAAGAGAATGCCGGTAAAGAACTGACCGAAGCAGATGAGATCCAGATCATCAAAAAGATGGTCAAACAGCGTCAGGAATCGGTGGAACAATACCTCGCCGCCGGTCGTAAGGAGTTAGCCGACGCCGAGCAGGCACAAATCAACGTCCTCGAGACCTTCCTCCCCAAAGCCGCTTCGGAAGAAGATATCGTTCGCGCTTTCAACCAAGCCAAAGAAGCGAACGATTGGGAGCCGGAAAAGAAGAACATGGGACTCTTTGTCAAAGCCATCAAAGCAGCCCTGCCCAATGCGGACGGCAAGATGGTAGCGCAAGTCGTGCAGAGCCAATTGGCATAAGCGCAAATCTTCTCGCATAAACAAAAGCCTCCCCAACAAAAAGAGCCATATATCACGTATCTCAAAAAACCATTAGAACAATGATAACGATTCAACACCAAGAGACCGAGAAGAACGGCGTTTTTGAGGCATGGATGAGAGCCACCGAAGAAGGAGCATGTACCGAACCGGTGCAATACAAAGGTAAAAAAACAACAAACCCCACCCTGACCCTCCCCTCAAGGGAGGGGAAAAAGGCACTGCGATGCTACCTACTCTGACTAAGGAGTTCTTGCTCTTTGGCTTCCATAGCCGCGTGCTGGCGGCGAATACTGTCATTCAACCATTTGGCAGCCCGCAAAGGTATGAAACGGAATAGATTATGCATCAAGCGACTATCAGCACCTATATACTCTACAATTAAGTGCGCGGCAACCATAGGATCAAGTACCTTATTCGTTTTCTGCTCTTCTACATGTATAGCATTCAAGCCCGAGTTCTCCCGAATCGGCGTAGCCATTGCTCCCGGGATAACACTCATTACATGAACACTCGTACCATCTAACTCCGCGCGCAAACCATCCGTCAGTTGTTTCACCGCAGCTTTACTCGCGCCGTATATCGTTTGACCACTCACCGGTACAAAACCACCTAATGAGGATACATTAACCAAACAAGACTCATTTTCTTTGCGCATATGTGGCAGAAACGCACGCACCATATAGAGGGTCCCAAAGAAATTGATGTTGAAAATACGGTTAATCAGAGCATCATCCATCTCCTCCACATTCACAAACGGTTGAATGATACCGGCATTATTGATTAAGCCATTAATATGCCCACTACGGCGTAACACGCGCTCCGGCAAAGCATTCACAGCTTCCTTGTCTGCAATATTACATACAATAGGATAAATCATACTACTTAGTTCACCTGCCAATTTGACTGTTTGGACCAATCCCTCCTCATTAATGTCGATTGCGGCTACTTTAGCACCCACTTTTACTAACTCTATGGTCAATTGGCGACCTAATCCGCTGCCACCTCCTGTGACTACAAATGTTTTGTCTTTTAAGTCCATAATACCTATATGTTAAAATTCAGTGCAAAGGTACTACAATTTCATAATACAGAAAAGGGCAATAGAACACAAAAAATGGTCATAATAGTAGAAAAATTTGCATAATTGAAGAAAAAATAGTATTTTTGCAGACAAAATAGCATGTGTACATGAACAGATATTCTCATCTCGCGCAAATTTTCAGGCTTGCAGATAGCAGCCGTATTCAGGTAAACAGACTGGGCGATGAAATCATCATAACGGATGATTTAGACTTAACGCCGGATTTCCCTCCTTATTTTTTGGCTCCCATTACTACCGCAGTAATCGTAGAAGAAGGAACAATACACGGACGTATTAACCTCATAGATGTACATGTCCAGGCCCCGTCACTCGTTATTTTTTTCAAGGATGACATCCTCGAGTTCATTGACCACTCAGAGCAAATCAAGGGAAAAACCATTCTCATGTCTGACCATTTCACAACACAACTCAACATCTCCAGTAAGTTCAATATCCGGCAAAACATCACTAACTATCCAATTGTTACGCTTAACGAAGAGGCCTATGAGCAAATAGAGATGTTTTTCACTATGGTCAAGCGCGCTATGCAGCAAGAATCCAACCCCTACAGATTGGAGATTATTATTAACCTTACA
The DNA here is from genome assembly GCA_900319005.1 of uncultured Bacteroidales bacterium. Taxonomy (GTDB): domain Bacteria; phylum Bacteroidota; class Bacteroidia; order Bacteroidales; family Paludibacteraceae; genus Colicola. Next base: position 15,370 of record ONMV01000028.1, read on the forward strand.
CGCGCATTATATTATGGTGTAGGCTATTATTTTCACCATTTGGAGCAACATAACAAGCAATCACGGGAGGAAATATTGGTCAACAGGTTCGTGCAACTTGTACATGAACACTGCCACCAAGAACGAGGTATTGAATTTTATGCGCGTAAAATGTGCCTTTCACCCAAATATGTTGCCAATGTAGTTTCGCAATACACCCATAAACCGGCAAGCAAATGGATTCAGGAACATGTAATTCTTAAAGCTAAAACACAGCTTAGCATGCCTGATGCCACTGTAGCAGAAGTAGCCGATGCACTCCATTTCTCCGACCAATCTACTTTCGGCAAATACTTCCATCGCTATACAGGGCTTTCTCCTAAAGCATACCAGAAGGGATTGTAAATTTGCGAGAACAACACGGAACCACAGGAAATAATCGTGCCCATAGGGCAAAGAAAAGAGCCCCAAGCTGATGCTTGGAGCTCTGAAAGTGGCGGCTACCTACTCTCCCACAACGCAGTGCAGGTCTGCACGCGTTGTGCCGGTGAAGGAGTGCCTCGGATGGCACTCCGAGTGTCGTACCCGACGAATACCCATTCGGAGGATCTGTACGGCACATAGAACAAACAGGTAGCCGCCACTTTGAGAACCTCTGAGATTCGTCTTGGGGGTTCTTTCTTTGTATAGCATGTCCGGCGATGCAAGCGGTAAGCCGACCCCCGGAGCGTCCTTCCATTGAATTGGAAGGAGCGGCCTCCGCCTAGGATAGCTCGCTCCATTTCATTCCGCGAAAATTTTTTTGGGGAAAGAAAAAATCGTTTTTTGTTTCTCTTCTTTTCTATGTTTGTTTTCGGCGATGGTATCGCCGCTTTTTTCTTGTTTCGGCTTGTAGTGTGTGGGCTCGGACATAGGCAGATTAGTCCTTCGCTGTCCTCTCTCCACGTGAGGAAGGTGTTATCTCGTATCGCCCCCTGTCTTTGTATCACATCCTATGAGGCTACAAACGCCAGCGGTCTGCCCGATACGAGCTAAATGCCGGTGTCCTGTGCGCGCGATTTCCATGAGCGCGGTATTTTTTTGTCTTTTGTACGGAATAATATTCCGTTTGGCATAGTATTTGTATTACATGACGTGGCTAAATTAATTTTATATGAAAAAGTATTTATTTGTCTTGAGTATCTTTGCTCTAAACACAGTGGGTTTATTTGCTCAATCTTCTCCTGTATCTATTACTGTTACATCTTCTTCATGGAAAAGTATGTACGCATGGATATGGAATACTTCCAAGAAGATTGATAATCGCTTTATTCCGATGAAACAAGTTAATGACTCTACGTGGACATTAACTATTGATGCGGATCTGGAAAAACATAAGGATGCTGGCATTTTGTTTGTTGATACAGATTCGTGGAATAGCGATCTTCAGAAAACAAATGATTTGCGTCTTTGCAATGCTTGCTATGTTATTCCTCAAAACCAAAAGCAAGGACAGATTGTGAAACGCCCCAATGGTCTTGTCTGCAAGGAACTGATTTTCGAATGTAAAAAAGTGGATTGCAAATGAGATATGTTATTTTGGTACTCAAGTTGTTACTTGTTTTAGTATTCTCTTTTTCATACTTATGTATGATGAAAATTCTCTATTGTGGCTGTTGGGCTTGTAAATTGGGTGTCGCAATAGGTGTCATGGGTTTGTGTTTAGGTTTATATGACCGATACAAAGAGTTTCGTTTTATTCTAAAAAAATAACAAGCAAAGAGAGGCGACTAATTGGTCGCCTCCCTTCGTTCTTTTGCCGAGATTCTATCCGGCACCTACAGCATCTTCTTCGATGCGTCATACGTTTCGATGGTCTTGGTCTGAATGACCACGCTCGTATCGGCTTTCTGCCAGTACTCGCTCCTTGTGGTGATTGTTCTTGTCACATTGCAACTGCACAATGCAATGCCCATGACCGCAATTAGAACTACCCAACCAATGCATCCAAAATAATTCTTCTTCATAGCTCACCTCCTTTATCCGATGGTCTTCAGTCGCTCCGGCATGGTCACCGTGTTCGTGCTTTCATCGTAGCACTTCCATGCCTTGCCGAACAACCAACCTTTGTAGGTCGTGTACTTGAAGTTCGGACGGGTCTTCTTCTCTTCGATGAAGTCCATCTGATCGTACGTGAGGTGCATCAGATCCATCGAGCGTTCAAGAGCCGCTTGACGAACCACTTTGAAGCGAGCACGTACTTTTAGCTCCTCAGTACTTGCCGGAGTGCTTCGCTCACCATGTACGCTGGTGAAATTCAGCCCATTGATACGTTTGTGGTTGTAGCAAGTGCGATACTTCTTGCTGATCTTCCCCGAAATGTGATGTACGGGGTCTTCAAAAACAACTTTTCCCATAGTTTCAGTTTTGGTTTAATGGTTAGACATCGGGTTTACACCAACTTCGCATACTCCATTGCGATGACATAGCCGCGCAAGCTCTTGTACTTGCTCTGACCGGCAAAAGCGGTCTCGTACGCAGCCTTCTGCGTTGCGTCTGCCAATGCGGTGCTTGCGTTGGTCAGCGCGGTTTTGAACTTCGCTTGACGCGCCAGTTCCTCTGCACTGTACGCTTTCGTGCGCGGATTGCAAATCTGGCTGGTGTACTGCGTTTGCCCACGTTGAGCAAAGATGATTTTCGAGTGCTTACAAATCTTGCCTCGGAAAGATTGGAAGGGCGCTTCCAAATTGATTTTACTCATAGTTAAAAGTGTTTAAGTTAATAATGTTAATTTACGAGCGGCTTACGAGAGAGATACGGGACGATAGCGAGTAACTAAAATCCGTTTCTCCTGAAATCCGACGACAAAGATATAACAAAAAGCGGAGACGTGCAAATTTTCGTCTCCGCCGATGACCAAAAGTGGTCGTTTATACGATGAACGTCGCAAAATGCGCGAATGTGATCTTCACTCGGTCATTGAGTGCGTACTGAATCAGACTTGTTGCGTCCTCTGTCTTGAGCCACCCTTTGTTAGTCTCCCGTTTGCGGTAATGCTTCTTCTGCCGCCAACCATACAACAACGTCTCCCATTCCTTGGACGTATATGTCGTATTCTTATACTGCTCAATCCCGTCTTTGATGTGCGCTAACGGAATCTTATTTTCTCGCTTCATGCTTTGCCTTTCTGTTACGCATTTTACAAGCGAATTTCGCAACCATCAGCACCGCTTCGTACAGCCCGTCTCGGTTCGCTACGATACCGACCATCCTGCCGATGAACCGCAGCAGCGGACTTTTCCCGCGATTGTCGCCGAAGCACTCAACCGAAGTCTTTCCGGTCTCGTCTTGAATGACCACCAACGCGACACGCTCTTTCTTCTTCCCGTCCTGCCACGTGTCAAACTCCTTTATCATGCGTTCCAAAAACGCTTCATTGCTTTCTAAATTCTTTTTCATCTTTCTTGAAATTAAGAGGTTTAACATTCGTCAATTGGAATGCCTCAGCGGCTTGAACGGTATATATGCCGTAACGGTTGTAGTACTTCGCACTAACCATCTTGAAATTTGCCATCATACTTTTTATGTGCTCGGTGCCGTTCCAATTAAAGGGCATCGGCACGCAGTCTTTGATGGCGTAGTACGGATGATCTTTGATAGCCACACCGCGCAGTTTCTGCTCCCAAAGCGTGACCCAAATCTGCCGTTGCCGTTGGAGTGGAATTGCGTTCCATTGCTCCTCGGCAGGTCGTATCATCCGTTCGTTTTGCGGTGCTATGTACGGTTTTAGCAAACCAAGCATAACCGCCCAACTTCTGCGCTTCTTTAGTATGTCGTCTAAGGCTTCCATAAATAATTTTTCAAAAAGTAGTAGAGGGAGACTACAGAGGGAGTATAACTATGCAGATAGTCTCCCTATTACGAATTTTCTTTTTTCTTTTTGCTTCTTTTTCTTTTGTCTTTTACTCAACGACCTTGACCGTCAACTTTACCTCGTCCGGCTCCTTGTCGGGATAAAGTTCCACGAACGTCTTCACATACCCGGCCATCACAGCGGTACGCGCCTTGACTAAGTTCTGCTCTTTGACTTTCTCCTTGGCATTCTCGCGCCATTTTACCGCTTGTTCCTGTTGGTACTTGTGGTAATCGGCAAAGTCGAAAATCTCGGTGCGCTGGAGTTGGAACTTACCAACGCCTTCCACCTCAAACTCGCCTTTCTCCAAACCTTTTTCGGCGAGAATGGCAACGGCTTCTTCCGTAGCCTTACCGCTGATTTCGTCAATACGTGCTTTAATAGCTTTCTCTTGATTGCGCAACTCACGCAACTCTTTCAAATTCGTTGTGTTCATATTATTCTCCGGCGTAAACGTCACCGGCTACGTTGTACATGTTAAACAATTGGAGTAATTCTTCAGAAGACATATTCTTCGGGTCTTTGCTTGGATCATTGTCCTGCCGTGCCACCATACGCCTTGCCCGCAGTATCACTGCGCGCTTGCGGTTCTCTTCCGGTGTCACCCATTGCAGGTTTTCTGCCCGCCAATCATAGATGTTACCATTGATGTGGTCGCACTCGCAACCGGCAGGTCTCGGACCAATCCAAGTCAGTGCCATGACCGTGTGACACATGACGTTTCCATACTGCCGCACAGAAGGATACCGCGTGTGACACAGCCGTGTGTCTCGTGGTGGACGTTGGTTCACGATGATCCGTCGGAAACGCCACTCTCCGTGTATCAACCGACGCGAGTAGAACGCACCGTCTCGACTGCAATAGAGAGGTTTTCCGTCTGTTTTCTCTAACGGACACAGCCGCACTTCCGTACCGTCCTCTGTCCGTCCCCATTCCGGGAATTTGTTTTGTGTTGCCATTTTAATACTGTTTTAATGGTTACTAAAATGGCTGGCGCCAGCCGTTAGCTGTTGAAATTTCGCTGCAAAGGTACTATATAAAAATGACTCCTCACGAATGAGAAGTCAAAAACCAAATGAAAACCAAATAGAAAGGTTTATAATACTGATTAACCAAATAGAAACTGAATATCAACTAAATGAAACCAAATGCACGTCGCCTAAAAATATGCCACAAAATTATCATATCCATATTTGCGCATGGTAGGGAAATGTGCACGTATGCACTTGAAGATTTGTTTTTTGCTATAGCCGTGGAAATCAAGCACACCCATTTGGCGATATTTCTTTAGGAAAGTTGCTAATGTCTTTGCATCGCTTTCGGCTGCTTCGCGGTACATTATTTCAAACTGCTCTAACGAGTATAACCCAAGATCCGTCAATTTATCCGGTACAAGGAAAGGACACGGAACGTGCTTTTCAATGGGTGTGACATCTTCTACCGTGGCGATGTCTGTTGTCTTAATCGGGAAATGTTGCCCTTGACAAAACGTGGAAGATGGATTGTCGTGAATATCAATACCGTCTCCGGCAATATAATTCCCATGAATATGGAAATGATTAATAACAATTTGTTTCATGGAATGATTCAGAAATTCTGGAGGACATAAAAAGCACGGGAATGCGGGGCACTATAAAACAAAGCGTCGACAAGCTCCTACAAAAATGCCCCGCAACCCGTGCCATGACACGAGTAACAGGGACATATTCTTCTTTGTAGATGAAAAGTTGTCGACTTTTGTTTTATAAAGCAATATGCCTGTTTGCACTAAGTGCTATTCAATATGTCCTCCTGTTTAACGTCTTGGAGAACCGACGTCGCTTTCCTTCGCGAAAGCGGCTGCAAAGTTACTACATTTTTTTGAATTATACAAGTTTATTAGTTATTTTATCATAAATTACGATGAATTTTTTTCTTCTGTATATCAAAATCTACGAAACAGAACTTAATTCTTCTAAAAGTTCGAATGTGTCTGTCATTGAAATAAGATCAGATATGTTGTTCTTTTGTTGTCCCTCTACAGCATTAGCGAAACTCAATATCTCATCAAAATAACCGTGCGTATAAACTTGATTATTTGCAAGTACAGGAGTAAAGTTATTACGCCTATATAAAATCTCAATAGAAGGATATTCCCGGAGAATTTTCTCTACAGGAAATCCGCAAAAAGTACTATTGGACTCGTACGTTAGTTCTTCCATTTGCTCTAAATAATATACACCGGAATTTGTACACACTTTTAATGATTCTTTTGCGGATATCCATGAGTAGGCGGTTGACAGTTCAATCGTGCCAATAACATGCGGATGCTTCAGCATAAGAAGAAAAGAAGATGGCGCAACCTTTTGACATGCAATGATCTCTGCTTCCCCGAACAGATAACAAGCCAGATCAAGCGGATGGATGTACAAATCAAGTAACGCATTACCTTCCGGATAAGCCCCGGTCAAATAATGCATGTCGTAACTGATAAGATGCTCTTTTTTTAGCCTTTTTTGCACTATCCTGATAGCCGGAGCATAGCGTTTCTGCATACCCACAGCAACAACCTGAGAATGATACAAACGGCGTAACTCTATAAGCTTGTGAAGTTGCTCCAATGACAGGCAAGGCGGCTTTTCTACAAAGAGGGATTTTCCGCTTTGTAATACTCGTGAGGCTGTCGAAAACTGCGCTGCCGGTGAAGTGGAGACAAATACGCCTTTGATAGTATCGTCGTTCAAAATCTCATCCAAAGAAGTAGTGCCTTTTATCCAAGGAAACTTTTTCTCAATCAGTTGTGCTTTTCTTTCAGAAGTTACACAAATATATTTTATGGGTATTTGCAAATACCGGATAACCGGATACAGGTTAGAGAGCGAATGTTGCCCCATTCCTACAAATGCATATTGGTATTGATATATCAGCGCAAGGTATTGCTCCGTGCGGAAGCGTTTATACCGTTCAATCAGTTGGTTTATCATCGTTGGATATGTTTTATATATTGCCGATAAGTAATATTGGGATTTTCAGTCCATTGATACGGACCATAAAATTTTTCGATGAGCCGTTTAGGGAACAATCTCTCAAAATTACGCATCAGAATGATGTCGTATTTGCGGTGGAAATTGATCCAGCATTTGTTGCAGTTCTGTGAATACCGGCATTGAGTTTTACAAGATGCTGCTCCATTGAATATATCATCAAATGACTGCTGATGGATATTTCCTAATATGACGTCAAGATTTTGGCAAAGCGGCACATCTCCGTTGCTGTGAATAACAAGACAACTCATTAAACTCTGGCATCGCAATTTCAGATTTCCTTCCCTCCATTGATCATAGAGGGCTACAAAGTCATAATTTTCCTGTGTGTCATGAATGTTCGCCGGAATGTTTTCAATAAAATTTGTGGCGGCAAGTAATTCGCTTGTTGTATCGAAGAAAGCCATCGTTCCATATATACCGATGCGCACATCCACGTTGTATTTCTTGGCAACCTCAATCACA
>ONMV01000027.1 GCA_900319005.1 uncultured Bacteroidales bacterium
ATCGGCTCAGCGATGGTGATCACTTTCTTGTCGATCAGGATCTCCTGTGCTTTGAGAGCGTCAGAGATGTTCTGGGTGGTAACGGTACCGAAGATCTTACCGTCCTCATTTGCTTTTACTTTAACCTCGATTACGGTCTCAGCGAGTTTAGCCTCGAGAGCCTGAGCGTCAGCCAGGATTTTCGCAGCTTTGTGAGCCTGTTGTTTGAGGTTCTCTGCCAACTGTTTGCGGTTGGACTCGTTGGCGATGATAGCAATCTTCTGCGGCAGCAGGTAGTTACGTCCGTAGCCGTCACGTACTTTTACGATGTCGTTCTTGAAACCGAGGTTTGCAAGGTCTTGAATCAGAATTACTTCCATAATTTTTCCTTTCAATTAATGGTTAAGAATTACTTCTTTTCTCGTTTCACTCGAACGATTATTTCATCATGTCGGTTACGTAAGGCAGCAGAGCCAAGTGGCGTGCTTTCTTAACGGCCTGGGCAACTTTACGCTGATACTTGAGCGAAGTACCGGTGATACGGCGAGGAAGAATCTTTCCTTGCTCGTTGAGGAACTTCTTGAGGAACTCAGGATCTTTGTAATCGATGTACTTGATACCGCTCTTCTTGAAACGGCAGTACTTTTTCTTCTTCTGATCCGAACCTTGCGGAGTCAGATAGCGGATTTCGTCATTCTGTGCCATGATTAAGCCTCCTCTTCATTTTGTTTTTTACCTTTGCCACGACGCTTCTCTGCATATTCGAAAGCGTACTTGTCAAGACGGGTTGTCAGGAAGCGAATAACGCGCTCATCACGACGGAACTCGGTCTCGAGGGTAGCGATTACAGCGGGCTCTGCATCAAACTGAAGAATGAAATAGAAGCCCGAATTTTTACCTTGGATAGGGTAAGCAAGTTGCTTCAAACCCCACTCCTCACGATTCAGGATGGTACCGCCATTCTGCGTGAGAAGATTCTCGAATCTCTCTACTGCCTCCTTTGTCTGCGGCTCAGACAAAACGGGTGTCAGGACGAAGGCAGTTTCATAATGATTTACCATTGTAGTAAATTGTTAATTTAATTTAGTTAATAATAGTTTGCTTTTTTCGATCTCGAAATCTCGAAATTTCGAAATCTCGATGTCTCGAAAATTCCTTTCCATCGCTCTTCCGCGATAAAAAGCCCGCAAAATTACAACAATTTTCTGACATGACCAAATTTTTTCGCCTAAAAATGTATTTTTTCTTCATTTTTGCTTGATTTATTTGGCATTTTACCCATAATACTCTCCTCTGTTCGCAATGGATGCTCAATAGATGCTCAATGGAAGCTTCTTATGACCTCAGTGCTACCAAAAGCCAAGAAGCGGCTTAGAAAAGTCGGCGGACTGATGCTTTTTACCCTCAAAAAAGTCAACTTTTTTCAAAAAACAGAAAAAATTTGCACTTTTATTCTTAATTATTTGTATATCTACAAAAATTGTTGTATCTTTGCACGCTATTTTGAGTTTAATGGGCGTAAAACTTTAAATGGCTAATTTGTTAAATCGTTTTAAATATATATAAATTATGTCTAAAGTAACTGTTGTTGGCGCAGGAAACGTAGGTGCTACTTGCGCAAATGTGTTGGCGGTAAATGAGGTAGCCAACGAAGTATGTCTGATTGATATCAAGGAGGGTTTTGCAGAAGGCAAGGCGATGGATATCATGCAAACCGCTCAGTTGATGGGTTTTGACACGGTTGTTACCGGTGTAACAAATGATTATTCGAAGACCAGCGGATCGGATGTTGTGATCATCACTTCCGGTCTGCCCCGTAAACCCGGTATGACCCGTGAGGAGTTGATTGGGGTGAACGCCGGTATCGTGAAATCTGTTTGCGACCAGGTTCTCAAATATAGCCCGAACGCTATCCTCGTTGTTGTTTCCAACCCGATGGATACCATGGCTTATCTGACGCTCCACGCTCTTGGTCTGCCGCGTAACCGCGTCATCGGTATGGGTGGTGCATTGGACAGCGCTCGTCTCAAATATTTCTTGAGCCAGGCTCTGAAGTGCAACGCCAACGATGTGGATGGTTTCGTAATCGGTGGTCACGGCGACACAACCATGATTCCTCTGACGAGCTATACTACCTATAAAGGTATCAACGTTTCGGAGTTCCTCAGCGCAGAGGAGTTGGAGAACGTCGTTAAATCGACGATGGTTGGCGGTGCTACACTCACAGGACTGCTCGGTACTTCCGCTTGGATGGCTCCGGGAGCTGCTGCTGCTTCGGTAGCAGAAGCTATTATCAAGGACCAAAAGAAGATGATCCCTTGCTCTGCTGCCCTCGAAGGAGAGTACGGCATGAAGGATATCACCATCGGTGTGCCTTGTATCATCGGCAAGAACGGTATTGAGAAAATCCTTGAACTGAACATCAGCGAAGAGGAGCGCGCTAAACTGCACGAGTCCGAAGCTGCCGTTCGTAAAACCACAGCGATTTTAAAGGAACTTAATGTTCTTTAATTGACGATTAGACGATTGACGAGGTACGATTGATTGACGATTGAAAGAAATGGACGATTGTCTACAGCTTAAAAATCGTAAATCAATAAACTCGTCAATAAATCGTTAAATCGTAAATCGTTAAATCGTAAATTATTCCTTATGGATCTATTCGAAAAATGCGACCATTTTGAGACCCTCAAACAGGTTCGCAAATTAGGTATCTATCCTTATTTCCACGAGTTGGAGAGCCGTCAGGCACCTGTGGTGCAGATGGAGAACCACCGTGTGATCATGTTGGGCTCGAATAACTACCTCGGATTCACCGAGAACGAGGCGGTTATCAAAGCCGGACATGAGGCACTCGATAAATACGGTTCGGGTGTCAGCGGTAGCCGGTTCTTGAACGGTACGCTCGACCTGCATCTACAACTCGAGAAAGAGATAGCGGACTTTACGGGGTACGAGGAGTGTATGACTTGCTCTACGGGATTCCAAACCAACCTCGCTATCATCTCCGCTATCTGCGGTAAGGACGATTATATCCTCAACGATCGCGAGAACCACGCATCTATCTATGACGCTTGCCGTCTTAGTTATGCGAAGGTACTCCGCTATCGTCACTCGGATATGTTGGACCTCGAGCGCCAACTCAAATCCATCCCTGAGAATGCAGGTAAGTTAATCATCACCGACGGTGTCTTCTCTATGCGCGGAGACATCTGCAAACTGCCGGAGATCTGTGCGCTCGCTGAGAAATACGGTGCACGCGTGATGGTCGATGATGCCCATGGTTTTGGTGTACTCGGACCCGGTGGACGCGGAACGGCTGCACATTTCGGTCTGACCGACAAAGTGGATATCACGATGTTGACCTTCTCCAAGTCCTTAGCCTCCATCGGAGGATGTATGCTCACCTCGCACCGCGTAGCCGATTGGTTACGCCATGTGAGCCGACCGTTCATCTTCTCCGCTTCGATCACACCCTGCTCGGCAGCTACCGCTTTGGAGGCTTTGCATCAGTTGATTCTGGATCCCGAAAGACCGACTCGTCTCATGAATATCGCGAAGTATTTCCAGAAATCGCTCTTGGCGAACGGAGTGAAGATCATCGAGGCACCGACTCCGATTGTGCCCATCTTCACCTATAAAACGCTCGATACACTCTTCTACGGAAAGAAGATGTTCGATGAAGGCGTTTATGTCAACCCCGTTATCGCACCTGCCTGCGTTGAAGGAGAATGTCTCCTCCGCACAACGCTCATGGCTACACATACTGAGCCGATCATTGACGAGGCGGTGGAGATCATCGCACGTGTACTTCGAGAGGGTGCCCCGCAGATGTGATTATGAAAACGCTTGTAATCACCGGTGGTAGTTCCGGTATAGGAAAAGCAACAGCCATGCTCTTTGCAGAGCGTGGCTGGCGTGTTTTTGAACTCAGCCGACACGGAGCGGAAAGTACCAAGGAGGTTATTCATGTAACCTGCGATGTCTGCTCCGAGGAGAGTTGCAGGAAAGCGATGGAAGAAGTACTTACGAAGACCGATCATATCGACGTAGTCATTTCCAACGCCGGTTTCGGTATCTCGGGAGCTGTCGAGTTTACGGAGATTCAGGAAGTGGAGCATCAGATGGATGTCAACTTCTTAGGAGCCGTCCGTTTCACCCAAGCTGTCTTGCCGCAACTCCGCAAGCAGCGTTCCGGACGGATCATCTACACCTCTTCGGTAGCAGCAATCTTGGCAGTGCCCTTTCAGGCATTCTACTCCGCTTCGAAGGCTGCCATCAATGCCCTTGCACTTTCCTTGGCAAACGAATTACGCCCGTTTGGAATATCTGTTTCGGTGATGATGCCCGGTGATGTGAGTACCAGTTTTACGGACGCCAGACATAAGTCCGCTGCCGGCGAACAGATCTACACTGCCGCGAAGAAAGCTGTCTCGGCGATGGAACGCGATGAAAGAGCAGGTATGCAGCCCGTGCAGATGGCAAAGCTTTTCTATCATATAGCTACTTGCCGCAGTCCACGTCCGCAGTATGTAGGAGGTTTCGGTTACCGGGTCTTATGTTTCTTGGAACGTCTTCTGCCAAAACGCCTCGTCAACTGGATCGAGTATAAAGTCTATTCCTAACATCTTTTTAAATGAAACATATTCGTATCATATCGCCTTCGGGAGCTATAGACCCTTCCTTCATCGATGGTGCTGCTACTCGCCTGCGCGCGTGGGGATATATAGTGAGCGAGGGCGCGCACGCGCGCGATAAATGGGGAAGGTTCGCGGGAAAAGATGATGACCGTTTGGCGGATATTATCGCGGCGTTGACCGATCCGGAGGTGGATTTCATTCTTTGTGCGCGAGGTGGATACGGATTACAACGAATCATTGACCGTGTACCTCGGATCACGAAACCGATCATCGGGTTTAGTGACATCACCGCCTTGCATCAACTTTCCGCGATCTGCCATCAGCCCTCTGTTCATGGTATCATGTGTAAGCATATAGCTACTCTGCCGGAGGATAGCGAACCCATCCTTGCGCTACGCAAGGCCCTCGCCGGTGAGGACTTAACGTATCGTTGGGAGCGTCATCCGCTCAATCGGGATGGGCAAGCGGAAGGACTGCTCATCGGCGGAAACCTCTCCGTGCTCTACGGCTTGCAAGGAACACCTTACTCCCTCCCTTTGAGCGAGGGCTGTGGAGTGGCTTCCCCCATCCTTTTGATTGAAGACATCGCAGAGCGGCATTACCATATAGACCGGATGATGAATAACCTGCGCATGAGTGGGGTTTTGGAGCACCTGAGTGGTCTGATTGTCGGTCAGTTCAGCGATTGTGAGGATGATCCCGGAATGGGTGGCTCGGTCTATGAGACAATAAAAGAGGCAGTCGTGGATTACGACTACCCCTTGATTTTCAATGCCCCCATTGGGCATGTGGAGCATAATGTACCGTTATGGATACATGGTCATACGTCCGTCCACAGCAGCACGGATGGTGTCCTGCTCACGAACCGCTTCTAAGTACAAATCGCGGATCAGCAAATCGCTTTTCCAATAATCCACATATTTCGTCAGCGCTTCCATATGGTCGGCTCCTCCGGAGAGGTAGTCGCTCGTGGCTACGGTGTAAAGGGCTGTAGGATGAACGTCTTTGCCGCCTATCGTCACATCAGCCAGCTGACCATCTACTGTTTTTACGCGCATACCGGCTACGCCTTGTCCTCCATAACGCGCAAACGATTCGCATAACTCAATAATTTCTTTGCCCTGAAGGGTGAGGACCACGAGACGGTTGTCGAACGGCATGAGTTCAAAGACACAACCGCGGGTAATCGGTCCGGCTTGCCAGCTGCAACGCATTCCGCCCATGTTAACAATCGCTATATCCACATGACCGGGATAAGCGCGTTTGGCGGCTTCCCACAACGCATCGCTTGCCCAGTTGAGCATTGGACATTCGGGTTCTCCCACCCACATATCTTGCGCTGCATACCCAATCTGCACGTTCATCTCGCGCTCCAAATCCGCTTTGACCGGAGCTAATTGAGCCAGATAAACGGTATCCTGCAAGCAGTCTGAAGATGTATCAACGGGAATAGCTTCGGTAGTACAGCCGGTAACATGGACCGGTTGACGCATACATGCGCCCATGAGGGCTGCCATGAAGAGTAAAAAGATACTTTTTTGCATGGTAGATATAGTTTTTATGGCGCAAAATTACAAAAAAAATATTAAATACGCAAATTTTCAATTTTCAATTTTCAATTTTCAATTATTTTTTGTATCTTTGCACAAAATTTTGAAATTATGATGGAACCGAAAGCAGTTTTTGATATCTTTGCAGAGATTTGCAAAGTACCTCGTCCTTCTAAACATGAAGAGAAAATCAGTCAGTGGTTACAGTCTTTTGCAGCGGCACATGGTATCGAATGTGTGGCTGATGAAGCGATGAATGTGATCATGCGTGTACCCGCTACTCCGGGGTATGAGGACCATGAAGGAATCATCCTTCAGGCGCATATGGATATGGTAGCTGAGAAAGACGGTAATGTAACGCATGATTTTCTGACCGACCCGATTGAGACCTACGTGGACGGCGAATGGCTCAAAGCGAAGGGCACAACGCTCGGAGCGGACAACGGAATCGGTATTGCGATGGCGCTGGCGGCAATCACGGATAAAGACTTGGCGCACCCTGCTATCGAATGTCTCTTTACCGTGGATGAAGAGACGGGTCTGACGGGAGCCGAGAAACTGCAAGACGGTATGCTGAAAGGCAAACGTCTCATCAACCTCGATTCAGAGGACGATGGTCAGATCTTCATCGGTTGTGCCGGTGGTATCGATACCCTCGCAAAAATGCACTACGAACCGGTTGACACATCACACATCACACATCACTCATCGCAAATAGCCATCCGTCTCTCCGTCAGCGGATTACTCGGTGGGCACTCCGGCGATGATATCAATAAGGGTCGTGCAAATGCCAACCAGTTGATTGTATGGTTCTTGGCGCGTATCTGGCCGCAAACGGAAATCCTGTTGGCTGCGATTAACGGGGGTAACCTCCGCAACGCGATTGCCCGTGAAGCGCAAGCTACAATCATTATTCCGATGTCCTATAAGGAGCAGATCCGCGTGGAGTGGAATCACTACGTAGCGCAGATGGAGAATGTCTTCGGAGAGGTGGAGAAAGATATGCGTTTGGACTTGGAGACCACTGACATGCCGGATTCTGTTATCCCGTCCGAAAAAGCTTATAAGCTCATCATGGCGCTCTGCGAATGTCCGCATGGCATGATCGCTATGTCGCAAGACATGCCCGGACTCGTAGAAACCTCCACCAATCTCGCCTCCATAAAGATGAAAGAGGGATATATAGAAATCAATACCTCCCAGCGTTCTTCCAAGGAGGTTAGCAAACATCATCTGAAATGGGCGGTGGAGCAAGCGCTTGCGATGGCTTGTGATGAAGTAACGCATGGCGACGGGTATCCGGGATGGGCACCTAACCCCCATTCGCCGCTCTTGGAGACAATAAAAAAAGCGTATATCGATCTCTATAAGGCAGAACCCAAAGTGCTGGCGATTCATGCGGGCTTGGAGTGCGGACTCTTCTTGGAGAAGTATCCGTATCTGGATATGGTCTCTATCGGTCCGCAGATGTACGGCGTGCATTCACCGCAAGAGAGACTGTCCATCCCGAGTACCGAGCGCTGCTATCGTTGGCTGTGTCAAACCTTAAAATCCCTATAATTAGGGATTGTGTATTTCCTCAAAAAGCAGTAATTTTGCAGGTGCAAAAATTGAAGCATGGAAGGAATGAAAAAAATAGCGGTTATAGGTCTCGCTCAGAGCGGTAAGAGTGCATTAACTCAGGCACTCCAGTCGCTGGCTGATAAAGGCGATGAGAGGTTGAAATTCGTAGAGGTGCATCACCCCGACGAGTTGCATGATCATCAGTATGATGTGGTGTTACAAGTAGTGGACTCGACACGTCTGGAGGAGTCCCTGATGCTCACGCCTCATATTATTGACGAGCAGGAGAAAATAGTACTGGCTATCGCTCGGTATGATCTATTGCTCCAAACCAATCACTCCCTTGATATTCCCAAACTGGAGCAACTGATTGGTGTGCCTACTTGTCGCGTGTCGGTAAGTAAGAGTTATGGGTTGGAGAATTGTATAGCAATCTTGCTGGAGGCAGTTGCCCGAACAGGCTCTCAAGCTCACCCTATTTATCACTTGCGTGACCAGGAGGACGAAGACACTTATCGCGCGTATGTACATGGTATCTTAACGGAGACGCTCACGCACGCGAAGAACGATGCGCATCAGACCCGATTGGAGCGTATCGATAAAGTGCTGACGAACCCTTGGCTCGGTTTCCCCATCATGATGGCGATTCTCTATTTCGTTTTCTGGTGTACGTTCACGCTCGGCGCTTATCCGCAAGATTGGATTGAGAGAGGGGTGGGCTTATTGGGTGAATGGTTTAGCGGATTAGTAGCACCCAGTTGGTGGTCCAGTTTGCTCATTGATGGCGTGTTGGCGGGAGTAGGAGCGGTTTTGGCGTTTCTGCCGAATATCATCATCTTGTTCTTTTTTATCTCTTTGATGGAGGATTCCGGATATATGGCGCGTGAGGCGTTTATCATGGATACGATCATGCACCGTGTGGGGCTTCACGGACGTAGTTTCATCCCAATGCTGATGGGGTTCGGTTGCAATGTACCGGCTATCATGGCG
Source organism: uncultured Bacteroidales bacterium (assembly GCA_900319005.1). Lineage (GTDB taxonomy): Bacteria > Bacteroidota > Bacteroidia > Bacteroidales > Paludibacteraceae > Colicola. Next base: position 8,723 of record ONMV01000027.1, read on the forward strand.
GCACGGGAGATACAGAACCCAAAGGACCGTGTGCTGACGATGCTGATGGTTCCCTTCATGTCCTGTTCGGCAAGGCTGCCGGTTTATATGCTGTTTGTAGATACGTTCTTTGAGCACTATAAAGCACTGGTGATGATTTCGCTCTATGCGATTGGAATTTGCCTCTCCGTGCTTTTTGCGGTGATCATGAAACGTACGCGTTGGTTCAGGCAGGACGCAGACGATACGGTCAACGAATTGCCGGAGTTCCGTCTGCCTAAAGCGCGTAATACAGCGGCGCATATATGGGAGCGTGTGGCGGATTACCTGCAGAAGATCTGTACGGTCATTCTATGGGCGTCTATCATCATTTGGGCGCTTGAGTATTTCCCCTCGCAGGATCTATCTGACTTGGAGCACTCGTACTTAGCCTCCATCGGTCAGTTCGTTTCGCCTGCGCTGGCTCCGCTGGGCATGGACTGGAAGATGTCCGTTTGTCTCCTGACGGGTCTGCCGGCGAAAGAGGCAATCGTGTCAACCTTGGCGATTTTATATGGTGGAGATATCAGCGCAGCGGGATTCACTCCGCTTACCGCTTTCTCGTTCATGCTCTTTGTTCTGCTCTATTTCCCATGCGTAGCTACGATCGCTACTTTGCGCCGGGAGGCAGGAAGAGGCTGGGCTTGGTTCACTGTTTTCCACAGCTTGGCTTTGGCTTGGTTGGTATCCTTTATCGTTTATCAGGTTGGAACATTCATCAATACTATAATCCTATGAAAAACATTTTATTGCTTATGCTTTCAGTAGCATTATTGAGCTGTCAGCGTTCATCTCTTCACAATCCGCAATTAGAGAATGAGTGTCTTTACACTCCCTCGAAAACGCAATTCACGTTCTGGTCCAATGCCGCGGAACAGATGGAAGTGTGTATTTATGTACAAAGTGATGATGTACAAAGTACAAAGGTTGTTCCTTTGACCAAGAGCGAAGGCGATTTCTGGACAGCTACCGTAAAGGGTGATCTGGCTGGTCAGTTCTATACCGTGCGCTCGTTCCAGAACGGCGAATGGGGATTGGAGAGCCCGGGCATCTTCGCGAAGGCTGTCTCCGTCAACGGACAAAAAGCCGCCATTATCGATTTCGCCAAGACGAACCCCGAAGGCTGGAAAGAAGATGTACGTCCTGCTATGCCGGATATGACCGATATAGTGGTCTATGAGACCCATCTGCGCGACTACACCATGTCGTCTAATTCGGGCGTTGAGCACAAGGGTAAGTTTATCGGCATGACCGAAGAACCCGCTATTAAACATCTTCAGGAATTGGGTATCACGCACCTTCAGATCCTGCCGTTCTTCGACTATGGCTCCATTGACGAGACAGCTCTGGATCAGAATAAATACAATTGGGGCTATGATCCTGTGAACTATAATGCGCCAGACGGCGGTTATTCGACTAATCCGTTTGATCCGGCATGCCGTATTCGCGAGACCAAACAGATGATTCAGGCGCTCCATAAAGCGGGAATCCGCGTAATCATGGATGTGGTCTATAACCACACCTACGACGTCATGGGATGCGCCTTGGGACGCGTCGTTCCTAAGTATTTCTACCGCCTGAATGCCGATGGCACATACGCGAATGGTTCGGGTTGTGGCAACGAGACCGCGTCCGACCATGAGATGTACCGCCGCTTCATGGTGGAGTCCGTTTGTTACTGGGCGCGCGAGTACCATATTGACGGTTTCCGGTTTGACCTCATGGGCATCCATGACCAAGAGACCATGCGTCAGATCCGTGCGGCGTTGGACAAGATTGACCCGACGATTCTTACTTATGGCGAAGGATGGGCTGCTATGTCTCCGGCTTATCCGTATGACTCGCTCGCTATGAAACAATGGACCTATAAGATGCCGCGTGTGGGCGCGTTTAGTGACGATATCCGCAATGCACTTATCGGCTCGCCCTTTGACCATGAACGCGGATTCGCGTCCGGTAATCCGTCGTCTGCCAAGGATGTTATGCGCGGTCTGATCGCGTGCCCGGAGTGGAGTGGAGAACCGATGCAGCATGTGTCGTATATCACCTGCCATGACAACTACTGCTTGCGTGACCGTATCGATGTGTCGGCTATAGGCGAAACCGAAGAGACCAAAATTCGCATGAACAAGCTCGCGCAAACGGCGGTTTTGGTGTCGCAAGGAATGACCTTCCTCTATGGCGGCGAAGAACTATACCGTACGAAAAAAGGTATTGACAACAGTTACCAAAGTCCTGATTCCATCAACACGATTCCGTGGGAGAATAAGGAGAAATATGCCGATTTGGTGGAGTACTACCGGCAGATGATAGCTATCCGCCGCGCACACAAAGGTTTCCGTCTCGGCTCGTCGGAATTGGTAAAAGAACATGTGGAATTCTTGGATACGGAGAACGAATCGCTCATCATCTACCGCATCAACAACCTTGAGGAGTTTGATTCTGCCAAATCGCTGACCGTCCTTCTCAATGGTAGCGCTAAACAGGCGAAAGCCGAAGTACCCGAAGGCACATACACCGTTCTGGCGCACGATGCCCAAGTAGATATCTCCGGTTTAGGTCAGATTCAAGGCACGCAAGTGGTTGTAGAGCCTTATTCGGCTACTATTCTCGCGGAATACTAATCATTCAGCCTTGGATGGCTTGGAGACGGTTTTGCATCTCGAGCATTTCGTCTCGCAGGAAAGCGGCGGTCTCAAAGTCCGTCGCTTTTGCTGCGGCGAGCATAGCTTTGCGCTTCTCTTCGATGGCTTTCTCCAACTTCTTCGCATCCATCTTCTGCCATTCGGCGTTCTTCCAACCGGCTTTGATGGATTCGGTTAGTTTGCGTTTCTCCTCCTCCGGATCTTTGTATAGACCTGCGAGCGCAGAGGTGTTGATCTCTTTCTTGATCGGCGTCGGCGTAATACCGTGCTCCTCGTTGTACTTCATCTGTATCGCACGGCGTCGGTTCGTCTCATTGATCGTTGCCTGCATCGCCGGTGTGATCTTATCGCCGTAGAGCACTGCCTTACCATGTACATGCCTTGCCGCACGACCGACCGTCTGTGTGAGACTGCGCTGGTCGCGCAAAAAGCCCGATTTATCCGCGTCGAGAATAGCCACAAGACTTACTTCCGGCAAGTCCAAACCCTCGCGTAACAGGTTCACACCCACCAACACATCGTATTCACCTTTGCGCAGATCCTCCATGATCTTCACGCGTTCGATGGTGTCAATATCGCTGTGGATATACGCGGACTTGATGCGATATTTACGCAGGTACTCGTCTAACTCCTCCGCCATGCGTTTGGTCAACGTCGTCACGAGGCAGCGTTCGTTGCGATGGATGCGGAACTTGATCTCGTCCATCAGATCGTCCACTTGGTTCTCCGTCGGACGTACTTCAATCTCCGGATCGAGGAGTCCTGTCGGGCGGATCAACTGGTCGATGACGATACCTTCGGAGCGGTTCAACTCATACTCATCTGGCGTAGCGGAGACGTAGATGGTCTGACCTGTTTTGGCTTCAAACTCATCGAACTTGAGCGGCCGGTTATCGCGTGCAGCAGGCAGACGGAAACCGTACGTCACAAGGTTATCCTTGCGCGCTTTATCACCACCGTACATACCACGGATCTGCGGAACAGTCACGTGGCTCTCATCAATAACCAGCAGCATGTCTTTCGGGAAATAATCCAGCAGACAATAAGGCGGCGTTCCTTCTTCGCGACCGTCGAAATACCGGCTGTAGTTCTCTACGCCGGAGCAGTAACCGAGTTCGTCCAACATCTCCAAATCGTACTTCACACGCTCCTCGATACGTTTGGCGTACAACTCTTCGCCGATGGAGATGAAATACTCGATCTGTTTCGCTAAATCCGCTTGTATCTGCTCTTTGGCGGCAGCTATGCGGTCTGCGGACGTTAAGAAGATTGTTGCCGGACTCAAATTATACCGGTCGAACTCTTCGAGCACCTGTCCGCTAATGGGATCAATGGTCAGAATAGCGTCTATCTCGTTGCCAAAGAACTCAATCCGCACGATGTAGTCTGCGTACGCTAACGCAATATCAATCGTATCGCCTTTCACGCGGAAACGCCCGCGCGCTAATTCAATATCGTTGCGCACGTACTGCGCGGAGACAAGTTGCTTGAGCAGCGTGTCCATCTGGATTCGTTCTCCGCGTTTGAGTTCGATCACGTTCTGCGTGAAGTCCTGCGGGCTACCCAAACCATAGATACAACTGACCGAAGAGACGATGATCACATCCTTCCGTCCGCTTAGTAACGCCGCCACGGCGGAGAGACGAAGACGGTCGATCTCTTCGTTGATACTCAGGTCTTTCTCAATATACAGATCCGTACTCGGGATATACGCCTCCGGCTGATAATAATCGTAATAGCTCACGAAATACTCCACCGCGTTGTGGGGGAAGAACGATTTCATCTCCGAGTACAACTGCGCTGCAAGCGTTTTGTTGTGGCTCATGATCAGCGTCGGCCGGTTCAGTTCCTTGATTACGTTCGCGACGGTAAACGTCTTTCCGCTTCCCGTCACACCAAGCAACACCTGCGCGTCCGCGCCGGCTTTCACGCCCTCAACCAGCGCTTTTATCGCTTCCGGCTGATCCCCTGTGGGCTTATATGGACTTTCTAATTTGAACATTATTTCGTGATCTCGTCATTTCGTCGTGACGTCGTGAATAAAAATTGAATGAAAATTAAAAAAGGAGTCTCTTATGAGACCCCTTTGTCGCTTACTTAACGCGGCGCTCTTGGATGCGGGCTTTTTTACCCGTACGCTCGCGGAGGTAATACAGTTTGGAACGACGTACTTTACCGTACTTGTTCACTGTAATGCTCTCAATGAAGGGGCTGTCCATCGGGAAGATACGCTCTACACCAACGTTGCCGCTCATTTTGCGAACTGTGAAGCGCTTCTTGTCGCCGCTACCATGGATGCAAATGACATCACCGCGGAACTCCTGTACACGCTCTTTGTTACCCTCTTTAATACGGTAACCAACAGTTACCTGATCACCTGCCTTGAATGCAGGAAACTCTTTTTTCTCGCCGGCAAAAGCTTGCTCAGCTACTTTGATTAAATCCATTTCTTTTCTTTTTTATACTGGATTCTTTAATACGTTTAGAGCATTTACTACTATTCGGTCGTTAACTCGTTCATTCGTTTACTCCTTCACTCGTTAAACGCCTAATGCAATCGCCAGAGGCTCAAAACGGACTGCAAAATTACAGCTTTTTTTTGAAATGACCAAATAATTTAGCATTTTTTTTGTTTTTTCTTGCATATTTGAGGAAAAAGCAGTAATTTTGCGTTCAATTATGAATGCCTTTGGAGACAAATGGACGTTTACGAGCTTCGGTGAATCGCACGGAGTGGCGATTGGTGGTGTGCTGGATGGTGTACCTGCCGGGCTGCATATTGACATGGAGATGATCCGCGCAGAATTGGCGCGCAGAGCGGGAAGCAAGACCTCTCCCCAGCCCTCTTCCAAGGAGAGGGAGACGGGAGTGTCGCCTCGTGCGGTGCGCGAACCGGACGAAGTGGAGTGGCTCTCCGGAGTCATTACTCCCTCCCTTGAGGGGAGGGCAGGGGAGGGGTTACTAACTCTCGGTACGCCCATTGCTTTTATCATACGCAACAAAGATGCACGACCGGAGGATTACGAGTGGTTGAAACATACATACCGTGTGGGACATGCTGATAAGGTCTATGAGCAGAAATACGGGATTCGCGATTGGCGTGGAGGAGGAAGAGCGTCAGCTCGCGAGACGGCAGCACGCGTTGTAGCCGGTTCGATTGCCAAGCAAGAGTTGACCTCCAAAGGAGTGTGCATCCATGCGCGCTTGATTCAAGTAGGAGCCGAGACCAATCCGGCTAAGTTTGCTGACACGATAGCAGCTTACAAGCGAGAAGGAGATTCGATAGGCGGCATCATTGAATGCCGTATAACAGGTCTTCCCGTCGGTACAGGAGAACCCATCTTCGACAAACTGCAAGCACATTTAGCTTTCGCTGTCATGAGTATCAATGCCTGCAAAGGATTCGAATATGGTACCGGATTTGAAGGAGTTACGCAACCCGGCTCTGCCATCAATCATATCAGCGGAGGTATAGCCGGAGGCATAGCCGATGGCTCCGAGATTGTCTTCCGCTGCGTCTTCAAACCTACACCCACCACGCCCAAAGCCCTGAAAAAACTCAATGACCAAATGGTACATGTCAAAATGGTAAATAGAAGCGATGCCTGTGTGGCAGTAAGAGCCGTTCCGGTTGTCGAGGCTATGGCAGCCCTCGCTTTGGTACAGTTTTTGTAGAGAAAATGACAAAATGGTCAAACGAATGACCCAATAGTAAATGATTAAATCGTAAATAGTTTTATGGCAACAAAGAAATTAACCCGCTCAACCAATAAGATTTTGGCAGGCGTTTGTGGCGGTATCGGTGAGTATTTTGACGTAGATCCTACTGTGATTCGTATTGGCTACGTAGCCTTGAGTTTCTTCAGCGCAGCATTTCCCGGTCTCATTCTATACCTCATTATGATGCTTGTAATGCCGGAAAAAAGTCAAGGTAAGAATGATGGGTTTGAAGAGGCTGAAGTTGTGAAATGACAAAGCCAACAATTATCGATTTTGTGGAGCATTATACCCACAAATTCAGCGAACATGTATTTCTTCGAGAGAAGATAGATGATGTTTGGACAGAAACTACTTTCAAAGAGACGCGCGAAGCTGCACACCGCATCGGCGCCGGAATGATGGCGCTGGGCCTGCAAAAAGGCGAACGCGTTGCATTGCTTAGTCAGGGACGCAACCTCTGGGTTACAGGTGAATTAGGAATCCTCTATGCCGGTGGCGTGAATGTGCCTCTGAGTATCAAATTAGAGGAAGCAGGTGATTTGCTCTTCCGTATTCAGCACTCCGACGCCCGTTTTATCATGTGCTCCGGCCAACAGCTGCATAAGATAAGGAAGATTATCGCCGATTGTCCGAAAGTAGAGAAGGTGATTGTCTTTGACCCGCTGGAGAAATACGAAGAGAAAGAGATATTCATCAACGAAGTGATCGCGCTCGGCGATGCACTTTTGGCTAAAGACCAGGCGTCTTTCCAAGCGCGGTATGAGTCAGTCGGACCGGATGATTATGCGAACATCAGTTACACTTCCGGCACTACCGCCGACCCTAAAGGTATTCTGTTGACCCACCGCAACTACACTGCGAATGTGGAGCAAGGTGCGTCGGTTATTCATTGTGATTTGGATGATGTCATGCTGATTATCCTGCCGCTTGACCACTGTTTTGCGCACGTGGCGGGTTTCTATACGATGATGTCGTACGGCGGATCGATAGCCACCGTGCCGGTAGGAAAGACCGCTATGGCGACGCTGAAGAATATCCCGATTGCTATCAAAGAGGTGCGTCCGCATGTGATGCTCTCTGTACCTGCTTTGGCGCGTAATTTCAAAAAGAGTATAGAGGCCGGTATCAAAGCAAAAGGGTCCAAGGTAGAGAAATTGTACAATTTTGCTCTCAATAATGCCATCGCTTACAACCGCGAGTACTGGAACCGCGGTGGATGGCAGAACGCTTGGCGTTACCCCTTAGTGAAACTCTTTGACCGACTTATCTTCAAAGCCGTTCGTGAGAACTTCGGCGGCAGAATGAAGTTCTTTGTGGGCGGTGGAGCCTTATTGGATATAGCGCTCCAACGCTATTTCTGCGCGATAGGTATGCCTATGTTCCAAGGCTACGGTCTGAGCGAAGCCACCCCGATCATCTGTTCCAACTCCGCAGACGGCGCTATCTTCGGTTCGTCCGGACGCATCGTGCGGCCCTTGGAGTTGAAGATCTGCGATGCGGAAGGTAACATCGTGCCGGATGGCGAACGCGGTGAGATTGTGATCAAAGGAGAGAATGTGATGGCGGGCTACTGGAAGAACCCTGAATCGACCGCTTCTACTATCATTGACGGCTGGTTGCACACAGGCGACATGGGGTATGTCACCAAAGAGCACCCGGGTTATCTATGGGTGGTAGGGCGATTCAAATCGCTCCTTATTCGTGCCGATGGAGAGAAATACAGCCCGGAAGGGTTTGAGGACTCCCTGACCGACAGCAGTATCTATGTGGACCAATGTATTCTGCATAACAATCAGGACCCATACACCATTCTTCTCATGGTGCCCAACAAAGAGGCATTGCAGGAATGGGCAAAGGCGCAAGGAAAAGACCCTGCGACCAAAGAAGGGAAGGAATGTATGCTGCTCAAGATCCAAAGTGAAGTGGATGCGTACCGCCCCGGAGGAAGCAGAGACGGCATCTTCCCGGAGGCTTGGCTGCCTACCTCCATCGCTGTCTTGGACGAAGCATGGACAGAGCAGAACCACCTCGTCAACTCTACCATGAAAGTGGTACGAGGAAAAGTGGAGACCTATTTCCAAGACCGCATCGACTACGCCTATACAGCGGAAGGCAAAGAGCTGATGAACGAAAAGAACCTTGCTGCGCTCTAAGCAGCAAGGTTCTTTCCTTATCTATACGCGTACGTACGCTAATTACTTAACTACAACCGGTTCATATTTCGGAACCAGAGCCTTCATAACGCTCCAGCCGATGAGGTAAGCCACTGCGCAGACGCAGAAGATGATCATATAGCCAGCCGGCTTGCCGGTGAAGCCTGCAAACTTAAAGGCCTCGCCCATCTGAGCAGCGTGGTCGAAGAGCATACCCGAACCCTTGTTGATCAGGAACGAACCCACACCACCTGCCATGGCACCGATACCGGTGATGGTAGCGACAGCTGATTTCGGGAACATGTCACCCGTGGTTGAGAAGATATTCGCACTCCAGCTCTGGTGAGCCGCACCCACTATACCGATGATGATAGCTACAGCCCAAGGACCGTAGATACCGCCAAGCGGCTGTGCAAACAACGCGAAAATCGGGAAGAATGCAAAGATCAACATCGCTCTCATACGACCAGCGTACGGCTCCATGCCTTTCTTCTCTACGAAGATCTTAGGCAGATAACCGCCGAACAGCGATACCACCGTTACGATTGCATACAGCGTGAAGATCAAAGCAATACCCTGCGGGTCAGAAGCTTTGATACCGAACTGATCTTGGAAATAAGCCGGAGCCCAGAACAGGAAGAACCACCAAACACCGTCGGTCATGAACTTACCAAACGCAAACGACCAGGTCTGTTTGTGTTTGAAAGCCTCGCCAAACGACATCTGCTTCTCCTCCTTTGCTTCTTGTTTCGGAGCGTCTTTCTCGTCTTGGTGGATATATTCGAGCTCAGCCTCGTTCACATGAGCGGACTCCTCGGGTTTGTCATAGACAAAGATCCAGATACCTGCCCAGATGAAGCCCAGCGCACCGATGATGATGAACGCCATCTCCCATCCGAGGCTCTTCGCCAGCAGAGGAATAGTAGCCGGAGCAGCGAGTGCACCCACCGACGCACCTGCGTTGAACAGGGCGGTAGCGAACGCACGGTCTTTCTTCGGGAAATACTCTGCGGTTACCTTGATAGCTGCAGGGAAGTTACCTGCCTCACCAAGACCTAAAACCAAACGGCAGAACAGGAACAGATACACACTCACCATTGAGATGGTACTTACTATCGTTCCGGTCGCTTCCAACAGCGCTGCCTTGCTCTCCAAGCCAACAACCTGCTCGGTTACCCAACCGCAGCCTGCGTGCATAACGGCACCTAAGGACCAAACGATGATCGCCCATAGGTAACCTTTCTTCGTTCCCATCCAGTCGATGAACTTACCGGCAAAGAGGCAGAAGATAGCATACGCGATGGAGAACACACCGGTGATGGTTCCGTAGTCGGAGTCGGTCCAGTGGACGGTGGTGGCGAAGAAAAGCATCGCACACATGACCCAACGCCAGTTGGTCATAATTTCTTTTTTACTCATAAAAAACAAATTTATTTACGATTTAACGATGTACGATGTACGATTGATGTATGATTGCTCGCTTGCGCGGGTTATTTACGATTTACATGAGGTAGCGACCTTCGTCCTTTTTATCCCCTTCATAAATCCTTCGTACATCGTACATTTGTCCTTCGTCCTTTTGAGATTATTTGCGGCACGCAGAAATAATCTCAAAGCACTCTTTGCACTTGGCGGTTACATACTTCCAGTCTCCGGCTTTTACCTTGTCGCTCGGGAAGAGTTTGCTTCCCATACCAACGCAGTAAACACCTGCTGCGAACCATTTCTCGAGGTTCTCTTTCTCTGGAGCTACACCGCCGGTAACCATGATCTTCGACCACGGCATCGGAGCCATCAGACCTTTCACGAGGTTCGGACCAACTACGTCGCCAGGGAACACCTTCGTGAAGTCGCAACCCACTTCCTGTGCTGCACCGATCTCGCTCGGTGTCAAGCAACCCGGACAGTACGTCACGCAACGACGGTTGCATACCACTGCGATGTCCTTGTTGAACAACGGACCAACAACGAAGTTAGCGCCCAGCTGCAAGTACAGCGCTGCCGTCGGAGCGTCCACCACGCTACCGATACCGAGTGCCAACTCCGGGCACTCAACAGCAACCCACTTGCTCAACTCACCAAATACCTCGTGTGCAAAATCGCCACGGTTAGTGAACTCGAACGCACGTACGCCGCCTTCGTAGCAAGCCTTAATCACGTTCTTACATACTTCTACGTCCTTGTGATAGAACACAGGAACCATCGGTGCAGCGGCAATCTTCGCCATCACCTGAAATTTATCAAACTTTGCCATAATTCCTAATTGTGAATTGTAAATTGTGAATTGTGAATTAAGCGTTAGCGCTGTACTCGTCCGTTTGCGTTACCACCTGCGAGGCTCAATACCTCATCCTCGCTGACGAGGTTGTAGTCGCCGTTGATGGTGTGCTTCAGTGCCGAAGCAGCTACTGCGAACTCAAGAGCTGCACCTTGGTTATCCGGATATTTGAGCATACCGTGGATCAGACCGCCGGAGAAGCTGTCACCACCACCCACGCGGTCGATGATCGGGTTGATCTCGTAACGCTTGCTCTGGTAGAACTCCTTGCCGTTGTAGATCATAGCTTTCCAGCCGTTGAAGGTAGCGCTGTAACTCTCGCGCAGCGTCGAAACAACATACTTGAAGCCGAACTCTTTCATCATCTGCTCGAAGATGCCCTTGTAGCCCTCAGCGTTGGTTTCGCCGCCTTCTACATCTGCATCGGGCTTGAAGCCGAGGCACAACTCTGCGTCTTCCTCGTTGCCGATACATACGTCAACATACTTCATCAGCGGACGCATGATAGAGATAGCTTTCTCGCTGGTCCACAGTTTCTTACGGAAGTTCAGGTCCACCGAAACGGTTACGCCGTGACGCTTGGCAGCCTCGCAAGCCAGTTTCGTGATCTCAGCAGCCTTGTCCGAGATAGCCGGAGTGATGCCGCTCCAGTGGAACCATGCTGCACCTTCCATGATCTTGTCGAAGTCAAAGTCCTTCGGATCAGCCTCAGCGATGGCGCTGTGGGCACGGTCGTAGATAACTTTCGACGGACGCATCGAAGCACCGGTCTCGCAGTAATACAGACCTATGCGGTCACCGCCACGAACGATGTAATCGTCCTTCACGCCGTAACGACGCAGCGAGTTAACGGCAATCTGACCGATCTCGTGCTTCGGCAGTTTGGTAACGAGATAAGCCTCGTGACCGTAGTTGGCGCACGAAATAGCCACGTTAGCCTCACCACCACCGGGGATGATACGGAAGTGATCAGATTGAATGAAACGGTCTTGTCCCTCCGGACTCAGGCGAAGCATGATCTCGCCCAATGTAATAATTTTAGCCATAGGTTAAATGAATTAAATTGGTTAATATTGTTGTTAATTATTGTTTTGCTTTTGTTTTATATGATTCTATTTTGTTCCGGCCTTTATTTCGTCTATTGTCCGGATGCTGTGCCGATGTATTTTATTTCGTCTATTGTCCGGATGCTGTGCCGATGTATTTTATTTCGTCTATTGTCCGGCATGCTATGCCGGTTCCCCTTTCTCCTTCTCTCCCAAAGCCTCGCATATTTCCTCTGCCATTTTATTCATCGCCACACACTCATCTCTGGTCACATGAGGCTTGTCCGGATCATGCTGCCACGGCGATAGTATCAACATCCGCCCCTCAGCAACCGCCTCAAACAGTCCTTCTGCTGGCTTGAAATACTCGCCAAATCCATTCTCCGCGATATAAATAATGGTATGTTTCTCGCGCAGCAACACCTCCAATACCTCCTTCTCTTTCGGACTAATGAACGGCGACACCATCACAGTCCCTTTGCGAGCCGCTAACACACATCCGTTCATATACTCGCGTAGCCGTGTCGCGTCTCCGTGTTGTTCTGCATCTTCCACCCAAATCCTCCGTACATGCACCGGCGAGAACTTCTCTGCCTGCAAAATGCCTATATTCCCAATTCCGCTATATTTCTGTCCCGCTATCTCTATATCTCGCTGCACTCTGAAATATCCCGGCATCAACCTTTTCGTTGCTAACCTCTGCGGGTTCATCTGCACATAGCGGATCATCGTTTGTAGTTGCCCTTTGCGTGACAGCGGGCGTATAAAAGGCATCTCAGTAAAAATCGGGAATATGCTTGCTCCTTCTTTTATGTTGCTGTTATTTCGTTTGTTGTCCCGAATGTCATTCGGGCTAATTGACGAAATATATTCTCTTCCTGCTTGTTTTGCGGACTGCCAAAATCCTCTCACGACTGCTTTTATACTAACGGGCATGGATTCTGTGACGTATAGTATGAAATGTGCGTGGTCCGGCATCAAACAATATTGTATTAGCCGAATTTGCGGATGATGTTGAGGAATAGTGCCTATTAGGTAAACAATCTCTTTCCCCATCTCAGTCCTTTCCACCACCGCTTGTTTCGGATCATTCTCCGGAATAACAAGCCTTCCCAATAAACTCTCTCTGCTTGGCACAACCAGCGTAACATGGTAAATGCCGACACCTCTCCATGCCGTTCCCGTCTCTTGCCATTTCCATGCCTCTTGTTCTGCCATAATTTCTTTTAGTTCTCGAGTGGGGGTACAATTTGTACCCTGGTCAGTTGGGTAGTGGTACTAACCACTTCTGTTCCGTTTTTCATCGTTTATTCTCTACTACCGGCTTACGAGCAACATTCGTGAAGCGATTCAGGCGTACCGAGAATGTCCAGTGGACATTTGAAGGAGTAAGTACGCCGCGCGAGTTTGCAAGGCAAACATAGAACTCCTAAAATCCGACGGATACGGGACGATAGAGGCAACCGATCCACTATATTCACCCACTTCGCTTTCATAAATCGTTATTCCTCAAAATAATCGGTATCTATGCGTTTGATTTGATATGATTGTTTCAGCGAAACACCAACGCCACATTCAATCATATAATTAGCTAATTCTTTACCATCAATCAAAACGACTTTAATATCCCCTTTTGGTTGGAATTGGCGTGCTTCTTTGGAGAAATAAGATGTCGTAATGAACACTCCTTTTTTTGCTCCTTGACCAACTAACGCGCCAACGAACTTCTGGATTTCAGGTTGCCCCACACAATTATTCCAACGTTTTGCTTGTACGTAAATTTTGTCCAGTCCGAGTTTATCTTCTTTGATGACGCCATCTATGCCATCATCCTTCACATAGGCAGTTACTGTTCCCGCATCTTCCAACGAACCTCCATAGTTTTATTTAATTATATATGATGTTATATTCTCAAAAAATTTGCATATTTCAAATATTTGTTGTACCTTTGCACTCGGAATTCCCGGTAGTCCCTGACGCAAGTCAAACTATCGGGTGTCGTTTTTATATATCTATATTATTGTCATTCAATTCATTTTCAATTTCTTCGATAGTTGGCATCGTGCCACGGAAATCATCGGGGATAAGTTTCGCCAATTGGTATTGCGAAATTCCTAATGGCTGTGAAGAGCTCTCCAATGCGTATTGTGCCAAAATATCGTTCTTTTCTTTGCAGATCAGCAAGCCTATGGCCGGATTGTCTTGGGGAGTGTTAAGCATGTGATTGACTGCGACTACATATCCACCTAATTGTCCGACATTAGCACTCTCTAATTTACCTGTTTTAATTTCTACGACTACGTAGCGATGCAAAGGCACGTTATAGAATAGCATATCTATGAACATTTCCTCTCCGTCTACCTCCAGACGGTATTCGCGTCCCATATATGCAAAACCTCGACCGAGCTCAAGCAGAAATTTCTCTATGTTCTTAACCAGCTCATCCTTCAATTCACTTTCCTTGTATCGGTCTTTGAGTTTAAAGAAATCGAATTGATAAGGATCCTTGGTCAGTTGCTGCGCCAAATCACTATCTACGGCAGGCATTGTGGTGGAGAAATTGGTAATGGCTTTGCCTGCACGCTCATATAAATTCGTGTCAAGAAAGTTGAGCAGCACATCACGCGACCAGCCATTTTGGTATGTCTGATGCACATAGAACAACGCTTTTGCGGAATCTTTTTTGCACTTGTCTATGATACGAATATGATGACTCCAAGGGATAGCGAAAAATTCTGCAACAAGTTGTTGCAAAATTTGGCTTGAACTATGAAAAAGGGCGTTCGCTTCGCTTATTACCGCCTTTTGAATTTCTACAAGAGGCTGTTGTAAATTTTGTGCAGAGGTACTATTCTCAATTTTTGCAACGGGTTGTTGCAAATTTATAAATTCCTGATTATAAGTAAGAAACCAGCGCTTGCAGTAATATAAATTGCGCGGCGACAAACCGCTTATACCGGGCAATGCCTCTTTCAAATCTTGGCTAATAGACTGCATCACACTTTCACCCCAACGCTCTTCTACTTTTAGTGCAACGATCTCGTTACCAAGTTCCCAGTAGAAACGCAGCATCTCTTGATTGACATGCACAGCTGCTTTAATCTGGCTTTGGTGAAAGCGTTGGCTTAAAGATTGAATCCATTGCCGGTATTCATTGTTGATATGAATGAGGTTACTCATATGTTTATATTCTTTGTGATTGCGAACGCAGTGTATTCGTAATTAAATCACCACCCGCTCACCCCTCGAATAGAGAGGCAAGCGGGGAGTGAGGGAGTATTTAGAACTTGAAGTAGTTCTTTGCGTTGTTGTAGCAGATGTCTTCGACCATCTGTTGAACGCGGGCTTTCTCGTAACCGGTGTACGGGATCATGCCGTTCTCGATGTCATTGCCGAGGACGTTACAGAGCGTGCGGCGGAAATACTCGTGACGCGGATACGAGAGGAACGAACGGCTGTCGGTCAGCATACCTACCATGCGGCTCAAGAGACCGAGGTTTGAGAGTGCCATCATCTGCTTCTCCATACCGTCCTTCTGATCGAGGAACCACCAGCCTGAACCGAACTGGATTTTGCCCGGTACCGAACCGTCTTGGAAGTTACCGAGCATGGTAGCAATCACTTCGTTAGCGCACGGGTTGAGGTTATAGAGAATGGTCTTAGCCAGATGTCCTTCGCTGTTCATCTCATCGAGGAAATGACTCATTGCCTTCGCGGTTGTGAACTCACCGATGGAGTCGAAACCGGTGTCTGCGCCGAGTTGCGCGAACATCTTCGAGTTATTGTTACGGATAGCGCCGTAGTGGTATTGTTGCGTCCAACCGGAAGCGTAGTCCATCTCAGCCTGAGCGTGCAGATAAGCGTGCTTGTACTGACGAATCTAGAACTCCTCGATACCGTGGTCGGAGAGACGGCAGCCCATCGACTCGAAGAAGTCATGGCGTTTCTGGAGGGCATCTACCATGTCGGCGAAGTTACGGATCTCCACACCGGCTACCTTAGCCAGTTTCTCGATGTATGCTTTCCAAGTAGCGGCTTCGATGTTCATGCCTGCGTCCGGACGCCAAGTCGGCAACATACGAACCTCTGCGGTCGGGTCTTCTTTTACCATCTTGTGCCACTCGAGGCTATCTGCCGGATCATCGGTCGTACAAACGAGCTCTACGTGGTAGTGCTTCATCAGTCCGCGCGGACAGAACTTCGGATCGTTGGCAATCAGGTCGTTGCACTTGTCGTAGATCGCACGTGCGGTCTCGGGGTTCAGACGCTCCTCGATACCGAAAGCGGTCTTGAGCTCCAGATGGGTCCAATGGTAGAGCGGGTTGCGGAAGGTGTACGGAACGGTCTCCGCCCATTTCTCGAACTTCTCCCAGTCGGTCGTGTCCTTACCGGTACAGAATCGCTCGTCCACACCGTTGGAACGCATAGCACGCCATTTGTAGTGGTCGCCCATGAGCCAGATCTGTGCGATGGATTCGAAACGTTTGTTCTCGGCAACC
>ONMV01000026.1 GCA_900319005.1 uncultured Bacteroidales bacterium
TATTAACCGTTCAACCAACTCATAGGCATCATATATCTGCCCGTCCACAAAGATCCCTTCACGAGGAGGCAACGAAGTACGAATAAAGAAATCTACTTTGTTTTGCAGTTCATGTATTTGTTCCGTGTGCTCTTGTAATTTGTTATCTATCCGTTGTTCCATGTACCGGATATGCGGATTGAGGGCATAACCACGCAACAGATAATCTTTCAGCACCCGTGTCGCCCATTGACGGAAGCGCGTTGCATTAGCACTATTCACTCTGTAGCCCACTGATAATATGGCATCCAGATTATAAAACATCGTGCGGTACTTCTTTCCATCTGTGGCAGTATTTTCCAAAATGGAAATAACTGAATTTTTATCAAGTTCCCCCTCTCGGAAGATGTTTGCCAAATGTTTAGAAATAGCGGGTATCTGTACTCCAAACAGCGTAGCTATTTGTTGCTGCGTCAGCCAGACCGTCTCATCAGCCAGTTGCACATCCAGATGGACGGCATTGTCGGCGCTGCTGTACACCACCACGTTTTCCGTGCTATTATATGTCGCTATTTCATTTGGCATTTGTCTTCTTTTCTTATAAGCCTAAGCCACTCCATTTCATTTCCCTCTATAACAAACAAAAAAAACAAAACCATAGAATGGTCCTGTTTCCTACACACATTATCTTCTACCTACGGACGTCAGCCCGGTAGTAAAATACTGATATGTAGTAGTTTGCTTCATACAAAAGTAGTGTCTTAACCGTTGGTACTTCTGTTTTTTTCAAAATCCGGTGCAAAGATACGAAAAAAAAATGATATATGCAAGCATTTGAACAAATAAATTTTATTTGTCATCAAAATTCCGTTTTTAATCGGGCTCAAACAGAAGGTCAAACGGTAAGCAACACGCAGATTGACCTTGACTTGCTTCCGACTTGCTTCCGATTTGCTTCCGTTTTGCTTCTGTTTTGCTTCCGAACAAGTACTTTATAAATACAAGATAACAAGCGAATTACGCCAAATAGCGATTTCGAAGAATATGCAAGTCTGCAGACGAGAGACAAAGAATCGCATGGAGATACTCCGTCATGCCGCCAAACTCACTATCAATGAGATTCAAAGTTTTGATAAAATTAGGGGTCGAGACACCCATAAACGCCTGTATGACTGCCATTTCCGCTTCTCCTCCGCCACGTGCAATCACATCCGCATTGAGTTTATTAACCAACGGGCGATAGGCCGTATTGGACAATTCAAAATCGGCTATCACGGTATCTCTATCCACTCCCAAGGCGAACATCAGGAACGCTGCGCCCCATCCCGTCCGATCTTTTCCCTGCGCGCAATGCCAGAGGATGCCTCCATCTTCCGGAGCTTCAATAATCAGCCGCAGGAAAGCAGCATACTGGAGTTGGGAAAACTCCGAGCGGATTAACGACGGGTACATATTCGCCGCCATCATTTGCACCTCCGGATAGAAGGAATAATTGACAATATGTTTGTCCAGTTCCAGAAACGCCTCGTCGGGAATAGGCTTACCGGTTTGCTGCTCTGCCCGCATGTCGATAGTAGGCAGCAGATGATGCTGTACACCCTCTATCTCACGATCCGGCACAGCTTCAAACTCACCTAACGAACGGAAATCAAAAATACGGCAGAGGTTAAACTCGCTCTTCAGGCGCGCCACGTCCGCATCCGTTGCATCATGCAGATGGGCAGTACGCAACAGACGCCCCGGACGAATAGGTCTTCCTCCTGCACCGATGATACCTCCAAGGTCGCGGGCGTTAATTATATTTTCAAAGATTATATCCACAATGTTGAGAATAGATGATTACGCAAAGACCTCATCGATCAGCCGCACGAACTCTTGGTACGCAAAAGTGCCGGAGAGTTCACTCAGCGAAGCAGCGAGTCCGCGGTAATGCCATTCATGCGAGGCTTTGTCCTTCACATGGAAGATTGACCAGAGCGCGTCCCCTTTCTCCTTATAATCGCGCGCAATAGCGCGCATGTTACTGAGTTTATCCCCCATCGCTACTACTTTCGCGTCATGGGGCGCCGCTGCGAGCCGGTCTATCGCCGCTTGCTTGCGGGCATGCCATGTCTCTTCCTCATTCTGACCGTCAAACAGCACTCCGTCAATCTGGTCACTCTCGGCATGCACAAGGTGGGCGATCCGCTCCCCAAACATCTCACGCAACTCATCTACCGTGACTTCCGTATCTTCAATCACGTCATGCAATGCCGCCGCCGCTAACAGTTCCTGATCGGGCGTGATAGTAGCTACAATCTCCATCGCCTCCAAGGGATGAACGATATAAGGAAAACCCTTACCGCGCCGCTCGGTATTATGATGCGCCTTGACGGCGAAGATAATCGCGCGGTCCAAAAGCTCTGTATCAAGATATTTATTGGCCATCAGTATTCAGCATTCGGAATTCAGTTATCAGAATTCAGATTAGTAAATAGTTCCTTCGAGCATTGCGCGGAACTGAGGCATCGGGCAATGCGTGTCCCGCTCCACCATGATGGTCTTCAAGCCCGCATAGATACGCACCTCTTTCTCAATCTGCTCGAGGTCTGCATCGGGTCCGAAATACTCGCGTGCGAACGCATCCCAGAAACGTCGCGCGGTCGCATTGGACATATGGTTCACCTCACGGGTCCACTCCTCGTTATTGAGGCAACAACAGAGATAAACCATTCCCAGGTCAAACATATAATAGCCATAGCAGAAATCACCCAAATCGATGAAATACTGCTTTTTAACGCCATCTTGGATGGCAAAGATACCATTTCCGAACTGCAAGTCTCCATGAATAGCCGTGTCAGCCTCCGGCGCCGCAGCTATGAAATCGCGCAGCTTGGTTTTCTGCTCGGGTGTGAAATCAGGATTCTTCTCCAACATATCATAGAGTCGCTCCTTCACGGACTGGAAACGATCGGTAGGCACATGAGTTGCATGCAAGTCCTTACACATCCGCGCAAACTCCCTCGCGTAGTCCTCCGTATGCTCCGGATCTTCTCCGCAGGCACGGGCATAAGACTTCTTACCATCTATTCGCTTGAAACGGATACCTACCTGCTTGCCGTCGGTTACAAGGTCTCCCGGTTCAGGCGTAGGAATTCCCAGCTCATACACTTTGCGCGCCACATCCAGTTCTAACTCTGCCGCCTCGAAATTACGGAAGTATAGTTTGAGCATGATAGACGGGTCCTGCTTATGGTTATAACTGGCTCCGTTGGCTCCTTCGCCGGTACGGATATAATCGTTGAGATCAATGTTTATCATAATAATTGACGTTTTACAGATTTATGATTAAAGATTTATGATTGATGCATAAACGGAAGCGCGGAGGCTTGTTCGAATGTCAGCTCGGCAATTGCCTCATTCTGACTATTATGGCCGTTCAGAGCTTCGAAAAGACGCACCAGGCCAATTTTTCCGCCACCTGATCTGAGAATACATACGATACATATATTCTGCAATCCTACCGCCGAAGAGATAATATCGAGGTCGGTATTACCGAGTTGATGGCGCGCCAGACGATAAGCGTCATCCTCGTATTTCTTGATGAGCCTGCTCACATCGCCGAGGGTGTTGCATCCCAGCGCTTTGAGGACACGCAAATAGCGGATAAGGGGTGCTTCCTGTATCTCCGCCTGATTAATCGCGGCAATACGTTTATTGAGGGCATCGAGCGGACGCGCCTGAAGATAACTGCGGAACGTATCGCCATCCAAGAGCACATCGTCCAGTTTGCCGTTTTGGACAAGCTGCTGCACACGGCGCCGATAATCATTGAGCTCCGTACGAATGCGGCTGAATTCATCGTCCACCATCTCCAACATACCTGCCAACCTGTTCATTTGGCGCATATACACACGCGGGATCTCCACACCGGACTTATACCCCGTATCATGGTTAATCGCCGCCCAAGCATGCTGAAGCGTTGTACGGAGTTGCAGCTCGAAACGGTACGGATAATTCGGCAAACGGCAGATATAATGCAGCGAGTTATAGCCGAAACTGTCGAGCTGATGCAGTTTGCGCTTATCCACGGAGTTATTCCAATCGATCTCAAAGAGCTGCTCCGCCATCGCCGCAATACGGTCCACATCATCCGTATAAAAAGTGACGATACGCGCACCGAGGACATCCGTGATATCGCTAAGCGAATCATATTTGGCACCCTTGAGCGCTAATTTACCCGCCAGACTCTCTTCGGTCTTGACACGCGCCTCTACTGCCGTCACAACCAGCCCGTTCCGCTCCAGAGCATCGCGCAAGATAGCGAGCACCTCATTCCGCATCGCCTCAAAAACAGGCAACGCCTCGCGGTACTCATCCATGATCAACTCGCAATGTAAGTCCAGCGCTTCCATTATTGTATTTCAAAAAGGCTGATGAATCCGGTCATCATGAATACCTGACGGATGTCGGCGCTGATATTACGCACGATCACTTTGCTGCCATGCGCGGCTGCTTCCTTGCGGATGCCAAGGAAGATGCGCAGACCCGACGAAGAGATATATTCCAGCTGGCTGCAATCCAGAATAATCTCACGGTCCGAAGCCTCCATCAAAGGCTTAACGGCTTCTGCGGTAGGAATAGCCGCAGCGGTGTCCAAACGGCCAACGAAAGACGCAATCAATTGATTGCCATTTGATTGAATGATTGTATTCATAAAGATATGATTTATTTTTGCAATTTATTTATAGGTTTTTGACGAGGGTAAGGATATTCTTCTCCTCTTTGCGTTCATACTGCACCTCGGACATAATCTGGCGCACAAGGTGAATTCCCAATCCTCCTATCTCGCGTTCCTCTGCGGATAATGAGATATCCACTTCGGGTTTTTGGGTGGGATCAAACGGAATACCGCTGTCGGTGATTGTGAATACCGCACGGGAATCAGCCGTCTGAGGGTCAATCATTTTTGCGAACTCCACCAGCACCGAACCATGATGTCCGGGGTACGCATAGAGCATGACGTTCGTCACCGCCTCTTCGATAGCCAGATTAATGGGCATCAGTAGCTCTACCGGCAATCCTATTCCCTCCAGCCATTCAGCAAGCGTCGGAATCTGCTGTATATCGTTGCGCATGTAGAGAGCGGGATATTGATAGCGGATAGCGAGCATGGTGAGATCATCGCTCTGCTCTGCTCCAGCCACAAATAAGTTGACATCGTTTTGCACATGTTCTATCACTTTGCGCGGACAAGATTCCGATATCGTCTGCAGCGATTTTATCATCCTCTCGTCGCCGAACAAATGATGAGCGCCATTCTCCGCTTCGGTCAAACCATCGGTATAGAGGAAGAGCAAATCGTTAGGTTTGATTTGAACTTTCTGCGCCTCAAACGGATAATCGGCTACGACGCCCAACGGTATATTCGGAATAACCGGCAGCATACTACATTCGCCGCCTGTCATCAATACCGGCGCATTATGTCCCGCGTTGCAATAATCAAGCATGCCTGTTTTGCAGTCCATGACTCCGACAAAGAAAGTGAGGAACATATTCATCGTATTCTGCTCGGTAAGGGAGTTATTCATCGCCTTGACGATGGTCTGCGCCTCATCCTCGTGTGAAGAGATAGTCCGGAAAAGCGAACGCGTCATCGCCATCACCAGCGATGCCGGTACACCTTTTCCGCTCACGTCACCGATACAGAAGAATAGTTTATCATGCCGCACGTAGAAATCATACAGGTCTCCACCTACCTCTTTGGCAGGATTCACAATACCATGTATATTCAGATCCGGCCGATCGGCAAAAGGCGGGAAAATCTTCGGCAGCATCGCCATCTGGATAGCGTTGGCAATATAGAGCTCGCTCTCCATGCGCTCGTTCTTTTCCGTAGAGAGAATCAGTTTTCTGGTTGTACGCGCTGCATAGAAAAGCATAGCTGCCAAGACAATCAGACCCAGCACCATCATCAGCGTGATAATCAAACCCAAGCGGCGCAAATCGGCATAGAGCACATCGTCCGGGATGATGATCTCCATATGCCAACCCGTTGCATCGATATCTTCGCTGAACGTATAGTATTTGCGACCCGGGATCGTATCCGGCGCAGGCACAATCAAGTGTCCGTTTCCGGAACTGATGGAATAATAACTATTCGGGAAAACTTGCAGGTATTCAGACAACTGCTCCAGATAATCGAGCGACAAATCAACGCATACAACCGCCACTACCTTTCCATTTCTGTCATGTACCGGGCAGGAACAACTGACCACCCAGGTTTGCGAACCGGAGTCATCCAGATAGGGTTCGCACCACCAGCAACTATCAATAGCCAAGCCGTTCCGGAACCATTCCATCAGGGTATAATCATGCTCATCGCTACCGATCTGGCGGGTATAGATGCCATCGTCCGAGAGGGTACTGCATACCTCGTAATAACGTCCTTTCTCAGGGAAATAATCCGGAATAAAAGCAACAGCCAGGCTGGTATTTCTACGCAGCGTACCCGCTGCCAATCTGGTGACGCCGTAAATAGAATCCGGGTGATCAAGACACTGCTCCGCCAGCTTGGCGAGCAATTTCGCCGTGGTCTCCATCTCGATAGTACGGGTTTCTATCTCCAGTTCGACCTTGCGCAACTCATTCCGGGCACGCAGTACCGCTTCCCGCTCCACCGCCTTGTGACTCGCGAAATACTGCACGCATGCTATTCCTTCCAGCAAGGCCGCAGCTACCAGCAAGATCCAGAAACTGGACCAAGAACGAGGGGGTTGATGTTCATTATTCTTTTTCATAAGATTCGAAATCGGCTGCAAATTTACTACAAAAATTGCAAATATGCAAATTTTTTTCTCTTTTTTCTTTTATCTTCTTTCCGCTCCAATCGTTGTGGGATCGCCATGACCGGGATAAACACGCACATCCGAAGGCAGTTCAAAAAGCCTGTCTAACGAGTTGATTAACTGCCCCATATTGCCGCCCGGAAGGTCCGTTCTGCCATAACCCATTCTAAAAAGTGTATCGCCCGAAAAGAGTGTTTTTTCTTCAGGAAAATAGAGAGAGATACTGCCCCGCGTGTGTCCCGGAGTCTCCAGTAATTCGAAATGGCCCATTTGAGTTTTGAGATTCAAGATTTCAGATTGGATATCTTTTATCTCAAATGGCACTGCTTTCATCTGTATGCCGAATAATTCATACTGCGATTGCATAGCTTTCGCCATAGGAATATCCGCCTCGTGCATCAACACCGGTGTATGCCATTGCTCCGTTGCCCAATTGGCGCCCCATAAATGATCCAGATGACCATGAGTGGCGATGATTGATAATTGAGAATTGACAATTGACAATTGAGAATTGATATATTGGTACAATTGATGCTGCTCGTATTGGTTACTGCACGCCGGATCGATGAGCAATACATGATGCCCATGGCTAACGACGTAGGTATTCGTCTGAAAGGAACTGAAGACAAAGGATTTTATTTCCAACATTCTTGACAGATTAAAGGGGTTTGACGATAAGCAGCGCGGCGGAAGGCATTCGCTTTTTCACCGGTAAAGAGCTCTCTAAGGGGAGAGGTCATGATATTCCCATAACTATGTTCATGCGCTTTGTCATAACAACAGGGGAGCACGTCTCCGGTTGTGGTCACCACTACTCCGCTCCATACGCGGAAACATCCTTTGCCCAACCTACGGCGATGATATAGTCCGTCTGCACCCAGTATATACCGGCTGTATCTCGGATCGGAAGGCATCAGCGGATGTCCATTCGCGTAATCATATAACTGCGCCGTTTTGAAGACTATCCGGTCAGCGCCCAGCACTTTGTACTGCTGCTCGAACGCCCGCCATTCGTGTTCATTGGTCTTCAGCCGCAGGCATTGGAGCTCAATTTGAAATTTGAGATTAGAGATTTGAGATTTATTCTTCGCCTCGCGAAGATAGCGCAGAGCAGCTTTCGTTTTCTCCAGACTACCGCCCACCCGATAAGCATTATAACTCTCGTCGGTCAGGCCGTCCATAGAAATGATGATCCGGTCCAGTCCGGCATGCACCAACTCCTCCGCCAGTTTTTCGGTCATCGCCTGCGCATTCGTGGAAACAATAGTGTACAACCCCGCTTCATGTGCCTCTCGGATCATCGTCGGCAGTTCTTTATTCAGCAGGGGTTCTCCCTGAAAATAGAACTGTACCACAAACGCCGTATCGCGGATCTCTGCCAGCACGCGATGCCAGACATCCAGGGACATGAACCCGCCCTGCGGGCTGTTGGAGGCGGTACCGCTGTCGCTGCCTGACCGCTTCGCAGTCAGGAGGAGCCCTACAGGACAGGCAGGACATTTAAGTTGACAGATATTCGCCGGTTCGACGCTCACAAAGAGGGGCGCATGCGAAATACGCACCAAGCCCAGACGGCTCAGTGCGTAAGAGGCATAACAACGCAATGCGTTAATGCAACGCGATCTTGTTAACGCGACGCTCATGACGTCCGCCTTCGAAATCGGTCTGGAAGAATGTGCGTACTATATCCAGAGCCTTGGGCGCAGAGATGAAGCTGGCAGGCAGACCCAGTACATTCGCATTATTATGCTGGCGTGCCAACTCTGCCAATTTGGTGTCCCAGCACAGCGCAGCACGGATTGCCTGGTGCTTATTGGCAGTCATGCAGATACCATTTCCGGTAGAGCAAATCACCACCCCATATTCGTATTCTCCTTTCTCAATCGCACCTGCTAAAGCGTGCGCAAAATCGGGGTAATCACAACTCTCGGCAGAATAACAACCGAAATCTTTCACTTTAGCGCCGTTGTCCTCCAAGAACAACTGCACTTGCTTTTTCAACTCAAAACCCGCATGGTCTGATGCCAATGCAATGGTCATTTCCGAAAAACTTTTCATATCTTAGAACACTGCTGATAAATTAGCAAACATTAGTTTACAAGCGATAGCCAACACGATGATTCCGAAGAACTTACGGATGATATACATCGTCGTCTGACCTATATATTGGGCTAACCAATCGGTACCCTTCAACACCAAATACAACACCACTATACACAGGAGCAGCGACACGCACAGACTGGAAATGCTATACTCCGCCGTGATCGCCAATAAGGCGGTGAAAGCACCCGGACCGGCATACATCGGGAATGCCAATGGCACAATCGAACCCGACCCTTCCAAATCCGTCTTAAAAATCGTGATATCCAGAATCATCTCCAGCGCCATAAGGAAGATGATAAATCCTCCGGCGATAGCAAAATACTCAATCTGCACGCCGAAGAGTTTGAGAATCCATTCGCCGGCAAAAAGGAAAGACATCAAAATAATAAAACTCGCCAGACTGACCTTCCATGCACTGATTTTCACACCCTTTGCCCGCAACTGCAAAGTGACAGGTATGTTACCTATCGGATCTATGATTGCAATCAGGAAAATAAATGAAGACAAGACTTGCCATAAATCAACCTTCCCCATAAAAACTTGTAATGTATTCATAGCATTTTTTCGAAATAGGGCACAAAATTACAAAATTTCTTGCATATATGCAAATTTTTTACTAATTTTGCAGCGATTTTCTAAAAAATAATGATAAAACAGTAAATGAACCAATAGTAAATGATTTTATGATTAACAGTCAAGACATTAAGAACGGCGTTTGCATCCGTATGGACGGCCGTCTGTATTTCGTAATTGAGTTTTTGCACGTAAAACCGGGAAAAGGTAACACCATCATGCGTGTTAAGTTTAAAGATGTAGTGGACGGTCGCGTTCTGGAGCGCCGTTTCAACATCGGTGAGAAACTGGAGGATGTACGCGTAGAGCGCCGTCCGTACCAGTATCTGTACAAAGAAGGTGAGGATTACATCTTCATGAACAACGAGACTTTCGAGCAAGTGCCCATCGCTCATGATCTGATCACCGGTGTGGACTTCCTCAAAGAGGGTATGACGGTAGAGGTTGTATCCGACGCATCGACCGACACAGTGCTCTTCGCTGAGCTGCCGACCAAGGTGGAATTGGCTGTCACCTACACCGAGCCGGGTCTGAAGGGTGATACGGCTACTAACACGCTCAAACCGGCTACACTGGAGACGGGCGCAGAGATTCGTGTGCCGCTGTTCATCAACGAGGGCGAGATCGTTCGCGTAGATACACGCGACGGCAGCTACTGCGAGCGCGTTCGCTAATGCGTAAAAGCGTATTTCTCATAGCATTATTGATAGTGGCATCGAGCGCCATTGCGCAGGTGTCAAACGCAGGACGATCGGTATTCTCATTTATGAGTTTACCGGTCTCTTCGCGTATCAATGCCTTAGGCGGCAGCAGTGTCAGCCTAAGCGACGGGGATATATCTCTGGGTATGTGCAACCCCGCCCTGCTGCATGAGAAATCGCATATGAACCTTCAACTCAATTATTCGTACTACCTGCCCGGCACGATGTTCGGGTCTGCGTTGTACGGACATAATTTCGGTCGGTCTAAATTGGAGAAGCCTTACGAAGGAGAGGGCGAACCCGATAAACCGAACTATTTCGCGGTCGGCTTCCATTATCTGGACTACGGCAGGATGCAGTACGCGGATTACGAAGGGCATCTGACGGGCGGCAGTTTTGGCGCACGGGATATCCTTATTGATATTATGTACGCACGCCAGTTAGGACGGCTCTTCAAGGTCGGCGTGACGCTCAAACCCGTCTATAGCATTTATGAGAGTTATTCCAGTTTTGCTATCGGCGCTGATGTAGGCGCACATTTCCAGACGAAGGACTCTACTTTCCAGATGGGTCTGGTGCTGGCGAACATCGGATGGCAACTGAAAGGATTCTATTCCGAGATGGACGGTACGGCATTAGAGATGCTGCCGCTGAATCTGCAATTGGGATTCACCTATCGCGTCAAACATGCGCCCTTGCGATTCCATATTCAGTTGCATAACTTGCAGACATGGTATCTGAACTACGAATGGACCAGCCGCGAAAAGAGCCCTACTACGGGTGAGTATGTCTCGCATAGTATCCCATGGTACGATATGCTTTTCAGGCATACTATCTTCGCTTTTGAGATTGTACCCAAGAGCGAGAGATTCTACATAGTACTCAGTTATAACCATCGTCGCCGTGCAGAGATGAATCTGACCGACCAGAAATCGCTGGCGGGTTTGGCATTAGGTGCAGGCGTCAAGATCAAACAGGCGCGTATCGGTTTTGCCATTTCCCAGATGACGAAATCCAATTTCTCCTACCAGTTCGGTCTGACCTTGGATATCAACTCATTGATGAAATAACTCAATGAACAAATAGATGGGAAAATGGTAAATGACAAAATGGTAAATAAGATTATCGTTGCCATAGACGGTTATAGTTCGTGCGGCAAATCGACGATTGCCAAAGCACTGGCGCGTCATGCAGGATATACGTATGTGGACACCGGCGCCATGTACCGCACTATCGCATTATACATGCTTCGCCACCAAATCAACGACGACGCGGCTATCATAGCGGCACTGCCGAAGATACAAGTCGGCTTTATTCAGGTGGACGGGGCGCAACATGCTACCCTCAACGGTGAAGATGTAGAGTCGCAGATCCGCACGCTGGAGGTAGGCAATCGCGCCAGCGAGATCTCGCAGATCCGCGAAGTGCGTGCGTTCCTTGTAGCGCAGCAGCAGGCGATGGGAGAAACCAAAGGGATCGTCATGGACGGACGCGATATCGGTACGGTCGTTTTTCCGAACGCCGAACTCAAACTCTTTCTTACTGCCAGCCCCGAAGTAAGGGCACAGCGCCGGTACGACGAACTGGTAGGGAAAGGCGAGACGCCTAATTACGAGGCAGTGCTGGCAGATGTCAACGAACGCGACTATCGTGACACCCATCGCGCTGAGAGTCCCCTGCGGCAAGCCGAAGATGCCATCGTGGTAGATAACAGCCATATGACTCCCGACGAACAGATGCAAGTCATCATCAACCTCTTCGAGAAAGCTGAATGCTGATCACAATAGATTCAAACAGCGGTTTTTGCTTTGGTGTGACACGCGCCATCAAAGCGTCAGAGAGCGAGTTGCAAAACGGCGCTCTTTATTGTTTAGGGGATATCGTGCATAATGGTCAGGAGGTGGCGCGGCTGGAGCAGATGGGGCTGCAGACCATTGATTATGACGATTTGCGTACCCTCCCCTCTCATTCGCGCGTACTACTCCGGGCGCACGGCGAGCCCCCTTCCACGTATTGGATTGCACAGCAACGCGGGATAGAGATCATTGACGCCACCTGTCCGGTAGTCAAAAAACTACAGGACCGCATCCGCGCATGCTACGAGCAACACAAGAACGACGAATCTCTTCCGCCGCAAATAGTCATCTACGGCAAACCCGGGCATGCAGAGGTGATTGGTCTGCAGGGGCAGACGAACAACACCGCTATCGTGATTGAGAATACGGAACAGCTCGACCTTCTTGATTTCACAAGACCCATCTATCTCTTCTCGCAGACCACCAAGTCCGTCGAGGGATTTCAGGAATTGGTGAATGCGATTCAATCAGCCATCAGTCATCAGCCGTCAGCTGTCAGTTTCGAGTATCACGACACGATCTGTCGGAACGTGGCGAATCGGGTAGCGCAGTTACAGGCGTTCGCACGGTCTAACGACTTGGTGATTTTCGTTGGCGGCTCCAAGTCCTCCAATGCGAAAGTGCTCTATCAGCATTGCTTGGAGGCGAACCCCAATACGCTGTTCGTCTCATCAGCGGACGAGCTGAATAATCTAACAACGAAGTGGTCTAACAGCGAAGCCGGTCTCAGAATCGGTATCTGCGGCGCAACGAGTACTCCCCTATGGCTGATGGAGAAAGTGAAAGAGGAGATCGAAAAGACCCAATAAATAGTACATCGTAAATGACCAAATAGTAAATACATTTATGGATTCTAACAACATCAAAACAGTTGGCGTCCTCACCTCAGGAGGTGACTCGCCCGGAATGAATGCCGCTCTTCGCGCTGTGACACGTGCAGCCATCTTTCAAGGCATTCGCGTCAAGGCTATCTATCGCGGCTACAAAGGCTTGATAGACGGCGAAGTGAAAGAGTTTACCACCCAAGACGTTTCCGGTATTATCCAACGTGGCGGTACGATCATCAAATCGTCACGTTGCCCCGAGTTCAAAACTCCGGAAGGTCGTCAGAAAGCGTACGAGACGCTGCAACGTGAGGAGATCGATGCGCTGATCGTCATCGGCGGCGACGGTACATTCACCGGCGGAAGACTCTTCTCGCAGGAGTACGATATACCTATTATCGGTCTGCCGGGCACGATTGACAATGACCTTTGGGGAACCGATGCGACGATCGGTTATGACACCTCGCTGAGCACTATCACCGAGTGTATCGACAAACTGCGTGACACCGCTACGTCTCACGAGCGTGTGTTCCTTGTAGAGGTGATGGGTCGCGATGCAGGCTTCCTGACGCTGAACGCTGCTATAGCAGGTGGCTGTGAGGCAGCTATCATCCCGGAGCGCGCACCGGTTCCTGAGCAGATAGAAGAAGCTATCGGTAGTGGTCGCCGCAAATCGAAGAACTCGTCCATCGTACTCGTTCAAGAGCACGCAGTGGAAGGTGGTGCCAAGACCGTAGCGGAGATCATCGAGAAAGCGCATCCGGAGTACTCCACCCGCGTGACCGTTCTCGGACACCTCCAACGTGGCGGCAGTCCTTCGGCATATGACCGTATCCTTGCTTCCCGTATGGGTGTGGCTGCCGTTCAGGCGCTCCTAGACGGTCAGCGTAACGTCATGGTCGGTATTCAGAACGACGACATCGTGCTCGTTCCGCTCACCAAGGCGATCCACCAGAAGAAAGATATCAAGGAAGACTCGTGGGAGGCTCTCCAGACGCTGTCTATTTAGTTGAAAGTTGAAAGTTGAGAGACACTAAAAAAGCGAGGCGCGAACCTCGCTTTTTTAGGTCTGTCCGAAAGATCAGCGAACGGATGTCAGTTTCTTGATCTTCGCGTTCAGTTTGTCGCATTTCATCAGTTCCTCCAAGGAGAGGTGCATCCGATAGTTCCAGAAATGACGCGGGTTAGCCGGTACATTGATACGGTCGGCGAACTGGTCTTTGAGGCGCACATCGCCGTCAATAGCCAGCCAATCCTGCAACGGCAGAATAGTCCACATAGCCGGGCTGTACATATGCTGATTGATAATGAACTCTGCAATCTCCGGTGTCATCTCCTGCGGCGCGTCACCCCACCAACCCATCTGCTCGTTGTAGAAGCGCTGGGTAACGGCACGATCCTCTTCCCACCAAGCGCGAAGCGGATTCATATCATGCGTACCGGTGGTGCAAACCGATTGATACGGTGCGTCAGCCGGATGGGCGAACTTAACCGTCGGATCCTTCGGCATACGCTGGATCTCAAGACTCAGAATCTGCAACTCATGCATTACGTCAGGCACACAAGCCGGCACCATTCCGAGGTCCTCGCCGCAGCAGAGCATATGGGTTGCGCCGATGAGCGTCGGTAACTTACGCATTGCCGAATCACGCCAGAACTGGGTATGGCGACGGAAGAAATACTCGTTGTAGATACGCATGAGCACCTCTTTCTGGTCGCTGTACAGCTCATTGAACGAGTGGCTCTGATAGATCGAGATACGCGGATGCAACCATCCCGGACGACGCTGATCCTCCACAAACAGCACCTCGCAATGCAGGTAAATCAAGCCGTTGCAGATATTATGTACGGCTTCCGCAGAAAGTCCGGACGCTTTGAGTTGTTTCTCGTCACCCAACAGACGATCTGCCCATTCCTGCACCTTCAATTGCGTATCAAACTCCGGTTTGAACCAGTAGATATATCCGTCGCGGGTGTTGAGCGCATTCTGTTTAGCCCATTCGGTATCAAAACCCAGTACATCGCCGAGGAAGTTCGAGCGGATATAAGGCTTGGTCATACGATCCCAATCGAGGCACACACCCTGTGCACAGAGATCATCGTACGAATACGGGAGAGCCGGAACGAAATGTCCGCATAATCCCCATACATCGGTCTTGCGCATTTGCCATATACGGAAGAATCCAAGGATATGATCCACGCGGTAAGCATCGAAATAATCCTGCATCTTCCGGAAGCGCGCTTTCCACCATCCGAAACCGTCTTTCGCCATCTCATCCCAGTTATACGTCGGGAAACCCCAGTTCTGACCGGAGATAGAGAAATCATCGGGCGGTGCTCCTGCAGATGCATCCAGATTGAACAACTCCGGATAAACAGCCGCATCTACGGAATCCGGAGAGATACCGATAGGTATATCACCCTTCATCGCCACGCCGATCGAGTGGGCGTACGCTACGGCATCTGCCAACTGCTTGTCCGCATGGAACTGCAGGAACTTATAGAAATCCTTGGGCTCCTTGTCACGCTTTGCCAGGAAAGCGGCGTAAGGCTCCAACCAAGCATCGTTTTTCTCAATAAACGCTTTATATTCCGCGCTGGCAAAGAGGGTATCTTTGTCTTGCTTGTACAACGCCTTGAAGAACACCATTTTCTTGTCATACACATTCTGATAGTCCGCAAAAGTGAGGGCGTTCAGCTCCGCTTTCTGCGCTTCGTATTTCTTCTTCTGCGCCGGCGTCAACTTACCCATCTGCTCGATATTGATATATATCGGATGGAGGGCAAAGACGGAAACGGCGTTATAGGGATAACTATCCAGATTGTTATGACGAAGGGTGGTATCATTGATCGGCAGTGTCTGGATCATCTGCTGACCCGTAGCCGCAGCCCAGTCTGCCATTTTCTTGAGGTCCTGGAACTCACCGATACCGAATCCTTCATTGCTACGGAGCGAGAAAACAGGAACTGCTACACCCGCTCCTTTCCATCGCGGCTGAGTGCGACGGAAAGCACGGTCGTTCTGATAAATAACCTGACTCTTGTCCACACCCCATATCTGGCGGTTCTCTCCCCATTCGGTATCTACTACCGCACCGGTCTTGAGATCATAGACGAGGTATTTATATTCCACTACATCCTGCCCCTTCACTTCGATGTCTGCGCGCCAGAGCGGGAACTCGGCATCGGACATAACGAGACTTTTCGCAGCATCCCAGTTACCGAGCGCTTCGCAGTTACCGATGATCGCTACTCCCTGACTCGGCAGGATCTGCGGAAGATCAATGGAGAAACGGATATTACCCTTCGGCGCTTTCGCTTTCGCGGGTTTATGACGTTTGAAAAGAGACTTGAGGAAAGCCGTGGTATAGAATGAGTCCTCATAAGTGCTTGCCTGCCATGCGTCGCGCACTACGATATTCTTGTCCGATGCCTTGAGCGCCAAATGACGCGGCTCGCCGGCTTCGTAGATATACTGACCTTCTCCCACTCGAATGGCATATTTATACTGCACAGAGGTAGGAAAATCGCTGATAGGTACGTTCACCTGCCAGAAATCCGTTCCCTGACAGTTCATAACAAGCGGCGTTTTCTCGGTCCAACCCAGAATCGACTCCTGCGTCTCAATCACGTAAAGAGATTGCCCGTACTCGGCACGATAGTGAATTTGAAAATTAATGTTCATGGTTATTTTATTTACGATTTAACGATTTACGATGTACGATTTATTGGGCCATTTAGCCATTTAATCATTTCGGCTACAAAATTACAACATTTTTTTCAATCTTGCAAGAATTTGTCAAATATTTTTCACAATTTAACGTTTTTCCCAGAAAAACCATTTTAACGATCTAACCGTTTAACGTTTTTTCTAAGTAAAAACCAAACAAGGCATGGCAAGAGGGTGTTTATTCCCCATAGAAGCACACCGGCGAACGCGGCGTTCACAGAACCGAAGAGCGCGATAGCCCACGCGCCTCGCACACCCGCTTCGGCAATCGGTACATTCGGTGTAATAGTAATCAGGAGATAGTAGACAGGTAAAAGGTGAAAGGTGAAAGGTGAAAGGTGAAAGGCACCTAATGCCCAAAGAACCAACGCCAACTGCACACACCAGCACACAAGGCGCATGAGACTCTGCCCCAAAGAAAGCATAATCAGGCGGTGTGATACCGCAGCCCAGCGACGCAAGAGCCGCGGCGACCAATAGAGCACAAGAATAAGCAGAAGGAGTAATATGCTAACCGGAAGGAGGTAATATGTCCAACCAAGTCCATCTAATCCGTATAGTCCAAGTATTCCTATTCCCGCAAGCCCTGCAATCACAATAGCTGCCGTCATAGTAGCCGATCCGACGACGCCCATCGAAAGCACGCGAGACCAGATAGTCGAATGATGAATTGTCAATGATGAATTGTCAATTTCTTGTGCCATTAAAATGGCACGAGAAGGGTATTCGCCCAGCCGCCATGGCGTAATCAGCCCCGCCAGTTTGGAATAATACACCTGCCTTTTCGCCTCTGAGAAAGAAAGCCTTTCATTCTTTAATTCACTCACTCCTTCATTCATTAAAGAATGCCATCGCCATGCCTCCAATGCCATATTGACAGGCATCAGGGCAATGCACAGCAGCAGAGCTTCCATGTGCCGTGTGTCCATCGTGCGCAGCGATGCCCAGAGCGAGGCATAATCGTCAAAGAGCACCAGCCGATAGACCAGATACACACATGCCGCAAGGGCAATAAGCCACTCGATAATATGGTACAGCCGCTTTTTATCCATAAAACGCTGCAAATTTACTGCTTTTTTTGCATATATGCAAATATTTTACTACTTTTGCACCGTGAAACATGCTTTGACCATTATATCCTTTGTCCTTTGTACCTTGTCAATTGGTACTTTGTCTGTCTCCGGGCAGACACTTGACGACATCATCCTCGACATATACAATGCCGTGACGGAAGTGGGAGAGGCTGATTTTGAGCAGATACAAACGGATTTATATGCGTTGCATGAGCACCCGATCAACCTGAATAATACGAGCGACGAGGAGTTGCAGCAGCTCTATTTTCTTTCCCCTCGTCAGATAGACGACATACTGCTATACGCCTACAAACATCCCTTTGAGAGTTTATACGAACTGAAGATGATTCCGAGTCTGGAGAACTATGAGATTCGGGACCTGTTGCCTTTCGTGCGCGTGGGCGCGAGTGCGCAAAATAATAAGGTATATGCACACGAAGTGTTCAGTTACGCCAAGCATGAGATCATCACACGGGTCGATGCACGCAAAATAGAGGATTTTGAGGGCTCCGATCCGATGTATATACAGACGCGCTACCGGTTTGATTATCAGCGGCGTGTTATCTTCGGTGGACAACTCCGCCGCCCGGCAGGAGGAGGCGCTTCGGATCTGCAATACGGGATGTATTTGCAGTTAAGCGATTTCGGACATCTGCATCGCTTGGTGGCAGGTAATTTCCAAGCCTCGTTCGGTCAGGGACTGGTGCTCGCGCCGGTTTTTCATTCCGGCAAGTCGATGTACGTGCAATCAGTAGGTCAACCCCGCGAAGGACTGCGTTATTACTCGTCTGTAGATGGCGCCGGACTGCATGGCATCGGAGCTACTTTTCGACATGCTTGGAATAAACAGACACGTCTGGATATCAGTGCGTTATATAGCCTCAAGCGGTCCAATGACAGCATCTGGCAACATGTCATAGGAGCCAACATGACCTTGCGGCATAAGCAACTGGAAGTGCAGCTGACAGCGGTGGAGAAGATTTGGTCCGACAGTATTCATCCGTATAATAACGCGAGGTATAACCGCCATTATTTCCGAGGGTATAACCAAGCGGTAGTGGGCGCGAGTGTACGGTACAACTACGGTTGGTTCGATCTCTTCGGCGAGTTCGCAACTGCCCAGAATTACCAACATTTTGAAGAAACATCAAACTCCCAAACCCTCAAACCATCAAACGAGATAAACAGTCCCCACTGGGGCTTCGGCATCTTGGCGGGTTCGCGTTTTTACCCGGCGAACGGCGTGTCATTGATAGCGCTCTACCGCTATTATTCGCCCTTTTTTGACAATGATTTGGGGTATGGATTTTCGGAGACTTCGCGGATCAACGATGAGCATGGCGGCTATTTGGGTATAGAACTCACACGATGGAAAAGCTGGAAGTTCAGCGGGTATGGCGATGTCTTCTATTTCAGTGGCTATAAATACGGATTGGGCGATCTGACAGGCACCATCGGCTATAATGCCATGGCGGAAGCGCAGTATATCCGCGAGGTCTGGCGGATAGCCACGCGCCTTCGCGCAAGGAAGAAAGGAGATACCTCTACCTATTCCGCACGTTTTCAGTTCGATTGGGCGAAAAGCGGGTGGAGCCTGCGCACTACGGCGGACGCCAATTATGTAGCCAGTTATGGTATCAGTTTGACGCAAGATATCGCCTATGATTTTACACCATACACCCCACGCCATACACCCCTCAGCTTGCGCGCCAGACTCCAGTTCTTCGACGCCAAAGAATGGGCGAATCGCATCTATCTGTACGAGCACGATGTACTCTATGCTTTCTCCATTCCCGCTACGTATGGATTTGGCGGAAGGATGTATGTTTGCCTCCGATGGCAGATCATCAAACAACTGGCTCTATATCTGCGAGTTAGCGAAACGCTCCGCAGAGAACCCGTCAGCCGCACGGATGTCCATTTGCTGCTTCGCGCAACATTATAAATGCCGTATGTCCATTAATGGAAGTAACCGCCAAAAATGTTCGAAAGAGAACAATAATAGCAAACTTATCTTACAATATATTTTTTTTCACATAAAAACTTGCGTATTCCAAAAAAAATTCCTAACTTTGCAACGAATTTACAAGTCACCATAAGTACCAACGGTTAAGACACTACTTTATGATGCAACAAACAACTCAATATCAGTTTTTTACCACCGGTTTCTACACTGTGTGTGGTATATAACGCGCCTTAGAAACAGAATCGTTATGCGGTTTTGTTTCTTTTTTTTGTTCTTGCATCACTTTGGTTTTAAAGAAATAATCGTTCCTGCACGATAATATACAGGACATGAACATTGTAATTATGATATGAGCGAAAAAAGCAGTATCTTTGCAGCAAAAAAAGCTTATGAGATACGGTTATATTCGCGTGAGTAGCGACAAACAGACGGTTGAAAACCAACGATTTGAGATTGAGCAGTTTTGCCTTCGTCAAGGAATGCGTGTTGATGGCTGGATTGAAGAAACGGTCTCCGGCACCCAACCCTATTCGAAACGGCAATTAGGCAAACTCCTGCGTAACGTACACCAAGGTGATCTGATCATCTGCAGCGAGTTAAGCAGGTTGGGCAGAAGCCTGTACATGATTATGGAGATTCTGAGTCTCTGCATGAACCGCAGTTGCTCTGTCTGGACGATCAAGGACGGTTATCGTCTGGGCGATGACATCCAATCCAAAGTGCTGGCGTTTGCTTTCGGGCTCTCGGCGGAGATCGAACGAAATCTCATTAGTCAACGAACCCGCGAAGCGCTCGCACGCCTCAAGGCGGAAGGCAAACACATCGGCCGTCCGGCAGGAAGCCATAACCGCCCCGAGACGCATCCTCTTTACCGCCACGAAGCATATATCCGCCGGGCGATGAAGCAAGGCACTTCTCAACGCGCCCTTGCCCTTCGCCTCCATTGCAGCCGCAACACCCTCCGCCGCTTCATCGCTCAATACATAACACCATAAACATTGCCAAATGGTAAATGGTAAATGACCAAATGGTAAATGATGTGATCTTTGACATAATGATATGATGATTAAAAAATAGCTCAAAAATGGCTCAAATTAATCGACCC
>ONMV01000025.1 GCA_900319005.1 uncultured Bacteroidales bacterium
TAATGACCGCTATGTCTTCATTGTGGAGAACGGACGTGCCAAACGTGTGGCAGTTACCCTCGGACAGCGTTTTGATCAGGATATAGAAATCATCGCTCCCGAGATAGTTCCCGGCGTCGAGGTCGTTACCACCGGCCAGCATAAGCTCGTCGATGGAGTCAAAGTCAATGTAGTTAAATAACTAGTCCACTAGTCTACTAGTCCACTAGAAAACTAGATTTTATATGAGCATTTATAAATCAGCAATCCAAAAACCGGTAACGACCGCCCTGATCTTCGTGGCGGTCATCGTCATCGGTATATACAGTTTTCTGAAGCTGCCGATTGACCAGTTCCCGGAGATGGACCCGCCGTATATCACGGTCATGACTACCTATCCGGGCGCATCGGCGAGTGAGATGGAGACCAACGTGACGAAGATCATGGAGAACGCCCTGACCTCCGTCGATCACCTCAAACACATCACTTCGCAGTCCAAGGATAATATCTCCGTGGTGGAGCTGGAGTTGGAGTGGGGTAGTAACATGGAAGAGGCGGTGAACGACGTGCGTTCGTTCGTGGATATGGCGGCGAACAACCTGCCGGACAACTGCGCCAAGCCGGTGATCTTCAAGCTATCGACCTCAACGATGCCGATAGCCATGTATTCCATTACCGCTGACGAGACCTACGCGGGTCTGGACAAGATTCTCAACGACGAGGTAGTACCGCAGTTGAACCACATTGACGGTATCGGTAATATCTCCCTTTCGGGTGCGCCGGACCGCTATGTCTATGTCAATATCGACCAGCAGAAACTCGATGCCTACGGTATTACCCTGGAGCAGGTGGGGCAAGTCGTTTCTGCGAATAACCTCAACCTCTCTTCCGGTACCATCAAGATGCCGCAGGAACAGTACCAGATGCAGGTGCGTTCGGAGTACATCGAGTCCTCGGAGATAGAGAATCTCATGGTAGCCATGACGCCGCAAGGGCAGCAGGTCTTCATCCGCGACATCGCTACCGTCAAGGATACTATCAAGGACCTCTCGCTGGACGAGAAGACCAACGGTCGTGAGGCGGTGCGTCTCGTCATCGCCAAGCAGACAGGTGCCAACACCGTGCAGGTTTGCAAGGACGTGCGTGCCGAGCTGGCGAAGATACAGAAACAGCTCCCGACGGACGTCAAGATTGAGAAGATCTACGACTCCTCGGAGAACATCCAGAACTCTATCAACTCCCTCGAAGAATCCGTGCTTTACGCCCTCTTGTTCGTGGTGCTTGTGGTGCTCTTCTTCCTCGGCAAATGGCGTGCGACGATTATCATCGGTATCACGATACCTATCGCTCTGATCGTGGCGTTTATCTACCTCGGTTTGGCGGATTCGTCGCTGAACATTATTTCCCTCTGTTCGCTCACCATCGCTATCGGTATGGTGGTGGACGATGCGATCGTGGTCTTGGAGAATATCACCCGTCACGTGGAGCGCGGCGAGGACCCGCACGAGGCGATGAGGTGTGGATCTCCGTCATCGCTACTACGCTCGTGCTCGTAGTGGTATTCGTGCCGCTGACGATGTTGAACGGTATGGCGGGAATCATGTTCCACGAGCTCGGATGGATAGTGACGGTAGTCTGCTGTACCTCTACCCTCGTGGCTATCTCGCTCACGCCTATGCTCTGCTCCAAACTGCTGAAAGCCAAGAAAGTGCATGTCGATGAGCACGGCAATCTCGTGGACGATGAGGCAGGCAAGAAAGGCTGGTATGACCGTACGGTGGTGCACATGCTTGACGTCATTGACGAGTATTACGCCAAGTCGCTGGGTTGGTGTCTGCGCCACAAGGTGCTCACCTTCCTTATCCTCATTGCGTTCTTTGCTACCTCTCTGATCCCTGTCTTTGTAGGCAAGATCGGTACGGACTTCATGCAGGAGCAGGATAACGGTCGTCTGTCTGTGACCGTCAAGCTGCAACGTGGTACGCGTATCGAGGAAACCCTCAAGACCGCCCGCAAACTGGAAGCACGTTTCGTGGAACTCGTGCCGGAGATACAACTGATTAACACCTCCGCCGGTTCCAACGACGATGCTTCTATCGCAGCTCTCTTCTCGTCCACGATGAACAACAAGATCCAGATGACCATCCGTCTGCCTAAGAAATGGGAGCGTGACCGCGACATCTGGACTCTTGCAGAGATTCTCCGTCAGGAGATGGCATCCTATCCGGAAATCAACGAATACCAGTGTGCTGTTTCGTCCGGCGGACCCGGTGGCGATATCACAGTGGACTTGGAGATCTACGGTTATGATTTCGATAAGACCTCCCAGTTGGCGGAACAGTGCCGTCAGTTGATTTCCCAACTGCCCGGTGCCCGCGACGTGAATATCAGCCGTGAGGACGACCGTCCGGATATTAAGATCACCGTCGATAAGGAGAAAGCCTCCCGTCTGGGGCTCTCCTCGGCGACTCTCTCCACCTACCTCCGTAACCGCGTAGCGGGTATGTCCTGCGGTTACCTCAAGGAGGACGGCTCGGAGTACGATATCGTCGTGCGTCTTGAGGAGGATGACCGCAACTCTATCTCGGATATCCTCAACCTCTCCATCCCAACTGCTACCGGCAAGTCCGTCAAACTGACCGAAGTAGCTTCCGTCGGTGAGTACTGGGCACCGCCTACCATCGAGCGTAAGGCGCGTCAGCGTATCGTCACCGTCAAGGCTACGCCGTACAACACTACCCTTGGCGAACTTGCGAAAGCGATTGAGACGGAGGTCATCCCGCAACTTGACATCCCGGTAGGTTACTCCACCCATATCGGCGGTGATGTCGAGACCCAGCAGGACACGTTCCGCGACATGATCCTTCTCGGTCTGATGATTATCATGCTTGTGTATATCGTCATGGCGTCGCAGTTCGAGTCGCTCCGCATGCCGTTCATCATCATGTTGACGATCTTTCCGGCGCTCACCGGTGTCATCATGGCACTCTGGCTCACCGGACGAAGCCTTGATATGATCGGTGCCTTGGGTATCGTCCTTCTGGTAGGTATCGTTGTCAAGAATGGTATCGTCCTCGTGGACTATATCAACCTCATGCGAGAGCGTGGACACGAGCTCAACGAAGCCATCACGATGTCTGGACGCTCACGTATCCGACCGATCCTCATGACCGCCTTTACCACCATCCTCGGTATGGTTCCTATGGCCGTCAGCTCGGGTGAAGGTGCGGAGATGTGGCAACCGCTTGGTATCGTCGTTATCGGCGGTCTGACCGTCTCGACTTTCCTGACGCTCTACCTCGTGCCCGTCCTCTACGGTGCTATGACCAAGCACGGTGACCGCGACAAAAAGGAAGCCCTCCGCAAGAAATTCATCTTCATGGATATAAATGTGAAGAAAGAAAATGCCTGATTAGTAATTTTTAATTCGTAATTTTTAATTTTTAATTCCTATGAAGAGTGTAATGATCGTATTCAATCAAGCCAATACCGGCCGGGTCGAATATATGTTGGATGTACTGGGTATCAAAGGCTTTACGTTCTTCGAGCAAGTGCAAGGTCGTGGTACCCCACGCATGGCCAGAGATGAACTCTGCGGTGATAACGGTGGTGGAGGATGAGCAGGTTCCCGTTTTGCTAGAGTCTGTAAAAAAACTCGACCTCCGGAATCCGGAGGTCGGTGTTCGTGCCTTTGTTTGGGCCGTTGAAGCAACTGTATAGGCGATTGAATCGCTCTTATCCGAGGTACGTCCGTAAGATGTGACTCCGTTGACCGGTGTCCAGCTTATGGATGGCCTTTTCTTTTATCTGGCGGACACGCTCACGCGTCAGGTGAAGTTCATCGCCAATCTCCTCTAAGGTCTTCTCTGGCGTTCCGATACCAAAGAACTTACGTAGAATATCTGCCTCACGCGGCGTCAGAGTAGCTAAAGCGCGATTGATTTCCGTCGATAGCGATTCGTTAATCAGACCTCTATCGGCATTGGGGGAATCTTCATTCACCATTACGTCAATCAGACTGTTATCTTCACCTTCTACGAACGGCGCATCCACACTTACGTGACGACCGGACATCTTCAGTGTATCGGCGATTTTATCTACCGGAATATCCAGCATCTCGGCGAGCTCTTCTGCGCTCGGCTTGCGCTCGTGTTCCTGCTCAAAACGCTGAAAGGCTTTGTTGATTTTATTCATCGAACCTACTTGGTTCAATGGCAAACGAACAATACGACTCTGCTCAGCCAAAGCTTGCAGAATGGACTGACGAATCCACCATACTGCGTACGAGATAAACTTGAAACCACGGGTCTCATCGAATTTCTCGGCAGCCTTAATCAAACCTAAGTTACCTTCGTTGATCAAGTCCGGCAGACTCAATCCCTGATTTTGGTACTGCTTGGCTACGGATACAACAAATCGTAAGTTGCTTTTGGTTAATTTTTCCAAAGCGGCGCGGTCTCCATTGCGGATTCGCCCCGCCAACTCTACTTCTTCTTCCACCGAAATAAGCTCCTCCCGACCAATCTCTTGCAGATACTTGTCCAGACTCGCTGACTCACGGTTGGTAATTGATTTTGTAATTTTTAATTGACGCATTCCAATAAACAGAATAATGTACAAATATATGGGCTTAGGCCCTGGTCGGGATTTCTTCGTAATCCCTTTGCAGCTTGCAAAGCAATCTGCACATCCGTTCATCCCGTTTTGTTTTACAAGTAAACTTGACAACAAATCGCGCTGAACGTCTGTGATCCGGTCGGGATTCGAACCCGAGACCCACAGCTTAGAAGGCTGTTGCTCTATCCAGCTGAGCTACCGGACCGCACGCAAAAAGCGTGCAAAGGTACTGCTTTTTTTTTATATATGCAAATTTTTGCACATTTTTTTACAAAAGAGTATCAAAAAGTTGTGCCAAATCTTGTTTTCGGCATGCTCCAACATGGCGATTTACCAGTTCACCATTCTGGAAGAACAGCATTGTCGGGATGTTCATGATACCGTACTCTTCGCAGGTATCCGGGTTGTCATCCACATTCAGTTTGCCAACAACCACTTTGCCTTCGTACTCATTGGACAACTCTTCCAAAATAGGAAGCATCATTTTACATGGACCGCACCATCCGGCCCAGAAATCTACCACTACGGGTTTGCCTGACGCAATCACATCCTTGATGTTAGCGTCTGTAATTTCTACTGTCATACTTGTTGTTTTATGTTTTTTATTGTGATTCGTTTTTGATTGGGTTTGCGTAGCAGAATCTCGGTCAGCGAATCTTCGAGATATGTCTGTACTGCCCTTTTTACAGGTCGTGCTCCGTTCTTCGTATCGAAGCTCTTATCCACCAACTGACCGATTACTTCCGGCGTGACACTTAGTTGATGTCCTTGTGTCTTGAGGCGTTGTTGGAGAAGACTTATCTCGATGCGAACAATTTGTCCGATCGTGTCGCGACTCAGCGGCTCGAAGGTAACGACATTGTCAATACGATTAACAAACTCCGGCGGGAATTGTTTTTGCAGCGCTTTGAGCAGCATCTTATTAGTCTCTTTCTGACTCATCTCCCCGGAATTGAATCCCACTCCTCCTCCAAATTCCTGCAACTGCCGCGTACCGACGTTACTGGTCAGCACGATGATCGTATTACGAAAATCAACGATGTGTCCCTGACGGTCGGTCAGACGACCTTCATCCAGCACTTGTAACAGTATATTGAAGATGTCCGGGTGGGCTTTCTCAATCTCGTCAAAGAGCACAATCGAGTAGGGCTTGCGTCGCACGGCTTCTGTCAGTTTACCCCCCTCCTCATGCGCTACGTATCCCGGAGGAGCACCTACCAGCAGACTCACGGTGTGTTTCTCCATATACTCCGACATGTCGAATCGTATCAAGGCATCCTTTGACCCGAATAGCTCTTCTGCCAGGCATTGCGCCAGATAAGTTTTGCCGACCCCGGTTTGTCCCAGGAAGAAGAATGTGCCGATGGGACGTTTGGGATCTCGTAGACCCAGACGACTCCGTTGGATCGCTTTGACGACTGTATCAACTGCTTTATCCTGACCGATGATTCGGCGTCTAAGCACATCCCCCATCGTGCGCAAGCGCTCGTTTTCTGCAGTCGCAACGCGTTGAACGGGTACGCCGCTCATCATACTGACTACCCCTGCTACATCTTCCGGGGTGACGATATAGGTGGACTGGTCCTTCTTCATCTGCAACTTGGCATGACTGCGAGCTCCTACTTCATCCATCACGTCGATCGCTTTGTCGGGGAAAGCGCGGTCGGTCAGGTAACGCTCGCTCAGACCCACACATGCTTTGAGCACCTCGCGGGTGTAGATCACATGGTGATAATCGGCATAATGGTCACTCAGTTTGGTGAGAATAGTATAGGTCTCGTCTCCTGTGGTAGGACGGACAATTACTTTTTGAAAACGACGTTCCAGTGCACCATCTTTCTCAATGGATTTGGCGTACTCAGCGGTAGTGGTGGCGCCGATACATTGTACCTCGCCGCGTGCCAGAGCCGGTTTGAGGATATTGGCGGCATCTAATGAACCGGAGGCATTCCCGGCACCGATAATCGTATGTATCTCATCGATAAAGAGAATGATTTCGGGGTGCTCGCGTAATTCCGTAATGACATTCTTCATCCGCTCTTCAAACTGACCGCGGTAGGTCGTTCCCGCTACCATGGAGGCTAAATCCAATGTCACGATACGTTTATTACTCAGAGTTCCGGCCTGCTCACTTTTGATGCGCAATGCCAAACCTTCTACAATGGCTGATTTGCCTACACCCGGTTCTCCGATCAGGATAGGGTTGTTCTTCTTGCGCCGACTGAGAATCTGAACTACGCGTTCTATCTCCATTTCACGACCTACTACCGGATCCAGTTGTCCGGATTCAGCTAATTGGGTGAGGTCGCGACCGTATTTATCCAATGCGTTCGTAGCGCTTTTCTTTCCTTTTGTTTGTGGCTGTTCCGGTTGCCATGGACCTTCATTAAGGTCTCCCATCTGCTGGGCATTGTTAGTGGGGACTTCGCCGCTGTAATGTGGTTGACCATATATATTGACCAACTGATCATAGCTGATACCCCACGCTTCCTCCAGATACGATGCTACAGGATTGATTCCTTCGCGCATAATAGCCAGCAATAAATGCGCCGTGCTGACAGCTTCGGAATGATATTCCCTGCTGATACCTTCAGCGATCCGCAATATGCGATCCGCATTGCCTGTGCGGCCTTCAGTCTTAATGGCATTGTTGGATAACTGCTGTAATTGCTGTTCGAAATATGCTTTGCCTTCCTCTGGCTTGAAATTTGCTTGGAGCAATAAATCATACGCAGAGCATTCTACCAGCCGCAAAATAGCCAGCATGAAATGTGCGGTATCTGCCTTTCCGCTCTGTAATCGCTCTGCCTCCTCTTGAGCATATACGATAATCCGATTTAAATTCTGTGTTACTATCATTGTCTATTATTATTTCTCAATTATAAAAATGCCATGCTACACCAGCTCGGATCACATCGCGGTTGGTGGGATAAT
The DNA here is from genome assembly GCA_900319005.1 of uncultured Bacteroidales bacterium. GTDB lineage: Bacteria > Bacteroidota > Bacteroidia > Bacteroidales > Paludibacteraceae > Colicola. The sequence continues at coordinate 7,531 of ONMV01000025.1, forward strand.
TAGGCATGGCTAAATAGTTAATATTATTCTTCATAAACAAATGGTTAAGGTGTTGGTATTGTACGAAAAAGCGCAAACGAATAGAACGTACATAGAAACTGGCATATACGCTCATCCATGGATAGTTACCTATGCTCGTTTGCTGTTGGGTGGCAAATAAACCGGTTGCCCCACATAGTACGGGGGATTTGTATCGGGTAAAATAGCGCAAGTCCACCCCAATCTGTGCATCCATGGCACGGCGAAACCATGAGCCATGGTAATAAAGCCTGTTTTGCAGCGTTACTAACGGAACCGGTAGTACGCTGTCATTGGTAGTGTGTTGGATAATAACGCGATTCTCCAGATTAATCCAAGGAGTGGTGATGTCCAAACCTATATCTCCGGTCATGATTTGGACACTTCCGTTATACTGGTGTGGCATCCAATCCGATGCCGTAACAAAAATGGGATTCGTACGGTTCTCAAAACTGAAGTCAATAGAAGGTGTGACCCATTTGGTGGGATAGGAAATAGTAGCTCCGCCTAATATCCGATAAGTGAACCCGAAATGATTATCCCATCTCAAGTGGTTGGAACTGTAGTGTTGTAAGTAAGGGCTGGGAGTGATACTCTTGATGAACGCCCGTGCGTTGATATGCATTGTGTTGCCGCCGACGTTGAACTTGGTCTCTAAATCTCCATGTACGTCAAACTCTCCGATTTTATATCCCAACAGACACACTTTGCCTTCCACCATATATAGTATATGTGCTCCGCTGCGTTTATGGATAGAACCACCCACGTACGTATTGTTCATCCATCGGTAGTCATGAATACTGTCGTAACGGACACTGTCGTATAAAATGCGCTGACATTCGTTCATGGCAAATACGGTAGCGCCGAATTTCAATTTCGTGTTGTACGCTTCGCAGAATGTCACAGCTATCGTGTTCCTAATCGTCAGTACATCCGTTGTGTCCGCTGTCTCCGGCACGTTGAAATAAGTAGTGTCGTAAAATCCCTGATTAGGATTTTTCTCTATATAACGTCTATAAGAATCATTGGTCTCGAAAATATGAGAAAAAGTCATCAGCGGTATTTGTTCTGTCCGGATAGTGTCCCGCTTGATCTTTTTCCCGTCTTCAACGACCTCTATCGAGTCGTGGTATTCCCGCTCTTTGGTCAATGAGTATTGGTTGTGCAGATAGCCGCTTAAAAAACGATATCCTACCATTCCTCCGTCCGATAGCCTTGTGGGCAAATCATTGGTTCCTAATTTGCCGCGTAAATCTTCTATATCCACTAATCCTCCGTTATCGAATGAACTGAGTTGGCTCCAACTGAAAGCGCCATGCATACTGTAGTTTTCACCGGTATAACTACCCCATATAGAGCCCCGGAATAACTTACCGGCTGTGTTGGCGTAACGACCAATCGATTTCAGATATTCCATGTCTAAACCTAAATTCGTTCGTTTGCCGATGTTACCGGTGAAAAGTACGCTGATATCACTCTCCGAAGAGAACCCTCTCTTATAGGCAATTGCGGAATAAGGGGTGGTAGTGTTGAAAAAACGTTGTTGCTGCGCAGTGACTACATAGGGTGCCAAACTCCATGCAAATGGATCATCTATCGTTTCCAACCGCTCTTGCACAATGCGTGACTCAATCGGCGAAACCAATACGTTCCCGTTCATCGCGCTGTTTGTGGAATAGCGATGTTGTATATCAATGTCAAAATAATTAAGCATTGTGGTGTCCTTGAACGGAATAGTATCAGCAATCGCACTGTAATTCGGCATCCTCCATGTGCGCACAACGGTTCGTGTACGCGGCGGTTTGGCAGCGACCACAAGGGTCGCTGCCAACAGCACTAATACTATGAAAAATCGTTTGTACAAAATAGTGTATCCTCCTCCCCCTCCCCTTGTGGGGAGGGCGGGGTGGGGTTCTTATTTCTTCTTCTTCAGCTTGGCTTGAAGCGCTTGAATCTCTTCCTCTTGATTGCGGATGGTCTTGAGCAACTCGTTCAACTCTTCATTCTCAATCGTCGTCGGATACTGCTCTTCTACAGTCTGCAGAAAATCAGACAGCACGTTCATATAATTGATGAACGCATCGTATGCCGATTCATACTGCGTCTCGCCTTGATCAATATGATTCATGTAGTGCAGGTAGTTCACGTCTTGCAGTCGCAACCAATTGGTCTTTAGCGCCTTGTCTTGACATAGATGAACGCGCTCCGCTACAGCAAACAACTTATGAATAGCCTCCTGCTGCAAATCATTGCCTGCATAGATACTCAGGTCTTTCGCCTCACCGCTCCAAGTCAGCGGATAGGGGCTGGACAGTACGTCGTTGGCTGCCAGTTTCTTTGCTGCCTCTGCTGGAGTCATAAAGCCGATCTCACGCTCCAACGCATAGTATGGAAGCGCTTTCAGGAAATCGAAAATACCTGTTCCGGCATTCTGACGAACACCGAAAGTCTCTGCACCAACCCAAATGTTGATGATCTCGTCCTCTTCCGGTAACGCTTGTAACTGATTGGCATATTTCTCTGCATCTATCGGGAAATTAGCCCATCCCGGATCGGAGAAATGGAAGCTTAACTCATCGCTCAGGTTTGTGTTGCGCAGCAGTACTTTCATCTTCGGTGCGCCTGCTGACTGATAGAGATGGTTAGGGCTCTTCCAACTGATGACATGTTTTGCACCCTCGGTCATAATAGTTTTGTAGCCCATCTTGTTCAGGTTATAAGCCAACTCGTCGGTGTATAGTAACTCGGTGTTCCATACCGTTTGTGCTTTTACACCCAGGATGGACTCCAACAACGCAGCCTGTTTCTTGAACTGCTCTTTCATCTCGCTCTCGTTGTATTCAGAAGCCAAAGAATAGCTATATGGTGTAGCCAAGAACTCAACGCATTTGCTGGCAGCCAACTCTTTGAGAATATCAATCATCTCCGGGTTGAACTGCTCGAACATCTCAATCATCGTACCGCTGACGCTCAGCGCGCAGTGGAACTTACCCTTACTCAGACTGATCATGTCCTTCAAGGTGTTACATAGCGGCAGGTAAGACGTGTTCACGAGCCAGTTTACATGTTCCTCTGTCGCCATATCATCGTAGTAGTAGTGATCATGGCCGATCTCAAAGAAACGATAGCGCTTCAGACGGTAAGGACTGTGCATCTGGAAGCAAAAACATATATTTTTCATAATACCAATTTTTAATTCTTAATTTTTAATTTTTAATTACAACGTATGGTTGATCACGCCGTCATAGATCCTGCGTACTTTGAGTCCGGCGTCAGACCACTTGATGTTGTTGACCTCAGCCATTCCGAGTTCGTGCAGGCTCTTGTACATCGCCGGATATTTGACGATTGCGTAAATAGCGTCCGCCATCGCATCGATGTCCCAGTAATCGGTCTTGATAGCATGTTGTAGGATTTCTGCACAGCCTGACTGATGACTGATGATTGACGGGCAACCCACTTGCATAGCCTCCAAGGGGCTGATACCGAACGGCTCACTTACAGACGGCATGATATACACGTCGCTCATAGCGAGCATTTCTTGTACCTGCTTGCCGCGCATAAAGCCCGGGAAGTGGAACTTGTCCGCGATACCGCGTTTAGCCACCAGATCAATCATCTCTGTCATCTTGTCGCCGCTTCCGGCCATCACGAAACGAACTCCGTCCGTCTTGCTCAGCACGCGCGCTGCGGCTTCCACAAAGTACTCCGGTCCTTTCTGCATCGTAATGCGGCCGAGGAATGTAACCAACTTGTCCTTCCTTTCCGGTTTCTTGAACTCCTCTGGATGAGCTAACGGCTCTACGGCATTGTGTACCGTACTTACCTTACGCGGATCAATGCCGTATTTCTCGATCACCGTCCGGCGTGTCAGGTTACTAACGCACATGATATGATCTGCGGCATCCATGCCTCGTTTCTCAATCGCATAAACGGTTGGGTTCACATTACCGCGACTGCGGTCAAAATCCGTCGCATGAACGTGGATTACCAACGGCTTGCCGCTGATCTGTTTGGCAAATACACCTGCCGGATAGGTCAACCAATCGTGGCTGTGGATAATATCAAAATCCAAACTGTGAGCCAACACGCTTGCAACCGCTTCGTAGTTCCCGATCTCTTCGATCAAGTTATCCGGATAGCGGCCTGAGAAAGCGACGCAGCCCAAGTCGTCTGTTCCGATGCGTCGGTAGTCGTACTTGATGCCGTCGCGCAAATGATAGTACTCCTCAGGACTCATCTTGCCTTCCATCCGCTGCTTAACGTAGTCGTAGTTCACATCTTTCCATACCACCGGCACGCTGTTAGCGCCGATGATCTTGAGGAAACTCTGATCCTCATCGCCCCACGGCTTCGGAATAACGAACGTAATCTCCATATCCGGCTGCTCTGCCATACCGCGTGTCAGACCGTAACTGGCGGTTCCCAAACCACCTAAGATATGAGGAGGAAACTCCCAACCAAACATTAACGCTTTCATTTGTTTTCCTCCTTTCCTTCTTGTTCTGCTTCTGCAAGCTTATATTTTTTTAAGGTGTCCATCACGCTAATGACGGCGGCTACACTCGGTGCGTAACTCATGCCGCCATGACCTTTGTAAGGCGGGTTACCGTCATACATCTCATTCAGCGTACCGATTGTCAACTCGTCCATCTCAGCCTCAAAACCGACTAACAGACGTTCCATGAAACTGATACCGCTGTACTTATATACGTTCATGTATGCGCGTGCATAAGCAGCGATCGTGAACGGCCAAACAGGTCCGTTGTGGAAGTTCCGGTCGCGTTCTTGCTGACCGCCGCGATAGATCGGACGGTAGTCGCCGCTCTTCGGACTCAACGTACGCAAACCCTTAGGTGTCAGCAACTCTTTCGTGCATATATCTACCACTGCCTTCTGCTGTCTCTTGTCCAGCGGACTGTAAGGCAGACCGGCTGCCCAAATCTGATTAGGACGTACCTCGCGGTTCTGATAACCGTCAATGACGTAATCATTCAGGTAAACACCGTTCCAGAACGTCTTGATGAACGCGTCTTTAGTGATCTCTGCTTGGTATTCCATCAGATCCGCACTGGTCTCTTTCCCCATCTCGCGCAGCATCTCTGCCGTGAAACGCATCGCGTTGTACCAAAGCGCATTGATCTCTACTACATATCCCGTACGCGGAGTGATCGGCCATCCGTTCTCCGTCGCGTTCATCCATGTCGCAGGACGTTGTGTGCCATCAACCCATAATAATCCGTTCTGATGCAACTTGACACGAGGATGATTTTGCTTGCGGTAATACGTGATGATATCTTTGCATAACTCGCCATATAACTCTGCTGCTTCACGTACAGTATATTTATGTGCGTATTTCTGCGCTGCACGAATGAACCATAATAGTGCATCCGGCTCGTCCATACCGCTCATCTTGATATCATGAACACGACCGCTCATAAACAGCAGAATCTCGTCGATAGCGGTCTTGTTGATGATGGCATCCCAGTATTCCGGACGATCGATGTCTAACGTACAACTCGGTACGCTGAAGAACGTGTTTCGTGCATCGGCTTTGAACCATGGGAAACCGCTCAGGAAATAACACTTGTCCCCTTCACGCTTATAGAACTGACTCGCGCTGTTCTTCAGCGTCGAGAACATGTCCTCGCGGCGGTTACGGCGCTCCAACTCTTTCTTCCAGGTCGCTTTTAACGTATTGGTCTTGACCTCTGTTACACCCGCGGCAAAAATGACACTCTCCCCTTTCTTCATCGGTAACTCGAAATAACCCGGCACCAACAGATCCTCTTTGTACGCATAGCCGCGTTCCAACTCTTTACGGTAAGAGATATCCTTGTACCACTGCGGGTCATGATGATACTCGCAAGCTTTGCTGAACTGCATATACAGATTCGGAAAACCCGGGTACATGCGGTTGAACCTGCCGTTCTCGCACTCGTCCATGTTGGCGTTCGCTAACGGGTTCTCGTGGGTCAACTCATTCACGCTCCGGAACGCTAAGAACGGACGGAAACGCAATGTCGTCGGACTTCCGCTTTCCAATAGTGTGTAACGAATCAGCACGCGAGGCTCGAAGCTCACCAACATTCGTTCTTTCTCCAATACCATCGCTCCAACGCGATAAACGGTCTTGGAGATCAATTCGCAGTCGAACTCGCGAATGTACTTGTGTCCGTTCGGACTGAAATGATGCTCCCCGTACTCATGCAGACCCAAGTTGAACTCTGCGCCATGTTGGATCACCGTCTCGTCCAGAGAACTGAGCAACACATAGTTGTCATCTCCGATCTGGGGTAACGGCATCACCAACTGACCGTGGTACTTACGCGTGTTGCAATCAACCAACGTCGTTGAGTTGTACACACCTGCACGGTTCGTCCGAATCATCTCTTTCTGAAGCGACCGCTCCAGATTAACAAGCACTGTCTTGTCAAAATTCAGATAACTCATGATGTGATTTAATATTAAGTAATTTGTTAATAATTGTCAATAATCAACAATCGTCAATTACAGCTCGCTCACGAACTGCTTGATCCGTTGCTCCTCCGATTTCTTGCAAACCAACAGCGCGCCTTTCTCCTCCACAATAATCATATCCTCTACGCCTTGCACAATCACTTTCTTGCCCGGCTCCAGAACCACAATATTGTTCTTCGCTTCATGGAAATGTGCCTCGCTGTGCAGACTCACATTACCGTCCGCGTCTTTTTCGCTCAGTTCGTACAAACTGCCCCAGGTTCCGAGATCTGACCACCCGAACGAAGAAGGAATCACAAACACATTGTCGGCTTTCTCCATGATGCCGTAGTCAATGCTGATATTCGGACATTTCGGGAAAATCTGCTCAATAAACTTCTCCTCTTTCTCCGTTCCCATCAGTAACTCGCCCTCGCGGAATCGGTCTGCTACTTCCGGCAGTAAATAACGGAACGCCTCGCTGATCGTCTGTAAGTTCCAAATAAAGATACCGCTGTTCCATAGAAAATCGCCGCTCTCTAAGAACACTTTCGCCATCTCTAAATTTGGCTTCTCCGTAAACGTCTTCACCGGATATATACCATCATTGAGCTCGCTCTGCGAGCGCTCATTTATATACTGAATGTACCCATACCCTGTCTCAGGACGTGTGGGCCGCATGCCTAATGTGCAAATCGCCTTGTTCTGACTTACAAAATCAAACGCTTTCTGTATGGTCTCACGGAATTTCTCTTCCTCTAAAATCAAATGATCGCTTGCCGCCACCACGATATTCGCTTGCATCTCCGGTTTGTTCCAGTCGATCTCCAAATAACTCGGTAACTTGGAGCCCGTTGTGCCTCCTTTGATGCTGCCGTCTTTGGCAAAGCCTTGCTCTTTCTGCGTATAACCATAGGCTTTTTGCAGACATAGCGCCCTTATATGTGCCGTCGCATATGCTATGCAAGGAGCTGTGTTTCGTCTGGCCGGCTCGCATAAAATCTGCACCTCTTTCAGATCAGGCACTTGTTCCATAATAATTTGCTTATATGCCACATTGGTCACAATAAACATATTCTCAATCGGAACAATCGGGCGGAAACGGTCCACTGTCATCTGAAGCAAACTCCTTCCCGTTCCGAAAAAGTCCAAAAACTGTTTCGGTTTGTTCTCGCGGCTATACGGCCAAAAACGACTGCCTATGCCGCCTGCCATAATCACGCAATAATTGTTTTCCTTTTTTGTCATAATAAATGTGTATCTGTGTTTTTTTATGGTTGTTATCTCTCATCTCTCAACTATCACCCTTCCACCTGCTTTCCACCTTCTTTTATCGGGTGCTCATCGGATGCCTCATATGACGTTAACGGGAGAGTAAAGGCACAGTAGTTCTCTAAAAGCGCACAAAGATACAACATTTTTTTTATATACGCAAGCGCGCACGTACTTTTTATAAAAAAAAGTGCATTTTTGTCCTAAAAATATACTTCTTTCAACTTTCAACTTTCAACTTTCAACTTTTTATTGTACCTTTGCATCGTATTTTGGAATAATATGGGCTTTTTGCAAAAAAATAGAAAACATAATTCTCAATTGTCAATTGTCAATTGTCAATTATCCATTCTCCTGTTATTGGCATGTGTCTCGTGCTCCAACAACTATACCCCGCGTCCGTATGGTTATTACCGAATCACAGTCCCCGACACCGCCTATACGGATTTCTCTTCCCCCATTACGGGGGAATCGAGGGAGGCTTACCCTTACTCCTTCTCCGTTTCCCAAAACGCAGTAGTTCTGCCGGTTAAGAAGGAAGGAGAGCCGTTCTGGATCAATCTCTATTACCCGGCTTTGAATGCCACGATCCATTGTTCATACAAACCGGTTCGGAATAACTTGCGCGAACTGACCAACGATGCTTTAGAGTTTGTTTATCGCAATGCGTCTTATGCTACTTCCATTCCCGAACGCGAATACACGCATCCCGAAGCGAATGTCTATGGCGTACTATTTGATTTAGAGGGGAATACGGCATCATCATGCCAGTTCTTTATTACTGATTCCACCCGCCATTTCTTCCGTGCATCGGTCTATTGTAACTGTCCGCCGAACGCCGACTCCCTTGCTCCGGTGTACAACTATCTCCGCGCAGATATCATAAAAATGGTAGAGACCTTCCAATGGACGAAATAAATCACAACATATTATATCGACCAAGCTTGGGCGATAAAAAACTTGCCCTCCTGCTTGACCCCGAGAAAGCGGACCTGAATGCCCTTCCGCTCTCCTCGGACTCCCATCCTGACTTTATCTTCGTCGGCGGTTCCACCGGCGGTGATACAACGCCCTTCGTCCGTGCTCTCCGCGAAAAATTGTCAATTGTCAATTGTCAATTATCAATTATTCTCTTTCCTGGCTCAGCCGCTCAGTTTACCCCCGAAGCAGATGCTATCCTTTATCTCTCTTTGCTTTCCGGAGATAACCCGGAATACCTTGTTTCTCAGCAGATTAAGTCCGCGCGGCGCATTCATACATCGTCTGTTGAAGTTATCCCCACGGCATATATCCTTATCGATGGCGGAGTAGAGACTTCCACCATGCGTGTAACGGGAACCAAACCCCTGAACCCTTCAAACGCCGAAGGCATCCAAACGATAATTGACACTTCTATCGCAGCTGAACTAATGGGCAAGCAAGCAATCTATCTGGAAGCCGGTTCCGGCGCTAAGACACCTGTCTCCCCGGATATCATTCGCGAGGTGCGAAAAAACACCTCCGTCACCCTCATCGTTGGAGGAGGTATCCGTACGCCCGAAGCTATGCAAGCTGCTTATTCAGCCGGAGCAGACATTGTTGTCATCGGTAACCACTTCGAGTCCCATCCCGAAGACCTAAATAGTTTTCTTACAGCGAAGCGATCCTACAGCGCTGCGGTCTTACAGTGCAGCGGTCCTACAGGCGAAGCCGGTCCTTCAGAGCAGCGGTCTGATGACTCGCGCTTCATGCGTCTTGCTCTGCAAGAGGCATACAAGGCGCAGGACGCTCAAGAGATTCCCATTGGCTGCGTCATCGTCTCGGATAACCGAGTCATCGGACGTGGACACAACCTCACCGAGACACTCGCTGACGTCACGGCTCACGCGGAGATACAGGCCATCACGGCGGCTTCACAGACACTCGGAGGAAAATACCTCCCCGATGCAACCCTCTACGTCACTGTCGAACCATGCCCTATGTGTGCCGGAGCTATCGGGTGGGCGCAAATAAAACGGATCGTCTATGGAGCACCCGACCCCAAAAGAGGCTACCAAACGTACGCACCGCGGGCTTTTCATCCCAAAGCAACCGTTACTTCCGGTATTCTCGAAGAAGAGTGCCGCTCTTTGATACAAGAATTCTTTAAATCGAAGCGATAATGCAAATCTCAAATCTCAAATTTCAAATCTCAAATGGCAAATATGCCTCAACCGTCTTTCGTTTAGGTGTTTTTGTGCTCCTTGCGGCGCTCGTTGTGCTGATGTATCCGCGTTATAGCAATGCCTTCCGCTATCATTTCGAGATCGGTAAACCATGGGGGTACGCTACGCTGACAGCGGATTTTGACTTCCCAATCTACAAAACGGATGAACAGTTGGCGAAGGAGCAGAAACAACTGCTCTCCACCTTCACGCCTTGTTATAAATATATCAAAAACGTGCAGCGGCAAGTGCTCGTCGTCTCCCTGCAGGAGATGGAGTGGTTGCAGGCGAATGATTTCGGTCGCATCGCAGTAGAGCAGAATAAGGTCTCCAAGACCTATCCCCTTTCGGAAGTCTATACCCTCAAAAGCGCTTTCAATCGATTCGGTTATGACTGCGCTCAGAACCTCGTGCGTGACACCGCGCTCACAGACCAACTCAAAACGCGCCTTCTCTCTTCGCTTTCTCCAACACAGGGACTCGTCCAAAAAGGGGAGAAAATCATCGAGAAGGGAGAAATCGTTTCGGAGCGGGACTACCAGATTCTCCAATCTCTACGCCGCGCCTATGACGAAGAATCGATCAGCACACGGCAGCGTACCCTCTCCATTCTCGGCGAGTCAATCTTGGTGGCGCTCTTCCTCTCTCTCTTTGTCATTTATCTCTATGTGTTCCGCATTCAGTATCTGCGTTCTACCTCTACGGTCCTTTTCTTCTGCTTGCAGATGTTCATCGTAATAGCCTTGGCTTGTCTCTCATTACGTTTTAACCTCTCGGTCTATCTCATTCCTTTCGCGTGGGTGCCTATCCTGACGCGCGTTTTCTTTGATTCGCGTACTGCGCTCTTCCTCCATTTCACAACAATCCTCATCGCTTCTGTCGTTGTGCCTGCTCCGGTGGAGTTTTTCTTTATACAGATTGTGGTCGGCATGGTTGCTGTCTCTTCGTTGAATGACATGACCCGCCGCGCGCAACTCGTCCAAACAGCGGGATGGATACTCCTCTCGCAGGCTCTCGCATATACCGCTATTTCCTTTGCTCAAACCGGCTCGTGGCTCTCTATTGACCCTTGGATGTACCTATATTTCTTCATTTGTGCTTTGCTTACGGTCGGTTGTTACGGACTGATATATATGTTTGAGAAAACATTCCGTTTCATCTCTTCTATCACCCTCGTCGAGCTCACGGATATCAATTCCGATCTCCTCCATGCCTTGGCGGAGCGTGCACCCGGTACTTTCCAGCACTCCATGCAAGTCTCCAACCTCGCTGCCGAAGCTGCGAAGACTATCGGTGCCAATGCCCTTCTCGTTCGTACCGGAGCACTCTATCATGATATCGGCAAAATGACCAATCCTTTCTATTTCGTGGAGAACCAGACAGGAGTCGAGAATCCCCTCCTCTCGATGGACCCCCGCGATGCGGCACAAGTGGTTATATCTCATGTCTCGGAGGGTGAGAAGATTGCTCGACGCAATTATCTGCCTGAAGTGGTCATCAATTTTATTACCACCCATCATGGAACTTCCCTCACGCGGTATTTCTATAACACATGGTGTAACGCGCATCCCAAAGAGCAAGTCGATGACTCCTCCTTCCGCTACCCTGGACCTAAACCTTCTACCAAAGAAGGTGCAATCCTCATGATGGCAGATGCTGTAGAAGCCCGTTCGCGAAGCCTCGAAGATTTCTCCGAAGCTTCCATCGCCAAGGCTGTGAATCAGATGATTGATGCACAGATAGCCGATGGGCAATTTGCTGAGACACCCCTTTCTTTCAAGGATGTAGAAGACATCCGGCGTGTCTTTACTGCCCGTCTCACAGCAATGAACCATCATCGAATCTCATACCCCACTTTGAATAAATAATGCAATCTAATCTTACAGCGAACGATAGTGAGCGGTCAGAGCGCTACGCGCTCTATTTAGCTCCCATGGAGGACGTCACCGATCCTGCCTTCCGTGCGCTCTGCAAACGCTACGGAGCCGATCGAGTCTATACCGAGTTCGTCAATGCCGACGCGCTCGTCCGCGATATAGCCTCCACCACCCGCAAACTGACCATCTCGGATGCAGAGCGACCGGTCGCTATTCAGATCTACGGACGCGAACCCGAAGCGATGCGGGACGCGGCCCTCATCGTTGAGCAAGCCAAACCCGACTTCATTGATATCAATTTCGGTTGTCCGGTTAAGAAAGTGGCAGGCAAAGGCGCCGGAGCCGGCCTCTTAAAGGACGTACCAAAGATGCTCGAAATAACACGGGCTGTCGTCAATGCTGTCCATACACCCGTTACCGCCAAGACTCGTCTGGGCTGGGATGATGCCGACCTTCATCCCCGCGTCAATCCCCTTAACTTGCCAAAATCTTACAGCGTCAGCGGTCTTACAGGCGAAGCCGATCATAAATCGGTGTTTATTACCGATTTATCTCTTGCTTTGCAGGACTGCGGTATTCAGGAACTGGCTATTCATGGTCGTACACGTTCGCAGATGTACCGCGGTGAGGCGGATTGGACACTCATCGGAGAAGTGAAGAACAACCCGCGTATGCACATACCTATTATAGGTAACGGGGACGTGTGTACGCCCGAACGCGCACGCGAGTGCTTCGACCGTTACGGCGTGGACGCCATCATGGTCGGACGCGCCACCTTTGGTGCCCCGTGGCTCTTCGCCGAAATGAAAGAATATCTGAACGCTAATCCGGTCTGTCAGTCCGAAGGACGGTCTGTCAGCGAAGCGGTCTGTACTCTGTCAGCAACTATTCCTCGCTCCATGAGCGAGAAAGTTGCGGTCTTGAAAGAACACGTCCTTGCTTCCATTTCCTGGTGTGGCAATGACGAGAGAAAGGGTATCATCCATTCACGCCGGCATTTTGCAGCATCCCCTATCTTCAAAGGCCTAACGGACTTCAAACAGACCCGCATTGCCCTCCTCCGCGCAGAAACGGTCGCAGAAGTCTTCGCCATCATGGATGAGATCGTATCAAAATGGGGAAATGACGAAATGACTAAATAAATGACCAAATGGTAAATGAATAAATGAAAAAATTCTTTGATAGTAACGCCCTTTGGCTCTCTATGCTTATTGGAGCCCTTGGCTATCAATTCTTCTTACCACTGAAACCCACGCTCCCGTGGCTCATCTTTTTTATGCTTTTCTTCACCTTCTGCAAGGTGAACCCCCTCGACTTGCGCCTTCATAAATGGCATTGGGTCGTCTTGGCGGCACAGATGATCTTCAGTTTCGGTTCGTACGCAATGCTGCTATATTTTACGGGTAACACGATCCTTGCGCAAGGCATTCTCATGTGTTTCATTATGCCTACTGCTACTGCAGCTCCAATAATCGCGGGAAAAATGGGTGGCTCCATTCAGAACCTCACGACTTTCACTCTCCTCTCTAATTTTGCGACAGCTATCATCGTACCGGCTACTTTCCCACTTATTAACCCGGCTTCCGATATGAGTTTCTGGCCTGCTTTCTGGCTTATCCTCAGCCGTGTAGCGCCGCTACTCTTGGGACCCTTCTTCTCTGCGTGGCTCCTTCGTCTCGCGTATAAATGGAAGACCCGCAAGGAGTTCGTTCTGCCCGTGAAAATAGCGGTCGTTCCTTTTTACCTCTGGGTCGCCTCTATCGTTGTTCTCTCAGCCGTCGTCACGGAAACAACAATTTCAAATTTCAAATTTCAAATTTCAAACATCCTAATCCTATTAGTATTGTCTTTCTTTGTATGCCTTCTTCAGTTCGGCTTGGGCAAATTCATCGGCTATAAATTGCCGGCAGCCAGCAAAGGAACTGACTACCAGGATGTCCTCATCAACCCCGCTGCCGCTCCGAAAACCATGGAAGGTGTCTCGTCCATTACCGCCGGACAGGCTTTCGGACAGAAGAACACATCACTCGGCGTCTGGATGGCGAACACTTACCTCGACCCCTTGGCTTCCCTCGGCGCTGCGGCATACATCATTTGGCAAAACATCTTCAATTCCGTTCAATTGATGGTCGTCGCGCATAAAAAATGAGCATCGACTCTATAGCATCGACCATACATGGGCGATAAAAAATAAATGTTTTTGAATATTTTATTTGCACATATCAAAAAATCTTTGTAACTTTGCACCCGAATTTGAAATAATGTATCGACCAATCTTGGGCGATCACCCATAACAATTATTAACTAAATCAATCAATCATTATGAAGAAATTCTTCTCTTTGATCGCTGCCGTGCTCTTCGCAGGTAGCATGATGGCTGCTGAAGCTGTTCTACAGTACACCGGAGGTGTTACTGCTAACATGGTGGGTAACGGCGAAAACAATGCTGCAACCTTAGGATTGGATGCAGACTTGTTTACTGTCTTGGCAGACAAAGGATCTAATCAAAATCTCCCGGGTCTGAACCAAGCCAATGACATTCGTCTTTACGCCGACAAAAACTCAGGTAATGGTAACATCATTACTGTGAGTATCGCAAGTGGTACGATTACCTCTATCGTACTGGATATTAAGCAGACTGCAACTTTCGTAGTGAAAGCAGGTGAAACCGCTGTAACAGAAGCAGGTGGTGCGTATGCTATTAACGCAGCATCTTTCTCTATTCAAAACACCACTACCGGTGCAACAACCCAGCTACGCTTGAACAAAATCACTATCACTTACGAAAACGGCGATGTTCCTCCGACTCCGACCGTTAACTACTATGTTGCTGGTAACATGAACGAATGGAAAGCTAACGACGCATACATGCTCACCCCGAGCAACAACGGTGAGTACAAGGGCGAGTTTACCTTCGTAGCTAACGCTGAGTTCAAGGTAATCGGCTTCGATGGTGAGACCACTACTTGGTTCCCCGAAGGAATGGACAACAACTTCCAAATCACCGAAGCTGGTGACTACAAGATCACCTTCAATCCTGCTGGAAATGTAGAAGGCTGGTACGAAGGTTTCTTCAATGTTGTTAAGAAAGAAGAGCCGGTTATCCCGCAATACGAAGTGGCTGAGGCTATCGCTGCTGGTTTAACTGACAACACAGAGATTATGGTTAGTGGTATTATCACCAAGATGGAGTTCAAGGGCGCGAACTTTGCTAAATACGGTTCTGTCAATATCTACGTAGCGGACGCTACCGACGCTGAGGGTGAGTTCGAGTTCTTTAACTGCTATTCTCTCAATGCAGATACCTTCCGTACTTCTATCCCGAACTACGACCCGACTGACAAAAACTGGGCACAGTTCCGCGAAGTAGTTGACGCTAAAGGCAACGCTATCCACGTTGGCGACACTGTCATCGCGTTCGGTAAATACAAACTCTACAACTCTAAACACGAACTCAATACCGGTTGCTACCTCGTGGACATCAAATCCGCTCCCGTAGCTCCCGCTCAAGACGTAGATATTACTATCGCGGATGGTTCGTTCAGCGATTATGTAGAGTCCTATGGCTACTGGATGGTAGAGGCTCAGAATGTTGACTATTATATCAGCCTTTCTAATGATAATACGCAGATTACGCAAGCTGCTGGTACCTATACCGCTGCTGATCTCTATGCAGAGGATTCGTACATCCTCACCGAGACCGACTCTATCAGCTTTGTTAGTGGTTCGATTGTGCTGGCTATAAATGTGGAGGGGAACGCTGTTGTCACCGGTTCGCTCGTTGGCAATGATGGCAAAACCTACAATCTGAATATCACCTGCCAAGCTCCGGATCCGCATATGTATGACGAAGATAGCGATTTTAATAGAATTTTCGCTTCCTATACCATTGATGATCAGTATCTCGCTGATGATGGGGATCTTATGATTATAGCTAAGGATGAGAGTGGCTATCAGATCGTTTTGGATCTTTATGTACCGACTGGAGCAACGGGCTTGACTGCGGGTGCTTATCCAATCAATGATACTTATGAGGCAAATTCTGTAGCTGCAGGTATGTACGATAGTGGAAATATTTATGCGTCTTACGCAGGTAAGGGTGACAGCGAGGGACTCTCGAATGTGTGGTACCTTGTTTCTGGTACGGTTACCGTGGATGAGAACCTCAACATCACCATCGATGCACTCAACTCGCTGGGGCATTCTGTCAAGGCAACCTTGAGCGCTGATTCCGGTACTGGCATTGAGGAAACACTCGCAGCTGGTAAAGCAGCTAAGACCCTCCGTAACGGTCACATCCTCATCTTGAAGGGCGACAAGACCTACAATGTCCTCGGCACTCGTATCCGCTAATAGCCATCGGCTATAACAACTATCCGCCAAGTTTGGCGGATGAATCAGAGGGACGCTCAATAGCGTCCCTCTCTTTATTCTCCTCCGCCTCTCTCTCTCTTTATACCTCTGCCCGCCTAACATGCTACACTCCTTTATCACTACCAAACCATAAGATCACCATAAGATGACCATAGGATGAATACCCCAAAATGGAAAAATCACGCTTTATACTATATGTAAACAGTATATATACATTTTGTTTGATTTTTTTTGTTCAAATATTTGCATATTCGAAAAATTATTTGTAATTTTGCACCCGATTTATGAATACCATCGATATATCGATCTTTCGCTATATCGGTATATCGGAGATCATAATTTAAATTAATTAACATTTATTAACCAAAAAAAATCAAACTATCATGAAAAGATTCTTTTCTTTTTTTGCAGCAATTTTGTTTGCTGGTGTTTGGATGGTGCAAGCCGCTACCTACACCGTAGCTGGTAGCTCGGAAACGGCATTTGGTACCGCTTGGACTCCTTCCATTGAGGCAAACGACATGACGCTCACGGAGGGTCTCTATCAGTGGGAAAAAACTGATCTTACCTTACCGGCGGGTACAATCGAGTTCAAAGTGTGCGAAGATCACGCTTGGACGAACTGCTGGCCGAGTCAAAACTATCAGTTGG
>ONMV01000030.1 GCA_900319005.1 uncultured Bacteroidales bacterium
GCTCTACGCGTTCTTCCTCCTGCGTAGCGGATGTTTCCTTACTGCTACAGCCTATGAGCGCAAAGGCTGCGAGGATAAAAAGAATGTTCTTTTTCATATTATTGTTTTTTTGATATTTCAATATCTCGAGATTATTTATTCAAAAACTCCTCCAACTCAGCCTGCGCATTGACGAGCGACAACATCGCCTGCACATAAGTCGATTGCGCATTGATCAGGTCATTCGAAGCGTTGGTCAGCTCCAAGTTAGAAGCCGCGCCCCATTTGAATTTCTCGGTAGTCGAATGGAAAACACGTTGTGTCACCTCTATGTTTTCCTTCTCGTTCATATAGGTCTCGTACGCGTTGGTCAGGTTGAAGCACAACTGCCTATATTGAATAGACAGATTATCTGTCGTCTCAGACAGCGTGTTCTTCGCCTCCTCAAGAGCGATCTTTTTCTCCACAACTCCTGCCGCACGTTTGCCGGATGACCAGAGAGGCATTTTGACAGAGACTTGCACCACATTAGGAGGAGTCATACGCATACCTCCCTCGCCGTAATACTGTTGGTTCGTATAGTTATAAGCGAGCGCTACGGTTGGTCCGTAAGCCCAACTCGCCATGTGTACATTGCGTTTGGCAAGCTCCACCTGCTTCGAGAGCAACTGATAATTGAGGTTGTTCTCCACAGCGAAATTCTGACTCAAGAGATTCAACACTCTTTCAGGTGACAACACCTGGTCTATACTCTCCGTAAGAACAAGCTCGGTCTCAACGGGCACATCCAAAAGCACCTTCAAACTATTGGTAGCCAACTCAATATTGCGTTTCTGCACATTAATAGAGTTCTTGAGCGTGTTCACACGCACATGAATCTGGTCAGCGGCCGTCTGCTCTGCTGTCCCTACATTTACTGCATCCTGAGTCATCCGCTCCAGGTTCTCAATGTTATTCAGACTGGAATCCAAAAGATTGGATATACTACGCAGCGCCAATACGGATACATAACTGCTGGTAATACTGCTACGGAGCTCGTTCTCTGATTTCTCGAGTGCAATCTTCTTCATCTCAATTGCCACATTATTGAGCAGCGCACCTACGATAGCCTGACCGTTAATACCTACCGCTGCAGTCACTGTGAAAGCGCCTACATTAGGCATGCTGATATTAATATCCTGTCCCATCATACTCATGGTGGCATTATATCCCAAATAATCGCTATATGCGTACGAAGCGTCCGCGCTGGGCAACATCGATGCGATGGTCTGCCATCTCTGTGCATAAGCTTCCTGAACTGCCAAAGAGGCATTCTTCAAAGTGCGGTTACTGCTAACTGCATAATCCTGCGCCTCCTTAAGAGACAGACTAAGCAATTTCGGTGCAGCATTCTCCCCCGATTGGGACGCTCCGCGAGTAGCCGCCATCACATGGTCTTCCGCCATCATTGTAGCGCTGAACACCAACGCCATAATAAAAAATAAACTTTTTCTCATATATCCTTTCACTTTTCAATTTTCAATTTTCAATTATATAGCTTCATTCCTTCTTCACTCAAGATTCCGCGCACAAATATATCCATCGTGGTGTGCGCCAATTGATGCATATTATAGTTACGCGCCTCCAATTCCTCAAAATCACGAATCGCACCACCATGTATCATAGAAAACATAACTGCCGTTAATTCTATATTAAGGTTCGCGCGCACGAGACCTTGCGATACACCCAACTCTAAATAGCGCACAATATAGCCCTTGTGCATCTCAAAGCTTTTGGCTTGAAAATCAGCAAACTGTCTCGGATAATACTTCTTCAGATCATACACTAACTGCGGCACACGGCGCACATCGTTCTTCTCCACCTCTTGATGCTTAACAAATTTCTTTACCAACTGACGAAAATCCTGCAATTGCAACAACTCCTCCATCTTATTTGCCATATATTGGATATTGGAGAGCAACATCTGTTCAATCAACGCATCTTTCGACTCAAAATAGACGTAGAACGTCTTCTTCGACATCCCCAATTCACGACATATATCATCGATAGACACACTGCGGATTCCCAAGCGAAAAAACAGATCGCCTGCGGTCTTAATAATATTACATTTCTGATCTTCTGCCATGTCTATTCCCCTTCTTCCTTTCAATTTTCATTTTTCATCTTCCTAAATCGGCTGCAAAATTACAAAAAAGATTTGACATCTACAAGAAACTCGGAAACTTTTTGCATAACAAAAGTTTCTTTGCAAACTACACTTTACAAAAACAGCCCTGCATTGCTGCAGAGCTGTTCTTTCAATAAGCCTTAATGGGCACTTATCGTACCTGTGCGCCTTGGAGATTATAGAGTTTATTGTCACGGATGATGTAAATAGCGCCATCCACAACTACCTTCTGTGCCTTCTCCGTCAGCACAATCTGCTCAATACCTTCACCGCTTATAATCACGGCATCACCATTGAGAATACGAGCATCACCATCGGTATCTTTACCTACCCAACCATATACGCATACTTGCTGATGATCAGCCGCCGGAGCAGAAATCTTAACATTGTCAATGTAGAGATCTCCCTCGGTTTCTGTTTCGCTATCGCTCATCCAGAAGCTCTGAGTACCTTCACCAGATTCAATATTCTCTGCTACATAACCGGTTACTGCATAGAAGACGTCCGCTTCTTCGCCCTTCTCCAGCGATGCTGCTATCTCTATTGCCTGAGCAACCGTGATAGCTACTGTATCTACCTTCGGAGCCTCAGCGATGTAAATCTTACCATTTACCACTTGAAAATCATTCTCGGCATGTTTCTGCAAGTATCCGAATACCTGAACATAAGCACCTGCAACCGCTCCCTCTAAATCATTCTGATCAATCTTTGCACGATAAGCGGTGAGATCACCTTCGAGTCTATTGAACTTATCGGTCATCGTGATATTCATATTGCCATATTGCGTATCATAAGGAGACGTAACTTCTGCAATATAACCTTTCACTACATACATATCTTGCGTAGTAGCACCCTCCTCCAACGGAGCAATCTCAACAATCGCCTCTTTCACGTTGATCGTATCAGGAGCCAAACCTGCCTCAACTACCTCAAACTCGATATTCATTCCATCGTTTTCGATAGTGCCCTTGTAGTTCTTAATCTTACATACAATCTTGATTTTTGCTTCCAAGCAAATCTCAGCTTTCGTGTTCGGTTTGCCGCGATATACCTCAAATGCTTTCGTGTTGTCTTTCGTACGATCTCCCTTAGTATCGGTAATCCAGAAGGTCTCATTTCCATACTGATTGCTGTATGCCTCTTGAATATAGGATACATAACCGGTAATCTCGTAACGTTTTTCCGAAACAGTCTGGTCTGCCAACTTACTACCTATTTCAATAGCTTGAGCTACGTTGATTGCCTCTACGGTCTCTTCTTGACCCTTCTCCACAACCTCAACCGGAGCGTTGGTTTTGTCATTCTCAATCACAGGCTCTTTACCTTCCTTCACATACTTCTTAATATTGCAGGTAACGTAAACCTTGGCATCCAGCCACATTTCCTCTGCCGGAGTCAGTTTGCCGCGAAATACATAGAATGCACCATCAGCATTTGTTGCAGCGCGACTACCCTTCTCATCTGCAATCCAGAATGTCTCATTACCATATTCCTCGCTGAAATAGGTCTCGATATTGGATACATATCCGCCAATTACATACTGAGTAGAACTTACACCATTATCAGCCAGTGCAGCACCAATTTCCAATGCCTGAGCTACGGTAATGGTATCCAATTTTGCAGGAGTCGGATCTACCGGAGTACCGCCTACTTTTGCCATCGTTCCATTGATCACCTCAATGATAATCTCTGCGGGCTTATCGCCGGAAGCAGCTTTTTTGTATTTTGCCAACGTTCCATCCAACTCTACATAATCGCCAACTGCCACAGCCTCAGATATGGTAAGATAAGAGCCTTCAATAACACCGGATTTGGAACCCTTCGTATCGCTCAACCAAGCGCTCTGCTTGCCGTTCTTAGCGTCGTAAGCATAAGTTACATAACCGCGCACCTTAACTGCGCCTCCTTCTACGGTTGCCTTTTCCTCTACCGGATCAGCAATATTTGCAGCTGCTTTTACAGCATCCTCACAAGAGATAACACCTTCAGGTAATGGAGGAACGGTATCTCCGCCACCACCGGATTGACCGTCAATAGAGTGGTCGCCATCTACTTTGCTTACGAAAATAGCAGTACCATTCTTTATCTCAATGGTGAATTTTTGGTTTTTCTTGTCATAGTACTTCGTGATATTACCGGTTAAAGTAACTTTATCACCATCAAGTACTTGCATCAGAACTTTATCCTCACTAACCGTACATGCATATGCCTCAAACTCTTGAGCTCCGCTGTTGGCAGCATCGTCTGCCATGAACCAAATCTGGTTGCCGTATTCTGCGCTGTAAGGCTGAGAATTTACTACATATCCGGTCACTTCATACACATCCGTCGAAGTCTTCGCGGAATCCAATGCCATACCGGCAGTAATTGCACCGGCGACATCTACCTTAACGGTCTCCTGTGTCGGAGGAACCTCACCATCTTCGATCAACGTAACGGTCAACGTGTTGAACTGAACGGTCGATTTGATGACCTTGGTCGTCAAACTGGTAACACCCTCTTCGCTTGACCATGTCTTTCCGGTCATTCCTTCAGCCAGATACTGAGTAGTGAAATTCGAGCCATCTGCAACAATCGCTGCCAACTTCTTCCCTTCCGGAGCTGCAATCGTAAATGAGGCGCCAACATAACCACGGAGATTAATAACACCTGTGTTCGTGTTTGCAAAGAAACGGAATCCGTTACCACTTTCAAAAGCGATGGTAATCGTCACACCATCTTTACTCAGCACAGCGCCATTCTCCACTTGCGTAGACTGTCCTTTCTCCGGATTCGTATAACCGAAAACCGAAGCATCAGAAAAGTCAAAAGCTACTTGAGTTGCAGCATTCAAAGTTACTGCAGCAGCTAATGCCAAGACAAAAGTAAAAAACTTTTTCATGATTTTTAAAATTAAATGAATAAAATTGGTTATTTTGGATATAAATATCTGCTCTATAACATATAATGTTAACTTTCATGCATTTCCGCTGCAAAGGTAGCCTTTTTTTTTGACATAGCCAAATTTATTTGCATTTTTTTACAAAATTTCTCGATTTCTTGCATATTCAAAAAAAAAGTAGTAACTTTGCGCCAAAATTAAAACTTGGTACTTTGTACTTTGTTAAATTGTACATTATTTTATGGCTAAATTACTGATTATAGATGACGAGCGTGGTATCCGCAACACCCTCCGCGAGATTCTCGCTGACGAAGGACACACCGTAGAAGTAGCGGAAAACGGCAAGCAAGGCCTCGAAATGGCGCAAAACAAAGCCTACGACCTCATCTTCTCGGATATCAAAATGCCCGAGATGGACGGGATGGAACTGCTCAAAGCACTCAAACAACCAATCCCGACAACCCCTCAAGGAGAAGAGATAGAACCCATCGAAACACCCGTAGTGATGATCTCCGGACACGGAGACGTAGAAACAGCCGTACAAGCGCTCAAAATGGGTGCCTACGACTTCCTGCTCAAGCCTCTTGACCTCAACCGCATCCTGATCACCACCAAGAACGCCCTCGAGTCCAAATCGCTCAAACAGGAAACCAAACAGCTCCGCAAACGCGTAGCCTCCAAAGGGCCGCAGATGATTGGCGAATCGGCAGCTATCACACGCGTACGCGAAATAATAAACAAGGTGGCGCCCACCGAAGCACGTGTCCTCATCACCGGACCCAACGGTACCGGAAAAGAAGTGGTAGCACATCTCATCCATGAGAACTCGGCACGCGCTAACGGACCGATGGTCGAAGTCAACTGTGCCGCTATCCCCTCCGAACTCATCGAATCCGAACTCTTCGGACACATGAAAGGCTCCTTCACCGGGGCTGTCAAAGATCGTGCCGGTAAGTTCGAACAAGCTGATGGAGGTACGCTCTTCCTCGATGAGATAGGTGACATGTCCCTTGCTGCACAAACAAAAGTGTTGCGTGCCCTTCAGGAATCCGAGATCACACGTGTCGGATCCGACAAAGCCATCAAAGTGAACGTCCGTGTCCTTGCTGCCACCAACAAAGATCTCGCTAAAGAGATTGCTGCCGGCAATTTCCGCGAAGACCTCTTCCATCGCCTCAACGTCATTCCTATCCAAGTTCCGGCACTCAACGACCGCATCGAAGATATACCCCTCCTCGTCGAGCATTTCACAGCACAAATTTGCGCAGAACAAGGCATCGCTCCCAAATCCTTCGAACCAGCCGCCATTAAAGCCCTCCAAGCCAAACAATGGACCGGAAACATCCGTCAACTCCGTAACGTCGTCGAGCGTCTCATCATCCTCGCCGGTTCCAAAATCACCAAAGAAGACGTAGATTTGTATGCGTAAATCGTCAATTTTTAATTTTTAATTCTTAATTTTTAATTGAATTTAATTTCATTAAATATCCTCAACTATCGCAACATCCGCGAAGCTTCGCTTGAGTTTGCCCCCAAACTCAACTGCTTCGTCGGTCTCAACGGTCAAGGCAAAACGAACGTCCTCGACGCGATCTACCTCCTCTCGTTCGCCAAATCCGCTTTCACCTCCCAAGACTCGCTCAACATCACCCACGGCGAAGAAATGGCGATGGTACAAGGGGTATATAGTACAAAGTCGAAATTAGAAAGACCGTCCTTACAGGACTCAAAGCCACTTTCTACTTTGAACGATAGTGGCCTTTCTACTTTGAGTCCGAAGGACGGTCTAATCACCATCTCCTGTGGTCTCCGCAAGGGTCTCAAGAAACAGTTCCGCCGCGATAAGAAAGACTACCAGCGGCTCATTGACCATATAGGCCTCATTCCCTTAGTAATGATCAGTCCTTCCGACCAACAACTCATCGACGAGGGTTCTGATGAGCGCCGACGCTTCATGGACGTGGTAATCAGTCAGTTAGATCGCAAATACCTCGATTGCCTAACCACCTACAACGCACTCCTCAAACAGCGTAACGCGCTCTTGAAGCAGCTCGCGGACAAATACCCCTCCCCTCTTCAGGGGGAGTCGGAGGGGGCTTCTCTCCTCGAAGTCCTCGAATGGCAAATGATCGAACCCGCCGAGTATATCTTTGCGAAGCGAACCGCTTTCTTTGAGGCGTTTGAGCCGTATTTTGCTAAGACGTATGCACAGATAAGCGGGTCGGCAGAGATCCCGCAATTACGCTATATAAGTCAGTTGCAAGACCGCGATCTGCGCGAGTCTTATATCAAGACCCGTCAGCGGGATCTGATTCTCGGCTGGACTTCGCAGGGCATTCATAAAGACGACTTGGATATGCGGCTTGGCGAATACCCTCTGAAGCAAGTAGGCAGCCAAGGACAGCAACGGACTTTTGTGCTGGCGATGAAATTGGCACAGGCTTTGTACTTGGCAGATACAACGGGAGAGGCACCGATCTTGTTGTTGGACGACATCTTCGACCGTCTGGATAGTGAACGTGTCGAGCGGATTGTCAATATGGTACAAAGTGAACAATTCGGGCAGATTTTTATTACGGACACCGACCGACAACACCTCACCGAGATCCTCAAACCCAATAACAACGCCAAAATCTTCCATGTTGAAAATGGCCAAATTGCGTAACATATTAGTCTTTTGTCTTTTGTCCTTTAGCGTAGCGGTCTTTGGTCAAGTAACTTTTCGCGGCGCATGGATAGCTACGGTCGCGAATATCGACTGGCCATCACAGGAAGCCGTGGGAAACACGGAAAAACAGCAGGAGGAGATGATATTTTTGCTCGACTCGCTGCACGCCATCGGCATCAACGCCATCATCTTCCAAGTCCGCCCTACCGCCGACGCACTTTACCGCAGCAATTACGAGCCCGTCTCCCATTGGCTCACCGGCAAACAAGGTGTCTGGAACACTGATGTCCAAATGGTAAATGTTAAATGTCCAAATGGTAAATGTTATGACCCTCTGGCATGGACGATCAACGAGGCGCACAAACGGCACATGGAAGTCCACGTCTGGCTCAATCCCTATCGAGTCAACCTCGCTAAAACGGACACTTCGATGATAAGCGCGGATCACATCTTCCGCAAACATCCCGAATGGTTCTGGGAGTACAACAAACAGTGGTATTTCGACCCGGGTCTGGACGTCACACGCGAATGGATTTGTACTATCGTACAGGACATCGTCTCCCGCTACGACATACAAGCTATTCATATGGACGATTATTTCTACCCATACCCCGCCGGCAAACTGCAAATACCTGACGCTGAGACTTTTGCCAAATACCCAAGGGGTTTTACGGACATACGCGATTGGCGACGTAACAACGTCAACCTCGCCATCCAAGCAATCAGTTCCACCATCCGCGAATGCAAGGATTCCATCCAATTCGGCATCTCGCCTTTCGGTGTCTGGCGTAATGCCTCGGTGGACTCAACAGGCTCCGCCACACAAGCAGGAATCACCAATTACGATGACCTCTACGCCGACATACGCCTATGGATCAGAAGTGGTTGGATCGATTATGTCCTTCCCCAACTCTACTGGGAAATAGGCAAGAAAGTAGCCGATTACGAAATCCTCGCCCACTGGTGGGCAAATGAAGTGCGTGGCACTAACTGCCGCCTCTATATTGGCATGGCGCCTTACCGGCTGGAGAACGCAGGCCCCAAGACGCCTTGGGGGCAAGGAAACGAAATAAGCCGTCAAATGCGTCTTAACCGTACTATCCCCGAAATCACAGGAGAGTGTTTCTACTCCACCCGTCCCTTGCTCAGAAATCCGAGGGGGGTCTGCGACAGCATTAAAGCCGTTTATTCAGAAAGCGAGAAAAAGGACTCCGCCCAAGACTTCACCCTTCCCAGGGAATAGCACTTTGGCAGCCGTAAATCCAAGTTCCTAAGTATCACATATAGAACAACTTGTCTTTATTATGAAAAAACTACTACTCATCTTGCCAATTCTAATTGTCTCCTCTTATGGCGTTTCTGCCAAAAACTACAAAGGTCGATGCGGAGCGAACCTGAAATGGCAGTACCTCTCTGATTCTCGTACACTGTACATCACCGGAACGGGCATGATGGATGATTACGGTGTCTTTGACAAAAAAAACAAAGAGACACCTTGGGAGCGGTTTCACGAACTTCAAACAGTAATAATTGAAGAAGGAGTTATGTCTGTTGGCACCTACGCATTTGAGAAATGTATGAACCTGGAGAGAGTCTCATTTCCCCGAAATACACCTTTTCATATTTATAAGAACGCTTTCCGTTCGTGCCCGAGGTTAGACTCGATTACCATAACGCCAGGATTTATCGACATTGGTAATCAGGCATTTATGGATTGCAGCAGTCTCAAAACGCTATCCATAGAAAACGGTATCAAAACAATAGGAGAAGCCGTCTTTGCAAAAACATTAATAAAGGATGTTTACCTTCCTGCCAGCGTAACATCCGCCTATGGTACATTTCAGTATTGCGACTCGCTGGAGTGGATATATGTAGCTCCCGATAATCCCGTCTATACATCTTTGAGAGGATGGCTTTGTAGTAAGGACACTAGCGTTTTGCATGCCGTTCCCTGCAATGAAAATGGCAGAGTAAAACGTTACAATGCACAACTGGAACACACTTTGGATTCTCTGTATGACTTAGCAAAAATTAAAGCAGCTACTGCTCCTTCGGCTACCTTTGACTCTGCGTTACATGTACTCGATAGCACGATTGCAATCGTAAAGTACGTCAACAAAATGAGGTTGGAACAGAAACTTTTACTAGTCACTCCACCTATCCGTAAAGTCAATAGTTATGCTATCACTGGGCTCATAGATACAAAATTCCTCGTATTTGGCGAATCGGTTGAGTTTTTATATGCCGCTTCTATCCTTGGGTGCAAAAGCTTGATTTCTGTTTCGTTTCCGTCTTCTCTTAAATCCTTTGGATTCAATAAACGAATCTGTATGGTGAATTGTAACGGGTTGCGGCAAGTTTTAATCGCTTCCGAGAAACCGGAATTATTATTGCGATTCCTCGTGGACGATAATCCGAATGGCACCGAAGCAATTAATTCTTTTCGGTCGATATTCATACTGGATACAACTTTCGGGTCCTCATGCGAATGGTATGTTCCGGTAACAGTTTATGAAGGATATAAAAAACATCCTTACTGGGGAACACTTAATCTAAAACCTACATCTAACTTTGAGCATGCACATTTGATTTACTGGATTAACGACAATGGATTTTATAGTTTAATGAATTTATAGAAGAGTGTTTGAACAGAAAAATCGCCGTACATTTGAGCGATTTTTCTCTTTTTTCTTGCATATATCAAAAAAAAAGCAGTAATTTTGCGGTGCAAAATCATTAAAACGGAAATAATTGTTATGTTACGCGTAAAAGACGTTGATTATCAAGGCGACTATCGTCTGGCACTTACTTTTAGTGATGGTGTGCACAAGGTAGTTGATTTAGAACCTCTCCTTCATGGTGAGGTATTTGGCTCTTTGCGCGACAAAGAGCAGTTTATACAATATGCGCTCACACCCGTTACTATCGAATGGGCAAACGGAGCTGATTTGGCTCCGGAGTATCTCTATGAGATAGGACAATAGCATATTACCTCGCCACGAGGGTTAATCGTGTTCGTCGTTTGCCGACGTAAAACAGCAAGGACAAGCGCAAGGCGTTGCGCGACATAGATAAAATAAGCGTTTGCTTTATTTGAGGATTCATTCATAACTACCACAACTTGAATAACAGTTTTCCGAGAATCGGCGAAACGAGGGTGTGTCAAAACTAATTGGCACACCCTCATAGATTTTGACGGATGGCGGCGATGACGAACCCACGGAGGGTTTTGTAATGTTTGTCATGAACCGCCTCAACACCTTTCTCTCCAACCTCCTTTCCTGCCCAAAGGTACACAAAAAAAACTAATCAACCACACGGTCATCGCGAGATTCGAGTGGGTGATTAGTGGGTGATTAGTGTGTGATTAGTGGGTCGATTAACTAACGTCAGGCTACCCTCAACCTAAAAACAATTATCAATTGTCAATTATCAACTGTCAATTATCTAAATTCGCTGCAAAGTTACAACTTTTTTTTGAATTATGCAAATTCAACAATACAAAAATGATTATTTTTGACAAAAATAACGTACTTTCTTGCGTATATCAAAAAAAAGTAGTAATTTTGCGGCGCAAAATGTGTGAACAGAAAAACAAATTTAACAAACAATAATTAAAACACATGATTTATTCAAAAGAAGTACAAGAAATGTGCGTAGTAGCAAAAGGCCCGAAACACGGACCGGCTCCTATTCCCGAAGAGGGCAAATGGGTGAAGGCTACGGAGATCAAAGACATCTCGGGTATGACGCACGGTATCGGCTGGTGTGCACCGCAACAGGGTTGCTGCAAACTCAGTCTGAATGTAAAAGACGGTATTATCGAAGAGGCGCTCGTAGAGACCATCGGTTGCTCTGGTATGACGCACTCGGCTGCAATGGCAGCAGAGATCCTGCCGGGCAAGACGATTCTTGAGGCGCTCAACACCGACCTCGTTTGCGACGCTATCAACACCGCAATGCGCGAGTTGTTCCTGCAGATCGTTTACGGTCGTACGCAGTCTGCGTTCTCGGAGGGCGGTCTGGCCATCGGTGCCGGTCTGGAAGACCTCGGTAAGGGACTTGTTAGCCAGTGTGGTACACTCTACTCCACCAAGGCTAAAGG
Organism: uncultured Bacteroidales bacterium; assembly: GCA_900319005.1. Lineage (GTDB taxonomy): Bacteria > Bacteroidota > Bacteroidia > Bacteroidales > Paludibacteraceae > Colicola. Next base: position 11,801 of record ONMV01000030.1, read on the forward strand.
TGTTCGTTACCTGCAGTTAACCGAAGGTTACATCACCAAGGAGTTCCTCGACGAGGACAATGAGGTTTGCGGATACGAGTACGTTCACATGGGCAAGTTCATGGACGCTGTGAAGAAAGGTGTTCCGGCAGACGAGGCTCTGAAGAGCGTTACCGGTACTTACGGCCGCACGACCAAAGAGCAAGGTGCAGTTAAATCGATTGATCCACGCAAAAACTAAGGAGGAGAGACTATGATTCGTGAAGTAAAATTTGAGTCGCAA
>ONMV01000023.1 GCA_900319005.1 uncultured Bacteroidales bacterium
ATGGACGATTGAATAGAATTGACGATTGTTCGTAACGTAAATCGTAAATCCCGCGAAGCGGCAAATCGTAAATAACTCGTAAATCGTAAATCTGTAAATCGTAAATTTAAAAATGATGACAAAGAAAGAAATTGCAAAAGTAATCATCTCCGTGCTGATAGCGGCGCTGACGGCATTGGCGGCAGGACTGGTACTGAGTTCCTGCAACGTCACGCGGACCGTCACCACCCGCTCCGAGGCATGGCAAAAAGGCGACACCTCCGTCGTCATCCAAACCAAAACCGTAGAGACGTATGACGCTGAAAAGCGTTTGTAACGGAGAAAACCTCTTCCCGTACAACGGCTCCCGGAAGTACTAAACTATTATTAACAACCAAAACCTTAACTAAAATGGCAAAAGTAACATGGAGCCCCGGAATAGAGCATGTGTCCGGAGCGCTCGCAAAGCCGGGTAAGAACCCGCAACACTCATGCAGCAAAATGCTGCTGGCTACCCACCGCGTAGCAGAGACCACCAACCCCGATTGCAACCGTCTGTATCTGCGCTCGAAAGTATCCACAGCTCCCTCACAGGACGAGATGCAGGCACGCGAGAAATTCGCTCAGGTATCTGCTGCGGTAGCAGCGCGCGCTAAAGACCTCACGAAGATGGCGGCGGACAAAGCTGCCTTCATCGCACAGAAGGATCTCTCGGGAGGTCGAAGAACCATGAAGAGCTTCCTCTGGAAACTCGAATTGGAAGCCTACGAAGGGTAATTGAAAATTGAAAATTGAAAATTGAAAGTTGAAAGTTGACAATTGAAAAAGGAAAAAGCGCCCGTTTGAGCGCTTTTTCTCTTTTTTATTTGCATATTTGCAAAAATTGTTGTACCTTCGACCTCCTCCCCCATCAGAGATGGGGACCCCTTCGAAAGTACGTTCGCATTTTGCCGGATATAGACAAGGGCGAGAATTTTTTTGCCGAGCCTGAAGGCTTCCTATTTTGCACGCATACATATCGTCTTATGCAAGCATAGCCGCTATCTATTCGTGCAAAATAGATAGAATTTTATTCTATTCGGCAAAAAAAAATCCCGAATGCTTGCATATTTGCAAAAATTGTTGTACCTTTGCAGCGAAAATGTAAATTAGGTTAATTAGGGAATAAAATAAACGATATATGGAAAATTTAAGCGAACAAGAAATCGTACGGCGACAGAGTCTGCAGACCATGCGCGAGATGGGCATTGATCCCTACCCTGCTGCCGAGTATGAAGTAACAGGTTATTCAACTGACATCAAAGCCGGTTTTGTAGATGACGAAAATGTACAAAGTGACAAAGTACAAGGTACAAAGGAATGGCACACAGGGGACACGGTGCGTATTGCCGGACGTCTGATGTCCAAACGTATCATGGGCAAAGCCTCGTTCATCGAGATTCAGGACTCAAAGGGACGTATTCAGGTGTATGTCAGCAGAGATGATATACAAGAGCCCGTTGCCGAAGGCGAGCAGCCAACGACCGTAGAGCAGCAGATGTACAATGTGGTATTCAAGAAACTGCTCGATATCGGCGATTTCATCGGCATTGAGGGATTCGTTTTCCGCACGCAGATGGGCGAGATTTCGGTTCACGCGAAGAAACTGACCGTGCTGGCAAAGAGTCTTCGTCCGCTGCCGATTGTGAAATACAAAGACGGTGTGGCTTATGACGGATTCAATGATCCGGAGCAACGTTACCGTCAGCGTTATGTGGATTTAGTGGTGAACGACGGTGTCAAGGACACTTTCCTCAAACGCGCTACGATTCTGCGCACTATGCGTCAGGTGTTTGACGAGGCAGGTTATACAGAGGTGGAGACGCCTATTCTGCAGCAGATTGCGGGCGGCGCGAGTGCTCGTCCGTTCATCACACACCATAACTCGCTGGACGTGGATATGTACCTGCGTATCGCGACCGAGCTGTATCTGAAGCGACTGATTGTCGGCGGTTTTGAGGGCGTGTATGAAATAGGCCGTAACTTCCGCAACGAGGGCATGGACCGCAGCCACAACCCGGAGTTCACCTGCATGGAGTTGTATGTGCAATACAAGGATTACAATTGGATGATGGGCTTCACGGAGCAGCTGTTGGAGAAGATCGCGATTGCCGTGAACGGGACAACCAAAGTCAAAGTGGGTGAAAACGAGATCGATTTCAAAACTCCTTACAGAAGATTGCCGATTCTTGATGCCATCAAGGAAAAGACAGGCTTGGATCTGGCTTCGATGAGCGAAGATGAGATCCGCGTGGAGGCAAAGAAACTCGGCGTGGAAGATACCGAACATATGGGTAAAGGCAAACTCATTGATGAGATCTTCGGCGAGACCTGCGAGGGCACCTTCATTCAGCCGACGTTCATTACCGACTACCCGGTAGAGATGTCTCCGCTGACGAAGATGCACCGCTCCAAACCGGGTCTGACCGAGCGTTTCGAGTTGATGGTGAACGGCAAAGAATTAGCGAACGCATACTCGGAGTTGAACGACCCAATTGACCAATACAACCGTTTCGTAGAGCAGATGAAACTGGCGGACAAAGGTGACGACGAAGCGATGGTAATCGACCACGACTTTATGCGCGCGCTGGAATATGGTATGCCTCCTACATCCGGAATCGGTATCGGTATCGACCGTCTGGCAATCCTCATGACCGGACAGCCGACTATTCAAGAGGTTCTGTTGTTCCCGACGATGCGTCCGGAAGTCAATTGATAGACCGCTTCGCTAAAAGAACAAAGACCGCTTCGCTAAAAGAATAAAGACTTAACACATTCGACTATACAAGACATTTAAGTCCTTAATCCTTACTCATTTAGTGAGCGCAGCGAACGGTCTATAATCCAAAATAATTATGTATAGAAAAGTAGCTATTCTCGGTTCTGGGTCATGGGCAACGGCGCTCGCTAAGATCGTTATGCAGAACCAAGGCGAGATCAACTGGTTCATCCGCCGTCAGGAGGTCATCGATGAGTTTATCTCAACAGGCAAGAATCCCTCTTATTTAGGAGCTGCGGAGTTTGACGTGAGCCGTATTCATTTCTCGTCGGATATCAACCAAACGGTTGCTCAGTCGGATGTACTGATCCTCGCTATCCCTTCACCCTATGTGAAGCAGTCGTTAGCTAAGATTCGTCGTGACATGACACACAAAGTGGTGATCTCTGCCGTGAAGGGTATGATCCCCGACCTGAACGTGATCATCACCGATTATCTGCACAATCGTTTTGGAATCAGTTTCGATCAGTTAGGCGTCATCGCAGGACCGTGCCATGCGGAGGAAATTGCACTGGAACGGCTCAGTTACCTTACAATCGGTTGCGAGAACCGACAGAACGCGGAGACTTGGTCCAAACTCTTCCAGACCTCATTCGTGCGAACAACCGTTTCGAATGATGTCACCGGTTTGGAATACAGCTCCGTGATGAAAAACATCTATGCGATTGCAGCAGGAATGTGTCAGGCACTTCATTATGGCGATAATTTCCAAGCCGTACTGTTATCCAATGCAATTCAGGAGATCCAGCGTTTTGCGACCGCAACGAGTAATGTACCGCGTGACATCACTGCGTCGGGTTATCTGGGCGACGTACTCGTGACGGGTTACTCGCAGTTCAGCCGTAACCGTCAGTTCGGTCAGATGTTAGGGATGGGTTATTCCGTTAAAGCCGCACAAATGGAGATGGAGATGGTAGCTGAAGGGTACTACGGCACAAAAGCAATCCACGAGGCGAACCAACGAATGCAAGTATCTCTTCCTATCGTGGACGCGATGTACGAGATCCTATACAATAAACAAAAAGCAAAACCGATTATCAAGTCATTAACAACTAAATTACAATAAAATTATGAAACTATGTTTGAAGAATGCAGCTTCTTTTGTGGACGCTGCAGTATTGAAACAACTGGAGTCAAAAACCGTGGCAGCCAACATGCTGCTTGAGAATGGTCAGGGAGCCGGAAACGACTACATAGGCTGGGTTCATCTCCCCTCCTCTATCACGGATGAGTTCCTTGCGGAAGTACAAGCTTCTGCTGACGAGTTGCGTCGCCGTTGCGAGGTAGTGATCGTAGCCGGTATCGGTGGTTCGTATCTCGGTGCTCGCGCTGTGAACGAGGCTCTCTGCTCGGCATTTGATGCCTTCGTAGCAAAAGACCGCAAGAATCCGTATGTCGTTTATGCAGGTAATAACATCGGTGAGGACTACTTGGCAGAATTGATGGAGTTCCTGGCGGACAAGCAGTTCGGTATCATCAATATATCCAAGTCCGGTACAACCACCGAGACAGCGCTCGCTTTCCGTCTATTGAAGACCATGCTGGAGAAGCAGGTAGGCAAAGAGGAAGCCAAACATCGTATTGTAGCCGTTACCGACCGCGCAAAAGGTGCACTTCGTAGCCTCGCTACCAAAGAAGGATACAAGACGTTCGTCATCCCCGACAATGTCGGCGGACGTTTCTCTGTACTGACGCCGGTGGGCTTGCTGCCGATCGCTGTGGCAGGTGGCGACATCAAAGCGCTGGTTAAGGGAGCACAGGATATGGAGAAAGCAACGGACATCAAAGTGCCGTACGCCGAGAACCCGGCTTGCCAATATGCAGCTATGCGTAATGCTCTTTATCAGGGCGGAAAGAAGATCGAGATTCTCGTGAACTTTAACCCCAAACTGCACTATTTCAGCGAGTGGTGGAAACAGCTCTACGGTGAGTCTGAGGGTAAGGACCACAAGGCGATCTTCCCTGCTGCTGTGGATTTCACGACCGACCTGCACTCGATGGGTCAATGGATCCAAGATGGTGAGCGTACAATCTTTGAGACCGTGATTTCTATTGAGAAAGCGAACAAGACTGTGCTCGTTCCGATGGATGAAGAGAACCTTGACGGACTCAATTTCCTTGCAGGCAAAAGGGTCGATGAGGTAAATAAGATGGCTGAACTCGGTACCCAACTTGCTCACGTGGATGGCGGCGTACCTAATATCCACATCTCGTTTGAAAAGATTGACGAGTACAACATCGGTCAGTTTATCTATTTCTTCGAGCGTGGCTGCGGTATCTCGGGTTATGTACTGGACGTCAATCCGTTCAACCAACCGGGCGTAGAGGCATACAAGAAGAATATGTTCGCGCTGCTCAACAAACCCGGCTACGAGGCTGAAAGCAAAGCTATTCAAGAGAGATTGAACAAAAAAGATTAAAGAATACAAATATGAAAAAGATTCTTTTTATTGCGCTTTTGAGCGTATTGGGACTCAGCACTTATGCTCGGGGAAAACAGCCCATCACATTCCAGAAATTGCCTCAGGCAGTTCAGGAAGCAGTGCTCGCTAACTTTGAGCAAAGCCAAATCCAATTGATCACCAGCGAGAAAACCATGCCCAAACGCTATAAATATGTGTTTAACATGGCGGACGGCACAAAGCTGGAATGCAACAATAAAGCCCAACTGCGCAAAGTGACCAATAAGAACGGTATCAAAGAAGTGTTCGTACCGGAGAATATTCTGACGTACGTACATGAGACGTTCCCAAATGCCACCATCACGGAGTACAAAAAGGAAACGATGAAGCAGCAGATCGAATTGAACGACAAAATGGATCTGATCTTCAGTTCCAAAGGTCGATTCATTCGTATTGACGATTAAGGAATGAAAGAATGAAAGAATTAATGAATGAATGTGACGCCGATTAGACGGTCATACCGGGATCCGAAAGGATGCCAATAAACATAAACGGCGTATTCATTTTCCGTTTGCCAATAACTACCATCCACTCGTTGGGTGGTAGTTATTTTATTTGTTATTTGTGATTTGTCATTTGTGATTGGTGTCTTGGGGACAAACCAATACTGATAATCGTATCCACCCTGTTTAACGAGAGCTGTAAGCCAATAACACTTCACCTCGGGATCGTACTGCATACGGTTACGAAGGCTCATCTCATTGCCGAATAGTTCCCCGCCCACATACAACGATCCGTCCAACCAGGGACGCTCAACCGGTATGGTCCAATGCACCCACATATATTCCGCCTCGACATCGCTATCGATGGTATGCTCGGCATTGACAAGGTAAGCGCCGTTCGCATCAAAATGATGCACATACTCCCCCTTGGCTATTTCATCCTGAAAGAGAATGACCTGATAGTCGCCCATCTCATAAAAGACCCGATCAATTCCCGTACCGGCATAAAAACGCGAGAAAGCATCAAAATGACGGTATTCGTTGCCCCCTTCAAAAATCAGATCCCTGAGTTGCTGGTATTTCATATGGTTCTGCGAAAGATAAGTAGGATGCGTCAACCAAACGGCATTGTCCATGCGGTTATTTTGGGTCACCATCACCCGAATCTCATTCGGATCCTTCACGTTGATATTGGTCGTATTCACATCAATGTCCAACTGCTGATACCGTCCGTTGAACTCAATATCCGTATTACTGCGCACCCCTCCGTCCAGTTTCACCATCGGTTCGACTACGCAGAAATCAACCTGTGCAACCTGCTTATCGCGGTCTCCGTCCTCATAGATGGTAATCCTGTAATTACCGCTGAGAGTAAGCGTCATATCTGAGTTAGGGAAAGCGAAACGATAATGTGTATATTCGCGGTTCGTATTGATAGAATGCTCATAATCTGTAATATCCTGAGTAGTAAAACCCCTCAGATACTCACCGGAGAGAATATTGCTCTCATCCGTCCAATCGGCTTTCATATGATGTACTGTATAGGTGTAAAAATGCACATCATGGCTCATCTCATCGAAGGATATATACAAGGTATTCTCCGGATCGGAACCATCCAGAGGTGCATTTAAAGTAAGGAACGTGCGCGCAACGCGTAACGTGCGTATATGTTCGTCAAACACCCGTGTATGAGTTTGCGCGTTTAAGGAGAACGTTAATGCCAAAAAAATAACTATTATTGCACTTTTTTTCATAAAATATTTGCGTATGTCAAAAAAATGTAGTACCTTTGCACCCGCTTTTGAGTTTAATACAAAAAGTATGCCAGCAATACTGCTAAGTTCTTGACAAAAGGTTGCCGGCGAACTTCGCCACTTTGGCTCAGTTGGTAGAGCAACGCATTCGTAATGCGTAGGTCCCCGGTTCGAGTCCGGGAAGTGGCTCAAAAACGGACGTATGACCTTTGGGTTGTCGTCCGTTTTTGGTACTTCCGTACGGACTCTAACCGGGGGTTCTTATCTCACTCCGTTCGAACGATTATTGTGACTCATCGCATTTTCTTATCTCGTTTCACTCGAACGATTAATGTGACCTGTCACATTTTTCGAGTCCGGGAGAATTGCGCCGCTGCGCAATAATCGTGCCCCTTCAGGGGCTAAGACGTGGCTCTAAAAGGAACCTCCGGGTTCCTTTTTCACTTGTTTTTGGGCATACGGTGCGCCATACCGATTGCTTTAGTCGGACAAACAAGCCGACAGAGGTGACACCCCACACATTTGGTACCTACAATACGCGGTTTGCGGTCCTCGCCAAAGGTAATAGCCTGATGACCACCATCGGAACAGGAGATGAAACAACGTCCGCAACCAATACATTTCTCGCGGTCAATCTTCGGGAACACCATCGTCTCGCGATCCAGATCAGAGGGCTTGACGATATTCTTTAACTCCTCACCTACCAACTTCTTCAGTTCCACAATACCCCGCTCTTTCATATAATGCTGCATGCCCAATTTGAGGTCATCGATGATACGATATCCGTACTGCATAACAGCGGTACACACCTGCACATTACGACATCCGAGCTGGATAAACTCCAGTGCATCACGCCAAGTTTCAATTCCTCCGACACCGCTGATATCCATATGTTTCTCGATACCCGCCTTATGCAGGATGGGGTTCGCCGTCATCTCATGAATCATACGCAATGCGATTGGTTTAACCGCTTTGCCCGAATAACCACTTATTGTTTTTTTCTCACTCACCTCGGCTTCGCGGGTCATCGTGATAGATTTGATGGTATTGATAGCACTGATACCTTTTGCCCCGCCGAAATAACAAGCCATTGACGCCCTATCCAATGATTTCACGTTCGGCGTCATCTTAGGAATAACGGGTATCTTCACCGCGTCAGAGACAAAAGAGGTATAAGCCAACACCAATTCGGGGTTTTGCCCTATATCCGACCCCAGACCGGTGAGTCTCATCTGAGGACAAGAGAAATTCAATTCTACCGCATCGCAACCCGCACTCTCTGCCATCTTCGCCAATTCAACCCACTCCTCTTCGGTCTGCCCCATAATGGATGCAATGACAATCTTATTCGGGTAGTTCGCTTTCAAACGATGCAGGATATCAAAATCCACGGTATAGGGATTCTCCGAAAGTTGTTCCATATTCCGGAAACCGATAAAGGGCGTACCCTCTTTCCTAACGGCATCAAAACGAGGACTGACTTCCCGTATATCCTGCTTGCTGATGGTCTTATAGAACACACCTCCCCATCCTGCCTCAAAGGCATTAGCTACCATTTCGTAGTTGGTGCAAATAGCAGAGGACGCCAGGAAGAAGGGGTTCTCACAAACGATATCGCAGAAATTGAGTTCGAGGGAGGGCAAATCATCATTACCTGACACACCGGCAGACGAACTATCTGTATTCTTCTCCCCTTGCTCCGCTGACAGACACTTCTTCAACTCCGCAATACGAATCGGACGGTCATAATGGATACAGGCTTTTTCGGCTGCTTCTATCTCCGCATCGTTGATCTGACTGAACAGTTCTTCCGCAGTCCACAAATTTTCAAAACGGAGCGCACGGAGAGCTCTTGCTACTTTTGCTCCACAAGGAGCATCTTGACATAATAGGCAGCGACCCACCTCTTCGTTAATGTGCATCATAGTAATAAGTCAATTTTTGATTTATTTGGGCACAAAGGTACATATTTTTTTTGATATACACAAAAAAAAATGGGAAAATTATATTTTTTCTTTGTCAAATACATTTTTTTTTGTACCTTTGCAGCCGATTATATAAAACTGAAACGATTAAAGTGTCCAAGTCATCGTCAATCATAGTGCCGGAGAGTTGCACCAAGGTATTGCTTCATGCCTGTTGTGCCCCGTGTTCCAGTGCGATTGTCGAATGGCTAATGGCGCATAAGATTGAACCCGTTATCTTTTATTTTAATCCGAATATATACCCGCAGGAGGAATACGAGATTCGCAAGAATGAAAGCAAGCGTCATGCGGCCTCATTAGGGATTGAATGGATTGATGCCGACCGGTTTAGAACCGGAGCAAGCCAGCCATGCGGGTATGGACATGAGGAATGGCGGCAAGCCGTCTGCGGACTCGAACACGAACCCGAACGGGGCAAACGATGCGAGGCGTGTTTCTACCATCGTTTGGTTGTGACTGCCCGAAAAGCACAGGAGTTAGGCATACCTTTTTTTGCCACTACCCTTGCTTCGTCACGATGGAAGAACCTCGACCAGATCAACCGAGCGGGGGAGATGGCTGCACAAACGGTCGGCAATGCGGTTCATTTTTGGCCGCAAAACTGGCGAAAAGACGGCTTACAGGAACGAAGAAACCAATTATTGAAAGAATATGACTTTTACAATCAAACGTATTGCGGCTGTGAGTTTAGCATGCGTACCGGCTCTGACAGCTTTCGCAAACAGTCTGCTAACTCCTGAAGAGATTACGAAATTCAAATAATCCTTATCGGATAGCCTCTACTGCACGCAGTATAGGTTCTATCGACGGCGCCTCACCTACTGCCTGAACCATCCATTCCTTCGGCGTCAACCGACCTAACCGGTAGATACGCATATATTCGCCGGCAAACTCTGCCGGCGTTTTATATTGTGCCAAATGTTCCTCCAATTGGAACTGCACGATGTGTCCCAACGGATAATTGGGCAGGTACATCGGTGAGTTTACCATATGACTGTAAACGGCAAGGAGCATGCAGTCATGTTCTCCCATGACGGGTTCATAATACATGTTCCATACGTCCTTGGCTATCTGCATTGTCGCCTCGCATAATTCCTTCGGAGTGGCTTTGGGATGGGCATAGATCCATTTCCACATCGTCATGTCCACCAGACTAACTCCCATGATCTCGTACATCGACCAGAATTGGTCTAAGACCGCTTCGCTATCAGACCGCTCCGCTGATAGACCGCAAACGCTGTTGGAGGGCAGGAGTTGCAAATCGCGTTGTTGCCAAAGGAAAGCGGAGGCCTCCGTATAAGCTGTATTCGGTACACCGGAAAGCATGTAATAATCAATGAAATACATGTCCAGTATCTGTTCAATACAATGCCCGAACTCATGCACAGCGATGTTATATCCCTTATAGTCCATGCCGGTAGCAGGAATACGTGTACGCAGACGTGCATCCTCTTTGCGTCCCAGACAAGGCCATGCGTGTCCCGACCCGCGTGCGGGTTCTACGGTTATATGTCGGGCTATGCGGCGTGCATCTTCGGAGTAAAAGCCCATTTTCGTCAATAGACGCGGCATATCCGCTGCAAAAGCGTTGGCATCCGGGTAAAGTGCTCTTGTTTGCGCCGAGAGAGCATCCTCATTGAGGGATGCACGGGCTTTGAAACCGTCGTACCAGATGTCATAAGGACGCAAGTCACGTCCCAAACGTTCGCGAATAAGCGAGGCTACTTTCTTCACCTCTTTGGAGCCCACCAGACTGCGGAAAAGACTGTCTAATTCCTCTGCGGGTATTTCCACTCCACCCTCAAAATTACGGACAATACCCGTAGGCATCGAGGGACAATAGGGGTCTTCGGCAAAGTACGCGCGCGCAATTTCAAGGATTCGCGCGTAACGAGTGTATGGTTCCGGAGTATCTTGCGTACTATACGGTTTCCAGACATAGTCCTTTCCGTTGACGGCCTGCTGCGGGATAGTCTGTTCAACGATGCGTTGCATCACCCGATAAATCATCTCCTGCTTCTCTATACCGTCCTCCGTACCGTAGAGTGCTTTTATCTCGTCGCGTAGATTCCAATGACTGAGCAGGACCTTGTCTTCCGACCATAGTCGGCGACCATCCTCTGTGCGCAAGTTGCCCATGTAGATATTATAATCGGCGATATAGTTCTCCGCGTGGGCAAGTGACTGCGACATCTGTGTCTTCACCGCCGCAGGCACGCGTGTCGTGAACACATCCCCCATCCGGGCATAAGCCCATTCCTGACGGGTCCAATGACGACCCAGCGTGTTCTTCTCTTCCAACGTATAATGCGGGAAATTGAGGATGGTGATGAATGCTAATTTATTGGCAAACATATCGTCTGCGAAATGCGCCAAAGGGCTATACCCCGACATGATCCAATCGGGGTTTTGAGGCTCGCAAGCGTTGGTCAGCTGAGTAGGACGAAGCAGCTCTACGGTCAGCAGATCCGCAGACTGATACACATTCTCCAAGATACGGCTCAGCGACTCAAAGAGCGCCAAACGTTCGCTATCTGTCTTACATTCGTTGTCCGCAATAAACTGCGCCAACTCGTCCTGACTGCCATCTTCGGCCGTCCATAAAGCCGCTACCTGTTGAGCGCCGCGAGAGAGGTTCATACTATGGTCTGTTTGAGAGGTACAGGAGAGCATCATACAGATAATACTCCCCATCAAAATAAAGGATTTATACTTCATAAGTGCATAATTTGGCTGCAAAATTAGTGAAATATTTGCACATATGCAAAAAAAATTGTATTTTTGCGGTCGAAAATGAAAAAATTAGTCTCTTTTATCTTTTTAATGGTCGGCTTGCAAGTGTTTGCATTGCCGCATTATGAGCTTGCTTATCGTCTCAGCGGAGCAGGAGGAATGATTATGCCGGATGGCAAGGTGGATAAATGGGTAGATCGTCCGGTGTTGGGAGGACAATTCGCCGTGGAGTTTCTGCCGACGGGCAGATGGCATTGTCTGCAACAATGGAACAATGCCTCCATCGGTGTCGGAGTGAGTTATCTGAACCTGGGCAACGAAGCCAAACTCGGTTCCGCTTTTGCGGCGTACGGATATATGAACCAGCCTTTTTATAACGGCAAACATTTCCGTATCGGTGTGCGACCAAGCGTGGGGTTGGCTGCCGTGACGAAACGCTATTCGAACACTTTACCGGAAGGGGTTATACCCTACCATCAAGATCGATTCTCTGAAACCAACCAATCTATCGGGTCGATCCTCAATGCTTATTTAGCAATGGAACTATTCATGGATTTTCCCATCAAAGACGGATGGGAGATTACTCTTGCAGGAGGTTGGCACCATATATCCAATGGTTCGGTCATGCACCCGAACGCAGGCTATAATATCTTCGGCGGAGAACTCGGCGTGCGCTATCATCCGATGGTACAAAAGGACAAAGAGACACAGTACGAAGCCCCTAAACCCGATGTGCCTCGTAAGCTCTATGATGGTGTGGATAAACCATGGGCAGTGGAGATTAGTGCCACAGGCGGCATGAAGCAGAACTACTACGCCGATAACCGGAACGGTCAGCGTTTTTACGGCGTAGCATCGCTCAAAGTGGCAGCATACTGGGTACCCGTCAGCATCTTCCGTTTAGGTGGAGGTTTTGATGCGTTCTATGATGGGTATTACGGAGCAGTCAATGATGAGTTTGCGGACCTGAACCCGGGTGCTCCGATCACGTATTTCGGCAAGACTTACCTCAAAGAGAGCAAGGTAGCTAACTGTTTCCGCGCAGGATTCAGTATCCAACCGGAGTTCATCATCGGTCGTCTTTCCGCAGGTATTCACGTAGGATTCTATCTCTACGATCCGGTGAAGAACTTAGAGCCGTACGAGGAAGTAAAAGCCAATGGCGGCGAACCGCTCAACCGTGGTGTTTTCTATAATTATGATTTCACGAAAGCGAGCAATTATCAGGACGGATGGTGTTACATGCAGTTCGTAATGAAATACCATGTCTTAGACCATCTCTTCGTCCAACTCGGTTTGAAGACGCACGGTGTCCGTGCCGAGTTCATCGATGCCGGTATCGGAGTTGCCTTCTAACCGTTAATCAACTGATCTTCGAGCAGATACACCGTCTCGAGAGGTATCCCGTGATCAACGAGCGCGCGCCTATCCGGACGATAGAGAGCAAAGAAATCTTTGGGAGACTTGCACATATTCCTTGCCTGACGATAGTGCTCATAAGCCATCATCTTATCGCCTTGAAGCAACATACAATGCCCGTAGTTGATATAATCCATCGGCGAGGAACTACCGTCTCGTAACTGTTTTCTGAGCCATCGGGCGGCAACATCCGTATGATCCCAAAGCAGATCCATTCGTCCGACGGACAGATATACGATTGCTATCTGCCGTATTCTTTCCTGCGAATCGCCTATCAGCGCCGAATAAACCCAAGTATCCGGCAGCATATCCACCAATCCTTGCATGTATGCCTGTTCGGTAGCGGGCATCCAAGAGACCACACCATCCATATTCTCTTTATCGCCCGTCAGTTCAAGCAGACTCTGCAGTTCGTCGGGCAGGTCCTCCACTTTCAGTTCGCCAGAAGCTATACTATCCCGCCAATTATACTTGACGGATCGTACCAACGCACACAGCGTATGGAAAGCGTCCTCCCCCTCATCGTCCATCGACGACACGGCATCCATGAAAGCGTTTTGCAGTTCCGGGAAGAAATCGATTCGGACGTCATAATGCGCCAAAATAATCAGTACGTTAGCCAAACATTGCTCCGCTACCACTTCATTTTCCCCGTTGATACCTTCGATGAGGGCTAATAAGGCACGTTCGTTGAAACACTCGCGGACGTTCTTCGATAATGCAGAGACAGCCATCAGGGCAATCGCTGCTTGTCGGGTATCATTGCAAACGTTATGCATCCATTGATAGTCCTCCTCTTTCAACTGCAGGCAGAACGAGAAATACTGCATCACGGACTGGGGGCTCTGATTATTGAAACCGTGCATGTCCGGCGACAAACCGCGTTGGAGACGGAGCGAGACATATGCTGCATCTACGAGGCGGTATGCATTACCCGTCAACCGGTTCAACTCCACATCGTGCTCCGGATCACCGGATGTCAACCATTGTGAGAAGAGTTCGCTATACGCTTTGCGAAGATCCTCATAGGCCTGTTCATAGGGATTATTCTCCCCCAGTTCATTGAGCCATGAACGAACAATCACCAGCGCATGATCAATCATGCGTTCGCCCAAAGCCTTTTCAATGGTTGCTATTTGGTCATCTAATTTCTGAGACATCAGAATTCTTCTTTGATGAGGTAGTCGTTTCTGGAGGGACTATTCCGGATGACGAGTTCGGCAAGGAATCCTGCGAGGAAGAGCATGCAGCCAAGGATCATCATCAGGATAGCGATGTGGAAATACGGGTTCACACCCACTAACATGGCGGGCACACCGTTCGACAGGGCATAGAGTTTCATTCCTCCCACGACTACGACCGCGATAAAACCGATGAAGAACATCAGACTGCCCACCAATCCGAAGAAATGCATGGGCTGTTTACCGAACTTATTGAGGAACCAAATGGTCATGAGGTCGAGATACCCGTTCACGAAGCGGTTGATACCGAACTTCGTTGTTCCGAACTCGCGTTTACGGTGCTGCACCACTTTCTCGCCGATCTTAGTGAACCCCGCGTTCTTGGCGAGATAAGGGATGTAACGGTGCATCTCGGAGAAGACCTCGATGTTCTTCACCACCTCCTTGCGGTACGCTTTGAGCCCGCAGTTCATATCGTGCAGATGGATGCCCGTCACCCACCGGGCTGTAGCATTAAAGAGCTTGGAGGGCAGGTTCTTGGTCAGGGCGTTGTCATAGCGTTTCTGCTTCCATCCGGAGACAAGGTCGTACCCTTCTTCCGTGATCATACGATAGAGTTCCGGTATCTCGTCGGGACTGTCCTGCAGGTCTGCATCCATGGTGATCACCACATCGCCCTGTGCCGCCTTGAAACCGCAGTACAAGGCCGCACTCTTTCCGTAATTCCTACGGAAACAGATCCCCCGCACAGCGCCTTCTTTCAACTTTAAACTTTCAACTTTCAACTGATTGATCACTTCCCATGACTCATCAATCGAGCCGTCGTTGACAAAGATGATCTCGTAGGAGTATTTATTCTCCTTCATCACGCGTGCGATCCATTCATAGAGTTTGGGCAGTGACTCCGCCTCGTTGTATAGAGGCACTATAAGCGATATATCCATATTTTTCATTTATAATAAGTATTCTTTGAGCCGGTTGAGTGCTTCGACGAGCACCTCACGGGAGGTAGCGAGGTTGATACGTATATATCCCTCCGCACCGTACATCTCCGATGGGTTAAAGAGCACATGGTTCTTCTTCGCCAAATCGGCGCAGAACTGCTCTGCCGTCTTGCCGTATGCCGATATATCCACCCATCCGAGGTATGTACCTTCGGTCTCATGGATATGGAGCAGTGGTAGTTCGGAGTGAATAAAATCGCGCAGGTAACAATAGTTACCATAGACGTATTCGTTCAACTCGTCGAGCCATGCTTCGGATTCGTTGTAGGCGGCTACTTGCGCCACCAGTCCGAAGGGGTTCAGACCGTTCACCTCGTGTACCTCCAGGGCATGGTTGATCTGTCGGAAAAGCTCTTTATTAGGCACAAAGATGTTCGCGCAGAGCAGACCGGCTATGTTAAACGCCTTGCTGGCAGACGTACATACGCAGAAATCCGTGTCGTCGATAGCGATGGTAGCAAAGGGAGTGTACGCATGTCCCGGGAAAGCAAACTCGCAATGGATCTCATCGCTGAGCACATAGAGATGCTCGCGGCGCATGATCTCCGCCAACCGCTCCAACTCGTCCCTCGTCCATACCCTACCCGTCGGGTTATGAGGGTTACAGAGCAGGAAGATATCCGCCTCTTTCGCTTTCTTCGCCACATCCTCCCAATTGATCTCAAACCGGTTATCGCGCAGAACTAGAGGCGTAGGTACCAACTCGCAGCCCATGTTCTCAATGCAGGAGAAGAAACAGTTGTATGCCGGTGTGAAGGTCAGTACTCGCAATGGTTTGCCTGCCATCTCTGTCTTGCCGTACGAAGCACGATAATCCTCCATCTTCACCTCCAGCGCCGCCAAGATTGCGGAGATAGCCGGAACGACGGCAGTCGTGTAAAGGAGGTTATCCTTATTGATACCTCTCCATCCGTGTCTGCGTTCGAACCACTTCGAAACCGCGTCATAGTTAGCCTGCGGCACAATCGAATAACCGAACACGCCGTGATCCAAACGGCGCTGCATCGCCTCGCGGATGGGTTTGGCTGCCTTAAAATCCATGTCTGCTATCCATAACGGCAGACAACCTGCTGCACACTCCGAGTCCCATTTATAGCAATCAGACCCCTTACGATCTACATATTCAAGCATTCTTCCCATGTATATTCTTTGTTTTCTGTTTCTGATGGAATATAACCCATTTTTTCAATTGCATCCTCTTGGCGGAAGGTGAAATAGGTGCAAGTACATTCGCAGAGCAGTTCCCCGTCCGCACCGTATAACTCCCCAGCTACAATCGCTACGTTCCGATGCATTTCTTTGAGGTATCCCCGCAGTTTGATATAGTCCTGAATGGTCGATACGGGTTTATGATAACGTATCTCCATTTTCGCGGTCACTCCCGCTGTCTTCAGCAAATGAAACACCACCCATCCGCACACTTCGTCCAACAGCACCGCCTGCACACCTCCGTGGAGGGTGTTCACCCACGACTGATGGTTCTGCGTCGGACGCCAGATAGAGACGATACTATCCCCGTCTTCAAAGAACCGCATACGAGTACCGATCGGGTTGTCGGGACTGCACCCGAAGCAGTTATAACCGGTTATATTGGTCCATGGATTGATGATTCGTTTCATTGCTTTTTCTTTTGCGGCTGCAAAGGTACTACAATTTTTGCATATATGCAAATAAAAAAGAGAAAATCGCCCGAAAGAGAGCGATTTTCCTTTTTTGTAATTGACGATTGGACGATTGACGAGGTACGATTGAACATTCGTGGGAGTATTTCATTGTGAGATTTTAGTACCGTATTTTAAAATAGTCTAACAACTCCTTGTAGTGGTCTTGCGCAGTGAGGCAGGTATCACGAAGATAGCCGTTAGTGTCTCCCCAATTACGGATACCTCGGTAGTAGTACAGGCGCAGTTTGTCGGTAATGATAAACGGCACTTGGGCATTTTGCAGACATTGCCAGAAAAGAAGCAGACGCCCCACACGACCGTTACCGTCTTGGAATGGATGGATACGCTCAAACCGCACGTGGAAGTCCAATATGTCATCGAAGGTCACTTGCTTGAGTGCGTTATAGTCGGAAAGCAAGGCTTTCATGTGGCGATGAACCTCTTTGGGGGCAACCGTCTCTTGCTCGCCTACCTCGTTGGCTAATCGCTTGTAATCGCCTACAGCAAACCACGGTTTACGGCTGTCGGAAGTATTGGTTTTAAGGATGGCGTGCAATGCTTTGGTATGCGCCTCAGTAATCTTATCCGTTGCGTGGTCGATGACATAATCAATACAGCGGAAGTGGTTTACCGTCTCCATGATATCATCGACGGAGGTATTCTCGGTCGTGATGCCGAGTGTGTTGGTCTCGAAGATGTACCGCGTTTGCTCTTTAGTCAGTTTGCTGCCTTCGATATGGTTGGAGTTATAGGTCAAATCAATCTGCGTACGATGGTAGATACCGCCCTTTAGTTTGGATTCTTTCTCCTCGCGCAAACGAGTGAGTAACGGAGAGAGTTTCTTCTTTCCTTTTTGGGGAAGGACTGCATCAGCTGGGATGTTCCATGTTTTGCCTGTCAGAAAGGCGCCATCAATCTTCCCTTCCGCGCAGTAATTGCGTGCGGTTCGTTCGCTTATGCCGTACTTCTCGGCAAACTGTATGACGGATATATATTCCATAATCGGCAAGTTTAATTCAAAATCCGCTGCAAAGATACTAATTTTTGCCGACACCGGCAAGTTTTTTGAAGAAAAAAATCGTTTTTTGCAAAAAAAAGACGTTTTCCCGCCAGGGAAAATGCGAATTATCTGCATTTTTTGCCGATATATGTCAGATTTTATCGATTAAGAGCAGAAATTTGTTACTTTTTGTCGATTAAGGCGTTAGCGGGTGTGAATGTAGATTCGTCCAAAATTACCCAAAACGATACCAAAACGATCCCAAAACAAAAAGCGAGTGCCGAAACACCCGCTTTTTCCGGATTTTAGCCCTGCGCTTCGTCGTAGGCTTCCAGTTCGAGTTTCCAGAGGAAGCTCTTCATGGTTCTTCGACCGCCCGAGAGATCCTTCTGCGCGATGAAAGCCGCTTTGTCTGCCGCCATCTTCGTGAGGTCTTTGGCGCGTGCAGCAACGGCTGCTGATACGGTTGCAATTTCTCCGCCGCTTCGCTCTGTCGATTATTGTTTTTTTGAATAGAAAAGAAAAGTGAATAATGAAGAAAAACGTCTTATTTTGCAAGGCTCAAACGATTATTTTTGCATAAAATGACAAAAATCTTGCACAACTCGATTTTTTTTAGTATCTTTGCACCCGATTTTGGGTGCATAGCCAGTGCAAGACCCAATAGTATTAACCACAAACGACCAAAAAATATGGCAAGTATTCAAGACATCCATGCGTTAGAAGCGAAGATTTATGACGCAGTACAGGAGTACATCGACAACCCCAATGGGTATGAACATGCAACATTGCACGTCTATTTAGACCGCGATGAAATGGAGTATCAAGCAGAAATGGAAGACAATCTGCAAGGATCTGAAGATGATGGCATCTATTCTGTTGAAACACTCGTACGCGAGGGCGATGATGGTTTAGAGCCGGATAACGATCGGGCAAGTGACATTGCAAATAGTTGGATATTCCTTGATTAAGTTTTAATCATATCGATTTCGACAGAATTAAAGTGGTCGAATTTGACCACTTAAGAAATAGTTTTAATACAAAACTCAACTTCGATATGAGTTAAATCCACAAACGACCAATTATGAGCGTAAACAACAGAACTATGGCAACGGAAATCCTAGCAGGTGGCGGCTTTGGTCGGCCTGTGGCACCTGCCGGGTGTTGCCTTTTAAGAAGAAATTAAATAAGTAAGCTATGGCAAATATTTTAGACGCGATTCTCAATATCGCAAAAGACAGTAGTCAAAAGTTAAGTGCATCTACGAACACGCATAATCGTTTACATGCAGCAGGTGAACCATTAGAGGACTATATCAAAGATGCGTTTGCAGGTACATTTAATCTTGATACCACCAAAAAAAATTCTAAACAATCTCAAGTGTTTTCTTACGGTGGTGGAAAGAATAATCCACCTGATGCCATTATTAGAAACGGAGATGCTATCGAGGTTAAGAAGGTAGAATCTATCGGCGGAATACCACTTAATAGCAGTTATCCTAAAGCAAAACTATACCACGACGATCCACGCATTTCCTCTGACTGTAGGAATATAGAAGGAGGTACTTGGTCTGAACGAGATATTATCTATGCCATAGGCAATGTAAATGGAGCAAATATCAATGCAATTACATTCGTATATGGCAATATATATTGCGCAAGTAAAGAATGTTATGAGAAGACATTTAATGCAATAAAGGAAGGCATATTAAAGAGTGTAGATTTGGAACTGGAATCCACAAATGAATTAGCACATATAAATGCTGTTGATCCTCTTGGAATTACCTATTTTAGAGCACGAGGCATGTGGGGTATAGAACATCCTCTTAAAGTCTTTAAATACTTATTCCAACACAATACACAAAATCATTTTGAGTTGGTGGCTATTATACCAGCAGACAAATATAATAGCTTCGCAAATTTGCATTCCTTTGAACAAGAAGCGCAACAAATAGCTGCATTAAAAATTGAGGATAAACAGGTGAAAAATCCTAACAACACGGCAGAATTGATTAACGTAAAATTGATAACGTACGTTCTATGACTCTAATTAGTCTATTTAGTGGAGCCGGTGGTCTCGATCTCGGATTTCACAAAGCAGGATTTCGCACTGTTGTTGCCAATGAATACGATGCGAAGATTTGCCCTACATTCAAAGCAAATTTCCCTGAGACACATTTAATAGAGGGCGATATTCGTAAAGTAGATGAGAGCGTATTCCCTAAACATGTAACAGGTATCATCGGTGGCCCTCCGTGTCAATCATGGAGTGAAGCCGGTACTCTGCGTGGCATTGAGGATGCACGCGGACAGTTATTCTTTGAATACATCCGAATCTTAAAAGCAACGCAACCACTATTTTTCGTAGCAGAGAACGTATCTGGTATGTTAGCTTCACGGCATTCTGCTGCCGTTAGCGGTTTTATGCAGTTGTTCGATGAAGCGGGATATGATGTTAATCTCAAAATGCTGAACGCAAATGATTTTGGTGTGCCGGAAGACCGTGATAGAGTTTTCTATATTGGTTTTAGGAAGGATCTTGAAATACATGATTTTAAGTACCCAACTCCATTGGAACATAAACCGACATTGCGTGAAGCAATATGGGATTTGAAAGATAACGCAATACCTGCTTTGCCGCACAATAAGACCAATGGAAGCGCGTGTGCAGTTCCTAATCACGAGTATTTTACAGGAGCATATTCACCCATCTTCATGTCACGTAATCGTGTTCGCAGTTGGGATGAACCGGGCTTTACGGTACAAGCAAGTGGTCGTCAATGTCAGTTGCACCCACAAGCACCTAAAATGATTAAGGTGGAAACAAACAAGCAAATTTTTGTTCCCGGTCAGGAGGATTTATACCGTCGTATGTCTGTACGTGAAGTAGCGCGTGTGCAGAGTTTCCCCGATGACTTTGTATTCATCTATGACGAAGTAGATTATGGTTACAAGATGATTGGTAACGCTGTGCCTGTAGAATTGGCATACCATGTAGCTACATCAGTAAAAACCGCATTGCAACAACATCACGCACTATGAATGTAGTATCTTTTTTCGCAGGTTGTGGCGGACTGGATTTAGGTTTCGAAAAAGCTGGTTTTAATGTCATTTGGGCAAATGATTTTGAACCAAGTGTTGCCGAGACGTACAAACTGAATCATCCGAAGACGCAATTTGTGTTAGAAGATATATGCAAACTATCAGCAGATGATATTCCAGAGTGTGACGGTTTTATCGGTGGTCCTCCCTGCCAAGCATGGAGTGAAGGTGGTCGTAATTTAGGCTTGAAAGACGAGCGCGGTCGGGTGTTCTTGGAATACATTCGTATCATCCAAGCAAAGAACCCCAAATTCTTTGTAATTGAGAATGTAGAGGGCATTTTGTCAGACACACATATAGCTGCTTTCAATTCATTTATTACCTCATTATATTCAGCCGGATATGTTGTGACTTATGCACTACTTGATGCAAAAGATTACAAGATACCACAAGATCGGAAACGTGTGTTTGTGGTTGGTATTCGTCAAGAACTCAATAAAGCTTGTTTGCTGCCGAATCCAACTACGGATCATCCCATTACACTTCGTCAGGCAATAGGAGATATAAAAGAACAGCCTCTATTCTATTCTGAGAAAGATGTAGTAAATCAGCAGTACACAAGTGTTCTAAATCACGATGTTTATAATGGCGCTTATGATGCTCGTTTCATGGCGCGTAATCGTGTGCGTAGTTGGGATGAGGCTTCGTTTACCATTCAGGCACAAGCAAAGAATGAACCATTACACCCACAGGCACCAAAGATGCAATTTGTGTCTGCCGATAAACGCATATTTGCAAAAGGTTCAGAGCATCTGTACAGGCGGTTAAGTGTCAGAGAGTGCGCGAGAATACAAACATTTCCAGATAGTTTCCGCTTTGTGTATTCAAATATTCTTGATGGCTATAAAATGGTTGGAAATGCTGTTCCACCCCGGTTGGCAGAACAGATAGCCTTGTGGATTAAAAACACGCTAAAATAACAAATCACCATGGAAGAAGATAAAAAATGGTCAGGGCAATGGTGTGTATATTCCGACGATATACAAAATACGCCAAAGGTTCATGGAACATTATCTATTATTGAAGATGGACGTTTAGAGTTGGAACTCATCTGCACTCCTAATGAGAAGTCTTTACCATGTGTTTTTAATAAGCATTATACTATATGGGGTGTTGATAAATATGGAGTTTTTATAACTATATTCTTTGCTACACCATCATTTTCAACAGGTTCAAGAATTGAAAAACTTCAGTCCAATTATGCCTTAATCGGTGCTCATTTGAAATCTATCAATTCACTATTTTTCAATGAAGCACGTGTTTTCTATCCGCACTTAAAAGATATATTTCTAAAAGAACGACTTGATGCATCATTTGCAGGAAACATAGTTTCAATCAGTACAAAAGATGATAATGAAAGAGAATTGTATTCTATAGATATAGATGAAAATACTAAATGGAAATTAATCAGTTATTCCACATTTAGAGTCACATCAAAGCTGCTTGATGCGCATTTCTCTCAAGACACATATTTTTCTATCAATTGCAGTGATGAGAAATCCTTAGACTACTTTTATAGACAGATAAACGAGTTCACCTCTTTTTTGTCTTTAGCGTGCAATAAAAAGCAATCCCCGGCAGAGATTGTTTTTTATCGATTAAAAGATGAACAAAAATATTCGTTAATATTTAGAACAGAAAAAAGCATAAAAAGTAATTGTATATTATTCTCGGATAATTTGGAAAATGATCAATTTGCAAAAATCATAAAAAGATGGCATCAACAATATGATGACATTATTCCTATTTATCGCTACGTTGAACGTTCTAAAGATATTCATAAATCTCTAGGAGATATACCGGAATTCCTATTAGTTGAATTTGCTCTTGAAGGATATTTTAAAAGATTTCACAACAAAGTCAAAACAGAAAATGGCAAAGATATCCAAAAAGCGCAAGAGGTTTTAGAAACATTACTCAATTATTATTCGTCGGTGGAACTAGTAAGTAAAATGAACTTAGATCCTAAGTCAATAATTGATACACGTAATACATATACTCATCTTATTCCTGAAACCGAAAAGTCGAAATTGAGTGTTATCGAATTGCCTCGGGATATATGGAATGCTACAGAAAAATTGAGAATTTTACTTCTTTGTTGTTTTCTGGACACTATTGGTTTTTCAATAGAAGAAATAAATAAGATGCTTCAGGATGCACCAATATTCTTGCCTGAAATGTATGATTTCGATACTCCTTGGATAAATGGAGATAATTAGCCTTCTAGTATTATAACATCAGCAAACGCGGCAATCCCAACTGCCGCGTTTTTCTTCTTTCGTTTGTTGTCCGGCATGGTATGCCGTTTGTCCCATTCGGTGTTTCCTCTTTTGCATCCGCCAAGTTTGGCGGATAGGAAACACCGCCTTTCCCTTTGTCCATTGTGTCGAAATTTAATTCCGACATCGGCTCTGCCGAAATTCTTCTTTGTATTACAGGCGTTTAGTAAACGCCGCTACAAATGTTTCGTCCATTTCGTCGGATAGCATCCGACACCTTCGTGATCACCTAATCACGTGAACACGTGATAACGAAACAGCAGCGTCCTTTACAGGTGAATACGATTCATCGCCCCCTTTCTTCTTTGTCATGTGCGCGAGTCGTCAGGCTCGCGCCTCTTTTCTTCTTCGTTCATTAGCCCCGAATTTAATTCGGGTTCAAAACATCGTTCATTGTGTTGGATGCCATCCGACTTCTAAAATCGTCCGCGACTAACGGGCGATTTTTTATTTCCTCACACTATTCGCAAGAAAAACACATATTTCCATACACTTTTCTTCAAGAAAATTTGCTCAATTCAAAAATTTATTGTAATTTTGCTGCGAATTTTGAAAAAGAAATTAAAAAGAAATCAAAAATAAAATGATTGGTGAAGTTATAAATGCTAAAGATTATAGTCTTAAACCTAAGGCTACAATTCAACAAACAGGCAAAACAGGATTTAATACAGATGCCATTGAGCAGCTCAAAATCGACGAAAACAAAGCCGTCGTACTTGCGCCCGACACGCAAGAGAAACATGTGCTCTACATGGCGGTTGTTGATGCGGACAGCAACGACCGCGCCTTCGCAATCCGCAAATCCGGTGCATACTATTACATCAACACCAAACAACTCTATGACCACATGGAGTTGGATTATATCAAGAATACGATTATCTTTGATCTCGTCCGCTGTAATAAATACGATGACGCTATCGGCGGCGAGTGTTATAAAATGATTGCCCGCGTGCGAACGCGGACGTCAGAGGAAAACGATGAGTAAATTGTGCCTACCGACAACCTTAACATAGAAGCTTTACTTGATTTCTCAACCCAACAGGATGATCTCATAAAAGGACATCAGAAAGAGATGCAGCAAGTGCTCCGCAACAAGGAACAGTTGCGCACTGCACTTGCGCTCGAACATGCACAAAAACTGACTCTTGAACAAGAAAAAGCCGAACTAATAAGACAAATCGAACAACTCAAAGCAGAGAAAGCCCAACTCCTCGCCGAAAACAAAGAACTTAAAGAACGGCCGAATATCGTTACTTCGCAATATATCGAAAAACAGACTATTGGCAAGCAATATCACGTCTCTTTAACCGCGCCTGCACGTTCCGCACGACGCAAACTGAATACCAACGACCAAACACAACTGCCACTATGGAACAACGCAACATCTATGTAGCCGGCAATTACATCGCCGAGCAACATATCGACACCCAATTTATAGGCGGCACGCATACCCATGTGGAGCCGCCAGCTGTCAGCAATCAGACGTCAGCATTCAGCACGGAGGACGTCACCGAGTTTGAAGAAGTGCCTGTTTATTGCCGATACCTCGATCCGGAGGCCATCAGGCGCACAGGTATCTGGACACCCGCGCAAGTACAGCAAAAACTCGAAGAAGCCAGTGAAAAAGATGCGAAAGAGTTTGTCGCTTTTCTTCGTGATTTTGAGAGGAAAGGCTACCTCTGTTTTCACGGCGAGAGCAAGCGCAAAATCTTCCAAACGCTCCGCCAACAGCTACCTATGATGCGAAACTATAGTGAGGCTAATTTCTATGCGTATTTCTGACAATCTATTTGAACGCATTTGAATTTTTCGAAGCGTTTTGCCCCCCTCTATTTGAATCCTATTTGAATAAATGCCCGTAAAGCAGTCACAATTTCCGTGGCTGCTTTTTTTGTACTACTTTTGCACCGGATTTCCAAAAACAACCCAGCGCTGGGTTAATTAATTTACCTTTTTAACCCACTCGTACGGCGCGAACTAAAACAATGCCGAATTATTATGAAAAATTATGAAGTTATCGATCAGTTTTTTGCAGCACAAGTAGCATGTAACGAATCCGAGGCGACGCTCAAAGCGCTCCGTCCGCAGGTGGAAGACGCTGTCCGGGAGCTTATCAAAGAGCAGGGGCTGCCGTCCAACTTCACCGGCACCATCGAGTACCACGGCATCAAAATCATCGTCAGCCGACCCAAATCGTTTACATGGGAGAAGAACACCAACCCTGCCATCACGTCCGACCCCAACCACGCTATTTACATGCAGCAACTGGCACTACAGGAGCAGATAGCCGCCCAACTCAAGGACATGCGTGCAGACCTCAAACGCACCGCCGAGAAACTCGAAAAAGCCCACCCCGAAAGCGAGAGTATTAAACATGCGTTCCGCATCGCGTTCGCTGGATAAAAGAAGAAAAAAGAACCAAAAAAGAATAAAAAGAAAGTCCTGTCCTATGTCCGACTATTAAACCCCACCTCACCTCCCCTCAAGGGAGGAACGGACAGGACATGGGACAGGGCTGTTTAAAATTAAGGCTATGGACAAGGACTTTAATGAGTTTTGGAACGCATACCAGCCGGACGAAAACCGTTTCCCCAGACGCAGGGCTGCCACTTTCCGGGCATGGAACGAACGGACACCGGCAGCACGCAAGGCGATGTTGGCAAAGGTCAAGGCGGAAGGCGCACCCAAATGGAAGAACCCTTATTTCTATGTGGCGGACTTCCCCGAACCGGAACCGTATAACTGGAACGGTGACCCGTAAAAATTATGGCACAGATTGTAGAAATAAAGACAGTTCGCGGAGCGGAGATGATGCTGCGCGGCAAGTTGGGAAACCAGATTTTCCAAGTGAAAAACGGCAAACAGATTGTGATGCAGATGCCGCGAAAACGCAGTTCGCCGCCAAGCCCCAAAGAGCTGGAGCACCGACAGCGGTTTGCCACGCTGACGCAGGCTATCAACCGACTAACGCCCGAACAATGGGAGTGGTTGCGCAAGGAATGGAAAGCCGCCGGGTATAAGTTCAACGGCAAGAAATACTGCACGTTACGAGGTTATGCCTATGCACGGCTGTACAAGGAATGGATGTAAGAAAAATGACAAAATGGTAAATGACAAAATGGTAAATAATCTTTATCCTTTATACGATGTACCATATTTGGTTCGTGATCCAAACGACTTCCGCATGTCAGCAAAACGGCATCAGATTGAGGTACACAATCAAGCGGTGGTGGATGATTACTTTGTGGCAAGGGACAAGGGTGCTTCAGCTCGCGAGGCACGAGAGGTGGTCGCTACAAAGCATGGGATCACCGAAAGAAGATTTCACTATATCTTCGTTTGGTTTTATCGAGAAGCGAAAAAAAGAGGGAAATTCGATTTTTGTGAAAAATTTTTCACTCCCGATGGAACACTAAAGTAGGTTTTAATATTATCTTTGCACCGGATTTCAAAAATGAGAAGTCCGGTGTTTTTTATAATCATCCACCTTCCTTTTCCGAATCCATCACGTGATTAAATCGAAACAAACAGCGACTCCCAAGCGTATCTCGAGCGTCTCTTGGCTGCCGCATAGTATTAACCCCCGCCCATTTGGTCTCTGTATCCGCCACGTTTGGCGGATCCCGGTAGGCCCTGTCCCGCATATATGGGCGATCAAAAACCATTAACTATGGCACGTTACACCCCCATTGACATGGTGGACCACTACCGAGGAAAAATCTGTTCCCATTCAGACACCTATTTCCAAAAACGTGGTGACACCTTGTGTACCGGACGGATCTGC
>ONMV01000038.1 GCA_900319005.1 uncultured Bacteroidales bacterium
AAGTGCTGATTTTCAGCGGTTTATAAATTCAATTTACTATCATTTTTGCCATTTTTTAGCACTTGCTGGCTTAAATCTGGCTGAGCTTTGCTTCTTCAAATTGTTACTATATAATATATAAATATATTATAAAAATTCACTCTTATCAAAAAGTTGTGAAACCAGTTCCGAGTGCTCAGGCCACTCGGACCCTCCGGCTTCAAAACCTTATAGTTTAGCGGTCAATTCTTTCTCTCTCCGGTAGGTATCGTTAAGGCTTTCGAGCGCCTTAATTCTGTCCTCCAAAAGATGGATCTGTTCGTCCTTCAATCGGAGCAGTTCATCTACATTATCCAGTTGCTCCAATTTCTCCGGTGACGGTGCCGCTTGTTTGGTCAGCAGCTCATTGATGTCCGGAAGCTCTTCCGTGGGAGTGAAGAATGCGTCAGTGGACACTTCCAAGAACTGCGCCATCTTCTCTAATACGTTTACTCCGGGATTCACTCCCTCGTTACATAGAGGGGTCAATGAGCGGCGTGGATCGCCAAAGAGGTAATTACTCAATTGCGTGCCCTTTAAGCCCTTGGCTGCGAGCAACGCTTTGACAACTTTTCCGTTGTACATAGCCTATACTTTTTTCAATTTATTATCATTTACAAGGTACTTTCGCGTACAAAATTGCATTTTCGCAATTAAAATTACACATTTTTTGCAAAATTATGCGTAATTATTTGTACATATCAATTTTTTATTGTACCTTTGCAGCCGCAAAATTACTACTTTTTTTTGATATGTGCAAGAAAAAAGTGATTTTTTTGATTTTTTTTAGTAAAAATAAGTGTTTATGAGTAAAGAAAATGTCAATCTCCGTCATTTTGACGAGTGGTCGAAGCAAATTAAGCGGTTTGGTGAGGACGTTGAGTTTACCGGAGTCTTCTTCAAACACGGTCAACCGCTGTTTGTACAGCGCATGGTTGGGCAAGTAGCAATGGATTTTAGTTCTACTCTTCCCGATGGTGTTATCTTAACCTCACGTACCAAGCAGTTCGCTTCATGGAACGCCGAGGGTCATTGTTACATCAAGAAAACGCGCTGTAAGATTTACGATGTCTTTGAGGACTGATTGCCATGGAAACACCTACATTTATTTTCGCGGAAGCTATTCCGCGGCTTAATATGCACCTCCAATCTATAGGATGGGATAATCTGGTGCAGATAAACTTCGATTGTAGGGACGCCTTTCAGAAAGAAGGCTATGTGCCCATGTCTGAGTTATTGGCTTTCATTACCGATCATCGTATCGGTACGGAAGAAGGCTATCCGGAGCAGACTCCTCTCACTGTCTCATTCTCTATCGTAAATCAGAAGATCAGCGCCATGTATAGCCTTGAACCCAATCAGCTGCGCAAGCTCGCAGATCGTCTCGCGAGCGCGCGTATATGCGGGGGCGCGTTTCCTATAAAGATATACGGTGTACCCGGTAGCCGTTCTATGTTCCAATGATTCCTCAGCACGAAATAGAAGAAGTCCTCTCGCGTGTGGACATGGCCGAGGTAGCCTCTGACTTTCTTACGCTCAAGAAGTCCGGCTCCGGCTACATGTGCAATTGTCCTTTCCACCAAGAGAAAACACCTTCCTTCCATATCTACCCCGCCCGGAACATATACAAGTGCTTCGGTTGCGGTAAGGGTGGCGGTGTTGTCTCGTTCCTAAAGGAAAAGGAAGGCATGTCCTTCATGGAGGCTATCCAATACCTTGCGAATAAGTATCATGTCACTCTCCATGATCAAGCCGTCGAGGAAACAGATGAGCAGCGCCGCAAGCGCCTATATAGAGAATCCGTCCAGAACCAGTATGAAATCGTTCAGAAATTCTACGAAGAGAACATCCGCAATGCCGATAAAGAGGCAGTTGCCGCATATCAGTATGCGAAGGATAGATGGAGCGATGATTTTGTTGCGAATGAGGGTATCGGCTATGCCTACACCTCTAACGGCCCTTCGCTATACGAATATGCGAAGGCGCATAGTTTGTCTATAGAAATACTCAAGGAACTCCATCTGCTCGCCCAGAGCGAAGACGGACGAATCTACGATTTCTTCCGTGGCCGGATCATGATTCCGATACGTGACCGTTCCAAGCACGTCATCGGCTACACTTCTCGCGTCATTCCTGGAGTAACCGACAAAACCACGAAGAAGGGCAATACCCCGCCTAAGTACATCAACTCCACCAACAGCGAAGTCTATTCCAAAGAGAATACGCTTTTCGGTATCGATCAGGCTTGGATTGCCGCTGCATCCCAAGGCCGGTGTTACTGTGTCGAGGGTGCTCCCGACGCGCTCCGGCTGCACATCCTCGGCTTCAAGAACGCAGTCGCTTGTCTTGGCTCGGATTGGACCGACCACCAGTTAGCCCTTCTCCGGAAGCGCTGTGATACACTGTGCTTCATACCGGATTCCGACCCACCCAAAGCCGGAGAGCAGTTCGGTGTCGGCATTAACAAGGTCATCAAAGCCGGAACAAAGGCTTTTCAGATCAAGTTCAAGGTCTTTATCAAGGAGATTGGCACAGGCGACAAAGGCGATAAACGGGATGCCGACAGTTTCTTCAAAACCAAGTCTATGTTCGACCAAGTGCAGGAGGAGGATTTTATCCTCTGGTATGCACGTAAGTTATTCCCGCCGGAGAGTAAGAATAACGATAAAGCCAATGAGGATAAAGCCCTTAATTCAGTGGCTATCATCTCCGATATCCTTTCCTATCTGGAGGAAGGCTTCGAGTTAAACCACTATATCGATCAACTCAATAAGATACATCCTCCCAAGTTGGTTTGGCAAAGTGCTATCAAAGAAGCACGTGTCAGACGTGCGGAGGAACAAATGAAGCAGAACCTGTCCAAGGAACTGGATCTGCTCAAAGAACTCGGCTTCGGAATCGAGTTCCATAGCTACTATTCGCTCAACCAACAGGGAGGGCGTTATGTGTGGTCTAACTTTACCATGAAGCCGCTCTATCACATCAAGGACACGCAGTCAGCGATTCGTCTCTATGAGATGACAAACAAAGACGGTCATCAGGAAACAGTCGAACTTCGGCAGGAAGATCTTATTTCCCTCGCCCGCTTTCGACAAAAGGTGGAATCGCTGGGCAACTATATATGGTTAGCTAAAGAGGAACAACTACAGAAGCTGAAGCAGTACCTCTACAAGGCTACCAAATCTGCTGAACTCATCACCCAACTCGGTTGGCAACGCGACGGCTTCTTCGCCTTTGGCAATGGTATATATTATAATGGCCAATGGTTAGCGGTGAATGAGTTCGGCATTGTTGCCATCCAACACCCCAACAGTAATCCGGATCAGGAGCCTATCGAATCTAACTACTATCTTCCGGCATTCTCCAAACTCTACAAGGATACCAAGTTCTATGAGTTTGAACGCAGCTTCGTTCACAAGGCGTACGGCAGCGTCACCCTCAAAGGTTTTTCTTCCATGCTTGTAGAGGTTTTCGGGGATAATGCGAAGATTGGTTTGTGTTATCTTCTCGCCTCTCTGTTCCGTGATATAATCGTAGATTATACGAAGTGGTTCCCACTACTTAATTTGTTCGGTCCACCACACTCCGGAAAGTCCGAGTTAGGTCACAGTCTGATGTCGTTCTTCATCATCGAGAACAACCCGCCGAATATAGAGAACTCTACCGTGGCGGCGCTGTCGGATGCCGTTGCACAGACCTCCAACGCGCTTGTTCATCTCGATGAGTACAAGGACAGTATAGATATAACTAAACGCGAGTTTCTGAAAGGCTTGTGGGATGGCACCGGTCGTAACCGTATGAATATGGATAAGGATAAGAAGCGCGAGATAACCAAGGTAGATACCGGCGTCATCATTTCCGGTCAGGAGATGGCGGTATCAGATATCGCGCTCTTTACCCGTTTCGTGTTCTTGAGTTTCGATCTGCATACGCCTACCTCGGAGCAGACAGCCCGCTTTGAGCGCATGACGGAAGTCCGGAAGCTCGGATGTTCGCATCTCACACTGCAGATACTAAACAACCGATCCTATTTCGAGCAGAACTTCCATACTGCGTATATCTCCACGCTGGAAGATATACAAACTGCCCTCAAAGGCGAGCCGGTCGAGATACGTATTCTCAAGAACTGGGTAGTGCCATTGGCTGCCTTCCAGACACTTCGTAACCAACTCGAACTGCCCTTTACCTATGAAGATCTTAAAACCATCGCCATCAAAGGTATCAAGATACAGAGCGAGAAATGTAAAACGAACCAGGATGTCGGAGTTTGGTGGAATATCGTTAACTTCTTGGCTTCGCAGGGCAAGATATACGAGCGTTGTCATTACCGCATCGATTCGGTGCAGGAACTGACAACCGACGAGAGCAAGATGGTCTATCAGCAAGCCAAGACTATCCTTCAGATACGAGTTAAAACTATCTTTGAACTCTATCTGGAGCACGCCAAGAAAACGGGTCAGAAGGTGCTTCCCAAGGCATCGCTCGATTACTATCTGGAGCATAGTCCCGAGCTGATTGGTCATAAGCACTCTGTCCGGTTTGATGACATCAAAGATGGCATCATACAGTACGAGGAAGATGAGAAAGGTCAGCGAACCAATCGCAAAAAGTCGTTTACCGACCAGGTGCTTGTTTTCGATTACCTCGAAATCTGCAAGCGCTACGGTATAACCCTCGAATAGCCGTACACACGTACCTATTATAATAACAATTAAATCATTGCAATTATGAACGAAGAACAAAATGCTATCCCGCAGACTGAGCAACTGCAAATCGTCAAAGTAGCTACCCCGGAACACACCGGATTGATTAGCGAGTTTCATGTAATCATAACCGACGCATCCGTGCCCGGCATGACGGTCTCCGCATCCTGTCACGCCCAGAACATTGCCGTTGAAGAGGCCCATGATGTGCTCTGGCATCTCTCACGGTTGATCCAAGTAAAGGATTAGCCGTACCCCGCCTAAACCTTAACTTTTCTTCAATTTATTATCATTCCGGACGTACTGCGCTGTGAAGCGCGGTGCGTCTTTCTTTTTGGCCACTCTTCGCACTATTATATATATTTTTCTTTCTACAATAGAAACAATTGCTACAACCTTGATTTTTCTGGGTTTGTGTTGTGTAAATCGCTCCACATTTCTTCCACATTTTTCCACAACTCCTATTCATTTCCACAATTCCTCCACAATAAACCGGTTATTTCTACAATCATACTTTACTTCTTCCCGCATAAATTCAGGTTGTGGAAGTTGTGGACACTGTTTCTTG
>ONMV01000010.1 GCA_900319005.1 uncultured Bacteroidales bacterium
AGTCGTCTATTCGACCAAAGAGTTCTCGCTCTTCTCGTCTCCCAAATGGTTTGCAGATGGTTTTGAGCAACTCAAAGCCATCGCCGATGTCGGTATCCGCCAGGAGTTCATACATCGCAAAGTGGAACTGCTCGAGTATGCGCGTAAGAAAACGACGCAGAAAGTGAACCTCTTTGAGAAAGTTCAGATCCCTGGGTATCAGGATGCTATACGTAAAATCAAACGATTCATGGAAGACGAAGAGAACCTCTCCAAGTCCAGCCAGAAAATCGTTAAGTCTAAACGCGAAGCCGAAGCACGCGCAGCGGAAGAACAGAAAGGAGGTAACGCATGATTACTCAAATGAAGAAATACACCTTTTTGGTGTTCCATCGTGATTACGAACCCTTCCTGACGCAACTCCGCGACCTTGGTGTAGTACATATCACCCAGAAAGCCGCTGGTCTCATCGAGGATGATGAGCAACTCCAGGCAGCCCTCCAACATGAGGACGACCTGCGTCGTCTGCTCAAACAAGGTGCGCCGGATCAACTGCTCGCAGAACGTGCCAACATCGAACAAAGCATTGCGGATGCCAAACAAGCGGCTTCTCAAGCCGCAGTATGGGGTGACTTCGATGCAGAGCGCATTAATGCACTCTCAAAAGCCGGCTACACGCTCCGTTTCTTTGCATGCAGCGCATCTGCATTCCAAGAAGAGTGGGGTGTCAAAGTCTCCGAAAAAGAGGGAAAGACCTATTTCGTTGTAGTCGAGAACGCAACCTCTAAAGACCTCGATAACTCGGATCTTCTCGAGAAGGCTACCGAACTCCCGCAGCCCGAGAAATCAGCTGCCCAGTACATGCAGGAAGTAGAAAACCTCAAAGGTCTGCTCGCTGCTGCTAATGCTCGTATTGAGGCATGGCAAATTGCTAATATCGAAGACATCAAAGCACAACTCAAAGAAGCCCGTCAAAACATTGACTGGCAGCGTGTTACGCTCTCGACCGATAAACTCGCAGAAGGGTCGCTCTGTCTCTTTGAGGGCTTCTGTCCGATTGACAAAGAGCCCGAACTGAATGCCATGCTTGCTGCCGCAGAAGTCTATTACGAAGAGACCGACCCGGTAGCCGAGGACGCTACGCCAATCAAGTTGCACAACAACTGGTTCGTGCGTCTCTTTGAGCCCCTGACCGGCATGTACGGCTGGCCGGACTATAATGAGTTTGACCCGACGCCTATTCTCGGTCCGTGTTTCCTGCTCTTCTTCGCCCTCTGTATTGGCGACTGCGGTTACGGTTTTATGCTCACCCTCATCGGCTACCTCATCTTCAAAGGCAAACTGAAGATTGAGATGTTCGACGGACTGGGCGGCATCATCATGGCGCTTGGTGTCGGATCGACTGTGGTGGGTTACCTCATGGGCACCTTCTTTGGCGTGGATATCTACCGCGCAGAGTGGTTCCCGGAGAGTGCAAAGGCATTGATGTTCAATAACTTGGGTGTAAATGGCAAGATTGGAGAATACGATGTGATGATGGTTCTGGCGCTTGTTATTGGTGTCGTTCATATCATCCTTGCCATGACCATTAAAGCGATCTCTTATACCAAACGGGACGGCTTCAAAAACACCGTTTCTACATGGGGATGGTTGTTGCTCATCGTGGGAGGTATTTGTACCGCTATCTTGGCAATGACCTTCTCGCTGCCGACTGAAACCGTTAAATGGACGCTCATCGGTATTGGTGCCGTCTCTGCTTTGGGTATCTTCGTGTTCAACACACCGGGTCGCAATCCGTTGATTAACGTGGGAGCAGGTCTCTGGGATACATACCAGATGTCCACCGGTCTCCTCGGCGATGTGCTCTCATACATCCGTCTCTATGCCCTTGGTTTGGCGGGCGGAATGTTGGGAGCTGCCTTCAACCAACTCGGCGCACAAGTCCTTGGCGAGAACCCCAATGTGGGTACATGGATCGGCTTTATCCTCATCGTGACCTTTGGTCACATCCTCAACTTACTGATGGCTTGTCTCGGTGCGTTCGTTCACCCGCTACGTCTCTCGTTCGTCGAGTACTTCAAGAACGCAGGCTACGAGGGAACCGGCAAACTCTATCAACCTTTTAAAAAATAATTGTTAATTCGTAATTTTTAATTTTTAATTTATATAAAACATTATGGAACAAATTTTAGGTTATCTAGGACTTGGCCTCATGTTGGGTCTGTCCGGCGTTGGTTCTGCTTACGGAACTACTATTGCAGCTAATGCAGCTGAGGGTGGTTTGAAGAAGAACAAAGAGAAATCATCGGCTTACATGATTCTTTCTGCACTTCCTGCTACGCAGGGTCTGTACGGTTTCGTGGCATTCTTGATGATGAAGGGTCTGATGGAGACCAACCCGATTCTGCTCTTCGGTCTGGGCATCGGTATGGGTATTGTCTTCCTGCTTTCTGCTATCCGTCAGGGTCAGACAGCGGCAAACGGTATTGCTAATATCGCAGCCGGCCACGATGTAATGACCAACACCATGATTTACTGCGCGCTGCCTGAGTTCTATGCAATTTTGGCACTCGTTGCTGGTCTTATGGCATAATTATGGCTAAAGCATTTGTTTTTCCCGGACAGGGAAGTCAATTTCCGGGCATGTGCAAAGACCTGTACGATGCACATGCTGAAGCCCG
Source organism: uncultured Bacteroidales bacterium (assembly GCA_900319005.1). GTDB lineage: Bacteria > Bacteroidota > Bacteroidia > Bacteroidales > Paludibacteraceae > Colicola. The sequence continues at coordinate 2,661 of ONMV01000010.1, forward strand.
CGAGATGTGCCAAGCAGCTGACAGGCTGCTTGGCTTCTCGCTGACAGATATCATGTTCAACGGCACTGCCGATGATCTCAAGCAGACCAAAGTGACGCAACCTGCAGTGTTTCTGCACTCGGTTGTAGCACAACGTCTTATGACCATTGAGAAACCTGACATGGTCGCCGGACACAGCCTTGGTGAGTTCAGCGCACTTGTAGCATGTGGAGCTTTGCGTTTTGAGGACGCCTTATTATTAGTGTCCGCGCGTGCGCAGGCGATGCAAGCTGCCTGTGAGCAAAACCCCGGTACGATGGCTGCCGTTCTCGGTCTTCCGGATGAGAAAGTGGTCGAGATCTGTGAAAGCGTTAGTGGGGTTGTCGTTGCTGCCAACTTCAACTGCCCGGGACAGATTGTTATCTCAGGAGAAGTTGAAGCCATCGACGCTGCCTGTGTCGCTATGAAAGAAGCAGGTGCTCGCCGTGCGCTCAAATTGCCGGTTGGAGGTGCTTTCCATTCACCGTTGATGCAGCCCGCTGCGGAAGATCTCAAGGCGGCAATCCTCAAAACGGATTTCCACAAACCTTTCTGTCCGATCTACCAGAACGTGACCGCAAAAGCAGAAACAGAACCGGAAATTATCCGCGAAAACCTTCTAAAACAACTCACAGCTTCCGTTCGCTGGATGCAATCCGTGCAAAACATGATTGCAGACGGCGCAAACGAGTTCTATGAATTCGGACCGGGAGATGTGTTAAAAGGTATGATTCGTAAAATAAATCCTGACGTACAAGTAGGATAAAAGCATTTGTTACTATGTTAAAGACAATAGGTGTACTTACTTCCGGAGGAGATGCTCCGGGAATGAACGCTGCCGTACGTGCCGTTGTGCGCGCGGCTATCAGCCAAGGATTGGACGTGAAAGCGATCTATCGTGGCTACAAAGGTCTGATAGATGGTGAAGTAAAGACCTTCACTTCGCAAGATGTCTCTGGAATTATCCAGCGCGGCGGAACAATCATCAAATCCGCTCGTTGTATGGAGTTCAAGACTCCGGAAGGACGTAAACAGGCTTATGACACTCTGTTGCGTGAACATATTGACGCACTGGTGGTAATCGGCGGTGATGGTACGTTCACAGGCGGCCGCCTCTTTGCGCAAGAGTACGATGTGCCGGTTATTGGTATTCCGGGTACTATTGACAATGACCTTTGGGGCACTGATGCTACCATCGGTTATGACACTGCGCTCAACACCATCATGGAGTGTATCGATAAACTGCGTGACACCGCCACTTCGCACGAACGCGTGTTCTTGGTGGAGGTCATGGGACGCGATGCGGGATTCTTGACGCTCAATGCAGCTATCGCAGGAGGTTGCGAAGCTGCTATCATCCCGGAGCGTAAGCCTATCGTTGAGCAGATTGAAGAAGCGATTGGTAGCGGCAGACGTAAGTCGAAGAACTCGTCTATCGTGCTCGTTCAGGAGCATGCAATCGAAGGAGGAGCTGCGACTGTAGCGCAGATGATTGAGAAAGTACACCCCGAGTATTCCACGCGTGTCACCGTGCTTGGTCACTTGCAGCGCGGCGGTAGTCCTACCGCCAACGACCGGATCTTGGCTTCTCGCATGGGCATAGCAGCTGTACAGGCGCTCATTGACGGGCAAAGAAACGTCATGGTGGGTATTCAGAACGATGATATCGTGTTAGTTCCGCTCAGCAAAGCCATCCATCAGAAAAAAGATATCAAGGAAGACTCCTGGCAGGCAATGATGGTTCTGAGTATCTAAAAACAAATGACCAAATAGTAAATGATTAATAAATGACTAAATAGTAAATAAATTTATGATTTCCAAACGTTTAGAGGACGCTATCAACGCCCAAATCAATGCCGAGATGTGGTCGGCATATTTATACCTCAGTATGTCTGCTTATTGCCAGGATAAAGGCTATGCAGGCATGGCGAACTGGTTTGCTATCCAATTCAAGGAGGAGCAAGACCACGCACAGATTTTCTATAACTATCTTATCAGCCGTGGTGGACGTGTGCTGCTCAAGGCGATTGACGCGGTAGAGACCGAGTGGGCTTCTCCGCTGGCTGCTTTTGAGCAGACTTATGAGCACGAGCAACACGTTACTTCGCTCATTAACAACCTCATGCACATCGCTGTTGAGGAGAAAGACTACGCTTCGCAAAGCCGTCTCCAATGGTTCATCGACGAGCAGGTAGAGGAAGAAGAGAATGCAGTAGAGATTATCAATAAGCTCAAGATGTTGGACGGCAACAGCTATGGTCTGTATGTTTTGGACCAGGAGCTGGCTGCACGTGTTTATGCTACGCCGTCACCATTAGCGGCAAAAGCATAAGCATATACATCAATGAAAGATATTTTTGATTTGTCCGGCCGCGTAGCGTTGGTAACAGGTTGTTCAGGCGGCTTGGGTGTGCAGATGGCGAAAGCCCTGGCTGCTTGTGGGGCGAACTTAGTGATCATAGCTCGCCGTTACGAGAAATTAGTGGAAGTACAAAAAGCCATCGAGGCTGAGTACGGTGTTAAGGTGTTACCGCTCCAATGCGACATCACCTCTACCGAAGCCGTAGATACCATGGTCGATGAAGCGCTCAAACAAGTGGGACACATCGACATTGTGGTTAATAACGCCGGAACAGGAGCAGTTGCTCCTGCAGAGGATATCACCGATGCGCAGTTTGAGAACGAGATGCAGATTGATCTCTTTGGTACTTTCCGCGTAGCACGTGCAGTAGCCAAGAAATCGATGATCCCGAATAACTACGGCCGCGTCGTCAATATCGCGTCTATGTACGGACTCGTGGGCAACAAGATCGCACCTGCATCGCCTTACCATGCAGCCAAAGGTGGCGTAGTCAACTTGACTCGTGCCTTGGCAGCAGAGTGGGGTAAATACGGCATTACGGTCAATACCATCTGCCCGGGATATTTCATTACCCCGTTGACCAAAGAGACGCTCGAGTCCGAGTACTTTGCCAACTATGCCAAGACCGTCATCCCGATGGAGCGTTACGGTCATGAGGGCGAACTGGATAGTGCTGTAGTCTTCTTGGCTTCCAATGCTTCAACATACGTCACGGGTGTAGCATTGCCCGTAGATGGCGGTTACACCTGCGTTTAATTGTAATAAACGTACTCGCTAATATACGAAAGAGGGATGATCTCATTGGAGACCATCCCTCTTTCGTTTCTCTTAAACCTTATAAGCTCTTATGTACATATTCATTTTTTACAACTGTCGGAAGTTGTGCTTTTCAATAATTGTTCCGTTTTGCACGACGAACATGCCGGGGTTGGCACGTACAATCGTTTTGAGCGTCACCGGGTCGATGAAACAGAACCGTTCGGGATCAATGCCAAGCTTCTCACCCATTTTCTCCACCTCCTCTGCACCGGAACCCGTGAGAATGTAACAATCGGGGGTGCTATTCACCATTTCTGCCACTTTGCTCAACTGCGAGACGTTAGATTTATTGAGATCATACATCGTGATGAGCGTAACAGGAGTTTCGGATTCGAGGATGTCGTACGTTATGTCATCGAAGTCGATGGTCAATATCTCGAAATCATGGATAGGCGCCTCGTAACCTTTCTTGACGAGCACAGAATGCTGGTCCACAAACGTCCATTCAGGGTCGTTCTTGGGGTAGTTCTCCAAGGTGAACTCACGTTCTTCGCCTTCATCATTGGCGTAGATGAGCGTGGTCTCATACACATCGGGTTCCGCATCGTCCGGCACTTCCATGAGGGTGGGGATGTGATTGCCTATTTTGTAGGGACGAAAATCCAACGGCGGAAGGTGGGTATATGAATAGCCCATGATGATGCCGCCCGAGATCAACGCTATGAGCATGATGCACAACTCCATCCAAGTGGACCATAATTGCGGAATCGCTTTCTTGCAGATGAGCAGGATCAACACGAGAATGAGCAATACGATATTCTTCCAGAAAGTTTGCCAGTTAGTGAGTACCAACGCGTCGCCGAAACAACCGCAGTCGGAAACAGGGTTAGTGAGCGCAATCCATAGTGTGAGAGGCGTCATCATGAGATAAAACACCAACGATAGCCAACTCGTTATTTTCGTGCGCACATTCAGGAGCATCGCCCAACCGAGAAACCATTCCGCGAGGATGAGACTTACTGCAGCCAATCCTGCTAAAGGCAGCAATTCGGTGAAAAAGCCGCCGAAGGCTTTGAGGTAATCCTCTATTTTATAGACCGTTCCGAGAGGATCTACCGCTTTGACGAAACCCGAGAAAAGGAACGTAAGCGCCAACAATGTACGAGCGCTACTCCCGATGATATGTTCTGCTTTTTTCATTTCCTTCGTCCTTTCATTTTTCAATTTTCATTTCTCATAGTGTATGAGGTCGAATATAGCGTAATTGATGATGTCGAAATAATTGCCTTCCACTCCTTCGGAAGCGATTGTGGTGCCTCCATGCTCCAGAATGGTCTTAATCCGAATAATCTTAGCGAGAATCATATCCGCGATTCCCTCTTTTGACATCTCGCGCCATGCCTCACCGTAGTCATGGTTCTTGCGGAGCATCAGTTCTTTGGCTTCTTGCAGCACCTCGTCGTATAAACGGGTGGCTTCCTCGGAGGTCATGTCTATTCCGTCGGCATAGCCTTTGCGATTTTGGATGATAGCCATCACTCCATAGTTGACCACCGCGCGCAGATTGCTGTCTATCTCATCGCCCACCAAGCTCACACCGGTCTCCTGACGCTGACGGATATTACATAGCTTGATGTATAATTGGTCAGTAATCCCATGCAGACGGAAGATCCGCCATGAAGGACCATAATCCTGCATCTTATCTATGAAGACCTCGCGGCATTTGGCGGTCACTTGGTCAAATTGCATATTGGTATCTGCCATCGTAATTCGTAATTTTTAATTTTTAATTGCGGACAACAACTCGTCAAGCGTTAAGAGTTGTTGTTCGCCTGTGCTCATTTCCTTGACCATCACTTTGTTCTGCGCCATTTCGTCGCTTCCGACGATTGCTACAAACGGAATCTGCTTGGAATCTGCATAACCCATCTGCTTCTTCATCTTGGTCGGTTCGGGATAAACCTCCACTGCAATATTCTGTGCTCTAAGCTCCTTTGCCCAACGCAGAGCATAATGTAATTCCTCTTCTCCGAAGGCTGCGAAGAGTATCTGTGTGGCTGATTGTAGCTCCTTCGGGAATAAATCCAACTCCGTCAATACATCATAGATGCGGTCTGCACCAAAAGAGATTCCTACGCCCGATACCCCCGGCAAACCGAAGATGCCGGTCAAGTTGTCATAGCGTCCTCCACCGGTGATGGAACCAATCTGTGCGTCCAAAGCTTTGACCTCAAAAATTGCACCGGTATAATAATTAAGTCCGCGCGCGAGGCAGAGATCCAATTCGATATTCAGTTTCACGCCTGTTGCTTCAATCAAATCGAACACCTCTTCCATCTCCTCAACACCCTTCAGACCGATTTCACTGTCAGCCAAAAATTCTTTCAACGAGGCTAATTTGTCTTGGTTCTTGATTCCGGATTCTTGATTCAGTATAGGTTGCAAAGCCTCTACTTGCTCGTCGCTTAGTCCGCGTTCTTTGAGCTCGTTTTTGACCGCCTCTACGCCGATCTTGTCGAGTTTGTCGATAGCAACGGTGATGTCAATCATCTTGTCCGGTGCACCGATGACTTCCGCAATGCCCGCAAGGATCTTACGGTTATTGATATGAAGGCAGACACGGATACCTAAACGGCGATAAACCTCCTCCACAATCTGAATCAACTCCAACTCGCCGATGAGACTGTCTGAACCGATCACGTCCACGTCGCATTGATAGAACTCGCGGTAACGACCTTTCTGAGGACGGTCAGCACGCCATACGGGCTGGATCTGGAAACGCTTGAACGGGAAAGAGATCTCCTCGCGGTGTTGCACTACATAACGCGCAAAAGGAACCGTCAAATCATACCTCAGACCTTTCTCCGGCGCTAAACTGGCTTTCTCGCCGCTGTTCTGAATTCGGAAGAGCAGTTTGTCGCCTTCCTCGCCGTACTTACCCATTAGCGTGGAGAGGTTCTCCATCGCGGGAGTCTCAATCTGCTGAAAACCATACAGACTGAAAACTGACTTAATCGTGTTAAAGATATAATTGCGACGCGCCATTTCGACTTGTCCGAAGTCACGCGTCCCCTTTGGAATGCTTGGTTTTTGTGCCATTTTCTTATTTACTCATTTATTCATTGTTCATTTTTTTCAAACAGATCTTGATAGATCTTTTGCGTAGCGCCGAGTTCGCTATGCACATATTCAGCAGCTTTGGCGCCAATTGTTTTGTATTGATCAAGGGCGGTAGTAAGCGCTGATTCCAACTCCCTGTAATTCTTGATACTCCTTGCTGCTCCGGAATCAATCAGTCCTTGTGCCTCTCGGAAATGACTATAGTTAGGACCGAATAGAACGGGCATACCATATGCCGCTGCTTCTATCGTGTTATGAATTCCAACCCCGAATCCGCCGCCTATGTATGCTACCTGTCCGAAACGGTAGATAGAGGAGAGTAGCCCCATTGTATCGACTATCAGTATGCTCGCTTGCTGCAGAATATTCCGCTGACTGACCTTGTCTTTCATCCCGCTAACTGCCGAGTAACGCACTATCCGTCCTTGGAACAAGCGGAAAATAAAATGCAGGTGTTTCGGGTCTATTTCATGCGGCACAAGAATCAGTTTGGCTCTCGGTTCTGACTGCATGTACTGCGCAAACAAAACCTCATCTTTGGGCCAAGTACTACCGGCTACGATGACGTGTTGAGACCCTTCGGCAAAATGCGACACAAGCGTCAGATCTTTCGTGTCCGCCGCACGAAGCTCCATCATCCGGTCGAAACGTGTGTCGCCCGCTACGCATACGTTGGCTATGCCATGTTTCGCCAAGAGTACAAGCGATGCCTGATCTTGTACGTATATTTGCGTGAAACATTTGAGCAACTTCAAATGCAACTTACCCCATGGAAGGAAGAAGAGTTGATTGGGACGGAAGATAGCGCAAATACTATAGGTCGGGATATTCCGTTTCTTGAGTTCACGCAGGTAGGCGGGCCAAAACTCATACTTGACAAAGATGGCCATCTTCGGTTGCAGAGCTTCTAAAAAACGCTTGGCGTTACGCGATGTAGCGAAGGGGAGGTAATAAATCCCGTCTGCATGGGGGTATGACTTACGCGCTTCATAGCCCGAAGGGCTGAAGAACGTCACTACAATCTGCTGCTCCGGGCGTTCACGACGAAGCCGCTCTATAATCGGACGTGCTTGCTCAAACTCACCCACTGATGCCGCATGAAACCAGATCGGAGATCTCATACTTGAACTTTGCTCTTTGAGCTTCGAAATAGTCTCGCGCTGCCCACGAACCAACTGCTGAGCCTTTTTATGACCCAGTAACGCTGCTATCCTTATACAAAAAAAATAGAAATACACTTTTGGGGTATTAACAAATCGGCTGCAAAATTACAACAAATTTTGCATATATGCAAGCGTTCGGGAATTTTTTTTGAGAAAAGGAGCGATTTATCGCGTCTTAAAGGTCCCTGAGCGTCAATCGGGAGCTTGCTCACGGATAGGCGCTCAGGGTCCTTTAAGGAGAGACCTTAGTCTTTTTTCTCAAAAAAAATCCCCGCTCTTGCCTATATATCCCGCAAAATGCGAACGTATTTTCGGTGGGACCCTATTATATTTCTATAATAGGGAGGACCGAAGTACAACCCTCCCCATCCCCAATTATCAACTCTCTACTCTCAAAATTTTCGCTTGTCGAAAATAATCGTTCGAGCGAAGCGAGATAAGAATTGTCAATTCTCAATTCTCAACTATCAACTATCAATTGCCAACTATCAACTCTCAAATTGTCAAAAAATTTGCATATATCAATTTTTTTTTGTACCTTTGCACCGGATTTCAATAATCATCTTTCCCTCTCCAATTTATGCCCATCGACTTAACTCCTGAGGTATTTCGAGACCGGAACATATGTATCCTAGACCATATTTAAAATCGAAACTTATAACACACACATTTACAATACATTACAAACTATGTCACAGCACTTAAAAACAACGGTTATTAACGGTTTGGCGCGCACGATTGCTACTTTCGTTCAACTCCCGCCTTCCACCCCTGTTTATTCCAAAGGGGTGCGTTATTTCGTGCCTGCGGAATGTATCCAATACCTCTGGGGAGCCATGAATAAACTCAAAATCGGTCAAAAACGCCGCAAACACATCATCGTCCGCTATTCTCCCCATCGTCCCGGCTTGCTTCAACTCTACACCTACCATTTCCCCAAGACTTGGTCGGCTGCCTGTCAAGCTAACCGTGAGATCATCAAACTCGCACAACGCCGTGCTCACGCCTTGGAACACAGCTATACCCGAGAAGCCCTCGAATGGCGGATCCGCTTCTTCAAGCATTATTACCGTGTTATCAAAGGTCATCAGCAGCCGGAACCGGGACTCAAAGCCTATTCCCGTTTCTATCAATATGTCTATGTCTGTATCTACCGAGACCTCAAAGCCGCTCTACAACCGTCATTTAACGACCAAATCCCAACGAACCTCCCCGCTTTTGAGCCGCTTTCTGCTCTCTCATACTACCGAAAGAGACGCTACGCATATGGCATTAATGATAATTATTCGCCAAATCTCAAAAAAAATAACAGAATATTTGCATATATGCAAAAATTGTAGTAACTTTGCAGCATCAAATATGTATGAGCCATGAAGATACAATTTTTAGGCGCTACGCGCGAAGTAACGGGTAGTAAGCATTTGATCACCACCGATTCGGGGCATACTATCTTATTGGACTGCGGTATGTATCAGGGTAAAGGTATGGAGACTGATGCTGCTAACAGGGACTTGGGGTTTGATCCCGCTAAGTTGGATTGTGTGGTCCTCAGCCACGCGCATATAGACCATTCGGGGCTGATTCCTTATATCGTGAAGATGGGCTTCAAAGGGGATATCTACTGCACCCCGGCAACCCGCGATCTATGTGCATTGATGCTGACCGATACTGCCTTCATCCAAGAGCAGGATGTGCGTACTTATAACAAGAAAATTGACAAGCAGAACCCGCATAAGGAGAAGGGAAAGAAATATAAGATTGAGCCGCTTTATACCCAGCAGGATGTGAACAAAGCGATGAAGCATTTCGTAACCTATAGTTACGACCGCAGGTTCAGAGTGTTTGACGATGTGCTCCTTACTTTTACCAATTCCGGTCACATGCTCGGCGGAGCTGTTTGCAGTCTGGAGATCTATGAGAACGATACTAACGACCAAAAACGCTGGAAGCGCTTAACCTATACTGGGGACATCGGACGGAAGCATTGCCATATTCTGCCGTCTCCGCAACTCTTCCCGCAATGCGATTACCTGATTTGTGAATCAACATACGGAGATCGTCTGCATGAGGATGCAGAGGTGACGGAAGAGCAACTATTGGGCGTTGTGGAAGATACTTGTGTATATCGCAAAGGACAACTCCTGATTCCTTCTTTCTCAGTCGGACGTACACAGGAGATTGTTTATGTCCTCAACCAACTGTACAACGATGGGCGTTTGCCACATATTCCGGTCTATGTGGACAGCCCGATGAGTACGAATGCAACCCAGATCTTCCGCATGTATCCCGATGAGTTAAGCGACGAAGTGCGGGATACGATGCAGTTTGATCCCGATCCATTTGGCTTTAACACCCTGCGTTATATCACGGATATCCGGGAATCGAAAGCATTGAACCATAAGGACGAACCCTGTATCATCATCTCTGCTTCGGGCATGTTGGAGGCTGGACGAATCAAGCATCATGTAGCGAACCATATATCCGATCCGCGTTGTACTATCCTCATTGTAGGGTATTGCGAACCAACGACCTTGGGTGCTCGTATTCAACAGCCCGGCCTGCAGTGGATCTCCATCTTCGGACTGGATCGTAAGATCAAAGCCCAAATAACAAAGATTGAAGGTTTCTCCGGGCATGGTGATTATAAGGAAATGATTGATTATCTGACACGAAGCCTTGCTGTTGAACAGGTACAACGTGTATTTGTAGTGCATGGAGACGAGAATGCTGCCGAGGCTTACAAAGGACATCTCCATGAGGCGGGATTCAAAAATATTGAGGTGCCTCAGAAAGGCGAAACAGTAGAATTATAACTATTTATATGGAAAAACCAATCGTTATATTAGCGATCGAATCGAGTTGTGATGATACCTCCTCCGCGGTGATTGTGGACGGGGTGCTGCGCAGTAATGTGATTGCGAGCCAGAAGGTGCATGAGGAGTACGGAGGTGTGGTGCCGGAATTGGCAAGTCGTGCCCATCAATTGAATATCTTACCGGTGGTGGATACAGCGCTCAAGCGTGCGGGGGTGAGCAAAGAGGATATCTCTGCAATCGCTTTCACCCGTGGTCCAGGTTTGTTGGGGTCGTTGCTTGTGGGTACCTCTTTTGCGAAAGGACTCGCTTTGTCGCTCAACGTACCGATTATTGATGTGAACCATTTGCAGGGGCATGTGCTCGCGCATTTTGTGGAGGATGGAACAGGTCTTCCGCATCCCACTTTCCCGTTCTTATGTCTGCTCGTTAGCGGAGGTAACAGCCAGATAGTGCTCGTCAAAGCCTATAACGACATGCAGATCATCGGTCAGACAATCGATGATGCAGCGGGGGAAGCCTTCGATAAATGTGCTAAAGTACTGGGACTGCCTTACCCGGGAGGACCGTGGATAGATAAGCTCGCTAAGCTTGGCGATGCTACCAAGTATCCCTTCGCCAAACCTAATATAGCCGGTTATGACTACTCCTTCTCGGGACTGAAGACCTCTTTCCTTTATACGCTCCGTGATTTGCTCAAGGCGCATAACGTAGATACGATTGATGCCTTGGCGGAGAAGATTCCGAACTTGCGGGAAGACATGTGTGCAAGTCTGCAAGCGACGGTAGTGGATATACTCATGCGCAAACTGAAGAAAGCAGCTAAGGATTTGGGTATCAACCAAGTAGCGGTTGCAGGAGGAGTGAGCGCGAATAGTGCGTTACGACAGGCATTTATTGACTACGGTAAGAAATATCATTGGACGGTCTTCATTCCGCCTTTTAGTTTCACAACTGACAATGCTGCAATGATTTGTCAGGCGGGCTATTTCAAGTATTTGGGAAAAGAATTTTGTGCTATCGACGAAGTGCCGTTTGCGAAAACTCAAATATAAGGAATGGAACTCAAATCTCTAATCTCTAATCTCAAATCTCAAATCCGTCCATATAGGGACGTGATCATTTTTATGGTCACGCTTCTCGTGGCGAACTTTTTCTGGAAGTTCACCTTCGTGGGGGATGAAGACGGAGAGAGGGTGACTTGGTTCGGCATGGATGTTACGGCGCCCTTTGAGATGATGTCCTGCCATATTGCGTCCGCTGTCTATTGGCTTCTTTCGCTCGGTCGCGACACTGTATATATGGTCGGGGATCACACCATTCGTTTCGATTCAGGCAGCGGAACCACTATTATTTGGGGCTGCTCGGGACTAAAGCAGAGTTTTATTTGGATGTGTCTGATCCTTACCGTACAAGGCGGATGGATTCATAAACTATGGTATATACCATTGGGATGGGGAGTGTGTTACGGATTTAATATATTGCGTATATTTCTTATCTCGCTCTTTATTGAGTTTCATCCGGAATGGTTTACTATTCTGCATGATTATATCTTCAAGTACCTTTTCTACGCCATTTTATTCGGTCTATGGGTTATCTTTGTTGAAAAGATACGGCCCAACGCTTCAAAGCACTAACGATTTTCCATGTTCGGCTTGCTTGTGTGGTATCTCCTGTCAGGAGATCGGGGATTGCATTTCCTGTCTCTTGTTCCGGGTAAATGAGCATGTAACTATGGTCGCTGAAGAAACGCGACAACATATCCGGTACTTGTTCAAAGAGCGGGTTATAGGATGGGGTGGAAGGACGTGCATTGATCAGGATAATCAGGTCGTCCCGTGTCATCTGTTTTGCTATCATCAAGGCATCCTCCCAATCTTCCATTTCGCGATAAGAGGCGCGTAAGTATTTGCCTTTACGGAGACAGAAAGCCTGCAGTACTTTTTGGGTCTCTTCATTCGTGAAGAAAACAACTTTCGCTCCTAATTGACTGCTCAGACGACGGATCAGACCAAAGCAGGAAATGAAATCATGCTCTTTCTCTGCGTACCGCGGAACTGCCACCAATATACGGGAAATCGTATTGAGGGGTTGTTGGGGATGATAGATAAGCGCTGCTTTGCTCTGACGATTGATGAGGTTCATGGCTTCGCTCCAGTCGCTTTCCGAGGTGAACACAGGTTCGTTCAGTTCACTGAGCTCGCTTAACTCTTTGAGTTCGTAGTGCCGGTTTTCTCCTACTGTCATTAGGAGCCACGAGTTATCGGCTTTATCCGCCTCTAAGCGGGCTGCTTCTTGCAACGCTAACTGTTTGGCGGAATACTCGGTAACGAACGAAGCAGAGGTACATAGTACCAAAATCATCAGAATGGACGCATTGAGAATCTCCGGACCAAAGATACCTGTTTCATAACCCACTGTTACAATCGCGAGTGTTCCGGCAGCAGTAGCGTGCGTGAGACCGAAGATGAGTTGACGCTCTACTGCTTGCAAACCAAAACTCTTTTGTGCCAACCATGCGGCTAACCATTTGCCGGCTAATTTGGTAGCGATCATCACAACCGCAATAATGAGCGTAGCCCATCCGCTCCATAGAACAGACACATCAATCATCATTCCCACGCCAATGAGGAAGAGCGGTACAAAGAGGTTATTACCCACGAAATTGATGCGCTGCATCACCGGACTGAGGTTAGGTACTAACTTATTCATCGCAACACCGCAGATGAAGGCACCTAAGATAGCTTCCAACCCACACCACTCTGCCATCCATGCAGAGACGGTCATCAGCGTCATAACAACCATAAACCCCGTGGTGGGATCAGACCAGCGTTTGAAGAAACGTTGTGCTACTTTCGGGAAGATTACCAGTATATGCAGTAAGGTCAGCGCAATGCGGAAAAGTTGTCGCCATAACGGAATAGTTACTGTTTCTACTGCATCAAAATTACGCAATAAAGCCAGTACGAAGAGGGCTAAGGAGATTGAAAGCATCGTACCGCCGATAGCGATATTCACCGCCTCGTTCTTCTGTACCCCGTAACGGTTGACAATAGGATAAGTCATCAGCGTGTGGCTTCCATACATGGCGCCTAATAGTGCACTGGTGATCCAATCATAACCTAAAAGCAGACTCGTAATGAATCCTAATCCGAAAGGAAAAAGAAAAGAGTAGAGACCAAATATGGTTGCCCGTCCGCGTTGCTGCCTGAAATCATTGATGTCCACCTCTATACCGGCTTGAAGCATGATATAAAGCATACCTATCTTACCAAGCGTTTGGATCACATCTCCACCGCTGATGAGATGCCAACCGTTCTGACCGATACAGATGCCTACGATGATAAATCCCACTATGCTGGGGATGCGTATCTTACGGCAAATCATCGGAACGAACAAGGTGGTTGCCAATAAAATGGCGATGATGGCAAGAGGGTTTGTTATCATATAAATTGTCCAGTGATACTTTTGGGGTTCTTGCGTATATCTTCAATCGTTCCTTCTGCGACGATTGTTCCTCCTCCTCGTCCTCCTTCGGGACCAAGGTCAATGATCCAATCGCAGGCACGAATGACATCTGTGTTATGCTCAATGATGATGACGGTATTTCCTTTTTCCACTAACTGCCGTAGTACACCAAGAAGCACACGAATATCCTCAAAATGAAGACCCGTGGTGGGTTCATCTAAGATGTAAAGCGTCTTTCCTGTACTCGGGCGGGATAACTCTGTTGCTAATTTGATGCGCTGACTCTCCCCGCCGGAGAGGGATGTAGAGGACTGACCCAGTTTGATATAGCCCAATCCCACATCCTGAATGGTCTTGATCTTACGGAGAATAGTAGGCTGGGGTTCAAAGAACTCGACGGCTTGGTTGACGGTCATGTCAAGTATATCTGCGATGTTCTTTCCTTTCCAGCGTACCTCAAGCGTCTCGCGGTTATAACGTTGCCCTCCGCACACTTCACAAGGCACATAAACATCCGGCATGAAGTGCATCTGGATGGTCTTATATCCATTTCCCATACATTCATCGCAACGTCCTCCATGCATGTTGAAGGAGAATCGTCCGGTCTTCCATCCGCGGATCTTGGATTCCGGTAAAGCGGCAAACAAATCGCGTATGTCATTGAAGACATTCGTGTATGTCGCAGGGTTAGAACGCGGCGTGCGACCGATAGGCGATTGATCCACATTGATGACTTTATCAATCAACTCCACGCCTTCAATCCGTTTATAGGGGAGCGGGGCTGTCTTGGACCGATAGAATTTCTGACTGAGGATGGGGTAGAGTGTCTGGTTGATGAGTGTCGATTTACCGCTTCCACTCACACCCGTGACGCATACCATCTTACCCAACGGAATCTTCACCGTCACGTTCTTTAGGTTATTCCCCGTACATCCGCTGAGCGTAATAAATCTTTCAGCGGAGCGGTCTTTCAGCGAAGCGGTCTTTGTTCTTTCAGTGACCTCGGTCACGGTCCGTTTTCCCTTTAAATACTGCGCCGTCAATGTATCGGTCTTGAGTAAGTCTTCCGGCGTACCGGAGAAAAGAACATTACCTCCGAGACGGCCTGCTTTAGGACCTATATCTACTATCCAGTCCGCCTCGCGCATCATCTGTTCGTCATGTTCTACAACGATGACGGAGTTATTGAGGTCGCGCAACTCTTTGAGGCTGTTGATCAGCCGTTCGTTATCTCGTTGGTGAAGACCGATGGAAGGCTCGTCAAGGATATATAGTACGTTGACAAGACGGCTTCCAATCTGCGTAGCCAGACGGATTCGTTGGCTCTCACCACCGGAAAGACTCTCGCTGCTGCGATTAAGAGAGAGATAACTCAGACCCACGGACTGCATAAAACGCAAACGACCGATAATCTCTTTGAGAATAGGCTCCGCGATCGCTTTTTGCTGCTGTTTCAGTTCATTGGAGTCTTTGAAACCGGTAAGGGCTTTGATTAACTCGTCTATGTCCATTTCCGAAAGGTCTGAGATAGAATACTTGCCGAACTTATAGCTGAGTGCTTCTTTGCTCAAACGCTTGCCCTGACACTCCGGACATACAATCCATTCTTCGTTCTCATCTTCCTCGTTATCTGTGAATTCCGTCAGACGTTCCCACCAGTTATCTTCACGAATGGCTTCGTCTATCTCCTCCATTAATCCTTCATTCTTTAACCTTTCGCCTTTTACCTTTCCAAGTCCTTTGCAGCAGGGACACCAACCCGACGGACTATTGAATGAGAACGTGTGAGGAGCGGGATTTTGATAACTAAGACCTGTCTCCGGACACATCAGATTACGGCTCAAGAACCGGACTTCTGAAGGCGTGTCGCTCTCTACAATCATCATGATACCATTGCCTTGTGTCATGGCTCTGTCCACTGACTGCCGCAAACGATGCAGGTCTATCTCATCTCCCTCCATTGAGGGGTGGGTCGGGGAGAGGTTTTTAACTTTTAATCGGTCCACCACCACTTCAATCGTGTGGGTCTTATAGCGGTCCAGTTTCATGCCTGCCACTATCTCGCGCACCTCGCCGTCCACGCGAACATGCACGAATCCTTTCTTGCGGATGGTCTCGAACAGCTCCTTGTAATGTCCCTTTCGGGCGTTAACCAAAGGAGCCAACAAGAGAATCTTCTTTCCTGCAAATTCATTCACGATCAGTTGGATGATCTGCTCGTCCGTGAATTTAACCATCGGCTTGCCGGAAAGGTACGAATAGGGTTCTGCGGCACGCGCAAAGAGTAATCGCAGAAAATCATACACCTCCGTAATGGTTCCAACGGTGGAACGAGGGTTCTTGGTTGTGGTCTTTTGATCAATGGAGATGACCGGACTAAGACCTGTTATCTTGTCCACGTCAGGGCGTTGCATCTGACCGATGAAACCGCGTGCATAGGACGAGAATGTCTCCATGTAACGGCGTTGACCTTCTGCAAAGATGGTGTCGAAGGCAAGAGACGATTTCCCCGAACCGCTGAGGCCTGTAATGACCGTCAGCCGTTTTCGGGGAATAGAGACGCTGATATTTTTCAGGTTATGTACCCGTGCGCCTATGACTTCTATGTTGCCTTCGGAAATCAATTGATAATTGATAATTGACAATTGATAATTAGCCTTTGAGCGCTTTGATGGCTTCATTGATAGAAGCGATACGGCTCTCGGCGTCGGCTTTCTTCTTGCGCTCCAGCTCGACGATCTCCGGTTTGGCGTTCTGTACGAAACGCTCGTTACTCAGTTTTGCCATAACGCCCTTGAGGAAACCTTGCTGGTGAGCGAGGTCTGCTTCGAGTTTCTTGAGCTCTTCCTCTACGTTGATGAACTGATCCATCGGAATCGCAAACTCGGTTGTGCCAACAAGGAACTTCGCACAGTTGCCGTTAGAATCGCCAAGCTTGGCGATATCTACATTCGCAAGTTTGTCCACAAGCGGGTTCAACTCAACCGGAGAGATAAGCGTCAGACGTTCCTTCTGCGGGATGTTCTTCGACGCGCGCACATTTCGTACACCCGATACAATCTCTTTCAGGGTCTCAATATCGGAGAGAATCTCATTGCTCCCTCCCTTTAGGGAGGGTTGGGGTAGGCTGGCTACCATGATAGACTCACCCTCTTTGCGCTCATAGAGGTTCTGCCAGAGTTCCTCGGTGATGAACGGCATGAAGGGGTGAAGTAGAACGAGCAAACGATCGAAGAATGCGAGAGTGGCTTCGTACGTAGCGCGATCAATCGGTTGTTGGTATGCGGGTTTGATCATCTCCAAGTACCAACCGCTGAACTCGTCGCAGTACAGTTTGTAGATCTCCATGAGCGCCTCGCTCAGACGGTATTTGGAGAATAGGTCTGCTATCTCTGCGGCGGTCTTGTCCAGTTGCGCATCGAACCACTCGATGGCAAACTTGGAGGTCTCGGGCTGCGGGATGTCTGCTATTTCCAGACCTTTGACCATACGGAAACAGTTCCAGATCTTGTTGCAGAAGTTACGTCCCTGCTCACAGAGCGAATCGTCATAGAGGATGTCGTTTCCGGCTGGAGCAGAAAGGAGAATACCCATACGCACGCCATCGGCTCCGAAACGCTCGATGAGGTCTAATGGGTCAGGGCTATTACCGAGGGATTTGGACATCTTGCGTCCGAGTTTGTCGCGGACGATACCTGTGAAATAGACGTGCTTGAACGGCATTTTGCCTTGGTACTCATAGCCCGCCATGATCATTCGTGCTACCCAGAAGAAGATAATATCCGGTCCGGTAACGAGGTCTGCCGTCGGGTAGTAATAGTTGATCTCTTTGTTGTCCGGATGCTCAATGCCGTCGAACAAGGATATAGGCCATAACCAGCTGCTGAACCAAGTGTCCAAAGCGCCTTCGTCCTGTACGTAGTTTCCTTCCGGTTTGGTCTCCGATACAATGATCTTATCGTCCGGGTAGTTCTCGAGGCCGGTTTGTGCCAAGAGGTCGGCATCGTAGTACGCCGGGATGCGGTGTCCCCACCATAGTTGGCGGGAAATACACCAGTCTTTGATATTCTCGAGCCAGTTGCGGTACGTGTTTTTGTATTTCGCAGGATAGAAAACGATGTCGTCGTTCATTACCGGCGGGAGGGCGATGTCTGCAAAATGCTGCATCTTGACGAACCACTGGAGGCTCAAACGCGGCTCGATAGGCACGTTCGTACGCTCAGAATAACCGACTTTGTTGTCGTAGTCCTCGATTTTCTCGACGAGGTTGAGGGCTTTGAGATCTTCGACGATCTGTTTGCGGCAGTCGAAACGATCCATGCCGTGGTACTTGCGTACGTTAGGTTGGAGTTCCGGCTCGACGGTGTCCATGTTCAGATGGGCATCCGGCGTGAAGATGTCGATAGTCTTGAGGTTGTATTTCTGCCCCAAGGCATAGTCGTTGACGTCGTGTGCTGGCGTCACTTTGAGGCAGCCTGTTCCGAAACCAATCTCCACGTAGCGGTCTTCGATGATGGGGATGACACGACCGACACCCGGTACGATGACGTGCTTGCCTTTGAGCCACTGGTTCTTCTCCTCTTTGGGGTTGATGCAGACCGCTATATCGCCGAAGATGGTCTCCGGACGGGTAGTTGCCACGATGGCATATTTGCCCGGCTCTTCGGCTACTTGGTAGCGCAGGTAATAGAACTTGTTATGCTCGTCGTGGTAGATCACCTCCTCGTCGGAAAGGGCAGTCTGACGCTCGGGGTCCCAGTTGACCATACGCAGACCGCGGTAGATGAGACCTTTCTTATAGAGGTCGCAGAAGACGTGAATAACGGCTTTGGAGCGGGTCTCGTCCATGGTGAAGGACGTGCGGTCCCAATCGCAGGAACATCCGAGTTTGCGGAGCTGCTTCAAAATGATGCCTCCGTGTTCGTCGGTCCAATCCCACGCGTGTTTAAGGAACTGCTCGCGGGTCAGGTCGGACTTATTGATCCCTTGCTCTTTGAGTCGTTTGATGACTTTTGCTTCGGTAGCAATCGAAGCATGGTCTGTTCCGGGCACCCAGCAAGCGTTCTTGCCTTCCAAACGTGCACGACGTACCAAAATGTCCTGAATGGTCTCATTCAGCACATGTCCCATATGCAGCACACCTGTTACGTTAGGCGGCGGAATAACGATGGTAAATGGATCGCGGCCATCCGGCTCGCTGTGAAAGAGTTTGTTGTCCAGCCAGTATTGATACCAGCGGGCTTCAATGTCAGTAGGATTATACTTTGAGTCCATATATGAAATAATTAAAGTTCAAAATAAGGCAAATTAAAATCGGGCACAAAATTACAAAAAATTTTTCACATGTGCAAGCGCGCACGCACATTTCCTAAATTTTTTTTGAGTATTTATTTGCATATATGCAAAATTTGTAGTAATTTTGCAGCCGGATTTGAAAAACATAACCATCTAATACAAAAACACATTCTATGGAAGATTTAACAATCTTGATGTACGTCGTTTTGGCGGCATCTCTTTTAGCGCTCGGATTTGCGTACTGTTTCTACCGCTCGATGATGAGCAAGGAGGAGGGTACAGAGTTAATGAAAACGATTGCGTCGCATGTGCGCAAAGGAGCTTTGGCTTACCTCAAACAGCAGTACAAAGTGGTGACGATCGTGTTCATCGTGTTGGCGCTTGTCTTTGCCATCATGGCGTATTTTAACCTGCAGAACGGTATTGTTTGGTTTGCGTTCCTGACGGGAGGATTCTTCTCCGGTTTGGCAGGTTTCTTCGGTATGAAGACAGCCACTTATGCTTCTTCCCGCACTGCCAATGCTGCACGTCAGAGTCTCAATGCAGGTCTGCAAGTGGCATTCCGTTCGGGAGCAGTGATGGGTCTGACAGTGGTCGGATTGGCGTTGTTGGATATCGCCGGATGGTTCTTGGTTCTCAAGGAAACCGGACTGCTGGCTTGGGTAGGCGCCGAAGGTGATCTGATCACCATCACGACGACGATGTTAACGTTCGGAATGGGTGCATCTACTCAAGCGCTGTTCGCACGTGTGGGCGGAGGTATCTACACAAAGGCAGCGGATGTAGGAGCAGACTTGGTAGGTAAGACAGAGTATAACATTCCTGAGGATGATCCCCGAAATCCGGCTACTATTGCGGACAATGTGGGCGATAACGTGGGCGACGTAGCCGGTATGGGAGCAGACTTATATGAGAGTTACGCCGGTTCGATCTTGGCTACGATGGCTCTTGGTGCGTCAGCTTTTGCATTCTGCGAAGAAATGCAATTACGCGCCGTATTGGCTCCTTCGTTAATAGCAGCTTGCGGTGTATTGCTCTCAATAATAGGTATTTACATGGTGAAAACCAAAGAGGGGGCTGGGATGAAAGAGTTGCTACGCGCATTGGCTGTTGGAACGAATACGGCGGGTTTCCTGATTGCAGCTGTGACGTTTGGCATTTTTGCCTGGCTCTTTGGAACGGAGACAGATCAATGGTGGCAAGTCAGCCTCTCGGTGGTGGTAGGTCTGATAGCCGGTATGATCATCGGTCAATCAACGGAATATTATACCTCGCAGAGTTATCTGCCTACTCAGAAAGTGAGTGAGAGCTCGCAGACCGGTCCTGCAACCGTGATTATCAGCGGTTTAGGATTAGGCATGTTGTCCACAGCTATTCCTGTAGTAACGGTAGGTGTAGCAATTATCTTAGCTTATCTGTGTGCCAACGGGTTCCATGTGGAGTTCAGCGCGGCTAACTTGAGTATGGGTCTGTATGGTATCGGAATAGCAGCGGTAGGAATGTTGTCCACGCTGGGTATCACTCTGGCGACCGACGCGTATGGTCCGATAGCGGATAACGCTGGTGGTAACGCAGAGATGTCGGGTCTGCCGGCTGAGGTACGTCAGCGTACGGACGCCTTGGATGCGTTGGGAAACACTACTGCTGCAACGGGTAAGGGTTTTGCTATCGGTTCTGCTGCATTGACGGCGTTGGCACTCTTGGCTTCGTATGTAGAGGAATTGAAGATAGCATTGATCCGTACGGGCGAAGCTTTGCCGAACGGCGTCGATGCAGCCAAAGCGACGCTGGTAGATTTCATGAATGCGTATAATGTGAACCTGATGAACCCTGTTGTGCTGGTGGGTATCTTTATCGGTTCGATGATGGCATTCCTGTTCTGCGGTCTGACGATGAACGCCGTGGGGCGTGCGGCACAACACATGGTGGAAGAGGTACGTCGCCAGTTCCAGACCATCAAAGGTATTCTGGAAGGAAAGGCGGATCCGGATTACGCTCGCTGTGTGGAGATCTCTACCAAGGGTGCTCAGCAGGAGATGTTATTGCCCTCTATCCTGGCGATTATCGTGCCGGTTATTACCGGTCTAATACTTGGTGTAGCAGGAGTGTTAGGATTATTGATTGGCGGTTTGGCAACCGGTTTTGTGTTAGCTGTCTTCATGGCCAATGCAGGAGGTGCTTGGGATAACGCAAAGAAATACGTGGAGGAAGGTCATTTCGGAGGAAAGGGTAGTGACTGCCATAAAGCAACCGTGGTGGGCGACACCGTGGGAGATCCTTTCAAAGATACGTCGGGACCGAGCCTGAATATACTGATCAAACTGATGTCAATGGTATCTATCGTGATGGCAGGATTGACCGTGACATACCACCTGTTGTAAGCAAGAATTAACAATTAAGCGGAGCACGAAAGCTCCGCTTAATTGTTAATAATCAGTATTTTCTTTTGGGATTCTTTGGAAACCAACCTTTACGGACTCGTTCCCGTTGTTTGAAGATCTCACCAATCCCCCAAAAGGCGGAAAAGGCAAAGATACCCAAGAAGATGGAAAGATAGGTATTCTCCACAAACAAAGAAGCGATTGCTGCAACCAATCCCATGAAGAGAAATGCCCACCATGATTTGACGCCAAAATAATACTCCGCCTTAATCACCAGCGGATGGAACAACCCGATACAAAAGAACGCGCCGGCTCCTAATAATAATCCTTCGTAGTTCATAATAAATTGTACCTTTGAGCTCATCTGTTAAAAACGGCGCAAAGGTACAAATTTATTCTTAAAGAAAGTTTAAGATTTGCTTAAGAATGCTATTTTCTCTATAAAATTACTTATAAAGGAATCGTTTGATTGATTTCTTGGGGGTTTTCTCAAAGGGTTGCTCTTGTACCTCAATGTCTGACACTTTGCTGTAGGAAGGAATCAAACTATTGAGTTTCTGCAAGTTCTCCTTCATCAGTTGTTGTATCTCATCGAGTGTCATTCGCTTGGTGAGGGTCTCGTCGGGAAAGACGAGTGCTACCAGTTTACCTTCGCGTTCTACGATGAGCGATTCGCCGACAGCCTCTTGGTTGTTGAGTTTGTCTTCAATCTCCTCAGGGTAGATATTCTGTCCCGAAGCACCGAGGAACATCGTTTTGCAACGTCCTTTGATATAGATATTTTTCTTCTTGTCGAGTCGTCCGAGGTCTCCTGTACGCATCCAACCGTCTTCGGTGAACACAGCTTTGGTAGCTTCAGGATTCTTGTAATAACCAAGCATCACGTTCTCTCCCTTGACAAGGATCTCACCGATACCTGCTTCGTTCGGATTATCAATCTTAACGTCCATATTCATTACCGGCACTCCTCCTGAACGAGCTTTGAAATACTTAGGAGGGTTACCACCGATAAGCGGACCGCATTCAGTCATTCCGTATCCGATAGAGAGCGGGAAATGGATATCCATCAGACATTTCTCCACGATGGGGTTCATGGCCGCTCCTCCGCAGATGAAATAGCGTAATCTACCGCCGAAGGCACTACGCAGACCGCTTTTGACGCGGCTTTTGAGGATAGCACCGATGATAGGTGTATGCCAGAACATGCGGATGATCCATTTGCTGAGCGTCGGGTCCAGATTCTTCTTGTATATCTTCTCGATCACCAGCGGTACGGTTACCACCAGATAAGGCTGTACCTCTTTGAGCGCTTTGAGCAGAATAGAAGGGGTGGGGCTCTTGGTCAGGAAATAGATGTGGGTACCGCAGCAAAGCGGGTAGAGCAGTTCGCAAACCTGACCGAACATGTGAGCGAGCGGTAACATCGATACGATCCGCTGTCCCGGATCCACTGGCAGGATCTTCATTCCAATTTCGATATTATTGCTAATCGACCGTCCGTTAAGCATCACGCCTTTGGGCGAACCGGTCGAACCGCTGGTATAGTTAATGAGCGATACGGCATCGGGATCGGCTGCGAAATGAATATCCTCCGGCATCAAAGGGCGCGGATATTTTGCTTTGAATGCAGCTTCCCATTCCTCTTTGGAGGGCATTGGAGCATCCTTTGCGGTATAGAGCGGACGCCAATCTTCCAGTGAAAGGGCGGCTTTCAAACGCTTAGGCAAGGCTTTGTTTTGCAATTCTTTCCATACATAAGGACCTACGAAGAGCAAATCCGAATCGGAGTGATCCAATAGATGCGCTATGTCATCCGCCGTGAAATCCTGTAATATGCTGACAACCACGCCTTCATAGGAGGTGATAGCAAGATAGGCAGCTGCCCAGTTAGCGCAGTTACGCCCCGCTAAAGCTATTTTGTCTCCGCGCTTGATACCTAACTGCTCAAACAACACATGGAGCTTCACCATTTCCGTAGCTAACTCCGCAAAAGTGTACTCATGATTCTCTCCGAAGTCCGTCAATGCAGGGTCGTTCCACTGATGTGACATGACGTCGGTCAGATAATTTAAATAATGTTTAACCATACCCAAAACATTTTTGCGCTGCAAAATTACTACTTTTTTTTGATATATGCAAGATTTTGATAATTTTTATCAGAAGAATAGTGATTTCATAATGTGCTTTGTCATAAAAAAACGAGTGCATAGCTTCACAGTTACACACTCGCTTTGATTTCCCATTTCAGAGAAATCCATCTACTTACTCACATAATTATTTACAGAAACGTTGTGGATACTCACAAAAACCACAACGCGGGATGCGATATTTATTTGTACAAATATCGCTTGATGGAGCGTTTCGGGGTCTTTTCAAACTCCGAAGCCACTAATTCTATAGAGTTAATCTGGCTATACACCGGAAGGGTCTTGTTTACCGCTACGCGGTTCTCTTCCATCTGTTGAGTCAGACTCTTTGTTCCTAAAAGTTTCTTGCCTTCCGTAGAAGTATCAGGGAAGACCAACGCCACCAGTTTATGATCGCGGTCCAAAACGATGGACTCTACAACACCGGGCATGGAGTTCAGTTTGTCCTCCAATTCCTCGGGGTAAATATTCTGTCCCGAAGGACCGAGAATCATGTTCTTTGAACGACCGTGGATATAGATATTTCCCTCTTTATCAAGTACTCCGAGGTCACCAGTCCTCATCCATCCATCCTCTGTGAAGGCTGCTTTGGTAGCTTCGGAGTTCTTGTAATACCCCTTCATGACGTTGATACCTTTCACTTGAATCTCACCATCCTTGGAGGTAGGATCTTCAGAATCAATACGCACGCGGCACTGCGGCAACTCTTTTCCGCAACTATGGAACGCATAACGGAACCAGTCTTCATAACTGATAAGCGGTCCGCATTCCGTCATTCCGTATCCCACGCAGTACTGATAATGTATATCGTGCAGCACTTGCTCTACCTCGCCGTTCAGGGCGGCACCACCGATAATAAGGAATCGTAATCTGCCGCCGAAGATCTTATCCAAACCTTCTTTCACTTTTTTGCGAACGATGGTCTTGATAATCGGGGTTTGCCAGAGAATCTTCATGGTCGGGGTACTGATCTTTGGCAGTACACCTTTCTTGATGATTTTCTCGATAACCAAAGGTACCGTCAGGATCATGAATGGTTTCACTTGTGCGAACGCTTTCATGAGCACAGTCGGGGTGGGGGCTTGCGTCAGGAAATACACCTCAGCACCATCGCACACCTGATAGAGGAACTCGAACATCAGACCGAACATATGGGCGATAGGCAACATTGAGAGCACTTTATCGCCCGGTTTATGAGGAATACGCTGACAAGCGAACTCTACGTTTCCGCTCAAGTTCAAATGAGTCAGCATCACGCCTTTCGGATTGCCCGTTGAACCGCTCGTATAATTGATGACTGCTATCTCGTCGAAGTTATCTGTAGGATAATGTACATCGCTTACCTTCACTCCTTTCGGATATGCCTTTTTGAATGCCTCTTCTGCGCCCTCATAAGCTTTGGAGAATTCCGGCGTAGCCTCCACGATGTGCATATCGTCCATGAAGATGGTCGCTTTTAGACCCTTCATCTGCTTGGGGTCAATACGCTTCATTACGTTCGGACCTACGTACAAGAGTACAGCCTCGGAATGGTCCACCAGTGAGTAGATGCCCTCTGCCGTGAAATCCGGCAGGATGCTGACTGTTACCGTACCATACGATTCAACAGCCAGGAAAAGGAGTCCCCAGTTTGCACAGTTACGACCGCAAAGAGCAATCTTATCGCCCTCCTTAATACCGCACTCGCGCCAAGTGACATGCAATTTTGCAATCTCTCTCGCTATATCGGCGTAGGTATATTTATGTTCACCATCGAAATCGGTCATCGCCAAATAATTCCATTTGGCGCGTATCGTTTCCTCCAAGTAGGATAAATAGTGTTTAGTAGCCATAAATGTTCAAATTTTTTGCAAAATTACAATTTTTTTTTCATATAGCAAAAGATTTCGCGATTTTTTTTGCCTTTTTTGACGAATTATCGATTTTCTTGATATTTTTTTTGAAATCTTAAACTTTTTCGTACCTATCTAATGCCTCATTCATGATCTTTTTTCCATCGGCGATGATTTGTTCGGCTTTGTCAAAATCGAAGGTGTTATAGGCATATTGGCGCATCACAGCGTGTATATCGGGTGGGGTTATTCGGAGTGAGAGAAGGGTATTCTGCTGAATTTGCATGTCACTCATTCGATCCAGAATACTGAGGAAGTTCAGTTTATGGTCGATAGCGATGCTGTCTTTGCCGCTTATATCCATTGCTACCAAAAGGTCACCCTCCGTTCGTTCTACTACATGCAGCGGTAATGGGTTTAGAATACCTCCATCTATGAGCACATACTTGCCGATATGTACCGGTTCGAAGAAGAGCGGTATGCTGATGGACGCGCGTACGGCTTCAAAAAGGCTGCCTGTACGGAAAACCACCTCTTCTGTACTCATTATATCTGACGCAACGATAGTACATGGAATGTTCAATTGTTCCATCGGACGATCCGGCACAATGGTCTGTAACTCTTCAATGATGCGTTGTCCTTTTACCAAGCCGTTTCCGCTAAGTAAATTTATATCCATCATCCTAAGGATGAGCTGCTTATCCACTCTGAGGAACCATTCTTTGGCTTCTTTGAGTTGTCCTGCGGCGTACATACCAGCGATAATGGAACCCATCGAGCAGCCTGCTATACTGGTAATCGTATAACCACGCTCCTCAAGGGCTTCAATCGCACCAATATGCGCGAGTCCTCGCGCACCTCCTGAACCAAGGACAAGTGCAATGTGCTTATTAGTCGTTGGATTCAATTGTAAATATCAATTATCAATCAGACCTGCTTAGCCGGTACGAGTTTTTCGCGAATCTTGATATAGATTGTCTCGCCTTTCTTGGCGTAAGGAGTCTGCACGTATCCCATGCCGATACCCACTTTGGTATTTGGCAACATGATACCGGATGTTACGTTTCCGATGGTTTCACCAGTCTCGTTGCAGATCTCGTATCCGTTACGCGGGATAGCACGCTCCAAGCATTCGAAATGAACCAGTTTGCGTTTCACGCCTTCTGCTTTCTGTGCTTTGAGGAAATCGCGGTCGATGAAGTCTTTGGCATCCAGTTTGGTGATCCATCCCAGTCCGGCTTCCAACGGTGAGGTTGTGTCATCTATGTCATGACCGTAGAGGCAGTACCATTTCTCCAGCCGCAGACTGTCACGTGCCCCCAGGCCTATCGGAGCGAGACCGAAAGGTTTGCCCACTTCGAACAGGGCGTCCCAAATCTGTTTTCCGTATTCTGCAGGGAAATAGAGTTCAAATCCTCCTGCACCGGTGTAACCGGTATTACTAAGAATAACACCCGGAACGCCCGCAAAACTCCATTCGCGGAAGGCATAGTAGTCAATTGATTTTAAATCTGCGTCGGTCAGCAGTTGGAGCATCTCGGTTGCTTTCGGACCTTGTACCGCCAACTGACCGTAACGCTCAGAAGCATTCTCCAATTTCAAATCACAGTTCTCAAATTTCAATTTATAAATCTTATTCACCCATTCCCAGTCTTTGTCGATATTACCGGCATTGACTACCATGAGGTACTTGGTGGTGGAATATTTATAGATGATCAGGTCATCTACGATACCGCCTTTTCCGTTAGGCATGCAGGTGTACTGCGCTTTTCCGGCAGGAATGACCGAGAGGTCGTTGGTGGTGATGTATTGCAGAAAATCCAAAGCTTTCTCGCCTTTGACCCAGAACTCGCCCATGTGGCTCACATCGAAGACACCTACGCCCTCCCGAACGATCATGTGTTCCTGATTGATGCCGGTAGGGTATTGGATCGGCATGTTAAAGCCTGCGAACTCTGCCATTTTTGCGCCTAACGCAATGTGGATATCTGTAAACGGTGTGGTTTTAAGATTTGCCATTTGATCATTTACCATTTTATCAATTATTTAATTATTTAACCATTTGAATAATTTGCAAGATCACTTCCATCGCTTTTATCATCGATGGAATCGGGAGATATTCGTAGCGGCTGTGGAAGTTCTCTCCTCCGGCGAAGATATTCGGGCAGGGTAGTCCTTCGAAAGACAGGCGAGCTCCATCTGTACCGCCACGAATCGGTTTGACGTTCGGGGTCACGTTGACAGCTTTCATAGCGTCTATGACGAGGTCAATGATGTGCATGACGGGTTCGATTTTCTCGCGCATGTTATAGTATTGATCGCGCAATTCGATCTCCGCCGTACCCTCTCCGTACTTGGTGTTCATTGCTTCCACCATCTGTATCATCGCTTGTTTGCGTGCCTCAAAACGATTCCGGTCATGGTCTCGGATGATATAAGAGAGCGTCGTTTCTTCTACAGTACCGTTGATGCCTACCAGATGGAAGAAACCCTGATAGCCTTGTGTGTGTTCCGGTGTCTCGCTGCGAGGAATCATTGCGATGATCTGATGAGCGATGCGCATGGAGTTGTGCATCTTGTGGTACGCATAACCCGGGTGGACATTCAATCCATGAATCTTGATTTTACAAGCCGCGGCATTGAAGTTCTCGAACTCCAGTTCGCCGATAGTACCCCCATCCATTGTGTACGCAAAATCCGCTCCGAAAGCATTGACATCAAAATGGTCTGCTCCTTGACCGATCTCTTCGTCCGGCGTAAAGGCGATGCGTATTTTGCCGTGTGGAATCTCGGGGTGTTGAATGAGGAACTCGCACGCCGTCACTATCTCCGCAATTCCGGCTTTGTCATCAGCCCCCAGGAGGGTAGTCTCGTCCGTCACGATCACATCCTGACCGGCATACCGAGGGTCGATGTATTCTCGTTCTTCGGCTTTGACGATGGATGCCTTCACATGTTTGCCGCTTGCATCCGGAGAGGTGTCCATATGGGCAATGAATCCCACCACAGGAATCTGACAACTGCGATCAGAAGGCTGATTGCTCTCCAGAGTAGCCATGATGTACCCGTTTTCGTCCAACCTTACCTCGCTCAGACCGATGGATTTCAATTCCTCCGCCAAGTATTTGGCGAACTCTATCTGACCGGGTGTAGAGGGTGTCAAACCGGTGTTCTCATCACTCGTAGTGCAGAATGATACGTATTTTAAGAAACGATCAACGATCTCCATTATTTACCTCCGAAAAGACTGAGAAGATTACTGATGGAGCCTGCGTATTGCGCAGCGGTGTTAGCGTACTGAGCAGCCTGGTTAGCGGTGTTCTGAGCTTGTGAGCTGACGTTCTTAACGGTTTCAGTGTTCTTGATCATGTCCACCAGACTGTTGGTGACCGTGTTCACGTTGTTCTGCGTAACCAGACCGAGAGATGATGCGATCATACCTTTGCCGAACTCGGTCAGGTAACTCTTGTCTTTGTAGTTTTCTTTGAGTCCCTCGCAGTTGGAAATCAGAGCCATGGTGTTCATGATGTTCTGCAGGTTCTTGTAATCGTACTTACCATCCGCTTTGTACTGGTTGTAGAGGGCTAACATTGCGTTTCCCGCTCCCTGACCTGCTCCCATAGCAGCGTTGGTTCCAGTCTGAACGGTAGTTGTGGCAGCCGGAGCAGGCTGATTGTTGTTTTGTACGTTACTCGAAGTGCTGTTTTGCATAAAGCCGCAACCTGCCATCATGATAGCGGTTGCAAAAAGAATGATTTTTTTCATAATACTATATTCATTTTGTTTATGTTATTGTTAATAAAGGCAAGAATATTGTCTGTCACGTTCTCGCACATAGCGATGCGTCCTTCCCAAGTACCTGTTCCGGTATGAGGGGAGAGAACAACGTTAGGCAGCGTCATCAGTTCCGCCGATATCTGCGGTTCGAACTCATACACATCGAGTGCTGCACCGGTGATGATACCGCTCTTGAGTGCTTCGACGAGCGCTTCCTCGTTTACGTGCGCACCGCGCGCAGTATTAATGAGGTAAGCGCTGCGTTTCATCATCCCTAATTCCGGTTTGCCGATTATATGATGCACTTCCGGCGTGTAGGGTAGGTTCAGACTCAGGAAATCGCTGTCTTGCAGCAATGTCTGAAAATCTACGTATTGCGCTTGTACTCCTTCGTTCTTTAACTCGTTAACCCGTTCAGTCGTTAACTCGTGCCGGTTATGATAAATGATCCTCATCCCGCTTGCAGCAGCACGGCGAGCCAAAGCCTGGCCGATACGACCCATACCAAGAATTCCCAAAGTCTTGCCGTAAAGGGAGTGACTCAGGTTCCGCATAACTCCGAATTGCGCTTTACCCTGCCGCACCATGCGGTCGAACTCGCTTACGCGCCGCGCTACATCGATCATTAGCGCAAAAGCCAACTCAGCGGTTGGCTCTATCACCGGTTGGGGTGTGTTTGTTACACGGATACTACGCTCTTTACATGCCTCCAGATTGATGTTGTTGTACCCTGCGCCGAAATTAGCAATCAATCGCAACTTTGGCATCGCCTCAATCATCTCACGTGGTACCTTCACATCGAACGTACTGATCAACACCTCCGCTTCTTCAAACGGGGCGTAAAGCCGGTGTCCGGCTAAACGTGTAAAGCCCTCTAAAGGCAATTCTGTGGTAAAAGCAATCTGCATCATTTATCCTTTGCGGCTGCAAAGGTACTAAAAAAATTGCATATATGCAAGGATTTGGGCATTTTTCCTAAAATTTTATAAAAATCTTCCCAAAATTTGCATATGTCAAAAAATATTGTATACTTGCAGTGGATTCCTAAATAATCAATTCACATTATTAGAAAAAACCAGTGAGATAATGCTGAGTATATGATGAGCATTATTGAGCATATATTGAAACCAGGTGAAAACCAGGTTGAAACCAGGTTGAAACCATGTGGAAACCAAGTGGCGAAAATTATAATCTATTCTGAAAAAAATCCCTGAACGCTTGCATATATGCAAATTTTGTAGTACCTTTGCAGCCGTTTTGCTAAATGCCAATTATGATTATTGAAAAGAAAAATACGCAAATTATCGCTGTCATCGCGTTGGTGGTGTCGATGATTTTTTGGTCCATCAGCGGTATCGCTATCAAACAGGCTTTGACCATACTGCCTCCACTAACGCTGATTGTGATGCGATTTACACCCTCCGTGCTGCTGATGTTAGTTATCGGTCTAATGTGCCGTAAGAGCGAACTGTTTTCGTTGCAGCGTGTGAGTAGGCGTGACCTGCCTCTTTTTATCGCTGCGGGTTTCTGTCAGCCGTTCTTGTACTATCTGTTGGAGGTGTTCTCGTATAGTGCACTCAACAGTCCGACCATCGCCGAGGCAT
The DNA here is from genome assembly GCA_900319005.1 of uncultured Bacteroidales bacterium. GTDB lineage: Bacteria > Bacteroidota > Bacteroidia > Bacteroidales > Paludibacteraceae > Colicola. The sequence continues at coordinate 33,400 of ONMV01000010.1, forward strand.
TGTTGTCCACTTCACCGCTTTTGGCACCTCTGTTTGCCGCTGTTTTGTTGCGCGAACGTGTCACGCGCAATAATATAATAGGTGTTCTCATTTCTACGATCGGTATGTTGTTGTTGATACTCGTGGGTAGCAGCGATTTTGCAATAGGCAGTTACTGGGGTGTTTTGCTGGCATTTGCTGCGGTATCAGCAGCCATCATGGATACGATTCTCATGCGCAAGATTCCGGACAGATACAACCCACTGACCATCATTTTTTATGCCCAGACAGTGAGCCTGCTGTTCTTCTATCCCCTTTGGTGGTGGAAGGAGGGAGGAAGTGATTTTCGATTTTTGATTTTCGATGAACGATTTTCGAATTACGAATTATTGACTGCGCTGGGTTGTGTGGCTTATCTGACGGTTTTTGCAAGCGTGATTGCTTTCATTCTCTTCTGCTATGCATTGCGCAGAGTGGGTGTGACTCAAGCCAATGCCTTCAATAATATCCGTCCAGCTTTCACGGCATTATGGATGTTACTCTTTTTCGGTGAACAAATGCCTGTAGCGAAGTGGATCGGTATGGTTTTGATCATTTTGGGCTTGTTTGTATGCCAAAAGCAAGAAAAATTAAAAAAATATTAACATTTATTTGCATATACGAATTATTATTCGTACCTTTGTGCGTTTTTTAACAAACAATCAATATGGACTATTTGAATACCTCTTTCGGCGATTTGCTGTTTATCATGTTTTTGATCGGCTTAGTCGTCTTTGTGTCACTTTATTTCGTGGACGCGGGTTACGGTAAGATGCGTTCGGAGAAATGGGGTCCGTCAATGAATAACAAGGCGGGATGGTTGCTCATGGAGTGCCCGGTCTTTTTTGTGGTTTGGTATGAGTATTTCAAGGCGTTGGGAGGTCCAGATCCCGTAGTATCAGAGGCAGTGAAGAATGCACCGTACTGGTTGTTCTTCCTGTTCTTTGAGTTCCACTATTTCCAGCGGTCTTTCATCTTCCCGTTCCTGCTGAAAGGAAAGAGCAAGATGCCATTTGCAATCATGATCATGTCAGTAGCCTGGAACTTGATTAACGGATACATACAGGGCTATTTTCTGTTCCATATAGCGCCGAGTGATCCGTATTACTCGCAGTTATATAGTTCAGCATGGCTCACCGATCCGCGTTTCATCATCGGAACGGTAATCTTCTTTACAGGATGGATTATTAACATGCATTCCGATTACGTAATCCGTCATTTGCGCAAACCCGGAGACACTAATCATTACCTTCCGAAAAAAGGCATGTACCGGTTTGTAACGAGTGCCAACTATCTGGGGGAGATCACCGAATGGTTTGGTTTTGCGATCCTCACATGGTCGTTTGCGGGATTGTTGTTCTTCTGGTTCAGTTGCTGCAACCTCGTACCTCGTGCCAACTCGATATATCATAAGTACGAGGAGGAATTCCCGAACGAGTTCGACCGAAAGAAACTGAAACGAATCATTCCGTTTATTTATTAGTCTTGATCTCGTGATCTTTAGCCTCGTGATTCCGAAATAAATATCAATCATCAATGGATAAATTGTTCACTCCCTTCCAACTGGGGCCTATCACACTGCGGAATCGAATTATCCGCAGTGCTGCTTTCGAAAATATGGCGCGCAAAAATGCGCCTACACAACAATTACAGGACTATCACGTGAGTGTAGCTCGCGGCGGAGTAGGTATGACGACGGTAGCGTACTGCGCAGTGGATCTGAGCGGTGTTTCCTTTGACGGTCAGCTCTATGTTCGTCCGGAGATAATCCCCGATATGAAGAAGATGACCGACGCTATCCATGCGGAGGGTGCGAAAGCGAGTATCCAATTGGGACACTGCGGCAACATGACGCATATATACACCTGTCATTGCATCCCCGTGAGCGCAGATACATGGTTTAATCTCTATAGCCCGACTATTCACCGCGCCCTCAAAGTGGCGGAGATCAAGAACCTCGTTAAGAAATTCGGAGAGGCGGTCGATTGGGCACGAGAGTGCGGCTTTGACTGCGTGGAGATCCATGCGGGTCATGCCTATCTGCTTTCCCAGTTCATCGCTCCTAGAACCAACCACCGCCGCGATGAGTACGGCGGCTCGTTTGAGAACCGTGTCCGTTTCATGAACGAAGTGCTGGACGAGGTGATGGCGCACGCCAAAGATGATATGGCGGTAGTCGTTAAAACGAACATGTGGGATGACTGCTGGCATGGTGTGACGATCGAAGAGGGTATCAAAGTAGCGAAAGAGATAGCCAAGCATAAGGTACATGGTATCGTTCTCTCGGGAGGCACCGTGAGCCGCAGTCCGATGACAATTCTTGGCGGTGCAATGCCCTATAAGACCTTGGCGCATTACATGGATATGAAATCGTTTTGGTGGCTCAAAGCCGCTCTGAATATCCCCGGTGTACACCAGATCATGCTGCCTACCAAGCCGTTCAAAGAACTCTATTTCATGGACAAAGCGAAACTATTCCAAGAAGCGCTGAAGGAATGTGACGTGCCCCTCATCTACGTAGGCGGCGTGCAGAGTGGCGATAACTGCCAGCAGATCATGGACGAGGGTTTTGAACTCTTCCAGATAGCCCATGTGCTGATCAAGGATTCCGATTTCGTGAAGCATGTGCAGTCTGACCCGCATTATCATGCCGGTTGCGGACGATCGAACTACTGTGTAGGACGTATGTACACGCTCGATATGAAATGTCATGAGTGCGTAGAGCGTGACGGAGAAGTCATCGCCCCGCGTATCAAACGTGAAATAGCCAAATTAGAAGAAGATGCTCGCCTTAGTAACAGGAGCAAGTAGCGGAATAGGCTTGCAGTACGCAACGCAACTCGCACGCGATTATCAATGCGACTTGCTGCTGGTCAGCAACCAGCAGAAAGAGTTAGACGAGGTAGCTCATGACCTCGCCGAGCAGTTCCATGTGAAGACAATCCCACATTTTGCGGACCTCAGCGAACATGATGCCGCTGAGAAATTATACGCATGGTGTCAGGAAAAAGGGTATGAAGTGGATGTGCTGATCAATAATGCCGGCGTTTTCTTTTTCAACGAATATTGCCAAACGGACATTAAGCGAATTGATCTGATGCTGCAACTTCATGTGGTGACGGTAGCAAAGATGACGAGGCTCTTTGCCGCAGATATGTGCGCGCGTAGGCGTGGGTATATATTAAATATGAGTAGTATGTCCGCATGGATGGCGATGCCTGGTATTCAGACCTACAATGCCACCAAAGCATTCATCTATAATTTCTCGAAGTCCCTTTGGTACGAACTGAAACCCTACAACGTTCATATCACAGTCATGGCACCAGGGGCAGTAGATACAGGTCTCTTCGGTTTGGCTCCAAACTTACGCAAGTTAGCGGTTAACCTAACGGTCTCGATACCTCCGGAGAAACTGGTCAAAAGGGCATTGAAGAAACTCTTCAAGGGCAAGAAAGCCGACACTCCGGGCTTCATCAACTGGCTCTCCACACCTATGTTGAAACATACGCCGGATTGGGTTCTCCTCTTCGCCCAAAAGAAACTGAAACGATTCATGAAATAATTCAAATGGGTACCATTATGAAACACTTAACCTTCATTTTCACACTCTGCTTTGTTTCGATGGCAGTGTGTGCTAACGTCATTACCTACACGGCAGATGACCAAACAATCTTCCCGAATCCGGAAAGAGGTTTTACGGATGAGTTAGGTGGAGAAACAATGCTTTCTGACTCCAAAAATCATGTGGTTAAACCTGAGGCGGATTGGTATTTTGAGGAGTTTGGAGGCAAGCAAACGCTTACCGTACTGATCTATTATTTAGGCAATTACAGGACTAAAGGCCTGTCGGATAAGATACTGCAGGGCTTTGATGAAGACATGCAAATCCTTCGGGATAACGGCTTTAAGTGCGTGCTGCGTTTTGCCTATGATTGGAATTCCAAAAACGATGCGGAACTACAGTGGGTCAAACGTCATATTGAGCAGTTAAAACCTCATTTGGCTGCTAATTCCGATGTGATCTATGTGATGGAGACCGGCTTTGTAGGTCAGTGGGGCGAGTGGTACTATAGTTCAAATTTTGGGAATGAGACGCAGAAACTGAATAATAACCGTCGTCAGGTTTTGGAGGCTATGTTAGATGCCTGTCCGTCCAACCGTTTCTTGCTGGTTCGTTATCCGCTTATCAAACTAAGTTATTTAGGCGATGAGGTTCCTTTGAGTTCCGAAGAGGCATTCTCGGGTTCAATCCGTGCCCGTATTGGACATCATAATGATGCGTTCTTGGCGGATTGGGGGAATGACGGAACATATGGACGTGATGGCGATGGACCTGATGATGACCCTGTTCTTCGTCAGTATATTGCGGATGAGACCCTGTATGTGCCAAATGGCGGCGAGACGAATGTGGAGGGCTCTTTGGCAAGCCAAGTATATAAACAGGCCGAGAGCGAGATGAGCAAATATCATTGGTCCTTCTGCGGCTATAGTTATTCGCGCGATGTGACAGACAAATGGCGTTCCTCCGGTATCTATGCTAATCTGGATCGTAAGATGGGTTATCGCTATCAACTGACGACCGCAACTATCCCTTCGGCAGTTAATCCCGGAGGCGAAGCTCGTGTCGTGCTGAAGATTAAAAATGCCGGATATGCTCCGCTCTATAATGAACGTAAAGTGTATATCGTCCTCAAAAATGGTAATAAGAGTTATTCCATCCCCTTGCAATCCGACCCACGTCGATGGAAACCTAATGGGGTAGTCACCACGATAGATGAAACGCTCTCCATTCCCGCAGAGATACCTGCCGGTACGTATCAGCTGTACCTCCATATGCCGGACGCAGCTGAGAGTCTGGCAGCCGATCCGCGCTATGCCGTGCGCTTCGCCAATGTAGGTACATGGGACGCCACGACGGGTATGAATAAGCTCAATACCACGATGGAGATAACAGGCAGTACGGCGATTAACCAAAAGCAAACCGCCCCGCAGGTGGATAAGATCCTGCGAGACGGTCAGTTAATGATCCGCAAAAACGGCAAACTATATACCGTCCAAGGTACGGAGTTATTTTAATTCCTGCAGCGCGCGTTTGAGTTCTTTATCAAAACGCAACTGAAAGGCTGCTTGGCCCCGTTGGTAGTAATAACGCAATACTATCTCGGCGCCAAGCAGTTCTTTTACTTCCTCTTTATGACGCTCGATGGCTGTGCGGAAATTCGGACGCAAAACAGACTCGATATCTTCTAGTTGCTTGATGGTCGCCGAATCAATATCTTCGTTCTTTGCCATCTTGAGCATGTCATCGAAGAACTTGCTTGTCTCCGTCTCATATTTGAATCCGCGTTCATCAAGGTACGCACAAAACTCCTCTATATCCGCATCGCTCAGCTCGAATACCTCCGGCGTAGCAATGGAGTCGTGAAGGCGGTGGTAACGCGTTGCGAAATCAAAGAAATAATGGTTGATATAGAGTGTATAGCAAATATCCACCTTCGACGAATCCGTAATCACAATGTCCGGTAGAATACCTCCCGCTGTGTCTTTCTTGAGCTCGTGACCCTTTTGCCGCTCACTGTAATCAATCGCCTGAATGCACCGACCGGAGGGTAGGTAGTACTTGCTGGTAGTCACTTTGATGTGTCCTCCATATGCGATGGGACGAACATTCTGCACTAATCCTTTACCATACGTGCGCTGACCAATCAGTTTGGCGCGCCCTAAGTCTTGCAATGCACCGGAGACAATTTCGCTCGCAGAAGCAGAGTTCTTATCCACCAGCAGCACGATAGGCAGGTCTTTATAGCGCGGGTTATTACGGGTCTTATAGACACGGTTACTGTTCGCTGTCTTGCCGCGCGTTTCCACTATAGTCTGGTCACGTTCCACAAAGAGGTTCACGATTTGCAAGGCTTCGTCAACGATACCTCCGCCGTTACTGCGCAGGTCAATAATCAGCTTGCGGGCACCCTTGGTATAATACATCTCGTCTAGAGCGTTGGTAAATGCGTTGGCTGAGCCCTCCGTGAACTCGCTAAATGCGATGTAAGCAACAGGTTGGGGCAGGGTATCGTCCTTAATAACGGCATAATAGCGAACAGGATCCATGTGTATATCCTCGCGTACGATGGAGACCTCAAACGGTTTTTCCACTCCCTCTCGCTCCAGTTCGAGCACAACTGTAGTTCCCGGTTCGCCGCGTAAGTTATTGCTCACTTCACTTACCGTCAAACCCACTGTGCTCTTTCCGTCCACACGAAGAATTCGGTCACCCGCTTGTACACCCGCCCGTTGGGCAGGCTTGCCCTCATAGGGATTCACCGCATAAGTCCAAAGGGAGTCCTTGTCTACTTTCGACTTGCGATGGGACGTCTTCATATCGGGGCGGGGACGCTGCTGGATAATACTACCAATACCTCCGTATTTGCCGGTAGTCAACATACGCAAATCGCGGTCTTTTTGCTTGGAGTAATAGATGGTGTAGGGGTCTATCTTATGCAGCATAGCGTTAATGGCGGTCTCCGTCAAGTCCTCGTAATTGAGGGTGTCCACATAATTGACATCTACCTGACGCAATACATCCGTGAAGATATCAATACTCTCATTCACACGCGTAGTCTTCTGCCGCTCTTGAGCAGAGAGGATGGAATAAGGAATAAGGAATAAGGATAAAAGACTTATTACTATTTGTCTGTTCATTTTCGATTATTTTCTTTTTGCAGGCTTACCTGCATTCTTTTGTCATTGAGCGAAGCAGTCAGTTATCTTAGTGTGTTGGGAACGAAATCGCTCACATCTTTTCCATAGGCATACAGATCGCGCACCAACGTTGAAGAAATATGCGCGTACTCAGGGCGGGTATAAAGGATAACTGTCTCGATACCAGCTAATTGTTTATTTGCCTCCGCCATATTACGCTCATACTCAAAATCGCCAATACAACGCATACCACGCAAGATGAACTGGGCGTTCTGCTCTTTTGCAAAATCTACGGTCAAGCAATCATAGATAGCTACTTTCACGCGCTTCTCGTCGGCAAAAATCTTACGGATGGCTTCCTCACGTTCCCGAATAGGGAAGGTCTCTTTCTTGGTACTATTACGACCGATACCGATGATAATCTCATCGAATAAATCCAGACCACGTTTCACGATATCGTAGTGGCCAACAGTAAATGGGTCAAATGATCCCGGGAATATTGCTCTTTTCATAATTTTAATACTTTACTTTAAACATTCAACATTCATCTTTCAAACTATCCTTATGATTAATCACAGGATTCATATACATCTCCTTCAGACGCTCTCTAAGGAAGGTCTCGTCTTTGTCTGACAATTCTATTTTCGCCAACCGGCTCTCCAAGTACGCATCAAATTCTGTGCCACGATTATACATCTCGTATCCTTGGAATATATGTCGGTCGATGATATAACACAGATGCTCAATCTGGTCTTTGATGGGCAGACCCCGGTAATAGGGGAAACGCTCCAACATCCGGTCGATGTCGTGGTTGATACTGGGCGTCAAACGGTATACTACGTGCCCTTTTTCTCCGCGAATGCCCGTTACCATTGATTCTACATCGTCTTTCGCACGTTTACGCCACCTTGGATTATCCCGCTTGAGTTGCATTTCCCGAGCCTTGAGATAGTCACAGGGATCGTACTCATAATTGATACTTACGGGGCATATATTCAGCTCTTTCACATAATCGAAGAACTCCTCTATAGGACGGTTCTGCTGCTCAAAATCAATGGTCAGCATATGCAGCACAGCGGCTTGTGTACGGTCATTACTGTCTTTGGCTCGACCTTCACGCTGTGCCAACCAAATCGATTTGCCATGTTCACGCAAATAGTGAATATACGCCGAGAGTTGTTTGGCATTCTCCAACTGGGCATGAATTCCGGCTCCGCGCTTAACCACAAAACAACGGTTGAAACGCACGAAGATCTCTATCCATTTATGGGCAAAAAGGTTATTTCCTATGCCGATGAATGGACGGATGAAATAGCGGAAACGAAGCAGCATTGACAACCATGCAGCGTCCATAACTATATCGCGATGATTAGTCATGAAGAATGCACCGTGCTTGATGTCTTGCTCTATGAGCTTTCGATCGCCTAAATAATCCAATTTCAGACCGGTCGTCGTTCGTTTGGATAATATCCACAATGTCGGAAAGGCAATCAGAAAATCCCAAATGGTCAATAACCATCCAGTTCGATAAGCCCGTATATCTTTAAATGGGTCTTTCATTAGCAACTTTCAATTTTCAAATCTTTGTATTTGTCCAAGGCATCTTTGGATGCTTCCCTGTATGCCACCATTAAGCCTCCAGTGCCTAATAAAGTGCCGCCGAAATAGCGCACTACCACCACAAGGATATTATCCAATCCGCGGGCATCGATAGACCGTAGAATGGGAGCTCCGGCGGTACCATGCGGCTCTCCGTCATCCTTCGTGCGCCAAAGATTAGCCCCCAATCGATATGCGTAACAGACATGCCGCGCATCATGGTATTTTTTCTTAAACCATGCAATGCGGGCTTTTGCTTGTTCTTCGTCTGTGATAGGTTCTGCAAACGCAATGAACTTACTTCCGCGGTCCTTATAGATTCCTTGTGCTACCAAATTGACTGATTATTAATTAGAGTGCCAATTTTTTACGGATGTCTTCAGGGATAGCGTTTTTGTGAACGAGTATGTCGTTCGTTTTGTAACGCATGAACGCTTCGCTGATGTACCAGATACCTTTGTAGTCCGAGCGGAGAGTGCCCCAACTATTCTTGACCATGTAGTATTTCTTGCCGTTTTGGTCCTTGGCGATACCGAAGATCTGCATACCATGATCATCGGTAGTTTCCCAATTGTCATAAGCCTGTTGACGCATCTCTTGTGTGATCTCTTTTTCCGGCAGCGGTTTCTGAGTCAGTTTGGCTTTCTGCTCTTCCTTGCTCATTCCGACCCATTTAGCCATGTCACTACCTGTGATGTCTGCTCCTTTTTCGTCCAGCGGCATGACACCGATACCTTTGCGGGTAAAACCTACTTCGCTCACATCAGCGCCCCATGCCAACGTAAAACCGTTTGCTAAAGCATTGTCTATCACCTCCATTAACTCGTCTATGGGTAAGTTGTACATCTGGTCCATACGCCAGTTGTCCGGCACTTCGAGTGCAAAAGTCTGATAGAAGGGGTGGTGGGTATAACTGGTGAGCGATACATAATCGTCAGCGTCCAGACCTAAGGATTCTACATATGTCTGAGGTGTGTACATCTGACCGTCATACACAAACTCACGCGGACACTTGCCTAAATAAGTGTCGTATATTGCTTGCAGACCTTCACGCCATACAGGAGTCAGTTTCTTCAAGCCTGTTAAAGCATTCAGATAGCCTCTTGCCACTTTGTCCAACTCTGTATGAACGGGGAGGGTATCTGCAGGAGTGGAACCATAACGAATACCGGGCATCGCTGCTTGCGGAACCAGACCGTAATGCTTCATGCAGTAGATCACATCATACGCACTTCCGCCGGCCGAAAAATGCGGTTCGTTATACATACGTACGCAGTAAGTAGCGCGATCCATCATGGTCTTGCTGACTACATACATCTCCGCGAAATCTACTTCGATTCCTTTTATACGAAGCACTTCGCTCTCTAAAAAACCTAAGGTGGAGAATGCCCAGCAAGTACTACTGCGGTGCTGGTCCTTTACCGGAGTGATAGCTACACTATCTACGGTAGTGAACACGAAACCGCTATCTGCTTTCGCTTTTTCTATTTGCGTTGTATCTGCTACAACGCTATCTACTTGCATCGTATCTGCTACAACGCTATCTACTTGCGTCGTATCTACCACGACGCTATCCAGCATCATTGCTGCTAAAAAAGAAAGTATCAACATGTCTTTAACTCTTTAACTCTTTAACTCTTTAACACTTTACTCCGGAAACTCCATGAGGTACGCTTTGATAAATGCATCTATATCACCGTCCATGACGGCATTGACATTACTTGTCTGATAATTTGTGCGATGATCTTTTACACGGCGGTCATCGAAGACATAACTACGTATCTGGCTTCCCCATTCTATCTTTTTCTTACCTGCTTCCACTTTCGCTTGCGCCTGACGGCGTTTCTCCAGTTCTAACTCATAGAGTTGACTGCGCAAATGGCGCAACGCGTTCTCGCGGTTCTTAGGCTGGTCACGTGTTTCTGTGTTCTCAATAACGATCTCATCAGGCTGGTTCGTCAGCGGATTGATGAACTTATAATGCAAGCGCACACCGGACTCCACTTTGTTAACGTTCTGACCACCTGCTCCCGAACTGCGGAATGTATCCCAACTGATTCCGGCAGGGTTCACCTCCACCTCAATCGTGTCATCAATGAGCGGCACCACGAAGACGCTGGCGAAAGACGTCATACGTTTGCCCTGCGCATTATAGGGGCTCACACGTACCAAACGATGAACACCGTTTTCTGATTTGAGGTAACCATATGCCATGTCGCCTTCTATATTGAACGTCACAGTCTTGATTCCCGCTTCATCGCCTTCCTGAAGGTTCTCAATGGTAACTTTGTAGTCATGTTTCTCGCAGTAACGCATGTACATACGCATGAGCTGCTCCGCCCAATCTTGAGCTTCAGTACCTCCGGCACCGGAAACGATCTTCAGCACAGCGGGCATCTGGTCTTCCTCATGACTCAGCATGTTCTTCATTTCCAGATCCTCCACTTCCGTGAGCGCTTTTGAGTAAGCGGCATCTACCTCCTCTTCCGTTACTAACTCTTCCTTGTAATAATCGAACGCCAATGCCAACTCTTCCACGGCGGCACGAACGCCCTCATAACCTTCTATCCAGCGCTTGATTCCTTTAACCTTGCGCATCTGTAATTCTGCCGCTTTCGCATCGTCCCAGAAACCCGGGGCTTGCGTGTGCAGTTCTTCTTCCTCCAGCTGAATGCGCTTCTCATCAATCTGCAAATATGCCTTTAACTTGTCTGCGCGCTGCTGGACATCTTTTAATTGTTCTATTGTGATCATAAGTCTATATTTAGCCAATTTAGTATAAGACGCTGCAAAGGTACTATTTTTTATTCACATACGCAAGCCTGCGCGCGTTTTTTCGTGACGAGCGTGCTTTTTTTATAAATTGTACAAAAAAAATTTGCATGTTTGCAATTTTTATCGTACCTTTGTGCGCTATTTTTGTGAAAAAATATTTATCATCATAAATCAACAATCGTTTTATGGACAAACAGACGCAAATGTATGTGGACGCCTTCATGGCAGACCTCATCAAGAAAAATCCCGGTGAGAACGAGTTTCACCAGGCTGTAAAAGAAGTAATAGAATCAGTAGCCCCGATGATCATGGCATACCCGTATCTGAGAGAACAGAAAATCATGGAGCGCATGGTTGAACCTGAGCGCGTGATTATGTTCCGTGTACCTTGGATGGATGATCAGGGCGAAGTGCATATCAACCGTGGTTTTCGCGTTCAGATGAACTCGGCTATCGGTCCATATAAAGGTGGTATTCGTTTTCATGCTTCGGTGAATCTCTCTATCATGAAGTTCCTTGCCTTTGAGCAAACCTTTAAGAATGCCCTCACAACCCTGCCGATGGGCGGTGCTAAAGGCGGTTCGGACTTCTCGCCGCGTGGC
>ONMV01000008.1 GCA_900319005.1 uncultured Bacteroidales bacterium
ACCCGGTACACTACCCTTGACCATGATCAAGTTGTACTCAGGGATCACTTTCAGTACGACGAGGTTCTGAACCGTTACGCGGTCACCACCCATCTGTCCGGCCATGCGGGTACCCGGGAAAATACGGCTCGGGTAAGCACAAGCACCTACAGAACCCGGTGCGCGGAGACGGTCGTCCTGACCGTGAGTTGACTGACCTACTCCACCGAAGCCATGACGTTTAACGACACCCTGGAAACCGTGGCCCTTGCTGGTTCCAATAACGTCAACGTACATTCCCTCTTCGAAGAGATCAGCTGCTGTGATTGTTTGACCCAGAGTGAGCTCTCCGTCGAACTCGAACTCTGCTAAGTGGCGCATCGGCTCTACGCCTGCGGCCTTGAAGTGGCCTGCTTCTGCCTTGTTCGTGTGCTTCTCGCTCTTGTGCATAAAGCCTACTTGAGCTGCTTTGTAACCGTCTTTCTCAACGGTCTTCAGCTGAGTCACTACGCAAGGACCTGCCTCAATAACGGTGCACGGGATGTTTTTGCCGTCGGCACCAAAGACGGAAGTCATTCCGATCTTTTTTCCTAATAAACCTGGCATTGTTTTGCTTAGTTTTTTAAAATAATGTTAATTAATGTTACTTCTCCTCCATTCTCGCCCACGGGTTAACGTTTTCGGGTTCCCGATATTTCGATGTTCCGGTATCACTCTCCGTGGGAAATGGTTCAGATACTCATCAAACTTTGATTTCTACCTCAACACCCGAAGCGAGCTCTAATTTCATGAGGGCCTCAACGGTCTTGTTGTTGGAGTTGTAGATGTCGATCAGACGCTTGTAGCTCGATAACTCGAATTGCTCACGGCTCTTCTTGTTAACGAAGGTAGAGCGGTTAACGGTAAAGATGCGTTTGTGTGTCGGCAGTGGAATTGGGCCACTCACTACGGCACCGGTTGCCTTTACGGTCTTCACGATCTTCTCTGCAGACTTGTCCACCAAGTTGTGGTCGAAAGACTTCAGTTTGATACGAATTTTTTGACTCATAATTAGTAATAGTGTTTTTATTTTGTTAATACTTTGGTAGAGCGCAGACCTTCCAAAGAGTCATTTGCTTGAATGACCCGCTACCCTACCGGGGTTTGTTTTTTTGCCGTACTCAGAGCCACACGTGTGTACGTGTGTATGTACGTGTTATTTTAATGAACGTGTATGTGCGCACGTTTGCGCACATACGCGCTCGTCGATTAGACTAAGTCCACTCTACCGCCTACTTCAGTAAGAACTGCTTTAGCGATAGAAGAGCTTACCGCCTCGTAGTGGCTGAACTCCATGGAGCTCGTAGCACGACCGGAGGTGATGGTACGCAGAGCGGTTACATAACCGAACATCTCTGCCAGAGGTACGTGAGCCTTCACGATGCGTGCACCGGTGCGGCTGGTATCCATACCCTCTACCTGACCACGACGTTTGTTCAAGTCGCCGATGACATCACCCATGCTCTCTTCCGGAGTAACAACTTCGATCTTCATGATCGGCTCCATGAGTACCGGTTTAGCCTTAGCGCAAGCCTCTTTGAACGCCATCTGTGCAGCGATCTCGAAGGACAACTGGTCAGAGTCAACCGGGTGGAAGCTACCATCAAGCAGCGTTACCTTCAGGCTGTCAAGCGGATAGCCAGCGAGAACACCGTTCTTCATTGCGGTCTCGAAACCTTTCTGAACCGACGGGATGTACTCCTTAGGCACGTTACCACCCTTGACAACGTCTTCGAACTGAAGACCACCCGGGAAGTCAGCGTCTGCCGGCTCAACGCGAACGATGATGTCTGCGAATTTACCACGACCACCGGATTGCTTCTTGTAAACCTCACGCAACTCTACCGGAGCAGAGATAGCCTCGCGGTAAGCAACCTGCGGACGACCTTGGTTACACTCTACCTTGAACTCACGACGCAGACGGTCGATAATGATCTCGAGGTGAAGCTCACCCATACCGGAGATAACAGTTTGACCTGTCTGCTCGTCGGTCTTAACAGTGAAGGTCGGATCCTCTTCTGCGAGCTTAGCGAGACCTACACCCAGTTTGTCGAGGTCAGCCTGGCTCTTCGGCTCTACAGAGATACCGATCACCGGTGCCGGGAACTCGATGGACTCGAGTACGATAGGTTTGTTCTCATCGCAGAGGGTATCGCCCGTGCGTATATCCTTAAATCCTACGCCTGCGCCTATATCGCCCGCGAGGATGGTCTCAACAGGGTTCTGGTGGTTCGAGTGCATCTGGAAGATACGGCTGATACGCTCTTTCTTACCCGAACGCGGGTTGTAAACGTATGAACCTGCATCCAGGTGACCCGAGTACACGCGGAAGTAGCAGAGACGACCTACATACGGATCGGTAGCGATCTTGAATGCCAATGCGCAGAGCGGATCCTGATCATCCGGATGACGAACCTCTTCTGCATCGGTGTTCGGGTTAGTACCGTTGATCACCGGAGTATCCAGCGGGCTCGGCAGGTAAGCGCAGACTGCATCGAGCATGGTCTGTACACCTTTGTTCTTGAAGGACGAACCGCAGATAACCGGGAAGATCTTCATTGACAGCGTACCCTTGCGGATAGCTACGCGGATCTCATCCTCAGTGATCGTCGAAGGATCGTCGAAGTATTTCTCCATGAGGGTATCATCGAACTCAGATACTGTCTCCAGCATCTTGTCGCGCCACTCCTCAGCCTCAGCCTGGAGGTTAGCCGGAATCTCTTCCTCAACGTATTCTGCACCCATGGTCTCATCGTGCCAGAGGATAGCTTTCATCTTCACGAGGTCAACGACACCCTTGAAGGTCTCCTCAGCGCCGATAGGAATCTGGATAGGACACGGAGTTGCTCCGAGTACCTCTTTGATCTGACGTACTACGTCGAAGAAGTTAGCACCGGAACGGTCCATCTTATTCACGTAGCACAGGCGCGGTACATTATATTTATCTGCCTGACGCCAAACGGTCTCGGACTGCGGCTGAACACCACCTACCGAGCAGAGTGCCATCACAGCACCGTCGAGGATACGGAGCGAACGCTCTACCTCTACCGTGAAATCCACGTGCCCCGGAGTGTCGATCAGGTTGATCTTATACTTGTTACCCGCGTAGTTCCAGTAGGTAGTAGTAGCTGCAGAGGTGATAGTGATACCACGCTCCTGCTCCTGAACCATCCAGTCCATGGTAGCCGCACCATCGTGCACCTCACCGATTTTGTGGGTCAGACCGGTGTAGAACAGAATACGCTCAGACGTAGTGGTCTTACCCGCATCGATGTGGGCCATAATACCGATGTTACGGTTTAATTTCAAATCATGTTTTGCCATTGTTTTATCAATCTTTTTTTGTACGCTTTCAATTAGAAGCGGAAGTGTGCGAATGCGCGGTTAGCCTCAGCCATGCGGTGCATATCCTCTTTACGTTTGAAGGCACCACCTTGGTTGTTGTAAGCATCCATGATCTCAGCAGCGAGTTTCTCAGCCATGGAGTGACCGCCACGTTTGCGTGCGAATGCGATCATATTCTTCATTGCGATAGACTCCTTGCGGTCAGCACGGATCTCGGTCGGAACCTGGAATGTTGCACCACCGATACGCTTCGATTTAACCTCTACGAGCGGGGTGATATTATCCAGCGCTTGTTTCCAGATATCGAGCGCGCTCTTCTCTTCGTTCTTTGCTTTAGCCTCTACTGCGCCGAGTGCGCTGTAGAACACACCATAAGCGGTGTTTTTCTTACCATCGAGCATGAGGTGGTTCACAAATTTAGCCACCATTACCTCTCCGTACACCGGATCCGGCAGAATAACTCGTTTTTGCGGTTTTGCTTTTCTCATTGTTTCAATAATTTTAATTTTGGTTGTCGATTTCTTCAGTAGCCGAGTTTCGACCGCTTACTCAACCCTCAACCCATTGTTTTCGTCCCAAATATGGAACATTTAGTTAGTTTTCAGAAGAATTCAGATTTTTAGAATTCAGTTTTTCAGCTTACTTTTTAGCTTTCGGACGCTTAGCTCCGTATTTAGAGCGGCGTTGGAGGCGGTTAGCCACACCGGCGGTATCAAGCGTACCACGAACGATGTGATAACGAACACCCGGCAGGTCTTTTACACGACCACCACGTACCATTACAATACTGTGTTCCTGCAAGTTGTGTCCCTCTCCCGGGATGTAAGCGTTGACTTCCTTAGCGTTGGTGAGGCGCACACGTGCAACCTTACGCATTGCGGAGTTAGGTTTCTTCGGGGTCGTTGTGTAAACACGTACACAAACGCCACGACGCTGCGGACAACTGTCAAGAGCTGGGCTCTTCGACTTATCCAGCAGTTCTGCTCTTCCTTTTCTAACTAATTGTTGAATTGTAGGCATTTTGTTGTTTTAATTAATTTGTTTATAAATGTTCCTTAGTGCTTTTCTCTGCGCAGCCTTTCTTTTGATTTTATCTCACATACGTACGTGTGAGGCAGGGCATACCGCGAAAAAGCGTGCAAAGGTACAACTTTTTTTTGACATGACCAAATATTTTCACAAGAAAATTCAAAAAAAGTGCATTTTGCACGGTTTATTAGGCATTTTGGGGCTAATAGGCTTGCATAATTAGACCTAAAACGACTGATAAACCATAGGTCGTCAGACCTTTTTTGAATTTTCGGAATTGCCCCCCTCTATATTTCGGAGGGACAAGATGGCAAAAAACATGTAATATTTTAAGAATAGATGTACTTTTGTTAAGAAAATATTTATATCGCTTGCGACATTAAAATATTTGTAGTAATTTTGTATCGCAAACGACATAAACAACGTTTGAGAGAATTATGAAAAGTTTATTAATTATATTATTTACTATTATGAATATCTATGATTTTACGGTGCTGGACACCAAGAAGAACGAAGTCAAATTGGACGAGTACAAAGGCAAAGTCCTTTTAGTTGTTAATACCGCTACGGGTTGTGGTTTCACTCCGCAGTACGAGGCGCTCGAAAACCTCTATAAGAAATACCAAGACAAGGGCTTGGTTATCTTGGACTTCCCCTGCAACCAGTTCGGTCAGCAGGCTCCGGGCACGGACGAAGAGATCGTTTCTTTCTGCCAACTCAAATACAAAGTATCCTTCCCGCAGTTCTCGAAAATCGAGGTCAACGGAGAGAACGAGAGTCCGCTCTTCACATACCTCAAGGAGAATGGTCCGGAGGAGAAATACGAAGGTCTGAAAGCCAAAGCTACAGCAACAATGCTCAAAGGCATCAGCAAGACCTTTAAGAAAGAGAACGACATCCGTTGGAACTTCACCAAGTTCCTTGTCGATCGCGAGGGTAACGTAGTGGGACGCTATGCGCCGACCACCAAACCCGAGGATATCGAGAAAGATGTACTCAAATACTTATAATTCCTCTCTATAATATATGTACGAGCAATTAAAATTAGATAACCAGCTTTGCTTCCGTCTCTACACGGCAGCAAGGCTCGTTACGAACATCTATCAGCCCTATTTTGCGCCGTTAGGAATCACCTATCCGCAATACCTGGTTCTGCTCGTGCTGTGGGAAAACGACAAGCAACCGGTGTGCGATATCGGAAAGCGTCTGATGCTCGATACCAATACCATCACACCGCTGCTTCAGCGGATGGAGAAGGCCGGACTGATCGTCCGCACACGCGGTACCGAAGATACACGACAGCGCATCGTTTCGCTCACTCCCAAAGGAATGGAATTGCAAGAGCAGATGGTGAACATACCGGACTGCTTGAGCGATAAGATTACGGACAAAATAGGATCCGTAGATGAGATCGTTGCGATGATTCCCACACTCGATAAACTGATAGAAGGACTATCTAAAATACAAAAATAACTTAAATTTATACAATTATGACAAAAGAAGAAGCATTAAAAGGCCTGGCATATCTGGGCGCAGTATGGTTTGGAAACAGTAAACAACATTTCGCTTTCTCGGCGTACGACCGTCTCAACGGTTGGAACAAACTCGCTGACAAGTGGAAAGAGGAAGCAGAGGAAGAGTGGGACGAGGCAGAAGAGGTTCTCAACCGCTTGGTAGAACTCGGCTGCAAGCCGGCTGACCTACAGGAGGCAATGAAGACCATCGAGTTCCCGTTCTATGACGATCCCAAACAGCAGATCGAGACCGACTACAACGAGGGCGCTATCAAAGAGCTCAGCGAACTGGCTGCTGCCTTCTCCGATGATTACCCCACCCAGAAACTCATCCAGAAATGGATTGACGGCGAGGTAGAGCACATGGCTTGGGAGAAGCAGTACCTCAACTACATTGACAAGCTGGGTTACGAGAACTTCCTCATCGAAATGATGTAATTTAGACCGCTTCGCTAAAGGAGTAAGGACCGCTACGCTAAAGGACAATAGACTAAACACAAATGCCGGAAGTAGCACAACTCCAAGACGAAACATTTAAGTCTTTATTCCTTATTCCTTTAGCCCGAAGGGCGGTCATTAATCCCATAAATTATGAAGGAGCAAGTATTAGCTGCCATGCGTGCAGCAGGCAAGCCGGTTTCGGCAGGCGAAGTAACCGCCGCGCTCGGAGCAGACCGCAAAGAGGTGGACAAAGTCTTCGCTGAACTCAAGAAAGAAGGCACCATCGTTTCGCCCGTCCGCTGCAAATGGGCTCTGGCTAACTGATGCCCCCACTTCTCATTGGATTACTCTTCTTTCACGGCTTGTTGTCACGGCAACAGGCCGTGTTTTTCTTCTTTGAATTTCGCCGATTGCCAATCGGCATTTTTGACTTAATCCTTCTAAAAAAGTGCATTTTCGTGCACTTTTTTCTGATTTTCCTTGCATATTTCCGATATTTTCACTACCTTTGCAGCGGATTTGCAGCTGTCAAACGTATGTGATTCGTATGTGATTTATATGTTATCCGTATGTTAGTAGGCTGACGACACCGATAGAACACCCTAATCAATGTATAATGTATCCGCCACATTTGGCGGATCAAAAACACCTTATATAATATGGCTATAGCAGTATTAGAATCCCCAGTCGCTGAACTCCACGGCGCACTCGAACGCAAAGGCATCATCAACCGCCAGAAGAAGTACCGCGACGAACGCGGTCGTATCATCCACGAAGGCCGTCAGGAAGCCTATAAGGTCAAGAACCCGCGCGACTGGAAGAAGACTCCCGCTAAAGGTGCCGAACTCGCCCACCACAACCGCTGGCGCGAGGCGTGTCTGCGTACTACTCAGATCCTCCAATCCGCACAGCCCGATGGTCTCACACAGCAACAGATCTTCCACAAACAACTCAACCACATCCCCGACTTCTATACCCTTGAAGAAGCCCAAACTCTCTATACCCAATACCACGAACGTTACCTCGCCCAACTCCCCGGCAGTACTTACCGTCCTACGCCCGATGCACCAGCCCGCCGCACTAAGCCAGACCCGCAAGCGCCTCTTGATCCCGTTACCCGTACTCCCAAACGATACGCCCAGTTCCCCAACTTCATCCGCGCCATGCTCTACCTTGAATTGAAAGCCACCGAGTAGTCCTGTCCGCTGCGGTATTCCGCAGACCAGTGTCCTGTGCGCGCGATTTCCATGAGCGCATTTCTACCTATTCCCCTACAAAATCCACTTTCTCGTACGATTTTCACCAAAATCCTTGCGTATATCGAAAAAAAACAGTACCTTTGCAGCCAAAAGTTGCAAAGAGCAATCTATCGGCCAATCTTGACCGATAAAAAATATAGAAACAAACAACCACCGCCTATGGCATAAAACAACAGACAAACAACATACATAAATAATAAAGCATTCAGCTAAGAACTTGGGTTTTCGAAAACTGGACACTTTCGAACCTATAAGACCAAGAACAAGGCATTTGAGTGCTCATGCGTAAGCGTGAGCCTTGTTCAGTAGATATTTGGTCTTATAAGGTAGTCCAGAATCCTCGAAAACCCAGATTGAAGCTAACAAGCCTCACGTTTTTGTATGCAAACAACTTAACAAATCATAAATATTATGGAACAAGATTTTTTTAGAGAAACCGCCGAACTCTACTGCGCACGGTTTCACCACCTTGCCAAAATCGGCATTGTAAAAGAGATGTCCTTTGACATTAGCAGCAAGGATTTTGACGACAAGTACTGCAACCATGACATCCGGGACGCAGAGCCGTTCAAGCAGATGTTTGCGCATCTTGCTGAAGTAGATGAATTTCCTTGCTTGTACCGATGGGAAATCACCTCGTCGTACAATGCCGATGCCATCAAAGAGGCTGTTGCCAAACTCCCCAAGTACACGCCACGTATTCTCAAAAAGGCGATTGCCAAAGATAACACGTTGTATGTTGGTAAAGTGCAATCACACATAGTGGGTCGTGTCATTCAACACTTAGGCTACCATCTTAACCAAGCCTCACATGGTCTGCAACTCAACGACTGGGCAAAGTCAATGAATCTGACATTCAAGTTGCATATTATTGTTTTGCCTCACGATGTAATTCCAGTAGAGGAAATCTTTGAGACAGAGCTCGCCCATAAATATGAACCGTTAATCGGAATACATTAACCCTATAATTTATTAGAACAATGAAAAAGATTATTTTTATTGCAAGCGTTGCTTTATGCTCTATGCTTGTTAAAGCTCAAACAGTTCAGACCAAGACTGAAAAGATCAATGACGAAACTACGAGGACTTATAGTTTCTATAAGAACGAAGCTGGCGAGGAAGTTCGCCATGGAAAGTACACTATCACATGGAAAGTTAATAAGAATGAGTACAAAGTTAATAATAGGCTGGATTGTACTTACAAGGACGGCTTATTACATGGTAAATTAACATATTCTTGCGACTGGAATGTGTATAAAGCATATTTGTCATTATTGGGAAAAGAAGATGTTGTATGGAAACTTGTACAAAAGAATCTTGACAACTTTAGTGTTGATATGTACGAAGGTTATATGACCGGAGATATAAATGTCACATATCAAGGCTGGTGGACTAACGAAACCACCTTTAAAGCTAAAGCTATTAACGGTGTCCTTGCTGATGAATCGGAACTGATTATTACGGAACGCCCGAGACAGTTGGTAAAAGAAAAACTCATATATATAAATGATGGTAAAGAGACTAAACGCTATAAGAATGTTTTGCCAGCCAATACTCCTAATGCAAATTTACAAGAGCCATCCGAGTTTATTGCCTTTGAATTTCCAAGTGATCAATATGGTGGAATGGAAAAATATGTCATCAATCTGCCACGTTATGTAGAAAAGCCATTTGACGAATTAACAGACATTCCTGATTATAACTTTCTCATTTCATATAAAGGAACAACTATAAGTGACATTGCGTACATAGAAGACAAAATCAAACAAAACTATTTTCTTTCTCAAGCATCTAAAGACACTCTTAATGCCCGTTATAACTTAGCGAAACAACAAGTTAAAGATCGTCAAGAGGCAGAACGAAATGCGGCCGTTCAAAGAAAAAACACGTACTACGCTGCTTATAATGAAGCCATAAATACCGCAAAACAATTAAAGAATGTTAGATATCCGAATGCTTTGCCATATTTCTATCAATCAGATGGCAATATATACCCAGTAGTAACTGATAAAAATGTGGAGAATATACTTTTTGCCGCATTTAGCAAACGTAGAGCAGATATACAAGAGGTATTAAATAGTCTTGATTTATCTAATTATGACGAAAACAGCAAGATTAAAGTAAAAGGGCAATATGGTACGTTTAACAGTAAAAATACATACGAAGAATTGACAGACGACATTGTAAAAACGATGACCGATTATGTAAATCGACTTAACAATGAGGACATACCCAATTCTATAGAAAAATTAGCCATGATTCGTGACATGGAGAATACCGTCATGGATAAAATATTTTCTATCTCGAAAAGTTATACTAAATCTACATTCTCTGGTGGACGCGTTCAAGCAGGTGCAAGATTTCCAAGATTCAATGATGAAAACTGCACTACTAAATGCACCATGAAGAAGGATTTGTACAATGCTTATGTAGAGGTTGCAGCCTATTTATATCAGCGACTGGAGAATTGTTCTATAGATGAGCATTTGGAGATTATTACCCAATTTATCAATGTAGCAGAAGTTATGGAGTTTAATAAGAATGCCAAGACAAAGGATTTAGAGAAAGCTCTTAAAGCCGCAACAACTCCTGAAGAAAAACTTAGTATTTTCCTGAATCAATAACATATAAGAGCCGTGCGAAAGTGCGGCTCTTATTCATTTTGACCTTTCGCCCTCTCAATCCCATGATCCCTCGATCTATCGGAACTCCAGCCTGCTCCACCACCGAGCAGGCTGGCTTTTTCTTTCTTCTTTTATCCCCGATACTATCGGGCTTTCCGCAGCGTTCATTGTGCGGCATATCATGCCGCCCAATTCTTTGTCTGTTGCGTCGGAATCCTATTCCGACAATCGGTTCTGCTTAGTTCTTCTTTGTATTACAGGTGTCTAGTTGACACCGCTACAAACCACATGCAGGGTTTTATATGTTTTTGTTTTATTTTATCTCTCGCTTCGCGAAAAAAAAGCCATTTTTGGGACCATTTGGGGACATTTTGGACCAAACCCTTGCATATCTCAAAAAAAAGTTGTAATTTTGCACGCAAAATTGCATGACATAGAAACTTTTGAAATGACAACTACTCTTTTAATAGGTCTTCTCATCCCTCTATTGGGCACAATGCTCGGCGCATCGTTCGTGTTTTTTATGAAACGTGACATGCCCGAGCGCCTGCAGAAGGCGCTACTCGGCTTTGCGTCATTGTAAACCCTTTCAAACAACTTCAAACAATATGAAACAAATCCTTTTGGCGTTTTTATGCGCCGCATGTATGACCTCTATGGAAGCAAAGACATTAGTGGCGTTTTTTTCAGCCACGGGTACGACCAAAGCCGCAGCAACGCGTCTCGCCAAGCAGCACGATGCCCGTTTATGGGAGATTGAACCGGCTGAACCTTACACGGCAGCTGATCTTGATTGGCGAAACGACAAGTCCCGTTCGTCGCTGGAGATGAACAATCCAGAGGAGCGTCCGACCATCAAACAATGCACGGACGTTACGCCATACGATACAATCTATGTCGGTTTCCCGATTTGGTGGGGCATCTGTCCGCGTATCATCAATTCATGGCTGGATAATAACCTGCCACAACTGGAGGGCAAAACATTGATTCCTTTTGCCACCAGCGGTAGTAGCAGTATCAGCGAATCCGAGACGTACCTCAAAAAGACCTATCCGACGCTCAAGTGGGGGAAAGGACTACTGATGAACAAACGATAAATTCCTATGAAAGTACTTTTGATCAACGGTTCGCCGCGTAAGAATGGCAACACGTTCACCGCGCTGAGCGAGATTGCCAAGACCCTTCAGGCGGAGGGTATCGAATCAGAAATCGTTTGGATAGGCAACAAGCCTGTTCGCGGCTGTATCGCTTGCGGGACATGCAAGATGAAAAATGACGGTCGCTGTGTCTTCGACGATGATGTATGCAACTCTATCTCTGCCCGATTCGCAGAGTCAGACGGTTTTGTTTTTGCTTCGCCGGTTTATTACGGTCAGCCGAACGGTGCGCTTCTGGCTATCATGCAACGTGCTTTCTTCTCGAACGGTGCGAACCTGCAGAACAAACCCGGAGCAGCGGTAACAATCTGTCGTCGAGGCGGTGCAACAGCCGCATTTGAGGCACTTCAGATGCCGATGCAGATGATGAACATGCCGCTCGCCACTTCGCAGTACTGGAACATCGCGTACGGTCGCGAGGAAGGGCAAGCCGCGCAAGATACGGAAGGTATGCAGACCATGCGTACGCTCGCTCATAACTTGGCATGGATGATCCGCGGATTACGCGGAGAGAATGCCCCTGCTCTACCCGACCGCGAACCGTGGCAACCGATGCATTTCATCCGATAAAACATCATTAAGACGCATGACCGCGCATGTACTCGCTCGGAGTGATACCGGTTTTGTTCTTGAACATGCGTGTGAAGTGATGCGGGTAATCGAAGCCCAACATATACGCCGTTTCGCTGATACTACGGCCGCTCATGAGGATGTTTTTTGCGATTCGGATGATGTACGACTGGATATATTCCTTGGCGGAAGAACCTGTCGCTTGTTTGACTAAATCCCCGAAATACCCTGCTGAATACGCCATCTCCGAGGCGCAATACGCTACCGTCGGCAAGCCTTTTTCGGCTTGCCGGCCTTCGTAGTAATACTTGTCCAGCAAGGCATGAAAACGTTTCAACACATCCGGCTCGTCAGC
Source organism: uncultured Bacteroidales bacterium (assembly GCA_900319005.1). GTDB lineage: Bacteria > Bacteroidota > Bacteroidia > Bacteroidales > Paludibacteraceae > Colicola. The sequence goes on from ONMV01000008.1 coordinate 12,313, forward strand.
CGTAACCCGTGCATTCTGACGCCAATAAGCACGCTGGCAATAATCCAAGATCAGCCGCAAATAGCCGACTACTATATTCCGTAGTGCCGAACTGTCCTTATGGGCTTTCAGTTCCTCTCTCAAACTGTTCACCAGCATCTCTATCGCGTCCCATTCTTTCGGCTCCAAAGGCAGCGAATCCGTGAAGAAATACGAGAAGAAATTATACTCCGAAATATGCGCCTCGAGATCCGTTTTGCTCATCAACTCCGGCGACCACAACATCGCCCAACCGTTCAGAAACAGCGGATTGCCGTCATCCTCTCTGCCGCCTATTTGCCCGGGCGCGACGGCAATCACCGACCACTCGCTTACCTGCACAGGCCGCACGCCGTACGACAAGTTCTGGGGAAACTCCCGTTGGATAAACAACCCATACACATTGTAGCTATTCAAACTCGTCCTGACCCCCTTCTCCAGTTCATCGAAATGAACGACACTAATCAGCGGATGAATCACTTCCGCCTCCAGATGCCGCGCATACACATTCGGCTCACGTATGTTCAGGATCTTTTTCATAACGGCTGTAATTTGGCTGCAAAGGTACAACAAATATTGCACATACACAAGCATTCGGGCATTTTTTTGCCAAAAAGAATAAGATTCTTTCTGTTTCGCGCGGGTAAATAGCGGCTATGCTTGCATAAGACGATATTTATCGGCACAAAACAGGAAAGCCGTGAGGCTTGGCAAAAAAATGTCCGCCGTTGTGTATGTCCGGCAGGACGCGAACGTACTTTCGAAGGGGTCACCATTTATGGGGGAGGAGGTCGAAGGTACAAAATTTCTGCGAGATATGCAAAAATGGCAGCCAAAAAATGATATTTTTCTGCATTTTCAGCAAAAATGGTAGTTATTTAGGCAATTTGTGTTTGTACATGTCTTGGAAATGTACTAATTTTGCACTCGATTTCAATAAGAGAGATTATGAGACGTTTTGTAACACTTATTTTTGCGATAAGCACAATGACCCTTATGGCACAAACGCATATTAACATTATTGTCGGTTCAACGAGTTTCACCGCCACGCTTGCGGATTCCGAAACCGGCGAAGCCTTTGCTGCACTCTTGCCCCTGACCGTAACGATGAACGAACTGAATGGCAATGAGAAATACCATTACTTGAGTTCGTCTCTTCCGACCGATAGTTACCAACCCGGCACAATCTATGCCGGCGATCTAATGCTCTACGGCAACAACTGTGTCGTCCTCTTCTACAAAACTTTCAATAGTGGGTATTCCTATACACGTATCGGGGCTTTGGATGATCCTTCTGGTCTCTCGGACGCACTTGGAACCGGCAATGTGAGTGTGCGTTTTGAGAAAGGAGAGATGACAGACCTTGGAGAGGTACAAAGGGACAAAGTACCGAGTACCAAGGTTCTTCGTGACGGACAGTTGTTCATTCTCCGTGGCAATGATAAGTACACTCTTACAGGTAATAAAATAAAATAATATGCACCGTGGGACAAGTTGGTGGAGTTCTTTGAGAAAAATCTAAAATAAATTGAAGATATGAAAGTTGTTGTTTTATCCACCTCGCTGCGGGCGGGGTCGAACAGCCACGCGATGGCGGAGCAGTTCGCCGAGGGCGCAAAAGCCGCAGGGCATGAAGTAGAACTGATCTCGCTTCGCGGCAAGGAGATTAAGTTCTGTATCGGTTGTCTTAAATGTCAGGAGACAGGCGCGTGTGTCTTCAAAGACGATGTGCCGGCGATTATGGAGAGCGTGTTGAATGCGGATGTCGTTTGCTGGGCGACGCCGATTTATTACTATGAGATGTCGGGTCAGATGAAGACCCTCATCGACCGAATGAACGCTATGTATCCGAAGGATTATAAGTTCCGCGACATCTATCTGCTGACCACCGCTGCCGAGGACGAGGAGTTTACGCCCAAACGTGCAGAAAGCGGTTTGCAAGGTTGGATTGATTGTTACGATAAATGCGCTCTCAAAGGGCATTTGTTCTGCGGCGGCGTGAATGATCCGAAAGAGATTTCCGGTAATGCCAAGCTGCAAGAGGCATACGAATTAGGCAAGAATATATAAAAAATACTCCAACTAAAGCAAAAATCCCACTAACTCTTGCGTATGTGGGATTTTTGTTGTAATTTTGCAGCATCTTTTGAAAAACACAATGAATAAACGACCGATATGAAAAAACATCTCTTCTCTTTGGTAGCGCTTTTGGTTAGCGTTGCAGGTAGCGTTTCTGCGCAGAGTTCCGGTTATCCGGAGTTGGATGCTATGGTACAAACATGGAAAGATGCCCAACAAACGACCCTTGGCTATCCTGCCAGCCAGGAGTCTAACCTGGCGCTCTTCTATCAATGGTACTTGGCTTCGGGCATGGACGTGGTGAACCTCAACAACGCCGGAGACCCTATGACAGACGCTCCTTCGACTCTCTCTACCCAGAAGTTCGAGCGCCAAGTGATTGAGTTCTTCGCGCCGCTTTATGGGTTCAAGTTGGATGATGTGTGGGGACTTGTGACGCATAGCGGAACAGATGGTAATAACCACGGTATCTATTTCGGTGTCAATTACTTACGCAATAAGACAGGCATGGAACCCGTCCTCTACGTGAGCAACGAAGCGCACTACTCGAACATGCGTCTGGCGCACTTGCAGAATGTGGAGATGTACCTCGTGGCGAGCGATAGTATGGGACGTATGATTCCTGATTCGTTGGAAGAAGTGCTTGTGACTTCCCGTCCGGCGTTGATGGTCTATGCGATGGGTTCGACTTTCAAAGGCGCTATCGACGACCAGAAAGCGCTGAATGCCGTGTTGGCTTCGCACCCCGAGATACCGGCTGTATATCGTCATGTGGACGCGGCGCTCTTCGGCGGTTACCTGCCTTTTTCACCGTACAGAGAACTTGTGGACCGCGATACCATGCACTATGAGTCTATCTCCGTCAGCGGACATAAGTTCTTCGGTCTCGACTCGCCTTCTGGCCTCTTCATTTGCACCAAAGAGATCTACGACAACCAAGTCGATTACAACGTGCCTTATCTGAATAGCAATATGCGGATGATCAACTGCTCTCGTGACGCGCTCGATCCGCTCAAGTTCTGGTGGCTCACCAAATCTATCGGACACACCGGCTGGACGTTCCAAGCGGCAAAACTGCTCGCCCAACGTGATTACCTCAAGCAGCAGTTAGACTCCATCGGTTGGCCCAATTGGGTGAACGACTACAGCAATACCGTCTTCTTCCGTCGCCCCTCGCAACGCGTGATCAGCAAATACACGCTCGCGCAAGGCTACGACGACCGTTTTGGCGGTGAGTTGGCGCACGTGGTGGTCATGCAACATGTGACTAAAGAGAAAATCGACATGTTCATTGCCGACCTGATTGAGGAGACGTACAACGCTAACGGCGTGCAGGTCCAGTAAAAGAAACAGCGAACCAAAGAGCCTAAAAAGAACGGTTGGGTTATCACATGACACAAATATAGGCAGATGTACCAAAACATCTTGGATATAAGTGATCGCGAGGGTTTCCGAGCATGGTTGGCAGCGAATCATTCTACAGCCAATGAGTGTTGGGTGAGGGTTCAACGGGGTCGTCCGACAGACGATCGTGTACTTTGGTATCTGGACGCGGTGGAAGAAGCTCTCTGTTTCGGTTGGATTGACAGTACTGCCAACTATATCGACGGCGAGTTGATGCAGCGATTCTCTCCTCGTCGGAAGGGCAGTCCATGGACCGAGTTAAACAAAGAGCGTGTACGTCGATTGGAGCGAATGGGTCTGATGACCGACGCAGGACGACGCGTCTTGCCGTCTATGGGTCCTCGCAGTTTCCGGATAGACGAAGAGTTGGAGAACGCGCTCAAGAAAGCACGTGTCTGGTCCACTTTCCGTTCATTCCACCCACTCTACCAGCGTATCCGGGCATACAATATCACCTTTTACAAAACGCGTGACCCGCGGACATACCAAAAAGCGCTCGATCATCTCATTGCCGAGACCAAAAAAGGTCAGTTATTCGGCGAATGGAACGACTACGGGCGATTACTATAACACAATTATTCTGCATCAAAAGTGCAGAATTTTTGTTATATTTTAAAGAAAAAATGATTTTTTTTCGTTTTTTCTTGATAATCCGGATTATTTTTTGTACCTTTGCACGCCGTTCGTGCAAGAGAGATGAAAAATGAAAAAAATTAAAATATTATGGAAAAACGATTTATTGTAACCATCGGTCGGGAGTTTGGAACCGGCGGACGAAAAATTGCTAATGAGCTGGCAGAGATGTTAGACGTACAGTTATATGACCGTCAAGTGCTGGAACCTATCCGCGAGGAGTATAACTTGACGCAAGAGGAGGTGGATCAGATCAAGGCAGTGAAGCCGAGCTGGTGGTATGATAATGTGTCGCAGGATCTGTACGACGAGGAGGAGAAGTTGGTACTTGAGTTGGCAGAGAAAGAATCGTGCGTCATACTGGGTCGTACGGGCTTTCATATTTTCCGAGATGACGAGCGTGCCTTCAAAGTATTTTTGATGGCAGAGAAGACATTCCGTCGTGACAAAGTAGCGAGACGGCTGAACATCAACGAGGGTAGCGCAGACCTGCTGCTGGACAAAGTAGATGAGGCTCGCGAGAACTTCACGAAGACTTTTAGCGGAAAGAGCCGTTATGATGCACGCAACTATGATCTTGTTCTGAATGTAACAGGGTTGGAGCCGAAAGAAGTAGCGCGGTTCATTGCAGAGTGCGTGAAGAAAAAGTTTGGTAATTGACTGCGGCGAGTTAGCACATGTGGTTGTGATGCAGCATGTGACGAAAGAAAAAATCGACGGATTCATCAACAGGCTTAAACAATGACCCGAAGAACAAAGATCACAATCATCTCTTTATCGGTCGTACTGATAGTCATACTCATCCTATCGGGAGGACTAAGTGCGACTTTATCCCGCGTAGCGTTACGCGAAGTGAATAGTGCTTTAGCCTCTATCCCGGAGTGCGAAGCATCTATAGGAGACATCCGTATCAGTTTATTAACAGGAACGGCGACTATCGACGATTTGCGTTTTACGCATAACGGTCCTGCCATAAAAGGGAGTGCCCATAACCCGGGAGTGGAAGTCCATGTAGAGCACATTGAGGTCGGACATGTGTTTTTCTACAAGTTGATCCACAAAGAAGCGTTGGTTTATTCCATCCGGGTCATTCATCCGGAAATGGAATTATGGCTGGACGAAGCACATCCGGAGTTAAGTTTTCCCGAGTTCAAACAGGACAGTACGGTAAAGAACCCGATTGCACCTTTGAAGTGCGCGGAACTGATGAACCTGTATATCGACGGCGCGGATATGAAAATGCATAGTACGCGTACATCCCTGGACTTGGAGGTAGAGGACTGCTCACTTTCCCTGTGCGATTTGGCATACGACACGGCATTCCATTATTGCGACTCCTTGTATAGTATAGCATTGAATCGCGCTTCCATATTACTGCCTGACAGCAGTATGCGGATAGAGACGAACGACCTGTCCAATATGGACGGAGGACCGCTCCGAATAGGCAAGACGCTTATTGCCCACACGATGGGCAGGACACAGTTAGGCGAAATGGTTCAAGAGCCTACCACATGGATCAAAATGCGCATGGATAGCCTCAAGACCTCGTCCTTCCCTCTCATCCGCAAAGCACTGACACAAGACTATACTTTGCCGCGCGTGGAAGTGTTCTTCGAGCATATGGACATCTTGCGTGATCTCCGATATCCTGCCAAAGAACCTTTTCCTATGGTTCAGGAAGCATTTATGAGCATAAATCCCATTTTCCTCGTTCAGGAAGCGGACGTACATATTCCGAAGATCAATATCGGTCTGATGAGCACGGACATTAACTGCGGAACGTTGCAAATACGCCATATTCGTGCCAAGGCAATGAATATCACTAATCGTCGCAACGCAATCATGCGTCTCAAAGGGTCCTGTCCTATCGAGAAAGGCAAGATGCACATAGAGATGAACTTCACCATCAACAAGAACTGTGATTTCGAGACACGGATTCATGCGCAGAATGTCAATGCCTCATTCCTCAACACCTTGGTACGTCCACTTGTAGGAATGACGTGTGATCTGCCGATTGATACGTTTGACACCCATTATTCGGGTAATAAAACAGAAGCTGCAGGTCAATTCAGGTTGCTCTACCACGGGTTAGAAGTGAAGGTTCATAAAGAGGACAATATCCCGTACAAGATCGTGACACGCAATGCGGATGTCATCAACTCGGCAGTACATACATTATTACCCAAGAGCAATCCATCAAAAGCACATAGTCAACCCAGGGCTTACAACACCCAATGGAAACGGAATGTATGGATGCCTACCGAGCTATACCTGTTCGGACCATGTATCGACGGAGTAAAAAAGACTTTACTACCGGGATTGTATATCAAAGACAAAACGAAAGTGTTAGACCTATAAACAACCATCTTATGAACAGTTTTCTTAAAGGGGCGACCCTCTTTCTTGGCGGAGCCTTAGTTGGAGCCGCAGCAATCATTCTTCTTGCGCCGAAAGCAGGCGAAGAAGCTCGTCAACAGCTTGCCGATTTGGCAGAAAAGGCAAAGAAACAGGCAGAGGAATACTGCCACAAAACAGACGAAGCAAAGGAGGACAAAAATGAATAATGAGTTTATAAACATGATTAAGGACGAATTGTCCTCTTATGGCACAGCATTAGGCAAAGCAGGCCAACTGAAAATGATTGGTATAGTGAGCCGTGTATTGGGTCTTTTCCTGCTGATTTTTACCATTATTCTGCTGGTGTTTGCATTATTGTCATTCTGTTCAGTAGCTATCATCGCGATTATGTCCGATTACATGCCTGTTTGGGCTGCCACTCTTATTATGAGTAGTTTTTATGTGGTTCTAATAGGCTTAGCTTTTGTATTCCGCAAACCGCTTTTCATTCATCCCTTCATTAAGTTATTGACAAAGCAGATCCGCTCTGAGGAGGAGTTAGCCTTGAAGATGATGGAAGCGGATCATGAGGTGGAGTTACAGCGCGTGAAGATCGAGACACATATTAACAATGCTACCCGTGATTTGAATTTTATGCTGACCCTGTTAGGCAACGTATGGAGTTTTTTTCGCGGCAAAATATTCAAATAATTTATGCTAAGCAGGTTATACGGTATATTACTTCCATTCTTTGTCAGTTTTTTACTGGCGTGGTTATTGGATCCCGTGGTGAGTTTTATTCAGAATAAATGCAGGGTTAAATTCCGTGCGCTTTCAGTAGCAATCACGTTGATACTCTTTGTGGGTTTGATTTCTTTCGGTGTGTATCTGCTGATACCGGCAGTAGGAAGTGAGGTAAAGAGTTCGGCAGCTGCAGTAGAGCAGTATTTTGCTCATTTTGACATCAGTCAGTATCTCACGCCGGAACAGCAGCAGAAAATACAGGAGACGCTGAACGGACTGAACATGACGTCCTTGCTGTCGTATCCGGAGGTTCGGGACGGTATCAAACATTTCCTGCCGCAAATCGGTTCATGGATTACGGGCGGATTGAGTTGGTTAAGTGAATTACTGGTTCTTTTTATCGGACTGCTGTACCTTATTTTTCTGCTCATTTCGTTTCCTGACATCCGTGCCAACTGGCGGAATTACATCCCTAAGAAGTACTTACCTCAGGTAGAGACCATCGTACATGAGTTAAGCGTGAACATGAACGCATATTTTCGCGGTCAGGCGTTAGTTGCCTTATGTGTAGGTATCCTTTTTGCGATTGGCTTCGTGATTACAGGAATGCCGATGGGGTTTGTGATGGGTCTGATTATCGGTTTACTCAATCTCGTGCCGTACATGCAGGCTCTTGGTATCCCTCCCTGCATCCTTCTCTGTCTGGTACAATCGGCGCAAACGGGTCAGCCTGTGTGGTTAACACTTCTGCTGATGGTGATTGTATTCATTGTTGTGCAGAGTATTCAGGATTTGCTTCTCACCCCGAAGATTATGGGCAAGGTAACCGGTCTGGGACCTGCAGCGATCCTGTTGAGTCTCAGTATTTGGGGGGCGTTGATGGGTGTAGTAGGTATGATCATTGCACTACCGCTCACCTCGGTAGGTATATCGTGTTACAAACATTACGTGCTACACGAACCCTTTGTATCGGAGAAAACGGCAAAAAAGAATAGTAACATAAAGCCCCGATAGGGCTTAAACGAAAACAAAAGACAATAAGATGAGATTGGTATTTGCAAGCAATAATGCACACAAATTAGAGGAAGTACGATCGATGGTGCCCGATTACGTCAGCGTGCTGAGTCTGCGAGACATCTGTTTCGAGGCAGAGATAGAAGAGACGGGACAAACGCTGGAAGAGAATAGCGCAATCAAAGCCGAGACGGTGAGAGAGTGGATTATTCAGAATCCGACATGCACTAATCAAGATGATCCCATAGACGGTGTGTTTGCAGATGATACCGGTTTGGAGATTGATGTTCTGGGAGGAGTACCGGGTGTTTACACTGCCCGGTGGGCTATGATGAGCGGAGGAGTTAAGGATTTAACGAATGAGCAAGAGATTTTTGCGGCGAACAGATCAAAAGCGTTACGGGAGTTGGAAGGGAAAGCGGATAGGGGTGCTCAGTTCCGAACCGTGATCACGCTAATCAAGCTATCCGACGGGACAAACCGACATCAGAACTCAGTGATTCAGGTGGAGGGTGTTGTCCGCGGACGGATTGCCGAGAAAGAATATGGTACAGGAGGATTCGGGTATGACCCGGTCTTTATTCCGGAAGGATACGACAAGACTTTCGGCGAGTTGCCGGCAGAGATAAAGAACCAAATCAGTCACCGGGCAAGAGCACTGGAGGCGTTAGTAAAAGAGATAAAGAGTTCGTATGATCAGATATAAACACATATCAAGCATTGTTCTTAGTGCTTTGCTGTTTACCGAGGTACAGGCAGCAAGTTGGACCACGCATTTCGCGTACAATAATGTCACCAAGATTGCCATGACACCGGATAAGGTATTCGGTCTGTCGGATGGTAACCTCTTCAGCGTGGACAAGCAGACAGAGCAGATGAGCATCTATAACCGTCAGTCCGGATTACATAGTACGGGTATCTCCTGTATCAGTTACGACGAGGTGGGAAGGCAACTTATTATCGGTTACGAGACCGGTAAGATTGATATCCTTAGCGAGCGCGGCGTGCATTATGTGGGCGCCCTGTACGATAAGGATATGACCCAACGCAAGACCATCTATAATGTGACGATAAAGGGACGTATAGCTTATCTGTCAACACATTACGGCATTCAGACGATGGACCTGCGGGAGTATAAATTAGTGGATAGTTACTGGCTTCGCCCCGGAGGAGAAGAGACGCCGGTAAAAGATGTAATGCTCACGAACGACAGTATCTATGCATTCACCGACGACAGTCTCTTCTGCGCCTCGATGAGCGATAATATAGTGGACTATCATTTCTGGAAGCGCGAGTTACGTAGCGGACGTATCTCTCCGGATCCGGATAAGGGCGTTCATTACTTCGACGGGTTGAGTGAATGGTGGGCGGACTATAACGAAGGTATCGTTCGCTTCACGCCTACCGATCGGATAGTTTATAAACCCAATGGTCCACATATCAACAAACCCAACCGTATATGTGTCTCCAATGAGGAGGTGTGGGTTACTCCGGGAGGACGATGGGCAGTGCAGGATTTCTTCCCGGGTTCTGTAATGCACTATGACGGTAATGAATGGAAAAACATTGACCGAGGTACCATCACCAAGCATGGTTGCAAAAATGTATGGGACTTCATGAACGTAGCCGTTGACCCTAACGACCGTACGCATTTTTATGCAACGAGTTACGGTACCGGCTTATACGAGTTCATCGGCGATTCTATTCACCAATACATCGCGGATGGCACGAACATCCTCTGCTCAGCTGCACCCAATGACCCGGCTGGTTACACACGTTTGGACTATGCCACGTACGACAAAAACGGTCATTTATGGTTTTTAGAAGCAGGTACATGTACCGTCGTTCCCTATCAACTTATCTGTATTGACAAAGATGGTCAATGGCATGGATTGAGTGCCATTGAGGGTTCCAATTGTGTTAGTTTGGAGACCCCTACGGGACTGATCATAGATGCCTTGAACGACCATTACAAATGGTTTTCCAACGGACGTGAAGGTACCCGTCTCTGCCTATTGAACGACGGAGGAACTTTATGGGATCAGACGGATGATATACTCAAGAGCCGTTTTGCATGGACGGACCAACTGGGCAATGCCTACCAGCCGAACTTGATCTTCGCTCTGATACAGGATAAGAAGGGACGTGTATGGATTGGTACGGATGTCGGAACAGCGTACATAGAACATGAGACTGATTTCTTCACCTCAGATTCTATTATCCGTCCCTATCTGTTGGATGAGTTGGGAGAGATGCCCTTAACAGAGCAGAAGATACAGGCATTCTGCCAAACGCCGAACGGCGAGATATGGATAGGAACCAACGACAAAGGAATCTATGTGCTTGACAGCGAAGCGAGTCAAATCATACAACACTATAGTATTGATAACTCTGCCCTTCCCTCCAATGGTATTCTTTCTTTGGCATGCAGCGAGAGTGGTGTTGTATGGATAGGTACAGGGGAAGGTCTGGTAGCGTATGACCCGAATGGTTCCACCGAACGTCTGAACACGATAACCGATGAGAACGGTATCGAATGGGAGTTTGGCAGTACCGGTCAGTGGAAAATGCACCTATCTTACTCTGACCCCACCGAGATAATTGCCTCTCCGGGACGTATCTATGCACAGGCACAAGGCTCCGTCTTCTATCTTGATCGCTCCACGGACCAGCTCAATTATCTGAGTCGTGCTACAGGTCTGAAAGGTACATCGGCATCACATATTGCTTATGATGAGCGCAGCGAACAACTCATCATTGCCTACAAAGACGGTCGTATCGACCTCATGGATAATAATGACCATGTCCGCCAAATGCCAGACCTGCCTTTGAAAGCCGGTTCGATAAACGTAGCTGTCCATTGTATCACGCCCGGCACCAAATATACCTATCTCGGTACTTCTTTCGGTATCGTCACGGTGAACATGAAAAAGGCGGAGATAGCAGACACCTATTATATCGGTCATGAAGCTGCCTCTATAGAGGTACAGCAGATTGTAGAAATGGGAGATACCTTGTATGCTTTTTCTTACGACTCGCTATATAAAGCCTGTCTCAAAGACAATCTGCCCGACTACACGTTCTGGCATACAGAAAAACTGCCCTGCGAGCAAGTACAGCAAGCTGTTGTATGGAGAGACAAGATGTATATATTGTATAATAATCACCTCTATCTCCGCAAAGGATCGAAATGGGAAACGGTACTTCAGGAAAACATCAAATGGATTCATGTGAACGACGGACAGCTGTTGGTTTATATGGATACCGGACTCTTCCAACTGACGGAAGATAATCAATTGATACTGCTGACTAATCGCTATGCCATGAATGACGCTATCTACTCAAAGGGCGAATACTGGGTAGCGGAGTATGGTTTCGGTCTTATCAAACTCAGTACCGAAGGAGATTCGTATTACCACACCGAGGGACCCAATAGCAACTATGGTTACTCCATGACTACATCCCACAACCAACTATACTCAGCGATAGGCGGACGATGGGCGGAACAGTGGCAGCGATACGGACGTATTAATATATACGATGGTCAGAACTGGAGGACGATCGATCCGGGAATCATCGCTTCTCGCGCCGGAAACCATGCTATCGACATCTGCTCGATTGCTGTTGATCCTAAAGACCCGGGACATTTCTTCGCTGCTACCTACGGTACGGGAGTGTTTGAATTCAAGAACTATGGGGATGACGGTATCAAACAATACACCGCCGATACGGTTTATCATACTACCACTCTTCGAGAAGCCCAACCGGGTATCGGACAATACTATTATTATTACATCCGCACGGACGGAGCGATGATGGATCAAAGCGGGAACCTATGGTTACTCAACGCGACGACGGTAGGCAAACCGCTGCATATTCTCACGCCCAACGGCCAATGGTTCGGATTGAATCTGCGAAGCGGAGGTACGAATCTTACGCTGGAGACGCCTTCTGGTATATGGGTGGACCGTCGTAATGAGAACCGTAAATGGATGTTTGACCAACGTATGACGCAAGGCGTTATTCTTCTGGATGACGGAGGAACGCCTACTATCAATACCGATGACCGGTGTATCAAACGTTCGTCCTTCACGGACCAGAATGGGAATGTGATTACTCCTTCGTTCTTCCGATGCTGGGCGCAAGACAAGAACGACCGTATATGGATCGGAACGGAGAGAGGTATCATTCTTATCCCTGCGAAAACAGATTTCTTCACTTCAGACGCTTGTCATCGTATCATCATTCCCCGTAATGATGGTACAGGATTAGGCGATTACCTGTTAGGCAACGAGATGATCAACTGCATGGCGGTAGATGGAGGAAACCGTATGTGGATCGGAACGGCTAACTCGGGACTGTATGTCATCGAAGATGACACGATCACGGTAGCTCAGTTCACAGAGAACAACTCCTTGTTACCCTCCAATGCTATCCAATCTATCGCTATCATGCCTAAGACTGGCGAGGTGTTCGTCGGGACAGACAAAGGAATTGCTTCGTACCGAAGTGACTCCAGTGAACCTCAAGAGTCGATGAGCGGAGCATACGCCTTCCCTAACCCTGTCCGTCCGGACTATATCGGATACATCACTATTACGGGTTTGACGGAGAACACGACGGTGAATATCATCGACGAAGGAGGAAATCTCGTTTGTAAGACCCGGAGTAACGGAGGTACTGCTGTGTGGGACGGTAAACTGCCGGACGGACGAAGGGCTACTCCGGGTGTTTATACGGCATTGTGTAATAGTGCCGGCGGGCATACCGCAATAAAGATCTTGGTGATACACTAAAAAGAAAAGCAGGCGATGAGCCTGCTTCTCTTTTATCTTTCTGTATGTCCCTTTATCCTTTGATGAGTTTCATGAACTCCTCGCGGGTCTTGGCTTGCTGGAAGACGCCTGTAAAATCCGAAGTGACCGTCATTGCGTGCTGTTTCTGCACACCTCTCATCTGCATGCACAGGTGTTCTGCCTCTATAACCACCATGACACCAAGTGGATCGAGCGTGTTCTGAATACAATCCTTGATCTGGGTTGTGAGTCGTTCCTGCACTTGCAGCCGACGTGCAAACACATCCACCACGCGGGCAATCTTACTCAACCCCGTGATACGTCCGTTCGGGATATAGGCTACGTGCACCTTACCGAAGAAAGGCAGCATATGATGTTCGCAAAGGGAGTAGAAATCAATATCTTTGACTACCACCATCTGACGGTAATCCTCCTCAAAGAGGGCGGAACGAAGAATAGCTTCGGGATCCTCCTTATAGCCTTTGGTCAAAAACTGAATAGCTTCTCCAACCCTATGAGGGGTCTTGAGCAGTCCTTCCCGTTTCGGGTCTTCTCCTATCTGCTGCAAAGTGGACTCTACTGCTTTCTCTATAGCAGCTGTCACCTCGGGGTTACTATGAAACTCCTGTAGATTCATTTCAACACTTTGATTTTATCCCGAACGATATAGGTATCTCCTATCATCTGAGGGAATTGTTGCACAAATTCTTTCTTATAATCTTTGGCCTCGTCATACGTACGGAAGTCTCCGAGTCTTACTTTCCAGAAAGGCGGGAGATAGAGCACATAGATTGTCTGACTTATTTCCATTTTCAGATTAGTCTCCAGTTCGAGTGCTTCCATTTTAGCGGTCTGCTGACGGTTAGACGAATAAATCTGAACACGGTATCCGTCCATCTCAATCCAGTTTTCTTTCCCGCTCATGGTAGCCTGTAACATAGAAGCTACCAAAGGATCCTGGATAACCTCCACACGAGGCATGGACTCAAGGATATTGAGTCGTGACACCACCTCTATCGAGTCCTCAGCCCAAACAGCCAAAGACACCAGCAATGCAATTATGACACTTACTCTGTTCATCTATCAATTCTCAATTATCAAGATTTTCGCTTGTCGAAAATAATCGTTCGAGCAAAGCGAGATAAGAATTATCAATTATCAATTATCAAATCTCGTGCCATTAGTACCTGAACGACGAACCACCGACGAACTCACGGAGGAAGGAAGTAGGCGGAATCTCACGCTCAGGGATGGGTACGAAATACTGCAGGAACTTCAACAACCGGTGGGCCTCCGTATATTCCTGACAGAACTTAGGCACCTCGGACAGGATCGGTTCAGCATGTCGTTTGAGCACTGCGAACTCGAAGATCAGCGCCGAATTGAACATCACATCCGCTTCTTCTTGGAACGGATAGACCCATTTCTGCTCACCTCTAATGACAGAGGGGCAACGAGCAATCGTCTCTCGTGCCGAGAACCCACGATACTTATAATCGCGCACGATTCGGCGGAGCAGACGGATATCCGTAGTCGGGATCCAGTTATGGTTATCGATATTGATGGTGGTGAGGGTGGAGACATAAATCTTATAGGTCAGACTCTTATCCACATCCGGCAGAATGCAAGGATTCAAAGCATGCAGTCCCTCAATAACGAGCACGCTGTCTTTCTGCAGTTTGAGTTTATTCCCCTTGAAGACCCGCTCACCTTTGGTGAAGTCATAAGTTGGCAGATTGACCTCTTTACCCTCCATCAGGTCTTTCATCTGCTCACGGAAGAAAGGCAGATCCACTGCATTCACATTCTCAAAATCATATTCGCCGTTTTCATCCTTCGGTGTATCTACACGATTGACGAAATAATCATCCATGGAGAGCACCTCGGGTTTGATACCATCTACCAACAGTTGTATCTGAAGACGTTTGGAGAAGGTAGTCTTACCGGATGACGAAGCTCCCGAAATAAAGACGATCTTCGGACGTTTGGCAGCGATAGAATCCGCTATCTGGGCGATCTTCTTCTCATGCAGTGCCTCGGCTAACTTGATCAACTCGAATGATTTATTGAGTTTACAAGCTACATTAAAATCGCTCACATTATTGATTCTCAACAGTTTGTTCCATCGGTTATACTCTTGGAAGATAGAAAACATCTTATCCTGCGACACCTCATCCTCGAGCACGGTAGGGTTCGCGCGGTTAGGAATACGGAGCAATAAACCATCCTTGAAGGGAACGACGTCATAGACGTTGATATATCCCGAACTGGGCAGGAGAACATTCGTGTAATAGTCCACGAAATCACCCATCCTAAAATAGCGACAGTAAGGGTTTCCGAGTGCTTCGAAGATAGACGACTCGTTATTATACCTCTCGGCGAACATCTTGATCACCATCTTGGTCTGTTTCTCCTCCTCTATGATTGGTCTGTTTTCCGCAATGATGACCTCCATCCTCTCCTTGATAGCCTTCACCATCTCGGGTGTCAGTACCGGCGGTTCTTTCTCCTCTCCGGGAGTGACCTCTTTGTTTTGATGCCATTGAAGAGTGCAATAATAGCCTTTACTGATGGGGTGCTCCACACGCAGGTCCATCTCCGGGAACAACTCATTCACTGCACAGGACAACACCATACCTAAAGTACGTACATAAACTCGCATACCGGAGGGAGAAGAGGCATCCAGAAACTCTATATCTTTTGGTTTATAGAGCAGGAAATCGAGGTTCTCCACCTTGTAATTCACGTGTGCTGCTATGATCGGGTACTTTAACTCCAGCCCCAACAGGTCTTTGAGCTGAATTAGCGATATACCACGAGGGATCTCATGGTACGAACCGGTGTTCTTGCAAAATACAGTGATCTTTTCTTCCATGATGGTGTATTGTTTTAGTACTCTATGGATTGACTATTTCATTTAATTTTAACGCATTTTCGAGCAGCGCTCTCATATTTGCCAATTTGACTTGATTGGCAGAATCCGAAATGGCACGATCGGGATCGGGGTGTGTCTCTATGAAGAGTCCGTCTATACCCACTGCGATCGCAGCGCGCGTCAAAGCGGGAACCATCTCGCGATTTCCTCCGGTGATACCGGTTTGCGAAGAGGGCTGCTGGACGGAATGGGTAGCGTCAAAGATGACAGGACATCCGAAACGTCTCATCTCCACGAGTGAGCACATATCTACCACCAATCGTCCGTATCCGAAGGAAGAGCCTCTCTCTGTGAGCCAGATCTTACCTTCTTTAGCGGCTCGCGGTTGAACGAGTTCGATCTTCTCGACTGCTCCTTTCATATCCCACGGAGCCATGAACTGACCTTTCTTCACATTCACGATACGTCCCGTCTTTGCAGCTTCTTGTAAGAGGTCCGTCTGACGACTCAGAAAAGCCGGGATTTGCAGGACATCCGCTACCTCAGAGACGGGTACACATTGTGCTCTCTCGTGTACATCGGTCAGGATGGGCAGACCGAACCGCGCTTTCACCTCCTCGAGGATTCGCAGACCCTCTTCCATCCCCACGCCTCGTTCCGATACAGAAGTACGGTTCGCTTTATCGAAAGAGGATTTGAAATAAAGTGTTATTCCAAGGTCGTAACAGAGACGGTTGAGCGTCTCGGCTGTTTGGAGCACCATTTCACGGCTCTCTATAGCACAGGGTCCTGCAATCAGAAACATAACTATCAATTGTCAAGATTTTCGCTTGTCGAAAATAATCGTTCGAGCAAAGCGAGATAAGAACTATTCAACGGAGCGATAAGCGCGAGCCCATTGGATCTTGAGTTTGCCTTCTCCCCCTTTCTCGTTCTTCGGCAACCAGCTCTGCGCAAAGAAGAACATACCCTCCTTAGGCAGATGATTCGGCATTCGAAGCACTTCCATATCGTTCACGTACCAGATCAGTTCATTTTTGTTCCAGCGGAAGGTATAGACGTAATACATAGAGCGGAGCATACCCGTCAGATCCGCCATTCTCGTCTTGTCTCCATCTACGTAACCCATCTGGTGAATGTCTCCGTTGTAATGATAGAGTGCGATCATGGGGCTATTGGGTTTACCGGTAGAGAGACCGAAGAAATGGTGTCCGGCACCTTGGCAACGCACTTTCGCGGAGAACATACCGGACTCTTGTGCGAACGCCTCTTTGCTGTTCATCACATCAGAGGTATATTCAAACACGTGTTCCGTAAAGCCTTTTTTCTCATCCCATGCTATAGCTTTCTTGCTCTCATGACGTGTCTCGACATCCATACGTCCCTCCGCAAAGAACGTGTTCTTACCTCCGTTATATGCCTGAAGTTCGGAGGTACGTGAGTGTCCGTCTTTCATTGCCGGATTGGCATAACCGAAACCCGGTTTCCAGTTCTTGGAGGAACTCATTTCATCGTCAAAGGAAGGACGGAAGAGTTCTGCCCAGTCTATTTTCTCCTTTCGAGACTCGAAATAGAACTTGATATCGTCCGAATTGGCAAGTTCCAGATAGCGTTTCTCGATCTTATATTCCTCGGAGTGCTCCCAACGTTTGCTATCCTCCCAGAAAGCATTGCGTTTTTGGAAATCCTCGGTATGAATCTCTTTTTCCAATTCTTCCATTTGTTTCAAGTCGGGCGAGTTGAGCACTTTCTGGTAGTTTTTGTAAAACGCAGAACGGAAGATCATATTGTACATACGCCGCTCAGAAGCGGAAATCGAGTTATCCTCCCTATTCTGGAATGCTTCGCTGTCACGGTACTTCAGGAACGCTTGGAATGTATCGCTTTCTACTGCGTACTGATAGAGTTTCATGCGAAGCGAAGATTTTAACTTATTGAACGCATTCATTTTCTTGCCTTCCTCCGTATCTTTGTACTTACGGTTAGCCAGTTCATTCTTGCGTTCTTGGAAGTCCGAACTCTCCACTTTCTTTTTGAGCTCTTGATACTCTGCCAATTCAGGCGATTTTTCAATCTCACGCCAACGTTTTACGTGAGCTTGTAATTCACTAACAGTCTTCTCGAACGCGTCCGTCGAGAGCATTTTACCTGTTAATCGGGCTGCAAATAGATTCATAAAACTGATTTTTATGATTTATAATTTAGTTTGTTTATTAGCTTTTTGCTTTCACTTTTTCCTCCAAGCGAGCTATTTCCTCGGGGTCCTGCTTGAGATAGAATTGTATATCAGCTCTTTTAGCCAACTGTTTATATCGTACCTCCTGCTGATATTCATCCGTTGTTTTCCAGCGATTGGGGTTACTCCAGAAAGCATACTCCTGTTTGAACTCGGGAGTGGCCATTTTAGCCATCAGAGTTTTGAACTCATCGGGCAGACCGCTATTAACGAACATCAGGTAGAGTTGATAATCATCGGAGTGCTCGAAATCATACATTCGTTTCAGAACAGCCGATTCTTTCACGGCTTTGCTGTCCTGCAGTTTGGCATAATCGTCAGTGGCTTTAAAGCGCAGGAAGTCATTGAGACGTTTGCTGCCCTCTATCTCCAGATAGGACTGCAGATCGCTATTGTTCAGCAATTCTTTATAGCGTGCGGCGGTCTCATGAGTGGGGGTCATACGATAATCAGTGGTCGTCCAGTTGTATTTCTTCTGCACGAACTCATCGCTCTCTACGATTTTTTTCAGTTCAAGATACTCTTTGAGAACTGCCGAATGCTCGATTTCACGATACCGTTCGACGAGTTCGCTATCCTCCATGTGACGAAGCTCTTTTACTTTTGGGGGATGGATTAGTCCAAACAGTTTTTTTAACCAGTTCATACAATATGTATTTAAAATATTTTCACTTTTCACTTTTCAATTTCCTCAAACAATTCTTCGAGTGAATTGACGAAGATAGGCTTGTATGCCTCTTGTTCGGGAATGAAATGAAGGCTTCGCATGAGTTCGATCTGCTGTTTGAGGGGTTCATAGAAACCATTGTAGTTGAGTACGAAGGTTTTCTTATGATGTTCTCCCACGATCGCGGATGATACGACATCCATCATCTCGTCGAGCGTGCCGTAACTGCCCGGCAGACAAACGATGACGTCCGCTATATCTCGCATGGCTTGTTTGCGCTCGGACATAGAACGTACCCGATACAACTCGTCGCAGTTATCGGCTTTACGTCCACAGGAGATGATCCTCGGGGGAATGACTCCGATCACATACCCACCGGCTTTCTTTGCCGAATCACTGGTCCGTGACATCAGTCCGCCTGTAGCACCGCCGTAGATAAGCGTATGACCGTGATCACCAATCCACTTACCCAGCGCATCCCCCAACGCGAGGTACTCCTCAGGTATCGCATCCTTCGCGCTACAATAAACAGCTATTCTCATATCTTATGCACTTAAACGATTTTGGATTTTTCGGGAGCAGATTTGGTTTTTCCGGTAAGGGAGTTATGGGGTCCATAATGACCGAACCGAAAAGCCGAAGATGCCCCGAAAAAACAAAATCAAGCGTCGATGTTTGCGTACGTGGCGTTTTCTTCGATGAACTCGCGTCTTGGAGCCACATCGTCACCCATCAGCATAGCGATGATACGATCCGCTTCGGCGGCGTTCTCGATGGTCACTTGCTTGAGCACACGACGAGCCGGGTCCATCGTAGTCTCCCAGAGCTGCTCATCGCTCATCTCACCAAGACCTTTGTAACGCTGCGTCTTGATCGCTTTCTCGTCACCCGCTCCGTATTTCTGGATGAAATCGAAACGCTGTTGGTCATTCCAGCAGTACTCGCTGTAGTTACCTTTCGAGCACTTATAAAGCGGCGCACAAGCGATATACAGGTGTCCTTGCTCAATCACCTCTTTCATATGACGGAAGAAGAGGGTCATGATCAGCGTAGCAATATGCGCACCATCGACATCGGCATCCGCCATGATAATCACTTTGTGGTAACGAATCTTCGAGAGGTTCAACGCTTTCGGGTCCTCTTCGGTACCGAAGGTGATACCGAGTGCGGTGAAGATATTTCTTACCTCTTCGGATTCGAATACTTTGTGCTCCATGGCTTTCTCGACGTTGAGGATTTTTCCGCGGAGCGGCAGAATAGCTTGGTGAACACGGTCACGACCGGTCTTAGCGGTTCCGCCTGCAGAATCTCCCTCGACGAGGAAGAGTTCGCACTCGGCTGCATCTTTAGACACGCAATCCGCCAACTTACCGGGCAGACCACCACCGGAGAGCGGGCTCTTGCGAAGGACGGACTGACGTGCGTTACGGGCTGCGATACGAGCCTGCGCAGCGAGGATCACTTTCTCCACGATCTTCTTCGCGTCGTCCGGGTGCTCCTCGAGGTAGTTCTGCAGCGCCTCCGCTACTGCACTCGAAACCATACCGGCTACTTCGGAGTTACCAAGCTTGGTCTTGGTCTGACCTTCGAACTGCGGTTCTGCCACCTTCACAGAGATGACCGCTGTCAGACCTTCACGGAAATCGTTCGGGTCGATGGTCGAGTTACCTTCTTTATCTTTGAGTTTGGCTTTCTCAAGCATCTTGCTGTCCTCGGCGTATTTCTTCATCACACGGGTCAGCGCAGCGCGGAAACCGGCTACGTGGGTACCACCTTCGATAGTGTTGATGTTATTGACATACGAGTGTACGTTCTCGTTGAAGTCGGTGTTGTAGATCATCGCCACCTCCACCGGTGTACCGTATTTGTCGGTATTGAGGTGGATCACCTCGCTAATGAGCGGCGTACGGGTACCGTCGATGTAACGTACGAACTCACTCAGGCCCTTCTCTGAATAGAACACTTCCTTCTTGCACTCCGTCACTTTGGTGCCGTCCTCGAGGGTCTTCTCCACCATGACACGTTTATCTTTGAGCACAATACGGATACCGGCATTCAGGAACGCCAACTCACGCATACGGTTGGCGAGGATCTCCCAGTGATAAACGGTCTCGGTGAAGATCGTATCATCGGGCCAGAACTGCACAAACGTACCGGTCTTGCGTTGCTCCCAGTTACCGATAGCCTCTTCCTCGCTAATCACATGAACAGGCGCTAACGGTTTACCTTTCGCATAATCCTGGCAATGGATCTGTCCGTCACGATAAACCTCTACGTGCATCTTTGTAGAAAGTGCGTTCACGCAGCTCACACCCACACCGTGCAGACCACCGGACACTTTGTAACTGTCCTTATTGAATTTACCACCGGCATGGAGGACGGTCATTACGACCTCCAGCGCGGATTTATGCTCCTTGGGGTGCATATCTACCGGAATACCACGTCCATTATCCTGTACGGTAATGGAGTTATCCTCATTGATATGCACTGCGATCTCATTACAGAAACCGGCGAGCGCCTCGTCGATCGAGTTATCGACTACCTCATAAACGAGATGGTGCAGACCCTTGAGCGAGATGTCGCCGATATACATCGCCGGTCTCTTACGCACCGCTTCCAATCCTTCGAGCACTTGAATACTCGATCCATCATACTTTTCTTGCTGTTGTTCCATTGTATTTTTGTTGTTATTATATCCTTAATTAACATATATATGTACGCGCGCCAATACACTCGCACACAAATCGGCTGCAAAGATACAAAAAAAAATTGACATACACAATAGTGTATGCCATTTTTCTTCATTTTTTGCTTAAAAATCTACTTTTTCACCTATTCTTGCGTCCAAAAGGCGGATATGATGTTTCTCGGCTATCCGACGCGCATTCTGCTCAGGTTCCTGCCAAGGATGCATCGCCAAAGCGAATTTATCATGGTGAACCGTAAAGTACTGCTCTGCCTGCAAGTCAAGCATAGCCTGCTCCAGACCTTCCGGCGTGGTGTGGATATATCGCCAGTTTTCGTTATACTGACCGTTTTCGAGGAAAGCGAGGTCGATGGTACCAAACCGCTCGCGGATTGCCTTAAAACGCTTGTCATAACCTCCGTCGCCGCCGATATAGACCTTGCGGTCACCGGATTCGACCATGAACGATGCCCAAAGGGTCTGGTTCCGTGTGCCCAACAACCGATTACTAAAATGCCGACTTGGCAAACAGGTAATTTTTAATTCTTCATTTTTAATTTTTAATGCTTCACTCTCCTTCCAATCCATCTCTATAATCTGCTCGTCCGAGTAGCCCCAGTACCGCAAATAATCGGCTATTCCGAGAGGACAGATGACTTTTTTGACCTTCTTGCGGAGATCGCGGAGCGTAGCATAATCCATGTGGTCCCAATGCTCGTGCGTAACGATCAGCACATCGATCTCCGGCAGGTCTTCCGGGCGGTATATATCCGTTCCGGCAAAAGGCTTGAGCATCAGCGAAGCAGGAAACTCAGGTTTCAGAACCGGATCGACGAGAAAGAGCTTACCGCCGAGACTGAACAGGTACGAGGAATGTCCGAACCACACCACCCAATCGCTATCTTTCGGCAGCGCCTTCAGATCCGTTTTAACCGCTTCAATGGGTTCCTGCGGGATTCGGATTGTATCTTTGTCCAACATGAAACGCTTGAGCATTTTGAACGTACGGTGTTTGGCGTCCGGACCGTTTGTATCGCCCGTAAACTGCGGCGTCGGTTCCTCGTTTTGGAACATGCCGTTGTAGTAATGGGGAGAGCCTTGTATCTTCTCTTTTGAGACTTGCCGGTACACGCCAAAAGCCGGATGTGCCAACACACCTGCCACCACTCCTGCGATTAAAACGATTATTCCGACAACAATCAATACTATCTTCATTTTCATTCCTTTTGTTGTATTCAAAATGTGCTGCAAAGGTACAATATTTTTCTCACATATGCAAGTAAAAAGTGCAAAAAATGCCGTAGTTATAATTTGTTCACCTCACAAAAGTAGAGAACTGGCTCAAAAACACAGGATTCTAAGTATGGAAACAATCAAACTATCCAACGGCGTCGAGATGCCTTTATTAGGTTACGGCGTTTTTCAAGTTCCGCCACAGGAAGCGAGATGACACCCACGCCACCGGCACGTGCTATGCCTTGGCAACGCTTGTCAACGAAGAGGAAGGCAAGGACAAACTGACCATGCACGCCGTACGCTATCTGGACAAATACGTGAAGATCGACGGGGCGCTGGTGGATTGCCGAGCGCGAGCAGTATTTCGAGTGGTCTGCTTTTCCGCCGTTGGCGTAAAAACACATTCTCAATCAGCGGCTCACATCGCTGTGAGTCGCTTTTTTTCTACTTTCGGGGGAAAAGCAAAAAGAAAGAAATTCCTATTTGGAAAACCTTTCGCCGACGAAGCCGTTGCTGACCTCACCGCTTATCAGGTCGAAATGTTTGAATACAGGAGGAGTCGGATTCAAGTCATAATAATCCATTTCTGCTATCGGAAGCACGAAATATACGATTTGGTCGTAACGCTCATACAGGCGCGGCAACACCGGGTTATTCTCAAAAATCCAGCGTTTCACATCCTCCTCAACCTCAAAACTGACTGCCCCTTTGCAGCGGACAGAGATACGTCCGGCACTCGCCAACAGTTCTATATTCGGGTTGTCTTGCAGTTGCTGCCAGACGGCTTTCTTGGGCGAAGTGGCGAAATACAGCCGCACGCCCTCTTGTTTCATTATTTGGAACACACGGAGCTCGGGTTTGTTGTTACAAACAGTAGCCAAAGCCACCTCATTATGTTCTTGCAGAAAATCCAATGCTCTTTGCATGATTAGTGGTGATTTAGTTGTGAAATGATACGATTGATGTCTTCGGTGAAGGGGATAAAATGCTCAATACCTGCTTGGTACGGCTGCGGGTAGTCGCGGTTGAAACGGACGAGCGTGGTGTCGGGGAGCTGCGCTGCCATCCTCTCAAACGGCATTCGGATGATCACCGGCGTATTGAACCCCACGCCGAACTCCAACAGCAGCAGCCGTTTGTCAGCAGCCTGTTGCACAAACGCGCTATACCGCTGCCACCGGCTCGCCGTCCGGCGTGTGCGGAACCATTTCCGACGAAATACGGCAATCGCGTATCTCAGGCAGCACGCGCTCAACCCATTCGCGGTTATTATAAAGCTCTTTCGGCTCACCCGAAGCCGGCTGGAAAAAGGCGTAGTCTCCTTGCGTGGCGAAGATCCGCTCCGCCGCAAAACCCGCCATCTCAAACTGCGCGTCCACATTGGTCGTCAGCACGAAATAATCCTTCTCCCGCACGACCTCCAACAGCTCTTTGTACAGCGGCAGCGCACCTGTTCGAT
This sequence comes from uncultured Bacteroidales bacterium, assembly GCA_900319005.1. Lineage (GTDB taxonomy): Bacteria > Bacteroidota > Bacteroidia > Bacteroidales > Paludibacteraceae > Colicola. The sequence goes on from ONMV01000008.1 coordinate 36,497, forward strand.
ACCGTGCGAACCATATATGTTTTGCCCAGTATGCCCACCTCTCTTCCTCCGTCTCAAACGGGTAGAACCCGGCGGTATAGAGGTCGGTGAACCGGTAGCGGGCAATCCACTCGCTGAACTCGCGCCGGAAATCCTCTCCCGCGTAGTCCAATCCGGCAGCGGTAGTCAGTCCTGCTCCGGCTCCGATAAGCACGTAGTCCGCCTCCCGGACGAGCCGCCGCAACTGCTCCACGCGCTCAGAGAAGGGCGCGATAGATGGCGTAATCTTTGTCGAGAAATACATTGAATACAATCGTTTTGAGGTTCTTTCTCGGAAACTGTTTCACCGTGCTGACGGCTATCTCTGCCGCCCGTTGGTTGGGAAAACGGAACACACCCGTGGAGATGCAGCAGAAAGCGATGCTCTCCAAGCCGTTCTCCTCCGCCAGTTCCATACACCGGCGGTAACACGACGCCAACTGCTCCTCTTGCTGCTTGGTCGGCCGGTCGTCCGTCACAATCGGTCCGACGGTGTGCAGCACGTACTTGGCAGGCAGGTTGTAGCCGTGTGTGATGAACGCATCGCCTGTCGCCAACAGCCGTCCTTGCATGTGGTCGTAGCACGCCTTACGCAGTTGCAGACCTGCCGCCGAATGGATGCAGTTGTCAATGCAGTTGTGCAGCGGCGACCAGCAACCTAAGGCCTGCGCGTTGGCTGCATTCACGATAGCGTCCGCCTGCAAACGGGTGATGTCGCCCTGCCAGAGCAGAAAAGGATTGCTCTCGGCGTCGGACTTCAGACTTTCTATTGTCACCACTCCTTTGTCCGCCGCCTGCGCTTGCAGTTCCGCGTCCTGCATGGCGAGGAACTCCTCAGGCAGTTCTTTCGGCTCCCACACATTCATCAACGCCCGCAGCAGCCGTTGACGCTCGCCCGGCGAAGACGGTATCCGGCAACGGACTTGCTCGTCCGCCGCCAGATACGCAATGCTCTTTTCTATGTTCGCCTGTCTGTCCATTATTTCTCGCTGCGTATTTTCTTCATAATGTTTATAATTTAGTTGGTTGTTTTTCAAAATCCGCTGCAAAATTACTACATTTTTTTCATTCCCACAAGAAGGCACAAGAAAGTGGCTTACTTACCAAAAAGTAGGAATTGCGTAAATACACGCCAAACTGCCATGCAAAAAAATGCAAATATTTTTATTTTTATTTTTTACTCAAAGAAATTTGGTTAATCTCAGAAAAACATCACTTTTGGTCAAAAAGACCTTCGAAAACTTGCATATATCAGAAAAAAGAAGTACTTTTGTAAGTTAATTCGTGCAAGTTAGAAAAAGCGAAATACGGTAAATGTTATGAAACAGCAGACTACCATAGGCGGGCGGGAATGCCTGCTTTATACCGACGGGCAGCCGCAGGTGTTGCTCATTCAGACGCTCGGAGAACACGAGCATAATTCGATTGACACAGAGGTGGAACTCATCCGCAAGGCGGTGCCGGTGCCCTTTGTCATGGCGGCTTTTGCCATTCGCGACTGGGAAGCGGAACTCACACCATGGCACGACCCCGAGGTGTCGAAACGCACGATTGTCGGCGAACTGGCAGGCGAGACCTTGCTCTACTTGACGGACGAACTGATTCCGTATTTGCGCAAGCAGTATGGTACATTGCCTATTGTGCTTGGCGGTTATTCTTTAGGAGGATTATTCTCGCTCTGGGCAGCCTCGCAGACGGATGTACTGACCGCCGTAGCCGCTATGTCACCATCACTATGGATTGCCAATTGGGCGGAGTATTCCGCCGCGCACCCTGTCCGCACGCAGTACGTGTACCTCAGTCTCGGCGACCGCGAAGAGTTCACACGCAACAGGGCGGTAGCGCAGGTTGGCAACAATGTCCGTGCGGAATATGCACATCTGGCGGAGCAACTCGGTACCGGCAGATGCACACTCGAATGGAACCCCGGCAATCATTTTGCCAACGGAGCCATCCGCACAGCCAAAGGCTTCGCGTGGTGCCTTTCGAAGCTAAAAAAACAATCCTGTTAGCAACGAAATATAAAAGAATATATTGACCAGTTTATGATAAAGATACAAGGGACGGACAACTGCGCTCGTACTGCGAGGCGAACGGCTTCCGTTATGTGCGTAATGACGATTCTCTCCGCGCCAAGCACGGCGAACTGCCGGTGGTGGTCAATTATTTCTACCACGAGACCATCACCAAATCCGCACAAAAGCAACAAATAGGCTAAATAGGCTAACCGACCGACGAGCAAAAATAAAATGGCGAAAAACTTGCATAAGTCGTAAAAATGTAGTATCTTTGCACTCAGTTTTAGCATAGTATATTAGGCTTTTATTAGGTTATTATTAGGATATTACTTTATTTTTAATATGATACTAAGCCGAGAAGAGCCTGACGATAGCGAGAAAAAGACATGGCAGAAGTTATTTATCAAGACCCCGTCCAAGAGATTCGCGGCACACTGACCAAGGACGGAACCATCCATCGCCGCAAGTATTACCGTGACGCAAACGGCAAAATCATCGGAGCCTCCAAACCCGAAGCGTACCAGATTCTCTATCCGCGCAACTGGAAGAAGAATCCCGCAAAAGGCAAGGAACTGGAGCATCAGCTTCGGTTCAAAGCCGCGTGTGCCGAGACCAAGCGTATTCTCATGGCTGCCAAATACCTCAAAGCGCAAGCCACCCAATCGACCAGCCCTGCGCTTCCATCGGACTACACGCCTACGTCCGAAGACCTTGCCACGCTCCAATACTGGCAGGACCGCTTCAAAGCCCAACTCCAAAAGCCCGAACCCGATGCACCCATCGATCCCAAAACCGGCAAACGCAAGCAGTACTTCCGCCTCGATGCCTTCATCCGCACATGCCTCCTCCGTGAAATGGAAGCGAAATAACGCTTTAACGTCGCATTGCGAGCATTTTAAGATAAAAAACGCGTTTCCCAAATGCTTTTTTTGTCCATTTCCTTGCAAATGTCAAAAAAAAGCAGTAACTTTGCAGCCGAAAGTTGCAAAGAGTTAGTTATATGGACTTTAAGATCTTGAATTTTACGATTTTTTGCGTCAATAACGTGGCTTCTTATCTGAACAAAAGCGCAAAGGACGTGTATCATGCCATGCAGAACGCAGGTTTGATAGATGGTTATATTGTGCCATGTTACGATGTTTTGCACTCATTCTCAAAGGAATACATAGTGGATGATTTAGTGTCGCTTATGCGGCAGAAAGGAGCTCGCATTGTGAAACTCTTTGCTGAGCAAGCGGGACTTTCGTACGAAGAGGCCTTGGGAAAGTTCTATGATTCCACAACATACGACCTTATCAGCAACGGCATAGCCGACATGCATTGTTTCAGCGATGAATACCTCGCTGATGAACTTTTGATAGAATTAGGTTATAAGCAAAAAATGACATAAATCGTCCCTCTCTGAGATGTTAACCTATATAAAATAAATAATCTATCGGCCAATCTTGACCGATATAAAACAAATTAACAACCACCGCCTATGGCATAAAACAACAGACAAACAACATACATAAATAAGCATTTGCTTTATTAAGGAGCCGTTCAATCTTCCACAAATTGAAAACTTCATTCCGAAATATAGCGAATGTTCACACCGTGAGTGTGGACTTTCTGCATGTATTGGATGAAGTGGGAGTGGAAGCCCGAACGACCCAATATAATTTAAAGCGAAAGTTCGCACTTTTTTATTTAACCATAAAAACAAATTTATTATGAAACGATTCTTATTAACTTTAGCGGTTCCATTTGTTTTAACCGCTGTACATGCACAACACATGTCATTTGGCAACTATGTGTATCAAGACAACACATCTCAATCGCGACAGGCAACAATCAATGCAATTGTAGAAGCGGCTCAACGTGTCGAAGAAAATCAATATCGTACGTATGAAGATTTCTATACGATACAAAACCCAGAATCTTGTACCTTTGATAGCTATGAAGAAACTACATCATATGGAAAAGAGACACACTATTTTGTTACAATTCCAGAATTAAATGTTACAGTAGAATGTAAACCTTCTTCATATGCCAGAAAAAAAGTTTATGGAGTATCGCTTGTGCGAAATGGAAACGGAAAGATTGTAAGGTATGGAATGGCTCAATAAAAGTAATATTATGAAGCGTGCATATATTTTGCTTATTGCAGTTATTACTTGTTTGTTTCTTGGAGCACAAGAATACACTCAGAAATGGAATGATTTCTACAAGCGGACAGAGTTTTATGATTCTTATGGGCGCATGATAGGCTATGCGAAGTATAACGATTTTTATAATCGTATGGAATATTATGACGCTACAGGTAATCTACTAAAGACAGAGCAATATAATGACTTTTATAATCGTACCGATGTTAAGGACTCGAAAGGGAACTTACAATCTACCAGATCATATAATAGTTTTTATGATAGAGAGGAAATAAAAGATGATTATGGAAATGTTATTGGTTACAAGAAATGGAATGATTTCTATGGAAGATACGATATTTATAACTCAAAAGGAACATGTATAGGATATTACAAATATAATGACTTTTATAAGCGATGGGAATATCACGAAAATTAAAAGTAATATTTAGCGGATTGCTATTGAATATATCATCTGCATCTTACTCTCAGGCATATTACATGCATGAAGCAGCAGAGGATGCTGGTTATAGGCCTCATGATTCACCTCTATTGGGTATTCTCACAATAATCTCATTGGTGGGGATGTTACTTGCTATAGTTTTGGTGTTCTTTGCATCTAACAAAGACGATAAGAAAAATATACTTGGAGGTTGTTTGTTAGAAATTTTCTTAAATCCGATCACTTGGATATTTGTAATAATTGTGATAATCACAAAATGTTGTAGTTAATATGTTATACCAATTAAAATTATAGAATGTATGAAAACATTGTTACTCTTATTCTGTTCCATAATCCTGTGTGTTAATGTGAATGCTCAAAAAACAATTCCATTCTACACAGTTGATAGGGATGATTATAACTTGACAGATATTAAAACGTCACAAAGAAGAATTGACACTATGAATATAGATCAAGATTATAAATGTGTAGTTGAAGTATACGATCGCTATCGAAAGGAAATAATTGATGCTCAGGGATTGTATAATACATCTATGCCAACGCATCAGCAAATTAAAAATATCATTAACACTGGCGTGCAAAACCTCTATAGGAATACACAATTCTCTATGTTGAACAGAAGAAAACCATCACAAGCTAGCAATGAAGATGTTGCTGAATTTATGAGTGAATTACTTGCCCCTGTTTTATATACAGCTGATATGTATTATTGGTTCGAGAATACGAGTGATTCTCCTACTCAGAATCATCATAAGATATTTGAATATAAATCACTTGAGATATATTATCCATTTGATGCCACACAAACGAGAATTGTTAAGCCACAAAGTGGAATAGAGACTCATCTTGTTCGTATCGCTTATGAAATAGATTATGGAAATGGAATTAAAGAAGCACATAATGATATAGTTGTTGCATCGACAGAGGTATATAAAAGAGGTTACATTACAAATATAGTTGCTGCGGTAAATAAGGAAGGGGAAGTTGTTCGATATTTATATGCTTATTGAAAGAATCTATTAAAATAGTCATATTATGTATAGAAAAATAACATACATTTTTATGGTTTTGTTATTAGTAACCTCTTGTATTCCGACGAAACGTATCTGTCAGCAGTTCTCACAACAAGCTATTTATCAAGTAGATTGGTCCGAATGGCAAGCCTATCTTAAGGATTCGACACTTAGTCCATGCATGGAATGTGAAAGTGCTTTATGGAGAGATTCTCGTCTTCACAATCTCCAATTTTTGATATACTCTGATGGTAAGAATGCTGTATTATCACCTTTCTACACAAAAGCATATTTGGATAAAAATAGTAAAAATCCAATAGTTCTAGATGTTATTAAAAACTTTGAAGAAGATAAGTTCTTACCAGTGCAATACAAAATAAAAGATTCAGTTATATATGCCAGGGATAGTGGTATTGGATACGAAAAAGCTGCATATATACAGAAATCTACAAATGATACAATTCAATTGTTAATAATAAGTGATGTGATATGTGAGTTAGCCAATAAGCCTATTAGACTCATTAAACTAAACCCACAACAGCTTTGTCAATAACTATGTGTGATTTCCCGACGATCCTCCGGAATAGCGAAGCGGTCCAGAGTCTCCGGATTTTCCGTTCCCCATTTCGCTCTCTAGATAACCCTATTTATCGGTTCTGCTCTCGCGGTTAGCCCCGCGAGCCCAAACACCAGCCTGCTTCCCTTCCAAGCAGGCTGGTTCTTTCTTCTTGGTAGTTGCAGGCGTTTGCTAAACGCCGCTCTATATCTTTCCCTCTTAGGCATGGAAAAGCCAAGTGACTTTTGGCTTTGAACGGTAGGAATAGCGGAGAGTGTCATTCCTACCATAGAACGAGCGTTCTTCCATTCCGTTGGGAGAACACTCCGGGACAAGTTGTTTTTGAAGACCCGGTGCATCATATATCGGGCAAAATCAGTAAAAAATACCGCACGTGCTACAATCACAAGCGTATCAACGGGCTGAATTTCACCAGCGTACACGGTGAGCGAAGTACTCCGGCGAGTGTGGCAGAGTTGGATCAGCGTGCGAAATTCAAGACCGTGCGTCAAGCTGCGATTGAGCGCTCGATGGACCTTTAAGACGCAATAAATCGCTCCTTTTCTCAAAAAAAATCCCCGAGTGCTTGCATATATGCAAAATTTGTAGTAATTTTGTACCCGCAAAATTGATCAGTCTATGAGACGAATAATCGGATTACTATTTTTGGCGGTAACAAGCGCCTGTCTGATGGCGCAGGTCAAGTTACCGCAAGTGAGGGTATTAGAGGCCAAGGGATGGCAGATACAGCACTCGGTGATGTCATGGGACTCGCTGAGTGTCTATTTCTCGGCGCAGGCACCGGGAGCGAGCAGTTATGATCTGTATGTAGTACATGCAGAGGGTTGGCGTTGGAGCGAACCGGAGCGGTTGGAAGAGATCAGCACGGAGAGTGACGAATGGTGGCCATCCATCAGCAGCGACGGACAAATGCTCTTTTATGTTCACCGCACCGCGCCTAACCCGAACGAGAAGAACAGCCATGAGAAGCAACAGATCTTTGCCGGTAGATGGTCGATGAGTGAGGGTCGTTGGAAAGAAGCGTCCGCGTTGATTATCAGCAGCGAGGACGATACGGAGCCGCAGATCATGGAAGACAACTGCACGCTGCTCTTTGTCCGCCGCACGGAAGGGAAGCGTCATGAGATGAGTTCGACTCCGATGTACGCAATGATGATGGACAGCCATAACTGGACCCTTCCGTCCACCTACACAGAGGTGCCCCAACCGCAGCCGATCTTAGCCGTGAGCGGCAATGTGATCATGGCGAAAGGCAAACGTCCGCTGACCAGCGGCAGAGTGATGGTGTATGACGCCACAACCGAACAATTAGAACAGGAAGCGCGTGTCCATCCCGTGAGCGGTCATTGGCGCGTGGCGCTACGTAAGGGCAGACATTACCGTCTGGCTATCACCGCTCCCGGCTACTCGTACCAATACATCGATATATGCACGGACTCGCTGTCGGCACGCGAAGAGCGACACGTAGAAACAACCGTTCTGGACAACCAATTGGCTTTGACGCTGAACGGGTACGACGACGAGACCCAACAGACCGTTTACAACACCAAACAGGTATTAGCGTTGGGACAACTGCACTCCGTCCCGATCCGGCAGAAAGGGTACGAAGACACGACCTTGGTGATCAATACCAAGCGCCCGACCGTCTTCACCGAGACCGAACTGGACATCCCCTTACACCCGCTCAAGAGCCGGCATCTATTCATCGTAACGAACGCAGAGACGGAAGAGTTAGTGGAGGACGCAAGACTGAGACTGAACGGTCAACCCACATCGGCAGACACGGCCTTGCGGATCGGACAGGAGGTAGCGCTACAGGTGTCCGCACCCGGATATCTATTCTACGACACCGTCCTCAATACAGGAACCTCCACCCAACAAGCCACTATCCGTATCCGACTGCAGCCTATCAAAAAAGGAATGGTGCTCCAACTGCGCAATATACAGTTCGAATACGACTCGTATGAGTTGACCGAGAGTTCGAACGAGGCACTCGAAGCGCTGGCACAACTGATGTTCATCAACCCGACCCTGCGTATCGAGTTATCGGCACACACCGATGATCAGGGTTCGGACCGCTATAACGACCGGCTCTCCACCCTTCGCGGACAAGCCGTTCAGTCATGGCTGAAGAAAAGAGGAATAGACGGGGAGCGAATCGAATCGGTAGGCTACGGCAAACGCAAGCCATTAGTGGCTAACGACAGCGAGGAGAACCGCGCCATCAACCGAAGAGTGGAAATGAGGGTGATTGACAATTGATAATTCTTATCTCGCTTTGCTCGAACGATTATTTTCGACAAGCGAAAATCTTGAAAATTGACAATTGAGAATTATGCGAAAGATATTCATATTATTGATTGCATGCGTGAGCGTATGCGCGCAGGCACAGGAGAAATACAGCGTGGTACTCGAACGTACCAAAACACTCAGTCCCTACGAAGCTATCTATGTACTGATGGACTATCAGTACTGGAAACCCGAGTTACCGGCAGTCTATTATGAGTTAGGCAACCGGTGTTACAGCCTGCTGCCTACCCGCGATCCGCTGCACCATTACGTCGAACTGAAAACACTGCTGTATCAGTCCCGACTGTTCTACGGTAACTGCCTGCATTTTGCGAAAGACCAGAAACTGCCGGGATGGCAGTACAGCGAGATAGCAGACGGTCAGAAGAAAATCGATTATGCCACGCTGGAAACCTACGTGCGTCCGAGACTCAAAGAGGTGGAACGCCAACAGATAGCATGCGACTCCATCTACCATACTTTCTGCCGCATGTCCGACCGCTATAACCGCTGTCTGAACCTCTTCAGTACTTTTCTGGGTGCTTATACCCGTGAGAAAACAGCCCATCTGCAACTCCAACCCTCTGAACGCGAGATGCTGATCACCCTGCAACAGCAAGCGGACAGTCTGGAGAACGATATCCTCGCATTCAAACAAGCCCTGCAACTACAACCCATCCCCGGTTATGACCCCGTCTTCCGAAAGGAGGAGATTGCGCTCTACCGGTTGGACGGACTGACACACACGGATTTCTTGCAGAACAACATCGCCCTTTGGGACTACAGCCAATGGGTGAGCCGTTTTCTGAACGAACAGACCGAAGTCTATGAGCGTTTATACGCCGATATAGACCGCGAGTACACGCGGTTAAGCGACCAGATGAGACGTTACACGCAAGGAGAGACGATCTCGGGGCATTTCGATGCATCCCTGATCGGTCGATGTGAGCGTCTGGAGATCCATTCGTCGCGCATCGATTCCATCCGTATAATGCAGCAGACCATCCGTCATGGCGCCGCAGAACAGTTAGTGGCACAGAGTACGGCACCGCAGTCCATCCGCGAACTGCAACCCCTGCTGCAGATAGCGGTATCCGTCTATGGCGAGACTCCGGATAGCGCTTTGACGCTGCTCAAAGACCACCTCATCCGCTTAGCTCAACCGCTACGCACGATGCAGTCTCCCCAATACATCCATCCTATTAGCGGCGAGACAATCCGTTACAAAGCCTATACCGGCGAACAAGTGCATTGTTTGCTGCCCGACGAGAACGGTTTCCGCTGCGTGGTGAGCGATGAGGACGGCACGCGCGTACTGCTGCTCGACCGCGAACTGGAAGCCATCCGTGTACAGACACGCGCAACGAACGAGAAACCGATGGTCTATACCCGTATTCCGGGCAACCGATGGGTGCTCATAACCGACCAAAATATCTATATCGATGATTTGCAATGATCTACATAGCGCTTTGACACCCTTTCTCAATGACTACCAACAGGTCTGCATCGTACGGGATGAAGGAGTGAAAGAGTTAAGGAGTGAGGGAGTGAAAGAGTTAGTACTCCGTACCTCCGAGCAGACTAAATCCTTGGAGACGGTACAGGTCATCTGGGATTTTCTCTTTGCACAGGAGATGACACGCAAAGGGCTGCTGATAGCGGTTGGAGGAGGTGTCCTCACCGACCTCGCAGGATTCGCTGCTGCTACCTATAAAAGAGGTATCGATTATATCAATATCCCCACCACGCTTCTTTCCATGGTAGACGCCTCGTCGGGTGGAAAAACGGGCGTTAACTACCACGGACTGAAGAACAGTATCGGGGCTTTCTATCCGCCCGTAGAGACCCTTATCTGGCCGGGATGGCTCAAGACCCTTCCGGCAGAACAGTTCCTTTCCGGCTTTGCAGAAATGCTCAAAACAGGACTGGTAAAGAAGAGGGAGGGAGAAAAGGAAGCCTTGTGGGAGGCATTGTTGGCTTATGATTTAGAGCGTATGCCTCTGGATTCGTTAGCTCCGCTGATAGAGGAGTGTGTGGGGGGCAAAGAGCGTATCGTTGCCGCAGATCCGAAAGAATCCGGTTTGCGCAAAGTGCTCAATTTCGGACACACCTTCGGGCACGCGTTGGAACAAATCCAAATGGTAAATGGTCAATGGTCAAATGGTAAATGGCTTCACGGCTATGCCGTGCTGTACGGGATGATTGCGGAGTTATATCTGAGCGTAGTGAAACTTGGTTGCCCGAAAGAACCGCTGCAACAACTGACGCAGCTCATGCTCCATTATTACGGTCGTCCGCAATGTAAGTGTTCCGAGCGCGAGGCGCTTATTTCGCTTATGCAGCAAGATAAAAAGAACGAGCGTGCCGCTGAGATCAACTGCACGCTCCTTCGTTCTATCGGTCAACCTGTCATCAATCAGATCATCTCTCCCGAAGACGCCTCAGAGGCATTAGATTACCTTTTCTCCCTGTAAGGTATAGAGACCTTGCCCGGTCTCCACATAGAGAATACCATTCCGTTCAATAATACGATTTTTGAACGCGGACGGTTGATTACCGATTGTATCTAAGCCTTGCGCCGAATAGGTGTCTTGTTTGACGATATACAGCGTCACGACGTCATAATCATAACTGACAATAACATACGTACGCGTCGGGACATCTTGAACGAAAGACGATAACCGGAACTTATTCTCTACGGCGTACTTCTTTCCTTTATAACTCAATTCGGTCCATCCGTTCACTACTGCGCTATCCAACACCATATAGCGACACACATCGATGGAATCGATACTTTCCGGTGCTTTTTCCGGCAAAACCTCCTTATTAATTCCTATCCGGAAAGGCTCTGTCGGCGAGATCTCCGGCACACCGAAATAATTGATAAAACGTCCGACTACTCCGGACAAAGGATCACCGGCTTTCAAGTTCGCTCCATAGCGTTTGCCTGTCACACCATCACCTCGGTCGAAAAGCAACATACTGCCGGTAGTATCACGGACATAGATATAATTATCATATTTCTTGGTAACCACTACATCGTTCAGATAAACGACCGCATGATCAACCGACTCAACTGCCTCGCGCACAGTCTTCCAATTTTCCACATGCAGCAGAACCAAAACCGACGTTTGTACATCGCCGGACGTAAACAACAAAGTATCCGTATAATGACCCGCTTGAGTGACATTATACGTAATCGTCAATACATCTCCGTCACGATCTAAAAGTTCCGATGAAAGCGAGAAGAATTGCGTATTGGTATGAGTCACTTGAATATCCTCAGACAAAAGATTTGCATTGATCTCAATAGTCTTCGCTCCGGAAGTCTCAGTCGTTATTCCGAAGTTTACCATCGGCGCTATTATAGCTGCAACATCTCCCATCGCCTCTACTCGTCGATAGAGACAAACCGGAGTCTGCGAACGCTCTGCATAACAAGCAAAAAGCGTAGGATTATTCTGGGCATTATACTGAATGATCTTGGAACGACTCGTACCAAGGTTTGTGATTACCGCCTCACCGCCGTTCTCGATCTGAATATTCCAATAGCCGTAATTGCCGTAACTCTTCTCACTCACCACATCCGTCCATAGAGCCAAACGGTTTTTGGTCTGACCACCGGAAGCTACCAAATACGCTTCTTCGTACCGCAACTCATCTTGGAATATATACGCGATTTCTCCGTTCAAATCGGCGATTCTTAAGGTATAAACGGCTCTATCATCTGCATCTACCTGCATCCTGTCAGCGGTATAACGTCCTTTGATTGCATGGATATTATTCACGCTTTCGAACTCATCATAATAGCCCATGATATAGTTCACGCCCTCTTGATAAACACCAAAGATGACTTGATCCGAATCCTGCAACTGCGTTACGTCCGTTACCAACTGATACGTATCCATCGTAAAGACCGAACTACCGCCCGAAGCCGAACGGATAGAGATACTATTGATATAGATTCCATTCTCTGTACAATCGACCCAAAACTTAATAGCACCATCTTGCGGAGCTTCAAAAAGTACGATGGAATCGCGATTATATACCCCTTCTCCACTTACAGCCGGTCGGTTCACAATAATAGATTGCGGATCGTTTTCGCCCACTTGTATATAGATGGTTCCTTTGCCTTTACTGCTGTTCTGGCAAAAGTTAATGGTAACCTGCCGAACGCCCTGAAAAGTCTGTACAGACGTAGCTCCGGCTCCGGAAGTACTGGTTTTAACACCAACTCCGCATGAATAAAGACGACCGTCAGCAGCCGTACGACCCGCGCTATACTCATACGCCTCTTGGTCGCATTTCCAACCGTCCGTAACTCTGTCACAAACCGTCGCACCCACCTTGCTTGCCCATGTCTTGGAAGTGAAGGTATAAGTCGTCACTCCTGCTGCTACAGACAGCGGAAAAAGAAACAAAAGGAATGTACAAAGACTCAAAGTTCCCAGTACCAATTGATTGTGTGATTTCATGTCTATTCAATTATCAATTATCAACTCTTATACGCTGCCACGATCTTCTTGACCAGCGGGTGACGGACGATATCTTTCTCGTTGAATTCGATGATTTTGATACCTTTGATATTCTGAAAACGCTCCATAGCATCCCGTAATCCGGACTTCTGGGTAGTAGGCAGGTCAATCTGGGTCAAGTCACCGGTGACAATCATTTTTCCTCCCAAACCGAGTCGGGTGAGGAACATCTTCAGCTGCAAGGCAGTCGTGTTCTGTGCCTCATCGAGAATGACTACAGCGTCCGAGAGGGTACGACCGCGCATGAAAGCAAGGGGGGCTATTTGGATGATACCTTTCTCCATATACTCCGTCAGTTTGGCACCGGGAATCATGTCCTGCAGCGCGTCGTAGAGTGGCTGGAGATACGGGTCTATTTTCTCCTTCATATCTCCGGGGAGGAAACCAAGTTTCTCCCCTGCCTCTACAGCCGGACGGGAGAGGATGATCCGACGTACCTCTTTGTTTTTGAGTGCTCTTACAGCAAGAGCGATCGCTGTATAGGTCTTACCGCTACCGGCAGGACCGACCGCAAAGAGCAGGTCATTCTCTTCGTATGCCCGAACGAGTGCCTGTTGGTTCTCAGAACGGGCATAGATAGACTTACCGTTCACACCATGCAGGATGAGGTTATCGGTAGCTTGCTCTTGGGGCTTATCGCCATGTAAGAGCATAAGGATTTCTTGTTCGGCAAGTCGGTTATTACGTATGCAAAACTGCTCGCAGAGCCGCAATGAGCGCTCGAACTGCTCAACTGCTTTCTCAGAACCCGTCACCTTGACCTGATACCCTCTTGCAACAACACGCACGTCGGGATGCTGGTTCTTGAGACAAAGGATATTATAGTTATTTACACCGTAGAAGGTCGGTGTATCGAGGGAATCCTGAAGAGTAATTATTGTTTCCATCTATACAAATCGTCTGTGCCCCGTTAGAGAGCAACAAATATGGTACATTGAGTTTTCGGTTATACGTGATAGCCTGATCTAAGGTTTTTTGTGTCAAGGGGACTGTCTCCGCCTTACATTCGATGAGCATAAGAGGGGAAAGTCTATCCTGAGAAGTTCTATGACCGTCCACTGGACGCTCAATCGAGCAAAGCTCTTCACCCTGAAGGGAAGGGAGGTTGGCATAGACTACCGCGTCGCACCGCTGGTTAATTGAGAATTGAGAATTGACAATTGACAATTTTTCCAGAGGCACCTCTACCGCGATGAGCGAAGCGGGATAACCCCCTTCACTCACCATGCGGTGTAATAACTGCTGGCGAATCCATTCTTCGGGTGTCAAACGGACCCAACGGTGTCGCCATTCGCAGAAGATCTGCTCTTTGTTGTTTTGAACACGCGTCCTCATGACAGACCGCTTCGCTGTTAGACTTATTTACTTCAAGTAGTTATCCTTGAGGGAGCAGGTACGGTTGAGGATGAGGTGCTCGGGTTGGGAGTCATCATCCACAACAAAGTAACCTTGTTTGAGTAACTGGAAATGGTCTTGCGGTTTGGCTTTCGCAAGCGATGCTTCGACCTTAGCGCTCACCACTTTGAGACTGTCGGGGTTGAGCAGGTCTCGGAAATCACCTTCCTCAGCGCTCGGGTTCTCTACCGCAAAGAGTCGGTCATAGAGACGAACTTCAGCTTCTACGGCACTGTTGCACTCTACCCAGTTGATAGTCGCTTTAGTCTTGCGGTTACCACCTTCGGTACCCGATTTGGAGTTCGGGTCATAGGTTGCATAGACCGTCGTGATGTTTCCATTCTCATCTTTCTCACAGCCGGTAGCTTGTATGATATACGACGCTTTGAGACGTACTTCGCGACCACCCGGGGAGAGACGGTAGAACTTATTGTCCGCCTCTTCGAGGAAATCGCCGCGTTCGATCCAAAGTTCCTTGCCGAACTTCATCTCACGCGTACCAAGCTCGGGGTGGCCATCAATGTTTTCCGCTACGATGGTTTCGCCTTCGCCCTCATAATTGGTAATGACGAGTTTGACGGGATCAAAGATGGCACATACACGCGGTGCGGTCTCCTTGAGGTCCTCGCGGATAACGTGTTCAAGCAATCCCTGATCGATCATACCTTCCACTTTGGTATAACCGATCTTATCCATGAACGTGCGGATCGCTTGGGGTGTGTAACCGCGACGACGCAGACCGCAGACGGTCGGCATACGCGGGTCGTCCCAACCGGCTACCAGACCTTCTTTGACCAGTTGCAGCATCTTACGCTTCGACATGACCGTATAGGTGATATTGAGGCGGTTAAACTCACGCTGCTTCGGACGATAGTCCGGGCCGTACGGCGAGAGACCTGCAAAGTTCTCACCCGTTATCTGGTCGAGGAAATAATCATACAGCGGACGATGCACCTCGAACTCCAGCGTACAGATCGAGTGCGTCACGCCCTCGAAATAGTCGGACTGACCGTGCGCAAAGTCGTACATGGGGTACACTTTCCATTTGGTACCCGTACGATGGTGGGGGTGACTGGTGATGATACGATACATGATCGGATCACGGAAGTGCATGTTGGGGTTGGCCATATCGATCTTGGCACGCAGCACCATCTTGCCTTCCTCTATTTCACCGCGTTGCATCGCTTCAAAAAGACGTAAGTTCTCTTCGATCGGACGGTCGCGATACGGCGAAGCCACACCGGGCTCGGTCGGCGTACCTTTCTGCTCGGCGATCTGCTCTGCCGTCTGCTCGTCCACATAAGCCTTGCCCTCTTTGATGAAACGGATAGCAAGGTCGTAGAGCTGCTGGAAATAATCAGAGGCATAGAAAATCTTGCCCCATTTGAATCCCAACCAAGCGATATCGCGTTCGATGGTCTCTACGTATTCGGTGTCCTCCTTAACGGGATTGGTGTCATCGAAACGGAGGTTGCAGACACCGTTGTATTTCTCAGCGATGCCGAAATCCATACATATCGCCTTGACGTGACCGATATGCAGGTATCCGTTCGGCTCAGGCGGGAAACGGGTCTGGATACGTCCGTTATTCACACCCTCTGCGAGGTCTTTTTCTACAATCTGCTCAATAAAATTGAGACTACGAGCCTCGGGCTCATTTACCATTTTATCACTTACCATTTTATCATTTATTTTACATTTGCTATTTTTGTATTATGCCCGTACGATGCCTCGCGTAGAGGAACGCACGAAATCGATAATCATATTTCTCTCCGGGGAGGAAGGCATCGTTGCCTCTATATGATCAAGTGCTTGCGTAGTATTCATACCTCCCTGATAAAGAAGCCGATAGACTTCCTGAATGGTATGAATTTGTTCGGGTGTGAACCCACGTCGGTTGAGTCCCACGGAGTTGATTCCGCAGAAAGCGATTGGATCGCGTGCAACGATAGCAAAAGGCGGAATATCCTTGTTGATCTTCGAGCCCCCCTGTATCATCACATGTCCTCCTATATGCGTGAACTGGTGTACCAAAGTACCCCCACCGATCACGGCATAGTCGTCAATCTCCACTTCTCCCGCTAACTGGGTAACGTTGGACATAATGATGTTATCATGCAGGATACAATCATGCGCTACGTGACAGTACGCCATGATGAGGTTGTTATTCCCGACCACCGTTTTGCCTTTACTAGCCGTACCACGATGGATTGTGACAAACTCACGGAGCACACAATTGTCACCGATGATGGTCCAAGTCTCCTCACCCTTGTATTTCAGGTCCTGCGGTACAGCACCTATCACTGCTGAGGGAAAAATATGACAGTTATCCCCGATGATCACATTATCATCGATATACGCGAATGCATCGATGGTCACGTTCTTGCCAATCTGCGCTTTTGGGCTCACATATGCTAATGATGATATCATTAGAATTAAAAATTAAAAATTAAAAATTACGAATTAAAAATTACGAATTAAAAAATTTTATTCACTCAATATTTGGTTCCTAAGACGACGGATACACTGCGTATTGAATGTATGTCCCGGTTTATAGGCCACCACTTTACCCTGCAAACGCAGACCTAACAACGACACATCGCCGATAACATCCAGCAATTTATGCCGTGCCGGCTCATTGGGATAGTTCAGCGGAGAGAGATAACCGAGTTTGGTAGCATCCAGATGAGGTTGACCTAATTTATCGCAGAAATAATCCATACCGGACTGGGACAGTTCCTGCTCATAGATTACAAGCGCGTTCTTGAGGTCACCACCCTTAATCAGTCCTACGCGCAGCAGAGGTTCTATCTCACGCACGAAACAGAACGTACGCGCCGAAGAGATAGCTTGCGGATAATCCTTCAGATCCGTAAGCGAAGCATGTTGCTCTCGGAGTATATTAGACTGAAAAGAGATCGTCACATCCACCTCATAATGGTCGCATGGTTCGATACGCATGCTATGTCCGTGTTCGGAGATATACTCAATAGGCTCTTTGACCACATAGACCTCTTGTTCCGCATCCTGTTCCACTAATCCGACACGCTGGATCTCCTGCACAAACAGGCGGGCACTGCCATCCAAGATAGGCATCTCAGGTGCATTCACATCGATGATACAGTTATCTACGCCCAAGGCATATAACGCGCTGAGCGCATGTTCGACCGTACTGATCTTCCATTTTCCGCGCTCAAGAACCGTACCTCGCTCGGTACCGGACACATAATCCGCCAACGCTTGATAGCAGGGCTGACCGGGCAGGTCCACGCGACGCAGACAGATACCCGTATTCTCCTTTGCCGGATGGAACGTAGCGGTCACATACAAACCTGTATGCAATCCTACCGAACTGAGGGTAAAACTTTCTTTTATTGTATGTTGCTTCATTTCTCTTTAGCTGCTTGTTTAAATTTAACGACAGCGCGACGCCATAAACCGGCATCGATCGCCGGATATCCCATATACGTTCCGGGTTTGCGGATACTGTTGGGTACACCCGTCTGTGCCCCGAAGACACAATGGTCGGCTATCTCAATATGTCCTGCTACGCCCACCTGACCGGCTAAGATACAATGGGCGCCTACTTTCGTGCTACCGGCTATACCTACTTGCGCGCAGAGGAAAGTGGACTCTCCCACCTCCACATTATGGGCTATCTGCACGAGGTTATCTATCTTTGCGTTCTTGCGTACGATAGTCGAACCCATCATTGCACGGTCAATAGTGGTATTGGCTCCTACCTCCACATCATCCTCAATGATAACATTGCCAATCTGCGGGATCTTTTGGTTCACGCCCTGTGCATCGGGTTCAAAACCAAAACCGTCCGAGCCTACTACTACCCCGGCATGGAGGATACAATACGCTCCTATTTGGCTATGGGCGTACACCTTCGCACCCGCGTACAATATAGTATAGTCACCTATCGTCACATCATCTCCTATATAGACATTCGGATAGATCTGAACCCCTTTACCCAAACGGACATTCTTACCAATATAAGCAAAAGCCCCCACATAGGCATCCTGAGGCACAATCACCCCCTCGCTGACGAAAGAGGGATGCTCTATACCCTGCCGGGGCGGGTTCATCGCCTTGGAAACGATGCCCAACAACTGCCCCATAGCGCCACGGGCATTTTCCACCAGGATCACAGCACCGCCTGCTTTTCCTTCTCCATCCGGAAAAGTCATTTTGCCCTCCACCACACTGCGCGTGATAAGCACCACTCCTGCTTTGGTCTGCTGCAAATAAGGCAGGTATTTATCCTCCGTAATGAAGGCTAAGTGTTGTGGCTGAGCATGTTCTATCGGCGCCACGTCACTGACTTTAGCGTTCGAATTGCCATACAAGGCTCCGCCTAATAAAATTGCTATCTGTTGTGCACTAAATTCCATCAAGCCATTTACTATTTAGTCATTTACAATGTACCATTTATCGGGTCCAAGCGATACTTAAACAAATATCGCTTAATCGGTTTTCGGGTGAGCGCCTTGAGATCTAAGATCTCACTTGCATCAGATATATCACGGATAGTACCATCCGAATACAAGATATCTATCGAATCGGCTTTCTCCGAATACGTATTACTGGTGGATACGTGCTCGCTCCACAAATATTCCGATTCCTTCTCCGTAATCCCCAGTTTAGCAGCATAGTCTTTGTTCAAAGCTTCTTTCTGCTCCTCCGTCAGAGGTTCGGTCAGCAGTTCTCCGCGGAAGAGCTGACGATTGATGAACGATTGGCTGAGAAGACTGAGCACCTTGTCGCTGCCCGAAATCCACGCCTTGATAGCGCAAAGCACATCAGTATCGTCCAGCAGAGCATATTGCTCCAAGGCTTCGCTGGTAGGCGAAAACATATCAAAAGAAACCGGTTGGTATAGGAAATAACGCAATGCCGGAGAGCAAAAGAGTTCCTGACTCTCGATTCCTTGCTCTTGGCTCTTTCTCGCCAACTCTTTGGCTCGGCTGAGAATCTTAATCAGATGTTGCTCCGCTGCTACAGAAGTCTTATGCAGATAGACCTGCCAATACATCAACCTACGCGCCACCAGAAATTTCTCCACCGAATAGATGCCTTTCACCTGCACCACCAATTTATCATTGCGCACATCGAGCATCTTTAGCAATCGTTCACTGGCTACACGCCCTTCCTGCACGCCCGTAAAGAACGAGTCGCGGCAAAGATAATCCATCCGGTCCACGTCCAACTGACTGCTGATCAGTTGATGTAGGAAATGCTTCGGGTATTCGTTCTTAAAGATAGAGATAGCTGTGTCTAACGGTTTCCCCTCCATTGTACTTTGTACATCGTCCCTTTGTACCTTCGAGAGGTCCTCATTGATACGCTCCATCATCAGCAGCGATATATCTTCGTGCGTCACACCATCCACCAGTGTATGCTCCAATACATGGGAAAATGGTCCGTGTCCCACATCGTGCAGGAGGATAGCGATCATTGCCGAAGTAGCTTCATGCTCCGTTATATCCACTCCCTTCATGCGCAGCGAACTGATCGCCTCCTGCATAAGATGCATCGCGCCCAACGAATGACCGAAACGGCTATGCATAGCACCCGGGTACACCAAATAGGATAATCCTAACTGACGGATACGGTTCAAGCGCTGCACATAAGGGTGCTGCAACACGTCATAAACCAACTCATTGGGAAGGGAAAGAAACCCGAAGACCGGATCATTTATTATCTTACGTTTATTAGCCATAAATACAAAATGCGTGCAAAGATACAACTTTTTTTATAGAGTTATGTGTAAAAATTGACACTTTTAACTATTTATGTGCAAAATTTAACGTTTCTATCATTTTTTCTTGCATACATGGGAAAAATGTTGTACCTTTGTACTCGATTTTGATAGCCGCGGTGGTGGAATCGGTAGACACGAAGGACTTAAAATCCTTTGGCCAGTGATGGCTGTGCGGGTTCAAGTCCCGCCCGCGGTACATGTTACCTGTTGATTTCATAGAGAGTATGCGTCAGCAGATGGGAAATGAAGCTGAGCTACTATTACGGGCGCTGGAAACGGAGCCCGTAACTTCTATTCGGCTCAATACTAAATTAGATGTTCTCACGTTCGCGTGCGATACCGAGGAGGTACCTTGGCATATTGACGGTTATTACCTGAGCGAACGTCCCCAATTCACTTTAGACCCGCTTTTCCATGCCGGTTGTTATTATGTGCAGGAAGCGAGTTCGATGTTTCTCCAGCAGGCTCTCGAACAATATCTCAACCCCTCTTCTATCGTTTTGGATCTTTGTGCTGCACCAGGAGGTAAAAGCACGCTCATCAGCGAATACTTGGGCTCGGATGGTTTATTGCTGAGCAATGAAGTGGTGCGCCAACGAGTGTTTATCCTGAGCGAGAACATCCAGAAATGGGGGAACGGCAACACGATCGTGACGCATAACAGCGCAGCCGAATATGGCGAGCGGTGCAAACATCTGTTCGATTGTATTCTGGTGGATGCACCCTGCTCTGGTGAAGGCATGTTCCGTAAGGACGAGCAGGCACGCAATGAATGGAGTCTGCGCGCAGTCAAACAATGTGCGGAGCGTCAACGAAGCATTCTGATGGATGTATGGGACGCCCTCAAACCCGGCGGATTACTGATATACTCCACCTGCACCTTCAACGAAGAGGAGAATGAGAAGAATGTAGAATGGATGGCAGAGACTTTAGGAGCGGACGTGCTTCCGATTGATTACGACCCTTCTTGGGGTATAACAGAAGGCACAGTGGGCTATCATTTCTATCCGCATAAAGCCAAAGGCGAAGGATTCTATCTATGCACATTGCGCAAAAACGAGGACGAGCCGTTGGACATGGTCAAGATCAAAACCCCGAAGAACGCTGCCAACATGCCCCATCCGGAATATATGCCGGTGATGCGGAGTTGGTTACAGCACCCCGACGACTGGGCTATCCGCTATTCGGATCGTTTTGCTACCGCTTATCCTATGAAGTATAAAGAGATCATCGACTGGATGAGTACCCAGTTGACCTGTATCTCCACGGGATTCGGTCTGGGCGAAGAACGCGGACGGGGTATCGCCCCGCAACATAGTTTGAGTATGCAAAAAGACCTCCGTAAGGAAGCCTTTCCGAATATACCATTGACGCGCGAACAAGCGCTGTCGTATCTTAGGACTGAGGCGCTGACTTTGAGCGATGTGCCCCTCGGTCTCTGCCTTTTGACTTATGAGGGTGTCCCCCTCGGTTTCGCGAAGAACGTCGGGAACCGCCTGAATAACCTTTACCCGAACGAGTGGAGGATTCGTAAGCTTTAGAAGGATCTAAAAAACGCTCTATCCTTTTCCAATAATGTAAATCATCCGGTGAGACCAGCGTCATGGCTTCGCCGCTATTTTCTGCCCGCGCCGTACGTCCGATACGATGGACATAATCCTCGGGATCGTGCGGTACGTCATAATTGATGACCAGCGGCACATCGGTCACGTCAATACCGCGGGAAACGACATCTGTAGCCACCAATACCTCCACCTTACCATTCCGAAAATCAAGCATCACCTGATCCCGTTCGTTCTGCTCCAAATCACTATGCATCGCACGCGCGTCTATTTTTAAGGAGCGTAACGTGCGCGTGAGATCCTTGACGCGCTGTTTCTTTCCGGCAAAAATGATGACCTTTTTAAGACCGGCTTTGCCCGACAGACAAGCAAGTACTGCCTCCACTTTCTTATTCTCATCCACGAACTCATGCATCTGTTTGATTGTCTCGGGTGGACGGGAAACGGCTATCTGTACCTCCGCCGGATCATGCATGATGGTCTTCGCCAACTGACGGATCTTCGGCGGCATCGTAGCAGAGAACATAATCGTTTGTCGCTCTTTCGGCAACTTACGCACGATGGTCATGATATCGTCATAGAAGCCCATATCGAGCATTCGGTCCGCTTCGTCCAGAATAAAATACTTGACACCGGAGAAGTCAATATCATAGATATTCATTTGGCTGAGCAGTCGTCCGGGAGTTGCGATGACGATGTCCGCTCCGCGTTGTAATCCGGTTACCTGCGTACCCCACGCCCCATTATCTTTACCTCCGTAAATAGCAACAGACGAGAATGGTACGTAATAGCCAAAGCCCTCCATTTGCTGATCTATCTGCTGCGCCAACTCTCTTGTCGGCGCCATGATGATGGCATTCAGTTTATCCGGGTCATGGTCATCAAAAGCAAGATTGGTCAGGAGTGGCAGGATATACGCTGCCGTCTTGCCTGTTCCTGTCTGGGCACAAGCAATCACATCCCGGCGATCCAGAATCACCGGAATCGCCTTCTCTTGCACCGGGGTACACTCATCGAAATGCATGTCCCACAGTGCATCTAATACTTCGTCTGATAGTGCTAATTCGTCAAAAAACATTATTCCCAGCCTTCAAATACCTCCGGTCCATAGATGTTATCCTCCTTGGCATCGTGAAGCGGTGCCCATAACTGCGCAAAGAAGGGGTTTTGCTTGGCCACCTTATCCCAATGCCACGGCACCTGTTTCTCTTTCGGTTCACTCGCGTACGGATACGGCATGTCGTACGGAGACCAGTGTCCGCCGAGCAGAACCAGACGGCGTCCAGCCTTGAACGTATTACCATTCGCGTCCTGCCACATGTCGTTACCGAGGTATTTACCTCCTCGGAAAGCAGCTGCTTTATTCAACTCTTCATCCGTCAGCGTCTCCACATCCTTGCTCTCGTCATAGCCATGATCCAGCAGAACAGGCGTCTCGCTGTTATGGCTCACATCGAAATGTGCCCAATCCGGGATAGCTTGGTAAGCCTCCATCGAACCGTAATAGGCGTTGATACGCTTGGTGACATTGTTCTTAATCCACCACTGTGTACCATGCTCTTTGCTGTTTGCCATGAACCACATTGCCGCTTTGACGCAATGCGGGAAGAGTTTGGCAATGCGGGTCTTGGCAGCGAACTTGATTCCCGCCGGAAGAGACTTTGCTTTCGCCATCTGCGCGAAATACTCCTTCACCGGCACATTCGCACGGAAATGCAAATACTCCTCTAATTTATCGCCGTCTATATACCACATTCCGTGGAAATTACGGGTAGTGAACCAATTGGCATTGAAGATCTGTTCGGGTTTGGGGCAACCGATACAATCGAGCAGCAAGCACTCAAACTCATAGTTAGAGAGGCGGTACTCCTTTCCCGATCCTATATTATAATAGTTTTTCCAGAAAGCGGCAGGTACTTCCGGTCGGCACACACGTTCAAGCAAACGTCCGCTGTCCTCCACTGTAGCCCACTCCAACACGCCGCGGATCGGCACATGGAACATAATCGGGTCGTAGTTCTTGAGAATCGCCGGATAGAGTATTCCCGACTGACGAAGCGAAACCCAGGTCTTGATACCCGAATCGGTAATGATCCTTTCAGCAAGGGCTTTGGTGAGGCCATAATGGTCGTACGCCGAGACGCAGATTGGATCTCCTGTACGTCCCCAATGAAGCGGCTCGCGTCGGTCACCCATCTGGGCTACCGAACCGATATACACCACTTTGGGTTGCTGTTCTTCGGGTTGCGCAAGAACGGCCTTGGTGATGTTCTCAGCTGCGGTGATATTCGTCCGCAAAGTTGCTTTCGGGCGATAATCCGCCTGAGGAGAAACCATACCTCCTACATGCAATACGATATCTGCGCCCGAAACACCTTTCAGAACATCATCGTACTTGGTCAAGTCTCCCCAGATAACATGGAGGGCGGAATGTTTCGCCAAGATTGGCGAAAGTAACTCTTTGTTCTTCTTGCTCGGACGAGCTAAAATACGCAGTTTATAGCGATCAGGGTATTTAAGAATTTCTGTCATTCCTGCAAACCCCATGGTGCCTGTTGCACCCGTTAAGAAAACGGTGGTCTTCTTCATATTCATTGAGTCGTTTGTCGTTATTTCCTTTGCATCCAAGCGGTGATTTTCATCCATCGCTCCTTAATTTTCGCGCGCATTTGTGCCCTCCAGAGTGCCTCCTCTTCCGCCTCGTCTGTCATCTGTTTATAGGTTGCCTCTGCGTCCGTGTCGCTGATAACCAGCAGTCTGTCACCCACCTGTAACTCGCTTGCACCCGTCGGCACAAAGAAATCCTCGGCTCTGCGCACCATGATAATCAGGGTGTGAGGCGGTATATCGATATCGCGGGGCGTGTTTCCTTTTGCCAAGATCCGTTCGGTCACCTCCACCTCACGGGCGGATGATTGGATCTCGTCGGGCAGGTCCAGATCGAAATACTCCAACGAACGTGCCTCCCTTCCCGGGGTGTCCAATGCTAATTTCTTCGCTACCACCGTCAAGGTTGTTCCTTGTACTAGCAGCGAAACGATCGTGCAGAGGAACACTACATTGAAGATCAGGTCCGCAAAGGGAATACCGCCTGCCTTACACATGATCGCGAAGATGATCGGCACAGCCCCTTTGAGTCCCACCCAACTCAGCAGCAGTTTGTCACGCTGGTGGTATTGACGGAAAGGCAGCATACACAGCCAAACAGCAAGCGGACGGGAGATAAAAATCATCACAATGCTGATAATCAGGCAAGGAAGCCAGACGCGGTAATGAAGTAATTCCGCAGGTTCTACCATCAGACCCAACATCAGGAACATCACCAACTGGCTAAGCCAAGTCAAACCATTAAAGAACGATTTCGTCTGTCTTTTGCGGGTGAACTTATTATTTCCGATAATCAGTCCTCCCACATAGACGGCGAGGTATGTATTACCTTTAAGGTAATAAGTGATAGCAAAAATAAAGATACAGGCGGTCAGGATCATAATCGGGTATAGCGCCTCGTTCCCTAATTTGACGCGTCTCATGAGCAGGACCAACCCTTCTCCGAAAGCCAGACCGAGCACCGTGCCCATGACGAGCTGGATGACGATCGTCTGAATAATCGGCAGCGTCTCTACGGGACGTACCATACCGACAAACGTGTCGGTGCTCAACACCACGCTGATCAGCGTAGTCGTCAGCACATATGCCATCGGGTCGTTCGCACCGGATTCCAGTTCTAACAAGGGACGTAAGTTATGTTTCAAGCCTATTCCGTTCGTACGAAGGACAGAGAAGACACTCGCGCTGTCGGTACTCGACATCGTAGCTGCCATCAACAATGCCAACCAGATAGACACCGTCGTTACCGCATTGAGCCAACCGAAAAGAAAATAAATCATCACGCCGGTAATAGCACAAGTAATCATTACCCCCAAGGTTGCAAGTGTGATACCGGGCAAGAGAACGGACTTGATATCGCTGAGTTTGGTCTCCAGACCACCCGTGAACAGGATGATACACATCGCTACGGTACTCAGCGCTTGCGCTGTATCGGTCTTGATCTCGATACTGCTGGTTCCCATCAGCGCAGCAATCCCATGAGAACCAAAAAACATACCGACCGTCAAAAAGAGCAATAGAGCCGGTACGCCGTATTTATACCCTATCTTGTCCGCAAAAATGCTAACGAAGAATAGTAGCGATAATATCAACAGAATGAACTCAACGTGCATATTTAATGTTCCTACAGCGAGGCTATCTCACTTCTTTTTCTCCAGCAAGAACTCGTCAATAATCTTAACGATTTCCTCTTTCGGATACAAGCCCTTGAGTAACATCGGTTTACCATCCACAGGGACATAGAGTACTTGCGGAATCGAATTGATGCCGAAGACGTACGCCAACTCACGTTCACGCTCCGTATCGGCTTTGTAAAACACCACTTTGTCGCAGTATTTCTGGCTCAACTCCTCCATGATAGGCGCCAAGCGCTTGCAGGGTCCACACCAGGTCGTATAGAAATCAATCACACAAGGTTTCTTACCCTTGAACTTCCAGTCTTTCTCGTTTTTGTAATCAAAAATCCGCTCGCGGAATTGCTCAGTTGTGATATACACCACATCTTCCGCCATCAACGGCATCATCATCGTCGCCAACAAAAATGCTGTCAAAATCCATTTACGCATAATAATCCATTTTAAAATCGGCTGCAAAGGTACAACAAATTTTGCATATATGCAAATTTTGGGGCGATTTTATTTGCGTATGTGCAAAAAAAGTAGTACCTTTGCAGCGTTTTTTGGAATAATGACAAGTTTGACAGACATACGGAGGCCGATAGAATCGGAATGGAAGCAGTATGAGCGGATTATGGAGAGCTCATTGCGTGCGGACAATAAGTTGCAGCAGGAAGTGCTTCGCTATATCGGTTCGCGTCGCGGGAAAGAGCTGCGTCCGTTGTTGACGTTACTGGCTGCGCAGATATGCAATCCCGTGACGGACAAGACCCATCGTTCGGCAGTAGCGTTGGAGTTGCTTCACACGGCGAGTTTGGTTCATGACGACGTAGTCGATAGTTCGGACACTCGTCGCGGAAAGGCATCGGTGCATGCCAAATGGACCAACAAAGTGGCGGTTCTGGTAGGCGATTACATGTTGGCGAAAGTAATCGGTCTGATAGCTGAAGTGCGAAACATCCGTATATTAGAGATTGTGTCGAACTTAGGCAAAAGCCTCAGCAGCGGGGAGATGGTACAACTGCATGTGGGCCAATCGATGTGGATTGACGAGGAGCGTTATTATCAGGTGATTGAACAGAAAACCGCGCAACTCTTTCAAGCCTGCGCCGAAGCGGGAGTCGAGAGTGCGGGTTGTACCCAAAGGCAACGTACAGCTCTTCGTGAATACGGACGTTTGTTGGGTTTATGCTTCCAGATTAAAGATGATATTTTCGATTACAGCGATCTCGAAGAGATAGGCAAGCCGACGATGAGTGATCTTCGCGACGGAAAAGTGACGTTGCCGTTAATTGAAGCCCTTCGCAGGGCTCCTCAAGCCGAGGCGGCACATATCCGGGAGTTAGGCGAGTTATTGGCGGCACACAGCGAGAGCATAGAAACAGAGAAGGCCCTGCAAGAAGTCAAAGCTTTTGTTCTGCGTTTCAAAGGAGACGAGTATGCCGTACAACAAATGCTCGTCTATAAAAAACAAGCCACGGAAGCGCTGGGCGTCTTCCGTGACAGTACAGAAAAAACGAGTCTGTTAGGCCTCCTCGATTACGCTATCAATCGCGTTCAGTAAGTTCTCTTTGATGGTTTCATCAGAGATTTTATTGAGTACTTCTTTCATAAACGCGTTAACGAGCAGTTGGCGCGCTTTTTTTGGATCAATACCGCGCTGCTGCATGTAGAAAAGAGCCGATTCGTCGAGTTGTCCGGTGGAAGCGCCATGCGTAGCTTTCACGTCATCGGCGTAGATTTCCAACTGCGGCTGTGTACGCATCTCGGCGGTGTCGGAGAGCAGCAGATTGCGGTTGGTCTGATGTGCTTCTGTCTGCTGGGCATCCTGTGCAATCTTAAGGTCTCCGATGAATCGTCCGCGGGCATTGTCATCCAGGACGAACTTGACGAGCTGGTTCGATCGTCCGCCTCCGACGGCATGGAGCACATGCGTCTCGGTGGTTACTTTCTCCTCGCCATGCAGAAAAGCGAGGGCATAAACCTCCGTTTGGCAACCTTCTCCGAGTTGCTCAATGAAGATTTGATTCGAGATTTCGAGATCCGGAGATGTCGGGTTCTCGAGATTAATCACCACTATTTTCACCTGCGAACCGGCTTCCTGTTCAATATGCAGGTTCAGTCCGGGTTCGTTGATAAAAACGCGGTCGAATATGTCGCCTTTAGAGATTTTCATATCCATGCTCTTCGAGTTCGAGTGCCAGCGATTTATCGCCCGTTTTGACGATCCTGCCATCCGCCAACACATGTACAAAATCCGGGACGATGTAGTCCAAGAGACGCTGATAATGGGTAATCACTATCGAAGCGTTTTGCGGCGTTTTGAGACGGTTGACCCCTTCCGCCACGATACGGAGGGCATCTATATCCAGCCCCGAATCGGTCTCGTCCAAGATAGAGAGACAAGGCTCGAGCATCGCCATTTGGAAGATTTCGTTCTTTTTCTTTTCACCTCCGGAGAAGCCTTCGTTCACGGAGCGGTTATTGAGTTTATCGGGCAGCTCAAGGAGCTTTTTCTTTTCCCTCATCAAAGCCAGAAACTCCTTGGCAGAAAGGGGTTCTTTGCCTTCATACGCCCGCTTCTCGTTGATGGCAGTACGCATGAACGTGGTCATACTCACTCCGGGAATCTCGACGGGATACTGAAAACTGAGGAACACTCCCGCCCGAGCACGCACTTCAGGCGCCATTTCCAGAAGGTTTTCTCCCTTCAGATAGACTTCTCCCGAAGTCACTTCATACGCCGGATTTCCCGTTAACACCGCACTGAGGGTGGACTTACCCGCTCCGTTGGGTCCCATGATAGCATGCACCTCGCCTTCATTAATAACGAGGTTCACACCCTTCAATATTTCCTTGCCGCCGATAGAAGCGTGAAGATCTTTTATGATTAAAAGATGATTTGCCATTTTGTCATTTACCATGTACCAATTGTAATTTTCGGCTGCAAAGGTACTACTTTTTTTGCAAATATGCAAGAAAAAGAAGATTTTAATGCAAATATTTGCATATATAAAAAAAAAGTTGTAATTTTGCGGCGTATTTTGCGCGAGTACGCGCGTGTTTTTATGAAAAGAAATGGCAAAATCGGATTTTATTATTGAGGTGAACCATGTTTCGAAGCAGTTCGAAGATGGTAAGTATGCATTGGATGATGTTAACCTCCAAGTGAAAAAAGGTGAGTTCGTCACCATCTTAGGCCCTTCGGGCTGCGGCAAAACAACGTTGCTTCGTTGTATAGCCGGTTTTCAAGTCGCCAGTTCAGGCGAGATACTACTCAAAGGCGAGGATGTAACCAAGACTCCTCCGTACAAGCGTCCCGTGAACACCGTGTTCCAGAAGTACGCTCTGTTTCCCCATTTGAATGTATTCAACAACGTTGCTTTTGGTCTGAAGTTGAAGAAAGAGGACCCGGCGACGATTAAGAAGAAAGTGCGTCAGGCGCTCAAAATGGCGAACCTGACGGGCTACGAGGAGCGTAAAGTAGATACGCTCTCCGGTGGTCAGCAGCAACGTGTAGCGATAGCTCGCGCTATCGTGAACAAGCCGGAAGTGCTGTTATTAGATGAACCCTTGAGCGCTCTGGATTTGAAGATGCGGCACGATATGCAGATCGAGTTGAAGGAGCTGCACGAACAATTGGGCATCACCTTTATTTACGTCACCCACGACCAAGAAGAGGCGTTGACGCTGAGCGACCGTGTGGTAGTAATGAGCGAAGGAAAGATTCAACAAATCGGTACTCCGACAGATATTTACAACGAGCCGCAGAACTGCTTTGTAGCCGATTTTATCGGTGAGAGCAATATCCTCTCCGGCACGATGATCAAAGATAAGAAAGTGCAGTTCTGCGGACAGGTGTTCGATTGTATCGACACCGGTTTCGGAGAGAACAACCCCGTGGACGTAGTCATTCGTCCGGAAGATATTTATGTTTGGCGCAAGGAAGATGAGAAACGCGGCAAAGTCGTTGCTAACGAAGAGGACGATGCCGAAGACCGCGTGCCCAAAGGCAAGTTCACGAAATGGTATGGCGTAGTGCAGAGTTGTATCTTCAAAGGCGTGCATTACGAGATGCGTGTCCTGACACCCGATAACTATGAGTTTCTCATTCAGGATTATCATGAGTACCTGCCGGGAACAGAGATCGGTATGCTCGTCAAACCCGAGGATATCCAGATTATGAAGAAAGAGCACTACCTCTACAATTATCTGGATGGCGAAGTTCTCAAGAACGGCAAAGTGCGTTTCTTAGGAGCCGAATGGGAGGTGAACGAAGAGCAAGTAGCCCGTTTCGCAGCCGGCGACAAAGTAGTTGTGCGCGTACCTTTCCGTTCTATCGATTTGCAGGACTACGAGGAAGAAGGAACACTGTCGGGCGAGGTGCATTTTATCCTCTTCAAGGGCAACCATTTCCACCTCACTATTCGTACCGACACGGGGTATGACTTCTTTGTGAACACGAATGATGTGTGGGACGACGGTGACCGCGTGGGTATCGTCATACCGAAGAATGATATTTTGCTTTCAGCAGTTGAAAGTTGACAATTGAAAATTGAAAGCAATGAATAAGATTATTCAAATAGCCTCTTCGCGCCGCACATGGGCTTGGCCTTATGTCGCTTTCATGGCGATGTTCGTCGTGCTGCCGCTGATCCTGGTGGGCGTCTATGCCTTCACGGATATACAAGGGCATTTCACGCTGCATAACTTCGCAAAGTTCTTTACACATAGCGAAGCTATCCAGACTTTTCTCTATTCGCTCATGATCGCGGTTTTCAATACCGTCATCTGTCTGCTGATCGGATATCCGGCAGCATATATCATGGCGCAGGAAGATTTCAAGACGCCTAAAGTGATGGCGATGCTGTTCATCCTGCCGATGTGGATCAATTTTCTGCTGCGTACGGTAGCGACGGTGGAACTATTCAATATGTGCGGTTTGCCTTTGGGCGAAGGAGCACTGCTGTTCGGTTTGTGTTACGACTACCTGCCGTTCATGATCTACCCCATCTATAACACCCTGCAGAAAATGGATAACTCGCTCGTCGAAGCAGCGCAGGACTTAGGTGCCAGCAGATGGCAGAGTTTCTGGAAAGTGATTGTACCGCTCAGTATGCCAGGCGTGTATAGCGGCGTGGTGATGGTGTTTATGCCGACCGTCTCCACCTTTGCAATCGCGGAGCTGCTGACGCATAATAATATCAAGCTGTTCGGTAGCCTCATTCAGGATTATATCACCACCACGGATTTGTTGAACTATGGCGCGGTGTTGAGTCTGGTACTTTTGATTATCATCGGTCTGACGTCGTTCTTCGGCGAAAATGACAGTGAAGGCGAGAAAGGAGGGGGACTGGTATGATAAGTGAAAGGTTAAAGGTGAAAGGACTAATCCTTCTACTCTTTTCAATTTTCAGTTTTCAATTTTCAATTTGCCAAGCGCAGTCGAATCTGACCTACGAACTGAAAGTAGGCACAGCAGAAGAGAACAAACTGCTAACGGACTTCCCGGAGAGCTACGCAGGACAGAAAGTGAACATCACAATCCAGACCGTTCCGCTGACAGAGACGGACTTGGATTTCGTCTTCGCGGATGGGTATCAGCCAAGATTGGCTGATAGATACGATAGTATCTATAGTTATACAGACGCGGGGAATGTGAGATGGACCGTTTGGCGTAATAATAAACCCATTAAGAACCGCGCGCAGCGGGTGATGGTTGGCAATGCGTATAGTACGTTTGAGGCGTACCTGCATGAGCAAGTGGACGCACGCCGCAGCCAAGGATGGATTTGGTGGTTGTTGGCAGGGCTGGTGATCGCTGGAACCGCCATGTACGGCGGCTACGTGGTGTATTGCCGCCGAAAAGAGAAGAGCCTGTCGAGCGTGGAGCAGGAGATGCTGCGCCGCAAACGGATGGGTCTGCGCAGACATTATGTGTCGCAAGCGTACCTCTGGATCTTGCTCTTGGTGCTCTATGCCCCGATTGCCCTCATCGCCGTTTTCTCCTTCACGAAAAGCAAAGTGCTGGGTAACTGGACGGGCTTCTCGATGGACCTCTATGCAAACCTTTTCACAGGCAAAGCGGACGCGGGTTTGAACAGCGCGATGCTGTACACCCTCATCATCGCCCTCATCGCTGCCGTTTGTTCAACCATATTAGGTACCTTGGCAGCTATCGGTATTTACAACATGCGTGCAAGAAGCCGTAAGATGGTCAGTTTCCTGAACTCTGTGCCGATGATCAACCCCGATATCATTACAGGTATATCGCTCTTCCTGCTGTTTGTGGCGTTGGGAATGAGTCAGGGACTTACTACTGTCTGCATCGCCCATGTGGTGTTCTGTACGCCATATGTCGTGCTGAGCGTACTGCCGCGTTTGAGCCGGATGAACCCCAACACCTACGAAGCAGCGCTGGACCTCGGCGCCACACCCGCACAAGCGCTCCGTATGGTGATGCTGCCCGAACTATGGCCGGGCATGCTCTCCGGATTCATCTTGGCGCTCACCCTCTCCGTCGATGATTTCGGCGTCACTTTCTTCACCAAAGGAAGCGGAGGATTAGAGACGCTCTCTACCTTTATTTATTCGGACGCGCGTAAGGGCGGTTTGACGCCGGAACTGCGACCCCTCTTCACGATCATCTTGCTGGTCATGTTGACCGTACTAATTTATATCAATATACGTAATTCAAAACAAGAAGAAAAATGAAAAAGAACATTTCTTTGTACTTTGTACTTTGTACCTTTGTACTTTCCTTGGTTTCCTGCGGCGGTTCGGACCGTGCGCATCAACTCAAAGTGCTCAACTGGGCGGACTACATCAACGAGGACGTCAAAGAGAATTTCGAGCAGTGGTATTTTGAGCAGACAGGGGAGAAAGTGGAACTCGTTTATGAGACGTTCGACATCAACGAGACCGCGTTGACCAAGATTGAAGTGGGACACGAGGACTACGACGTGTTCTGCCCGTCGGAGTATATCATCGAGCGTATGCTCAAGAAAGGTCTGATTCTGCCGATTCAGAAAGATCTGATTGCAGACTCAATCTATTATTTCGATAATATATCGCCGTTCGTAACCGCTAAGTTCCAACAGATGGCGCCTTCAGCCGACGTGACGGTAAGCGATTATACCGCAGGATACATGTGGGGCACAACCGGATTTATCTATAACCCGCAGTTCGTCAACCGCGAGGACCTGCAGAGCTGGGCTGCTGTTCTGGACCCGAAATTTGAAAACCGAATCCTCATGAAAGATGCGTTCCGCGATGTGTATTCGGTATTGGTTCTCTACGCCTATGCAGATGCTATCGAGCGCGGCGAAGTGACGCGCGATGAACTCGTTCGCGACATCACTCCCGAGCGCGTAGCGGCTGTCAAAGAGGTGCTCCTCAATGCTAAAAAACAAATCTGCGGTTGGGAAGTGGACTTCGGAAAAGAGGAGATGACCAAAGGCAAAGCATGGCTCAACCTCTCCTGGTCCGGAGACGCTCAGTTCGCTATCGAAGAGGCAGCCGAAATGGGTGTCATGCTCGATTATATCGTACCGCAAGAAGGTTCGAATGTTTGGTTCGACGGATGGGTAATCCCGAAATATGCGAAGAACGTCAAAGCCGCTACCTATTTCATCGATTATATGTGCAAGGCGGAGAACGCTCTCGCTAACATGGACGAGATCGGTTATGTATCCTGCTGCGGCGGCGAGTTGGCAGCAGCTGAGATCCTCGAAGAGATGAATGACGACGAGGAATGGCCCGAGACCGTGGACGCTTCTTATTTCTTCGGCGACGCTCCCATTGAGGTAGAAGGAGAGATGCTGGACCCGCACGCCCTTCACCTCAATCCGGTTTATTATGCCGACAAGAGTATCATCGACCGCTGCGCCCTCATGCACGATGCAGGTGACAGCCAGGAGATGCTGCTGGAGATGTGGAATGAAATCAAATTAGCACGCTAATGGACCGCTTCGCTAAAAGACAAAAGACCGTTTCACTAAAAGACAAAAGACTTGTTACTATGGGCAGGTTCATTTTAGTCCTTTGTCTTTTGTCCTTTGTCCTTAGTCCCGCCTTCGCTCAAACGAGCGAAATGGAGCAGCAATACAATGCTCTCTCCGCGCGTTTCGACGGGCGGGATAAGTTGCTGCAGCGGGATCTGAAGGCGTACTTGGTCGCCTTCCCTTACACCACGTTTGCGGACGAGGTGAATTTCATGCAGGGCGTTTTGCAGGTGGAGAAAGGTCATTACAAGCAGGGTCTGAAGATCCTCGAGCAAGTGGAAGCGAAGGCACTGACGAGACCCCACCAGACGGACTATTCGTTCTATCGCGGATATGCCTATCTGATGCAACAGGAGTATCAGCGGGCATCGATCTATTTCGCCCAACTCGGTAAGTCCGACAACCGCTATGCTACGCGCGGAACATATTACTACGCGTACTGCATGTACAAGATGGAGAAGTACGACAAAGCGCTGCCGGCTTTGCTCCAACTGGAGAACGAACCCGCCTATGCCAAGACCGTTCCCTATTACCTCGTGCAGATTTATTATGCACAGGGTAACTACGAAGGGGTGGGTGAGCGTGCCGAAAAGCTGCTTCGCGACTATCCGGACAGCCCTAACAACGGAGAACTGCATCGTATCTTAGGTGAGATATATTTCCACAGAGGCGAGTACGCTTCGGCAGTGGAGCACCTGCGTACCTATCGTACTACCGCGAACGGGTTGAAAGAAGAGCTCCTACGCGGGGATATATACATGTTAGGAGCCGCGGAGTATCAGTTAGGCGAATACGCTGCCGCCGTACAATCACTCAAGCAGGTCAAGCAAGAGAAAGATACCATCTCCGAGGCAGCCTGCCTGACGATGGCGAACGCGTATGTGCAACTCGCTCAACCCGAGCAAGCCAAGCTGTTCTATCAAGCCGCAGCCAACTACGCCCTCACACCGGCCATCACCGAAGAGGCGGCATATAACTATGCCCTCTGTACTTATCAGAGTTCGAGCGCGTTAGGCGAATCGGTTACCGCCTTCAATGATTTTCTCAAGCAGTTTCCGGACTCCAAGCACGAGAGCCGCATCTATCAGTTGCTCTCCGATGCGTTGATGCGCAGTAAGAACTACGCAGCGGCGATCGGGGTATTGGATTCGATTGACCATCCTACGCCTCAGATGCTGGAGACCAAGCAGTACTTGCGCTATCAGTTAGGCGCAGACCATTTCCTGCAAGGCAAGATGCAGCAGGCGGTCAAATGGACGACGGAGGTGGTGAGCCATGCCACCGAGTCGGACCGCTATACGACCGAAGCGTATTACCTACGCGCGGAGGCGAACTATCGTCTGCGTAACTACGAAAACTGCGAAGCGGACCTGAATACTTTCTTCGCACGCCCAGACGCCAAGCGTTCGGCGAACTACAGCATCGCCCGCTATCTGGACGGTTACTGCGCTTTCTCGCAATCCAAATACGACAAAGCGCGTGAGGCTTTCTCGCTCTATATAGATGCGGCATTAGTCTCTGAACCGACGTATGCCGATGCGCTCAACCGTATCGGCGACTGCTATTTCAACAGCCGTCAGTTCTCCCAAGCGATTACTTATTACTCGCAGGTGAGCAAGCTCCAGTCCGCCGGAACCGACTATGCACTCTTCCAACGCGGTCTCGCGTTGGGTCTGCAGCATAAGTACGGAGAGAAAATCAACGTGCTCAGCGAACTGGCTAAGCGATATCCTAAATCCGATTATGCGGATGATGGTGTGTATGAGACCGCACGGGCACAACTGCAACTGGACGACGAGAGAGGAGCTATTGCCACTTATGAGCAACTGCTCAACGCCTATCCCCATTCGCCGCTGGCGCGCAAGGCTTCGCTCGAACGCGCAATGATCTTCCGTAACCTGCATATGAACGACGATGCGATAGTCGCTTACCGCCGTACGATTGAGAAATATCCGGCTACGGAAGAGGCTTACACCGCCCTCGACGCACTGCAGGCACTCTATGTGGAGGCAGGACGCGTGGATGAATACATGGCGTACACAAAGAACCTTGCGAAGATCAATATGACCGTCACTACGCAGGAGGATTCGCTACTCTATGCCTCGGCAGAGATGCAGTATATGCAGGCGGATTATCAGAAAGCGACTGTCAGCCTCAGCAATTACCTCACGCAGTACTGCGCCGGAGGACGGTATTGCACCTCGGCGCGTTATTACCTCGCGGACTCCTATTATCGCCTCGGCAAGAGCAGCGAAGCGCTGAATCACTATATCGTACTGGCGGAGATGAACGCTAACCCTTATCAGGAAGAGGCGGCTACGCGCGTAGCGGAGATCTGTTATGACAAGGCGGATTATAACTGCGCGTTGGAGGCTTTCTATCGAATGCACGCCTTGGCTTCCGGTAGCGAGAAGACTGCTGTCGCACGACTCGGTATCCTGCGCTGTTCGCAAGCCTTGGGGCGTCATCAGGCGGCTATTGACATAGCTAACCAGATCCTCAGCGACCAGCCTCTGAGCGAGGACATCAGGAGCGAAGCGCTCTACTGCCGCGCGAAAGCGTACATCGGTCTTGGTCAATGGAACCAGGCACAGCCGGATCTCAAGACCCTTTCCAACGAGGTACGCACAGCGCAAGGCGCAGAGGCGAAATACCTGTTGGCGCTCAGTTATTACCAAGCGCAGCAGTTAGACGAAGCCGAAGCACAAATCATGCAGTTCACCCAGATGAATACGCAGCAGCAGTACTGGCTCGCGCGCGCACTCATTCTCCTGAGCGACATCTACCGCGACCGCGGAGAACTGTTCCAGGCACGGCAGTACCTCTTAGTGCTCCAGCAGAACTACACCCGTACGAATGATGATATACAGACGCTCATCGTGGAGCGCATCGTCGTGCTCAACCAACTCGAACAACCTGTAGAAGAAAAGGAGGAGAGTTATGAAAATGAAGACTAATTTCGATATAATGGTATATCGGTATATCGGTATATCGATGATGATGCTCACTGCACTGTGCGTTAATGCACAGCAGGACTCCGCCCTCAACCGCTCCGTGACCGTAGAGCGCGATTTTCAGCCTGTCATTCAGGCGGCAGGCAAAGTGGCAACCAAACCTGCCGTCGTGGAAACGACTATCGAACCGGCGCCCGTGGAGTACTCCACTTATACGGTGCAGGTATCCCCGGAGGCAGCGATTAATCCGATGCTCTCGCAGCCTACGCGGTTTGAACCCTCGAAGCCTTATAACGGATTTATCCGCGGGGCGCTCGGTCATCCGCTCACACGCCTCGATTTCGGGTACCATTTGGATGACGGCAAGAAATCGATCCTCGATGTGTTTGCCCATCATGACGGCGAGTGGTGCAGAGAGATGATGCTGAGCAAGACCAAGGTTGGGCTCAATTTCACGCATCCTTTCTCTACCTGCGATCTCTATTTCGGCGTCAACGGCGGAAATATCTATTACCACCGTTACGGCGACCTGTACGATCCGGCAAGACCGAAAAACAACACAAGTCTATGGATGGCAGAGGTTTTCTTCGGTGTCAAGGCGAATGCCAAACAGGATGTGCAGTACATGGCGCAAACGGGCTATCAGATCTTCGCAAAAGCGAATGCCGTCAGCGAGCATCAGCTCCGCACGAAAGCTTCCTTCGATTGGCATTCCGACGCGCATCATGTGGGAGCCAAGTTCTATATGCAGAATAACTTCATGCAACTCAGCGGCGACCTCGCTAAGAATATCGACCCTTCGCTCTATAACAGCCGTCATAACTTCCGCATCGAGCCTTATTACGCGTATATAGGAAAGCGCGTGCAGGTACACGCGGGCGTGAACTTGGATATGAATATCGGCTGCGGGCGAAATAGTCTCTCCGGCACGGAGAACATCACTTTTGCTCCTTCGCCGCACGTCTATTTCGAGGCACAAGTGGCGAAACAATGGCTCACTATCTATGCGGACGTCACAGGGCGTCACGGATATGGTAACCTGCAGGAGTTCATGGAGAACAACCGCTATCGCAGGATCACGGATGGTATCATGGAGCATCATCCGGCGACCTACGTGCCGGTTGATGGCGAACTCGGTCTGCGCATCCGGCCCTATCGGGATCTGTTTGTCGAGATTCACGGAGGCTACGCACGCATGAACGATGAAGAGGTATGGGTTTATAACAACGGCGAGTTTGATTTCTTCTACACCAATTATAACCGCGGCAAGATCGGCGCGCAACTGAATTACCATTACCGCGATTATGTACGCGTGAATATCGATGCCGATTATTTCCTCTGGAGCGGAGATACTACGGTGTACGATCGTCCGGATTGGCGTCTGGGCTTCCGTGTGGACGGCAGGATTGACAAACACTGGTCGCTCTATTCGGAGAACCGTTTTGAGGGTAGTCGCCGCGCACTGGCGTTTGATACAACAAACAACACCTATTCCCAATATACCCTCAAACCGCGCATCAACCTCAACCTTGGTGTGCAGTATGAGATGTGGGTGGGTAGTAAAAGCGAGAGATTAAAGGTGAAAAGCGACGGAGGGCAAGTTTTGCGCCCGGAACCCAAACCGAACCTGACGCTCTTCTTGCAGCTGGAGAACTTCATCCATCGCAAGAACGAGATCTACTACGGTTTCCATAGCCATGGCATCAGTGCTCTTATCGGTGCATCCTATCGCTTCTAAAAGACACCACCGAATGATAATAGCCTGCAAGTTCATCACCTGCAGGCTATTGTTTTATCCACTAATCCTCTAATCCATTAAGCCTCAGAGCGTTTGCGGCGGAGATAGAGGTAGCCGCAGAACGCGAGGGACATCATCAGCAACGGCAGTACCGCATCGCCGAGGGGAGTGTTACCATCATCTTTCTCATCATCCGGATCATCCGAATCATCCGGATCATCCGGGTTATTGATATTCGACCCTGCTCTTCGGATACTTCCCGGATGTCTTGAACCTATCCCGTATGCTGCGCTATTCACGGTTCCATCGCTATTGAGCGTAAATTGCTCTCCGGTACTAAACTGGCCGGAATAAGCACTCGTGGATTGGAAACCCGCCATCGGAGCAGTAGCCGTCGTGGCTACTTTATACTCCACGTGCTGACACGGTTGCTCGTATCTCACTCCTTTGTACGTGCTCTTATAATCCACGGCTTGCGCCTGCACGGCGCTAAGCAGCGCCGGCAGGAAAGCCAGGATCATCACTAATTTTGTATTACGCATGATAGTTTTCATAATGCTTTTCATAATGCTTTTCCTTTCTCTAAACTCTAAACATTCAACACTCAATCATTACTTAACTACCTTTCCTGTTGCGTCATACAATCTTCCTCCTCGGATGATATACAACTTGTCGTTATAAATGATTTTCTGTACTCTCGGAGCAGCAGCATCCAGATTCTCCATACCAGTAGGCACTTCCGGTGCATTGATGGCCGTACGGCTGATGTAGAAGCGGTTAGCGGCATCGCCTTCCTCGTAAGTGAAGGTATAGGTCTCGCCTTCGCTGATGCGGACGGAGTTCTTTAGCTTGATATCGTTGAGATAATAGCCGTTATCCTCGCCCATAAAGCTGAACGTATATTCCGTTTCTTGGCCCGGCGCGAAACCAACTACCGTACCTTCGTAATCGTACATAGCTGCTACTGCCATCTGTCCGGCTTCGGTCTCGGCATACAACTTCGCCGAGCGGCCATCACCATTCATGTACTCTGCTTCCCATCCGTTATCGAACGCCTCGCTGAAGCGGTCGCCCTCGAACAAGCTGAGGTCCGTATGCGTCTTGCTGTCCGCTACGCGGATATTGGTCATCGTCACCTCATTGGCGGCTATGCGACGACCCGGAGCACGCAGTTTGGCATTCAGGTCATTTGTACTTCCGCGAACCACTTTGTCGTAGTCCAAGGTCAGTGTAGCCTCAGCGTCAACCTTGATTTGGAATGCCTGCATTGCCGGAATGACACTCAGTTTGCCTGCGGCTTTCCATGTCTCGAAGGAAGCAGCTTCGAACGGCACGGCCAGCCATTGACCGGCGGTCTCTGTGTCACCGGAAGTAGCTTCACCTTTGACTGCATCACGGCCTGCGCAATAGATATATACCGTCTGGTTATCCAAACCCGCGTTATCTTCCGCCAGTGCTCCAATCTGAATCGGTGCCATCCAGCTGTTGCCTATCAGGTTCAGACCTGCGCCGTCATGCGTCAGCGTGATTTCTTTCGTAGCCGTCGAAGCGAGGTTTCCGGTCATCGTGTAGTTCATTGGATCTGTGGACTTCGTCGTGATACCCAAGCCCTCGAAAGCAAACAGATCATCGTAGTATCTGCGGCGTTCCCAACCGGATGTAGCCTCATTATATACGTAGGTATAGATACCCGTACCGCCGTGTGTCTCGTTGGCGAAGGTCGGATTAACCGGCACTACCTCCATCGGAACTGCGAAGTATTGGTATTGGTAACTGCTCTGCTTGCGTCCAAGGCTGTACAGGTTCACCGTTGCCTTCGTATCTGCATCGTCGTTATCGAAGATCAATGCCGCTTGTGCCGTGCTGCCGGTATTGATGATCAGTTTCGACGGATCATCCATCGGCATCAGATCATCAGCACCGAAATGCGGAGCTTCTGCCTTACGGATTTTGCCGCCTACTATCAGCGAACCGCCTGCACTGATGGTCAATGCACCGTCACAATCCGCAGAACCTTTTCCTGTATTACGAATACTGCTCTTTCCGCTGCTTACGATCTCTACTTGCGCTACGCGGGCGGTAGTTCCTACACCTATCACGCACGGTGTGAGGATTCGTACTTTCGCCTCGCTGGACGGCAGCTCGGTCTTTGACCAGTTGTCTGCCTTGCTCCAGTCATCATCGATCTTTCCGGTGAAGTAGTTTGAACAGTCGTCCACCTCCTCCATGTTGGTCTTGAGCAGGTACGTCAGGATGTTCTTTATCACGATCTTTCCTTCCTCCGTCAGCGCATTCGGCAGAGCCTTCGCTTGGATGGAGAATACCAACAGACGTGCCGCCGGTTCTTCCTGACGTTCGATAGCCGCTTGCAGTGAGCCATTCGATATACGTCCGAGACCTAACAGGCTACCCGAAGCAGTACCGTCGAATCCTTGCAATGCCGGAGACTTATTACCAGCCGTCTCCTCATTATCCGCCAAGCCTGTGTACGGGCTCTTGTTATGATCCACCAGTACCACATTGCGATAGGTCTCGCCGCCTATCACTTCATCCCATACGTGCGTTCCTGGTGCCGGATTAGGCAGACCTGTTTTGTATATTTCATGGTCTTTGCACTCCAACCGCAATGCGTACTGACGCGGATTTGGCGATGTAGGCTCACCGGCAATACCTTTGGTCTTCCAGTTTGCCAGCGCACTCACATACGCCTCCATCGTCAGTATAGGACGTACATCCACCATCGTACCGAACGCATTCACATAACCCTTGGTCTTATAGTCGCCGCTCGGCGTCTCTTTGGTACCCGGGTCATCGGTGATGAGGATAGCATCGAACTGCGAATAATGCTCGCGGATAGCCTTCTCGTCCGTGGTAGCGTAGATATTCTGTGCCGTCAGGTCAAATGCACCCGTTCCGCCGCTTACCGTGTTATCCAGATACTTATACAATGCGGTATTCACAGAGTGACTCTCGTTATCCGCATCAAACGCACCGTCCTTCGTTCCGTCAACCACGAAGGCTATACTCTTACGGGTAGTTGATGCTTGACAATGGATAGTAATATCCTTCGATTCATTACCACCACAACCAATTGCTGTGATTGTCAGCGTCACGTCTGCATCACCAGTCAGTCCGCTTGGAGCGTTGCCGCTACCGTCTTCTGCTGTTGTTCCGTTCAGGTAGATAATACCATTCTCGTCCATATGGAAACCGCAACCGCCAAAGCCCGTCTTGGTGCTTCCGGCACTCTCCCATATAGTTGTTGAACCGCTCTTCACAGTAAAGCTCTCTGCGTTTTCGCTCTGAACCAGAGCCACATCCGGTGTACGGCGACCGTTCTTCACGTACCAACTGTCAACAATCTTAGTAGCCGTAGCCGCAGCCTTGGCTGTTACCGTAACCGTATTCGTCGAAGCCATCGGGCAGTGGCCTGTTCCGCTATTCGTTACTATCACGTAGTACTCACCGGCTGCCGTAGCGGTATAGGTGGCACTTGTTGCACCGGATATCGCTTCATCCGGGCTTCCTACTTTATACCATTGATACCTTACTCCAGTTAGTTCCGTATGTCCGCTAACGGTCATCTCTGTTCCTTCACAGCCGAGGTCGCGTGAAGTGATTGTACCCGGTTCGTCGATACAGTTATCTACTACGTTGATGGTATAAGTAGCCGTAGCCTCTTCGAAACAGCCGCTTGCTGCCAGTGTCGCCGTAATCGTTGCCTCGCCTGCTGCACCTACGATATGTACCTTACCCGTCGTCGCATTGACAGTCGCTACAGCGGTATTATTACTGCTATACGTGATCGCGCCGAGGCTGTTCTTATCCTG
Source organism: uncultured Bacteroidales bacterium (assembly GCA_900319005.1). Taxonomy (GTDB): domain Bacteria; phylum Bacteroidota; class Bacteroidia; order Bacteroidales; family Paludibacteraceae; genus Colicola. The sequence continues at coordinate 79,011 of ONMV01000008.1, forward strand.
CGTTGCAGTAAACGTAAAGTCTGCATCTCCGGTCTCTTTGTCAAGACGGCTCTCTGTGCTGTTCCAGTCTCCGTCACTCGCCAATGCCGGTGTCCAACTCAAAGTAGGAGTTTCGCCACCGCTGCCGCCTGCGGAAGTTACTGTAAATGTCTTAAATGTTTTATTGTCGCTATTATAACGACCTATCTTAAAACTATTGGTACCCGCTATTCCAGCATCCGCAACAACAGTATAGTATGTAGACACATTATCTGCAACTTCGGTTCCATCAGCCGTATATACCTTGTATTTTTGATTATTTGTAGTAACTGCTATCTTGTCTCCTATAGCGATAGTATTGGTAGTATTAATCAAAAAGTATGCTTTTGAAATGCCATTATCACTTAATGTATAGAATCCATTAGCTGAACCCAATGTACCTGTATTGTTGTACGCTGTGAAGGTTCCGCCTGTAGCTTTAGCATCTGTAACCGCAGATGTGCTACTGATTGTATAGGAGTAATATACCTCGCCATCTGTAGCCGCACAACTTGTCAACCCCTCATTATGAGGCAGCTCTGCCGAAGAATAAGTGCCTGCGGCAGGAACGAAGAGGGTGAAGGTGATCGATGTTGCATCAGCATCCACGCCGGTAGTGATATCGAAGTCTGCTGTCACTTGTGCCTTGTCGGAGCCGTTGATGCTCTTGACGATATTCTTCAGCGTCACGCCTTCGGTAGCCGTCAGTTCCAAGGCTTCCTCGTCGCCGCTTACATCCCAGTCCGCTTGGTCCAGATAAACGGTCACGCTGTAACCGCCACCGCCGCGATAGAGTTTGCTATCTACCTTTGTCACGCTCCACGTAGCCGTAAGCTCTGTACCCCACTGCGCATACAGCGTAGTGTTGGCGCTTAACTCTATGGCGTCGCCCGGCTGATAACTGTCGCCGCTGCCATTAGCTGCAGTATTCCATCCGAAGAACGTTTTGCCGTCCGGAGCGGTAAACTCATTCTCTGCAACTACAGCGTAGTGTACACCTGTTTCATTGGCATTCATGGTTCCCACACCGCCGCCGTTTTTGTTGTACGTCAGGTTATACGCACCGATGACGGTGAAGTTATCCGAGTTCACAGAAACCATCGTGTTTCCGCACGCATCCGTACCGCTCGCAATTAAATAGGTGCTACCTACTCCCACATAACTTACCGTCGATCCTGCTACAGTAGCTACAGAACCGTTATTGCTGGTAATCGTCACAGCCGAACCGTCCGAGCTGACAGCCGTCACCGTCTCGTTCGTACCGGACAGACCGCCCGCCGGTTGTTTCGTCCATGTGATTGTCGCCGCCGGTGTGGCTTGGTTAGCAATTGTACCTACAATCTTCACAAGGTTGCCGAAACGGAATGCAGTCGCTTTATTACTGCTCTTTGTATTCCATGCCCATACTTTCAGTGTGACATCGCCTTGGAAGTACACCTCGTCTTCATTGTCTATTTGTAGTTTAAATAATTTGCCGTCTTCTGTAGGACACAAAGCTGCAGATATACCATGTCCGTAATTATCAGACAATACAGCTTTGTACGTTTCGTTATTTCCTGAGCTACTACCAACATTGGCAACTTTCATTACAACGCTGTCCGGCGTCAGTTTTTTATTGCAGGCTACATTAAATGTAAAGGTAATGTAATTAGTCGGATTATTTAACAAGTCTGCTACATCCGAGTCAATATTTATCTTTGCCGTTCTGTCTCCGGTTCCGTTTCCAGTATCAATTGTACCGCTTGGAGCACTATGAGAAACGCTGGTAATATTCGTCTCGTCTTCTGTATGAGGAGTACATGCCCATGTAGTTGATCCGACGGCTAATGTCCATGTGATGATTGGCGTAGCAGGATCGATAACCGTGATAGTAGCATCCATCACTTTCTCGCAGTAGCCACCATCAGCGGCTTGAGTTGCTGTTACAGTAGCCGTTCCTGCTATGGTAGCCGTGAACGATGTACCACCGGCAATGGAAGCACCAGTACCATTAGCATCAGTTACCGCATAAGTGATAGTACCATCGCCTTGTTTACTGCTGATTAATGTACTCAAATCCAATGCGCTACCACCGATAGTATAACTACCATTTGCAAATGCCGTTGTAGGCGCGGTACAACTGCTCCAAACAGCATAGAGGTCAACATCACCATCTATATCTGTAATACTTGCAGTACCCGCTGCAATAGAAGCTACCGTATAATCCACAGTACCTGCGGCGCGTGATCTGAACCTTCTGCCCAACCTTGGAAGGTCTGCCCTGCTTTCACAAAAGGCACTCCGTTTGCCTCAACATTACCCAATACGGTTGGACCATCGCCATCGTCATAAACAGCCGGGTCATAGATATATCCGCTCGTCGCCCCATTACCATGATACAGTACCTTATGGCATGCACTGCTGCTTCCGCCAGAGCCATTTAACCATATTTTAACACCATATACCCATATTGTATTTGAACCACCTAAGGCTGTTGAAGACCCAGTATATGCAGGATCCGCCGAACTTATGTTCTTTGAATTTTTATAGATATGGATACATTTCACATTAGACTCACTAAAATCATAAGTAAACCACTCTGCATTAGTATAGCCTTTATTAGAAACAGTCTCCGCTTCTAATATTCTATATGTGGCAGCCGAAGCAGAGGAAGCGGAGGTTGCCCATCCAAATACTACTGGTTGTAATGATTTGTCAGTGCCATTTCCTGTTAAGAGAAAACTAACTTTTGAGATAGCAGCCTCAGAAGATAAAACCTCTAAATAATTTGTATTGTAAGTACCGGAACTTTCAAGAACAACAGCTCCATCAATATTTTTGTCACTGACCCAACTCTGATCCGAAGATATAGTTATTCCCTCTGTCACATAGGTTGTTAAAAATGATGATGTAGTTACCTCAGATACCCCTATTCCCAAAACAGGATCACTTCCTCCTCCGCCTCCGCCGGAGCAAGTCTCTGACCACCGTGCATACAAAGTAATATCCCCTGTCGGGCTAAACGGAGCCGTTACTTTCGTTCCGTCGGTCTTATACCATCCGTCGAAAGTCAGGCTTGCATGTGTCGGTGTCGGCAAAGTAGCTGTGCTCACCGTCTCGCTGCTTGGCGTCACACTACCGCCCTGCGCATTATACGTCACCGTATAAGTCGCCGCCGCAATACCGCTTACGGAAATTGCTATCGCGCCCGTCACTTTCGCTGCCGGAATGGTCAGTGTACCTGTACCATCAGAAACAGTCCATGTGTAACCTGTGCCTTCGGTCTGTGCAACATCGCCGATAGTTACCGTCACATCGCTCGGCAAAGTATAACCCGTATTGGCAGTAAAGATCGCCGTATAGGCCTTGCCGTTCACCGCTGCAGTTGAACCTGTTTCTCCTGATGTTTTAGTTGTGTTGTTCGTTGTAATAGAAACCGAATAGGTAGAACAGAGTTTCAGTCCATAGAAGCAATATGGTGCACTCGTTCCTGTGCCGTATAGATAGTACGTGCCGGCTGTTACATCTACTGCTCCATAGCCGTTCGGACAAGAAGGTTTAGAACCCGCTTCGCCTGACTTCGCTAATTTGATATTGGTACTTGTGCCACTAAAATAGAGATACAATTTACCTCCGCCTTCCGGAACAATGAACGAGAGACCGAATGTCGTCGGGATATTGCTGGTTAGACTTGCAGTTCCCTTAAACCACATGGATCCATCATCAAATGTGATACCATCAATAGTTTTGTCATTGGATGAACTGTTATTTACTTTCGGAGTTGTCTCATCGGAGCCGGAACCAATCAGTTCAAACTTGGTATTAGTAGACAATCCGTCGAAGAATTGGTCACTACTTGTCAGACTTGCACCCGAAGGAATCATATCCGGCACTTTATACAACGTATTGCACTCCAATGCAGTCAAACTTGCAGCAGCTGTCCATTTAGCATAGAGAGTAATATCGGCTGTTATGGATGTTGCTCCGATAGAAGTCATCGGGGCACCCGTGCAGGCCGAATTACCATACCAGCCGTCGAAAGTGTAACCTGTCTTGCTGGCGGTCTTCAGCGTTGTGGCTGTTGCATAGGTATGCGTCGTCGGATAACCATCTGCGTGACTTCCAGAGAATGCAGAACCACCTTTATCCAGATAAGTAATGCTATATACATGCGGCGTGAAGGAAGCAGCGATGGTTGTATTGGCTGTTACTACATAATTCGTCTCATACGCGTCATCGTTAATAGTGATCGCGCCCGCGTCATAACCTGTGTTCGGCACGGCGGTGATAGAGGTGAGCTTAACCGTATGCGCCAGGTCGGCATAGCCGCTGGTGAAACTTGCCTCCTCCTCTTCGGTATCCACGTAATTGACGGTAATCGTTCCGTTCGAGTAATCGCTAATCGTTACGCGGTCGGTCTTCATGCCGGACACTTTATCTACATTCCAATACGTACAACCATATTCGGTATTATTCTCTGATGTTGGGATAATACTGATTGTCTCGTCAACTACATAACGTTGATAGTTGGTCTGTTTGGTAATGGCATATTCATTGTCTGGCTTGTTCACACCACCATCATTCCACGGCTGATAAATCGTATTAGAACCTGTCCAACCAGTATTATCGGCAATCGACCATGCGTGGAAATCATTAAAGCTCGTTGTTGTTCCTACGTACAAGTTCGCAGTACCCGGCACAAGCGTAAACGCGCTGCTTGCTTTGCTGTTGGCATCATGACCGATACGGATATACATATTTTCCATTTCGGTCAATCTATTATCGAAATAAACCTTCACATCTTCCGCTTGGTTATGCACAGGATAAGTCACGACAACATTATTCGAGTTATAATAATAATCTATCTTATAATCATCCGCGAACGAAGATGTCAAACCTACATTATCACCCGTAGAATTAAGACCATCCCAATACGCATGAGAGCCCGTGATGGTAGCATCATTGCAACCATACCATGTACCCAAACCATCCGATACCTTGAATTGGTATGTGTAGTTGATGTTCGAGAGTGGAATAGTTACAGATATCTTGTTGTTTACACGGTCAATCGTGGAGAATGTGTAATCACCAATCTCACTGGGGGTATTATCATACAAGAAGAAGGTATAGATCTTGATATCATACGAAGTCGAGGTCTCATAACCTGTACCATTGCTTATTTCCACCCAGTATTTATATGCGTCAGCCGCCTTGCACGAAGCAATCGTGTAAGTCGTACCGCCAGCCGCAGCCGTCCTTGCTGCTTGGATGACACCTGCTGCCTTGGCTGCCTCAATAGTAGCTCCTCTATACCATGTATAGGTGGTTGAAGCATTGGTCGTTTCTGCCGAAGCAGTCAAGGTAATCGTCTCACCCGGCACATAGATCCATCCGTTCGACGGAGAAATAGATGCACTGGTCGGAGCTGCGTTAGAAGTAGTAAAGGTGCTACCAGACAATGCCACCCAGTCGCTCTTGTTAGAACCGCAGACAGCACGCACCCAAGCATAATATGTTGTATTGAATGTTAAACCGGTTACCGCCTTTGACTTGCTCGTTGATGTAATAGTAACATCTGATGTCGGAGCTGTAGAAGACGTGCTATAATAGATATCATAGGAAGAGGCGTTGCCGGCGTCGGCAATGGTGAACGTCGCACCCGTTGCCGATATACTTCCTGCTGTAAAATTCGTCGGAGCTGCAGGAGTCAAATCCGAAGCCGACACCGTTACCGAACGAGCGTCACTCCAGCAACCGCTACCGGTAGTACAATACGAACGAATGTAATATGTTCCGGTAGAAGTTACATCTTTGGTAGCGCCGCTTTCGGACTTATCTATTCCGTCTTCTGACGACTGCCAGTACCATGTGTTATTCGATGCAGGCGAACCTGCTGCTGTCAATCGTAATGTACATCCGCTCAACGTACCTTTGCCGATTGTACCCGGCTGCGTCGCCGAACATGATTCTTCTACGAATTTCAAACCATATAGAGAACGGCTACTAGCTGTAGCAAACAGATAATAGGTGCCAGCTGTTACGTCTGTTGTAACATAAGCATTAGCATCTCCACTACCGATAACCGCAGCGGTACCACCGGATTTTATCAAACTAATTGATCCAGGACCTTTGACATAGAGATGCAATGTACCTTTTGATGGAACGCGGAATTTAATAGAGCGCGAAGTCGGAATCGTCGTTCCTGTTGCAGAAGGACTTCCAGAACCTGTTCCTTTAAAATACAACACTGAAGTAAATGACGCATCACCCACCGTCGTAGAGGAGATGGTATTATACTCCATCGGACCAGCAGTTGCGTTTGCGATTCCGGTACCAAGTATTTCGGATACTCCGTTTGAGGAAATACCTGCTCTGTAACGATCCGATTCTGCAGATGTACTGGTCAAAGCCGCAGATTTCAAATTTGCCGCCTGATAGAGTGTTCCTGAAACTAAACTTGCTTCTGCAACCCACTGCGCATAGAGATTTACGTTTGCAGATCCCATAGCAAAGGTTTCACCCGGTACATACCATGTGCCGGATGATGTAGCTGTACGCCATCCGGCAAATCCGTTATCAGTTTTTGCTAAAGTGTTTTTACCAAGCACTGTTACGGTTGCTCCAGTAGAATAAGGACTTGAAGCATCTGTCGGCACACTTCCCGTAGCTCCATTTGCATTATACGTCACCGAGTAAGTTACTTCTTCTTCCCACTGAGCCGTAAGAGTGATATTACTTGAAATGTCTTGGATAGTTACACCGTCATCTAACAATGTACCCGCTGTCTTTGTAGAACCGCCGACTTTCACACCCACATTTGCCTTCCATCCTGTAAAGTTATAGCCACTCGGAGCCGTAAATGTATTCGACGTGGTTGCTTTGTCCGTTCCGCAAGCAATACCTGTTTGGCTACTCATCGTTCCCGAACCAGTACCGGCAGCATATGAGATAGTATAGGTCGGAGCTGAATAGGTACCGCCGGAGAATGAAGATTTTGGATGACCATCTCCTGTACCCCAAGAACTAAAAGTAAACTTATCATTTGAACCAATGATTATATCCTCCGATTGATTCCATAATTTACCACTATTATCTGAATAAGTCCAATCAAGGCCTGTAGAACTTGGATCTTGGCGAGTAAAGAGTAAACCAGTGTGAGTTGATGGTATATCCGCATAATACACATCCGTCTCACAATCTGCTAATGCCATTTCTTCTGTATTATTATCCGAATCAAGCCATGAATGCACATAGAATTTAGGACTACTACCATTCCATGCCCCTGCTTTCATGTATATACGCTTGGTTGAAGCTGCAGCTTCATATGTTATGGTCACGGAAACAATATTTCCTGTATTCCCACTTCCGTAATCGTATCCACTCGATGATACTAATTCGGTAGGAGTAGTAGTATTGTCTACTTTTACCCGGCGATAGAGAGCTATTGTCTTCGTTCCTGCCGGAATTGAAGATGCAACAATACTAGGCAAAGAGGAGGTTTGTCTATCAGGTAAAGTAATTTGAGCTATGAGAGCAGGGGTTCTACTAACATCTCCAGTCCAACAAGCCATAACAATTGGAGCCGTGGTCGATGCATCTTTATTGCTGGCACCACTGACTGTAAATCCAGTGATTTTATATCCATCATCTACTGTAAAAAATACAGATTTTGTTTTTAATGCTCCAAGGACTTCACTTGTCCCACTAGCGCTACTCAACTGCAAACAGTTATATTTCTTTTTTGTTGAGCCATCGAGCCATACTTGCTGCTCACTAACAACAGCTTCTGCTCCTGCATCGGGAGTAATATGTGATTTTGTATCACCTGCCACCATTTCATCTGCAGATATTGTGACATTATCCGCCCACGCCTGTCCGACGCTCATCACTAAAACGCAGAAAATCACCGCCGCATAACGAAGATAACGAGAGCGGAACGAGAGCGGAACGGAGGCGGAACGGAGGCAAGTGCTACTCAATGCCCCATTTTCACTCCTCTTACCATGGCGTAACATTAGCCTTGACTGTCGGTTCACCGTCGGTTCACCGTCGTTCTTAGACGGTAATTGATTTAAGTTTAAGTAAAAGTTATTCTCCGCCGCAAGGGCTCGATTAACTTGTAAAAAGTTTTTCATAGTATTGTGTTTTTTATGTATTATTCAATGTTATGCATAGTGTATACTAATCATCCTCTTCTTCTCCACTTAAAAGAATACGGGCGCTCGGATCTAAACCCGGCTCAATCATTAGACTTAGAAACTCAATCCCGCGCTGCTCTTTGAGATGTTGGGATTTGCTTCTATTTCCGTATTCATTATACCAAGCGACATAAACTTGTTTCGGAATCTCACCTCCCTGGAGCCAGTCCTTTGGAAATGGAACTTTTACTCCATGAGAATAGGCATTGCGAATTAATTTCAAAACCAATGCCGAAGATACACTTTCTGATGTGTCTCCGGTAAACTTATTCAGTTTTTTGACTTTATTAAATTGCTCTAATTCTGCCCAAGATGGTATAAAACGTGTTTCCATATATATAGTCTTTTGGTTTATTCATGTATTTCTTTCTCCATCTGTTTTGCGAGATAGATGGCATTCTCCTTAATCACATTTATAATTATGCTACGTTCCTTTATATTTGAAGGACTCGGCTGCTTCTTATTTTCATAATACAACGATAGATTTTGCATTTGTTCCTTTAACAAAGCTACAGTATCAAGATTATCTTGTAAGGACGGATATAACTCTTTCATGTCTCCTGACTCTAGGAGTTTAATTTGATCTAACGCCGCATTCGAAAGCCTCTGCATTTCTGCGCAGTTATAGTCTTTTGAATCTTCGGTTGCAGTGAATATACTTTCGAATATAGCATGAAAAACTCTAATCTGACTTGTTTGCGGCTGCGCCTCAGAATTCTCGTTATCAAACCCTCCATACTGCATATCATTCTCTTGGAACATCCACTCCTTGATGCGCTCTATTCCTGTTATTCCATTCGTAGCCGCGACTCTGCATCGGATATACTGGTATTTATGATTCCAGACAAAGCCTCCTTCCGTATGGACAGTATAATAGCACTTATCCACTCCTTTCAAACGACCATAAACAATAGACAGACTATTTTTATTGATAGGTATTCTTTTGGTTCTTGCACTTTGTCCGTCGTGGATATACCGCACAAAGTCCAATTCTACATTGATATTCGTAAGGGATGTACATAAATAATCATTACATATCTGTACTTTTAGTTGATTGGTATTTGACAAAGCCAAACGAGGCGTTACATGGAATTGCGGACGCAGACATAAAAAGGCCGCTACTATACCAATAAAAGAACTTACTATTCCTATTACCGGTGCATTATCCAATATAAAATACCAAAGATACTGCCATATCGTATCCACTTGAGAATAGGACGGTTCACCACTGCAATAATGCGCGAATAACAACAATGCGCCAATTAATGCAAAAAGACAACACCATAACAACAACTTCCAGATAAGACCAAGTACGGCCCTGTAGTTAAATTTAAGATATTTGATAAAATTGTTTTGATGCATTCTATCTTTGTGTTTTTATGTTATTCTATTTCTATTGTCGGATGGCATCCGACGATAATTAATCTTACTAAAAAATGAGAAAATGTACACACAACGCAAAACTTCCAAGTAAAACACCACAACAATTCTTCGCCAAACGCCTTAAAAAATTTACGCCAAATTACTCAAAATATGTAAAATTAAATGCGCTTATGCGCAAAATCGACACAGACAAAGTTGGCGAACCTGCTTTCCGGATGGTGCTTACCGCTTTCGGCAGCTATGCCGTTACATTGCAAGATGGCACGTTGTTTGTTCCTATTGGATGTCTAAAAGATTAGTTTCATCTCTCATTTCTCAGTATGTCAAAGATCTTTTTGCCTCGCTTTTGAGCCATGAGGCATGGCATATTGCATTTTTCAAAAAAAGATACTCACGCGTACGCACGTGTTCTTCAAATATACGACAAAGAAACACACCTTTCGGCGCGAGTTGACACATGGTACTATGTCATCCTACTGTTTTCGTGATTATTGCGTTTTTCAAGGTCAACCGGTACGTCTGAAGAGCAACATACCGTGTTGTGTTTTTCAATTCCGATGCAAAGTTATGAAAAATATTTCATATGTGCAAACTAAACTTTACAAAATAGACCATTTACGTCAATTTGTCCTATATTTCCGTCAATTTAGTACCTGTAGAAGGGCTTGCAAGAGAGGACTATAGACCGTAAAATAAGTGTAAATTTATTTAGAGTCGATTAGAATCCAAGGAAGAAACCGGTCTGTCATACGGACACCAGCACATTAAACAGAAACAAAAGACACAGGTACTCATTCTTTAACCGCTATTACAACACCAACACCACCCGAAATAATCTTCCTTCCAACTGTTTTTTTCAAGAAAAATAGTACTAAATTTGGTTATGTGTAAAAATTATGTCAATTTTTCCACCATACATTGCAAAAAAAGCAGTATCTTTGCGCTCGATAAAATATTGATACTTTTAAACCGCGAAAAACAAATCATTTAACACAATAAAATCTAACAATTATGATCAAGCCTTTCATGGACAAAGATTTCCTGCTGCAGACAGAGACCGCACAGGAGTTGTATCACAATCATGCGGCTAAAATGCCGATCATCGATTATCACTGCCACCTTATTCCGCAGATGGTTGCCGAGAACAAACGTTTCGAATCCATCGCACAGATCTGGCTCATGGGCGACCACTACAAATGG
>ONMV01000017.1 GCA_900319005.1 uncultured Bacteroidales bacterium
GTAATTTTGCAGCAAATTTTCATAACACTCACACCGATGAAAGAAATTTTCAACGAAATCACTCATTTGGAGCCATTAGACATTTTTTATGTAGGCGACCGTCACAAGACTTACTTTGAGTACCCGGCGCACTGCCATGAGGTGTTTGAACTGAATTTCGTAGAGAATGCCGCCGGTGTGGTACGCACCATAGGTGACAGTCACGAGCAGATCGGAGATTTGGATCTGGTGCTTATCACCGGCAGTAAGTTGGTGCACATTTGGGAGCAGGGCACATGCCCGGAGCAGGACATACATGAAATCACGATCCACATAGACCCGGATATCTTTCAGGGCGCCTTAATGGACAAACGCGCGTTAGCGTCCATCCGGCGTATGATAGAGCGCGCCCAAAGAGGGCTTGCCTTTCCGGAACCCGCCATCCGTTTATTGCGCGAGGATATTATCAATTTGGCTCAAAGCAATGACAGTTTTGCCTCTGTCATCCGGCTGTTCAATCTGCTGTACCGCTTGTCATTAGTGGAAGATGCACACGAACTATCCTCCTCCTCTTTTGTAGATGCCAAAGAAGAGAATGAGGACGAACGGGTAAGGCAGGTAAAAGAGTTTATCGCAAAAAATTACATGAACGATATAGGGTTGAAAGAAATGGCAGATTTGGCATGCATGGCACCGGAATCTTTCTCGCGTTTCTTCCGAAACAAGACACCGGTTGGGTATAGCAGCACGGTTGTTACTGACGACACAGCACCCTGTTTCCGAGATTGGTTTCTCATGCGGTTTCAACACACTCAGCCATTTTAACCGTCTCTTCCGGGAGTCCAAAGGCTGTACTCCCTCCGAGTTCCGCGAACGATTTTAAACACGCACCTCTTGGTATCAAAAAATTCGGATAGTATCCGATACTATGAAAGAAAGATAGCAAGGGTATAGTAAGGGTATACGATTAGCGCGAGGTTGACCGGCTTTGGTTACACCCGCATTTAGCGTGTGTCGGGCAGACCTTCAGCGTTTGTGTCCTTGTGCAAAAACATGATACTAAGACGAAGGGCGACACTCGGTAACAAACGTCCTCACGTGGAGAGAGGACGGCGTTGTGGTAATCTGCTTACGCTGTATGCTTTTATCGGCTTTCTTTTATTATCGCGCATCAATGACGCGATGCATAACGATATTTGAAAGACGGTGCAAAGGTACTGCTTTTTGGGGGAATAATTGTGCGGGTTTTCCGCACTTTTATCGTCGGCGGGCTAAAATATCGCGTACTTGTCCTGCAGAGAGTTTGGTCATAATGATTTAATTTTGGGATAAGTTATTAAACATAAAAAAAGGCTCACTACGGAGTGAGCCTGAATGGGTTGCGGGGTATGGGGTTATGCCTTGAGTTCCGCAGGGAGGAGAGGCATGGCGCCATGCTGGGTGCAGACGTAGGCAGAGACGGCTACGGCTTTCTCATGCGCCTCGCGGATGGTCTTGCCGAGGAGGAGCTGGGCTACGAAAGTAGCAGTGAAGCTATCTCCGGCACCGACGGTGTCAGCCACCTGCACTTTGGGCGTAGCGACATAGCTCTCTTTGGAATCCGTGAAGACATAAGAGCCGATGGCACCACAGGTGAGGATGAGCATATCCAGCTCGTAACGCGCAATGAGTTCGCGGCAGATACGGCGGGTTTTCTCAGGGTCCTCGGCGATGAGTTTGCCGGGAACGGTAGGTTCGCCAAGGAGCATGGTAGCCACAACATCCAGTTCCTCATCGTTGATCTTGAAGATATTCGCCCGTTGGAGCGATTCGGCGATGACCTCCGCCGTGTACCAAGACTGACGGAGGTTGATGTCAAAGACCTTGAGTGCATCCTCCGGCATAGCGTCAAGAATCGCTTGGATGGTCTCCCGGCTGGTTTGTGAACGCTGCGCGAGCGAACCAAAACACGCCGCCTGCGCCTGATGCGCGACCTCTAACATGTTGTTGGTGAGGGGGATGTTATCCCACGCTACGCCGAGACATATCTCGTATTGCGGCACGCCTTTCTCATCGAGCGTGACCTTGACCGTGCCGGTAGGCTGATCGACAGTTGAAAGTTGAAAGTTGAAAGTTGAAAGGGAGTCCCGGATGGCGGTAAACTTATCTACTATCTCGTCACCAAGTTCGTCTGCGCCGATCGCGGAGATAGCACATCCGTTGAGTCCGAATTGGGAGACATGATAAGCGAAGTTTGCGGGCGCGCCACCGAGTTTGCGTCCTTCCGGGAGGCAGTCAAAGAGCGCCTCGCCGATACCGATAACGTATTTCATAGGTGTTAAAATTTATTTACGATTTAGATATTTACGATGTACGATTGATTTACGATTGTCCGCTTCGCGGTTTATTTACGATTTACGCGGTTTGAGACCTTCGTCCTTTATCACCTTCGTCCATCCTTCGTACATCGTACCTTTTTCCTTCGTACTTTGCCAATTTACTTTTTCATTCTCAAAGCGAAGAACGTCAGATAGGCGGCACCGACAGCCATGACGAGGACTGCGCCGAGAGAGCCCATGATATCGGACATAACGCCCATACAAAGCGGGAAGACAGTACCTCCAAAAAGACCCATGATCATCAGACCGGAGATCTCGTTTTTGTGCTCGGGGTCATGGTTGAGCGCCTGGGCAAAACAGATGGAGAAGATATTCGAGTTACCGAATCCGACGAGGGCGATACCGGTATAGAGGGCTGCCTGCGAAGAGCTAACGGCGAGCAGTATCATCGACGCGATGATCATGCATACGGAGATCGCAAAGAACACTTTCTCCGGGATGAGCCGCAGGATTGCGGAGCCGGAGAGACAACCGATAGTACGGAAGATGAAGTAGAGCGAGGTGGCAAATCCGGCAGCCGCCAAGTCCATGCCCAGCCGCTCCATGAGGATCTTCGGCGCCGTAGTGTTGGTACCTACATCGATACCCACATGGCACATGATACCTAAGAAACAGAGGAGGATAAACGGATTAGCAAGGAGCTTGAAACACTGCGCGAAAGACGAACCTTTCGCTACCGGTTCCTCATGGATAGAGGTGAACGCCAGCGCGAGGATAGCGACGATACCAATTACCGCATAGATTGGGAAGAGCACTTTCCATCCCAAGCCCATATTCGGAATAGCCGCCGTAGCACCCCACATCGCGATATACGGCGCGAGGAAAGAGGCGATCGCCTTGACGAACTGACCAAAGGTCAGCGTCGAGGAGAGGTTGCCCGTTACGATGTTCGATACTAGCGGATTAAGCGAGGTCTGCATGAGGGCGTTACCGATACCGAGGAGCGAGAAGGCGCATAGCATCAGCGCATAACTCTCTCCGCAAAGGGGCAGGACGAGCGACAGCACCGTCACGATGATGGACAGCAGCACCGTTTTCTTGCGGCCGATCTTATTCATCAGCATACCCGTCGGCACGGAGAAGATGAGGAACCAGAAGAAGACGAGCGAAGGCATGATGTTCGCTTGCGCATGCGTCAGACCGAGGTCCTGTTGCACATAGTTAGAAGCGATACCCACAAGGTCCACAAAGCCCATGGTGAAGAAACAGAGCATCACCGACAGAAGGGCAAATTTAGAAGTTTTTTGCGTATTAGACATATTATAACGAATTAACGATTAACGAATGAATGTTTAACGGATAGTATATATCTTCGCTTCGCCGCCCTGTACATCCAGATGGTTGTATGGTTCGGAAGGGAAGACGAGGTTGGTCATCGACCAAGCACCTTCGGCATCAAACGCCTCAATCGAACAATGGTCGATAAAGAGGAGGACTTTGTATGTATCACGTTTGACGAAGAGCGGCGCTACCGTGCGTGCTGCAAAATCATGGGAGAAAGAGCAATCGCCCGAAGCAGTACGATCCATGGAGAAGGTACGTCGGTGCACATCCAGGTTCATGACCACTTTCTCCCCTTTGTCGTTGGAGAGAGTGATGAGCGCATCCTGCTTGCCGTCCAGCTCCAGTTCGACGATACCGGCATCCGGCAGGTATCTGGTCTCCTCGCCACGAAGCGCCAGAGACTCCGGAGAAGGTACAGAACCCAGACGATACTCGCCTTCGTCATCCGTAAAGAGGAAGAGATCGCGGGCGATAGTATTCTGCGAACGGAAAGCGACGGTAGGAACGACTTCTGCGTACTGCCAGTTAGACATCCATCCCATGGCTACCAAACGGCCATCAGGGGAGTTATGGAAAGTGAAAGTGGAGTAATTGTCCTTGCCGTAGTCGAGCCAATTCATTTGTCCATTTTCACATTTACCATTTTCACATTTAAACTCCTTGCCGTCCCAGTCGCCTATGAAATACTGGGTAGCCGAGCCGCCAAACGGTCCACCGGGGTTGATGGAAACGAGGAGGACGTATTTGTCATTTGACATTTGACATTTGACATTTGACATTTTCAACAGTTCCGGGCATTCCCAAACACCACCATGAGCGCCTACTCCTTTGCCAAAGGACGAGAGATACGTCCACTCCTTGAGGTTCGGCGAAGCATAGAAACGGATCTCCTGCTGGCAAGCGAGCGTCATCAGCCAATGGTCACCATCCCAAGTCACTTTCGGATCACGAAAGTCGGCGATATCACCCATCAGAACGGGGTTGCCTTCGTACTTGGTAAAGGTATAGCCGCCGTCGGTGCTATACGCGATAGACTGGTGCTGCCCGATGACTTCCGACTGCGTATAGATCGCTACGATAGCGTTCTCTCCGAAACCGGCGGTGTTGTTCCTATCTATGACTGCCGAGCCGGAGAAGATCGTCATGTCAGAAGGTCGGTTGAAGTGGCATGTCCCCAGTGCATCGGTCCCCAGGTAGTACCAAAGGGATTGTGCTGGTAGTAGAGTTGCCATACGCCGTTCGCCTCGTCGTAGAACATACCATTGGGGTCGTTCATCCAGTTCGCCTGCGGCGTGTGGTGATAGACCGAACGGAAAGGTTCGTCGGTGGGATGGGTTGACGGCTTCCCGGCACAACCCGCCAACAGCACCGTCGCCGACAGCCATCCAAAAAGAAGGTGTTTTGTCATAGAATGTATTTTTATTAGTTTGTTAGTCAGTATAGGCGGGTTTCAGCCGCCTATACCGTCGCGGGGATTAGAGTTCTTAGCCCTAGGCACGATTATAATTGCGCACCCAGCGCGTTGTATTTCACACCATTTTTGATGATCACGAGTTGTCCGTTCTCGAAGAACTTAACAGCCTTGCTCTCCATAACGGTGTTGTCGATAGCGGTAGTGAAATCGCCGACAAGCACGATGTCGGTTACGTTGAATGGAATACCTGCCTCTTTGTTGAACTGAATCATCCACTTGGAAGCGTTAGCCAATTTGGTACGCAACTCATCAGTCAGAGGCAGTTCCATGTAGCCCTCACCTGCTGTCATGGCCTCCTGGTTGGCTACATTCTCGCCACCTTGATCGTTGCTTTGCTCCAATCGACACCGGCATAGCCGTTGTAGTAGAGTTCGAGCGTGGTCCAGCTGTCCGCCCAGAAGAAACCGGTCCAAACAGTAAAACCTTCCTTGAGGATTTTGCTCTCATCAAGAAGTTCTACCTTCGTGCAAGTGAAGTTAGCGCCGATGATTTCGAGGCCATAGGCTTTGAGGCTATCCACTGCAGTTTGGGTAAGGTACTGCTTGAAATCGCCGTCACCATCGATCCACGCAGCCTCACGGCTACCTGCCAGGTGGTCAAAATGCTCGTTCATCACTTTGAACTCAATACCGTCAGTAGCACCGGTGAAGTGCACTTTGAGTAAGTTTCCGGGTTGAGCCGCTGCGAACTGATCGGCTGCAATCTGCAGACCACCACCTTCACCAAACGAAACATGTTTTGAACCGGTCCAAAGATCCATTGCGGATGCAGTGATGCTCATAGCAGCTACTGCAATAAAGAGAAAAATTTTTTTCATAATGTTTATTTATAAAAGTTTAAAAATTATAAGCAGTGTTTCGGCTCTGCAGGGCACACTTGCTCTGCAGAGCGCAAAACGCTATACTTGATTTATGTTAATCTCCATCCGTGATAGAGGAGCCGGATGTAGATCCGCCTACGCCAATCGTGTTTGCCGTCTCACCACTACTTGCACAAAGTGCTACTAAGTGATTTACCTGCTCCGTTTCCATTTGAGGAACGATATAATTCTTTCTCATAGTTGTATCATTTAGTTGTTATACATTATTTGACGGGCGCGCCCATGGCGTTAAAGAATTGACCATCACGAAGAATCAATAGCTGACCATTGCGAATCAGTTTGGTACATTGTACGTTGCCCTCTTGTACATTCTCTACGCCTGTTGCTTGGTTATAGGTAGCAATTACACGACGTTTAGCACCCTGCGCCGGAGTTATAGTAGAAATAGCACTCATGTCAATATAGGCACGGTTCGGAGCAATAGATACGGCGCTATTCACCAAGTAGAGCTGGTTATTTTTCAGCACATAGGCATTCTCCGGAACATTCATAGCCGATTCGCCGAGGTTACCGACGAGACCGTTAGCCTCTTGTACGTCAGCGCGTGCACCGGTCATGGTGACGGTGAGTTGGTCAGCCGAAGCCTGGAAGATATAGGGTTTGCCGGCCTCCATAGAAGCCACCTCTTCGATGATGATACCCTCGGAAGCGTTGCCGCCTACGATACGGTACATCGTGGCGCCCTCTATCGTAGCCGCAGCACGGCTAAGACAGATCGTACCATAGTTGCCGTTGGTCACCGTGCGGGTGTACGGCTCCTCCATAACGAGCACGATATCGGTTACGTTGAAGGCTGCCCCACTCTCTTTGTTGAACTGAACCAAGAGATGCTCCGAAGCAGCAATCTTCTCGCGCATGTAATCCGTCAGCGGCAGTTCCATATAACCCTCACCTGCAGTCATGGCGTTGATATTGGCGATCTCTACACCGCCGTCGCCATCCCAATTATCACGTACATTGAGCACGAAATCCGAGCGGTTAGCCTGGTGATAGAAACGGATTGCCTTGACATCATTGAAATCCACATAACGATAGCCGTTCCAATAGAGGTACATCGTGTTCCAATCGTCTGCCCAGAAATAACCGGTCCATACATTAACCCCTTCCGGCAGGGAAGCCTTGCCGTCCACTAACTCGACGCGCAACGCATTGAATCCATTACCGCCTATTTCCAAACCATATGCCTTCAGTTCCTCCACAGCTTTCGGGGTCAGGAAATGCTCAAAACGGCCGTTTCCATTCAACTTAGCTTGCTCACGGCTACCTGCAAGGTGGTCAAAATGCTCGTTCATCACTTTCAGTTCAATCTCTTTCTCAGCATCGGTAGCATATTTAACGATGAGCTTCTGACCTGCCGTTGCGGTTGCAAAGAGCGCCTTATCCAATGTAATCACCGAACTCTCGCCATAATCTACATGCTGATTGCCTTTCCAGAGATAGGGTTTCTCCACGAGTGCAATCTCCGTTACGTTAAACGGAGCTTTGTCATCGCCTTTATAGAACTGCACGATAAGCTCATTGTCAATAGAAGCCAAGAGGGCACGTCTTTCGTCGGTCAAGGGCAACTCTACATAACCGTCTCCGGCAGTCATATCGCCAATACCGCCGATTTGGTCACCTTCATTCCAAGATTTCTTGAAGTTCAATACAAAATCCGAGCGTCCTGCCTCGTGATATACACGGATAGCTGAATAGTCGCTCCAATCCACTACCGATGCGATAGCCGGATAGAAGAGCATCTCTCCCCATCCGTCAACCCAGTAGAGACCTCTCCACATGGTAGTCATGCCTTCGCGACCTTCTACTTCGTTCAGTTCCACTTTCGTTACCGTGAAATGATTGCCGACGATCTCCAGACCGTGCGCTTTAATGGCATCTATAGCGCCCGGAGTGAGGTATAGTTCGTAAGCAGCCTCGCCACTGATCCACGCATTCTTACGCGAACCGGCAATGTTGACACCATTTGCCTTGAATTCGATACCATCCGAGGCATCAGTAAAGAACACTTTCAGCGCATTACCGGGCTGAGCGCCCGCAAAAGTAGTGGCATCCAAATTCAGGGCAGAACCCCACGTAACGGCTTGGCTACCCGTCCAGATTTCCGTTGCCTTCGCGTTGAACAAGAACGCCAAGGCGAATAGCATCAATAAAGAGATTTTTCTCATAATGATTAAAGATTAAGTGGTTAGTATTGTTTAACTTGGATATCTTTGACGGTCATTGCGCCTTCGTAGCAGTTGACGGACCAGCAGTTGCGCTGGATGCCATAGATACGCTGGGTATAAGTGAGCACGTCGTTGATATACATTACAAGCACGGAGTTGTCGGTATAGATGTTGATATTATACGTTCTGTCCGCAGGAATTGGGAAAGGATAGCTGCCGCCACCTTTGAGTTCCCATTTGCCCTGCTCCTCTTCGAAACGGATATAGTTATTATTGCCGTCGGGGCAGACCATGATGCTGTAGTATTTCTCGTAGGTCTTGTCGCCGTCTTTGCGGTCGCCGCGAACGAAGGAGATACCGAATCGGTCCGCTTTGTCGGAGGTGGTGACGGTCATAGATATATGGTTGTGGTAGCCGAGGGTGTTGAACATGACGGAACTATAAGCCTTCATGGAGTAAACATCGTCCGCAATGGTGAGATTACCCTCTTCCTCACCCCATTTCTTCACGGGTTTGAGAGTAGCCGTTTGGTTGTATTTGGTACGGATAGCAGGCACCTCTGCGGTATAGAGCGTACCGTCCTCGCGCTGCATGAGACGATGCACAACCATGGTACCTCCCCACTTAGGCTCGGCATCCGGACTGATATCTGTATTGTCCTTACCGCGGCGCTCGGGGCACCATCCCCATATATAGCGGTCAGTACCGTCGGAGGCAGTATTTCCGGCATAGAAAGCACGGCTATCCAACGCACCCTCTTTGCTGTCCGGCCAATGGGGAGCAGTAGCGGATTTGAGTTCACTGATCGTACGTCCTTTGAGATAGTGCACACGGCGCTCAAAGGCACTCATATCGCTATAGGTCAGATACCACCAGTCACCCATCTTGAACACATTGGGACATTCGAGGAAACGATCCCAAACCATCTTGGCGAAGACACCTTTGTGTTCCCAGGTCTGCAGGTCGGTAGAGACGAACTCGGCAAAGCAGCCGTCTTTATCTTCGGCACGCGAACCCGCAGGCATCGGTTTGGTGGCGACGATCATATGATAGCCGTCCTCCATCTTCCAGATATACGGATCGCGGAAATTGAGCGTGCTATATCCGTAGTCACCTCCACGCAGACGGAAAAGTTGGTCCTTGGTCCATGTCTTAAAGTCCGGAGAAGTGGCACGCATGACGACCTGTCGGTCCTCATCGGCAGCGGGTTTGTACCGCTCGCCGGTGTAGTAGATATAGTACAATTGCTGCTCCTCGTCATAGACGATGCAGCCTGTACCGAGGGCGGCGTCCTGCTCTCCTGCCAAACCGGTAGGCAGCACTTCGCCCATCGGGGTATAGGTCGCACAATCAGTAGTACGGATGCCCCACAAGGGGTGGAAAGTCTCCTCCATGTTCTTCTCGAAATTATGGAGGTAGAGGATCTTATAGTCCTTAGCCACCGGATCGAAGAAGGGCAACGGGTCACCTACCGAGCCGACAGAGGGTTTATAGTATGTCGTGGTAGTGACTTCATCCGAAGCATTAAAATAGGCGGTTGTGTTCTCCCAGTCCTTCTGCTCCTGCGGGATATTCTCCTGGCATGCTGTAAACAATGTACAAAGGGACAATGTACAAAGTACAAGGGCTATTTTATTTATTACTTTCATATTAGGTTATTGTTTGAGATAGTTAAACGCATTTTCGGTTATCTTCTCCACGTTGTGGTGGTAGTAGTCCTTGCCCTCGTCGGAGGTGGTGTACCAGTCGTAGCAACCGGATCCGATACATATGATAGCACCGTGGTCCGCAGTCCGTTTGAACTCCCATGCCACAACTGCGTCCGTTCCGCCGGCGATGTCATAGGCACCGGTCTTCTGGCGGAAGACCTCACAGTCGTCATATCCGCCCCAGTCGGTACCGATATGGTACTGCGCAGTCGAGTTGGTGATCTTGTATCCCTCGTCGCAGGTATAGACATGATCGAGCGCAGTCGGGTTCATGGTCAGGTTCTGCCACAGGGCGTGGTCGGTGTGTCCGGTGATAGCGAACTCCCACGGATTTCCTACGCGCTCGGCTTCCGCCTCTTTGCCGCCCCATGCATTGTTCGGGAAGCACTCGGCTTCGCCCAAGAAGAAGGGCAGATTGACTGCATAACGTGTGAGCAGGAACGAACCGCCTGCCTGATAGAAGGATTTGAGTTTGTCCAGCGCCAGCGGATCCATCACTTCGGGTGTTGCCTGAACGAAACGCTCTTTGCCCTCCAAGCCGCCGTCCACATGGAAATGCCACCAGATGACCTTGCAGTCGGTGAGCACCACGCGGTTGGAAGCCAAGTCGGTGAACGACGCATAATCGGAGTTCTCCACGTTAGCCAGCATCCAGTTGACCGCCTCCTGTTCCTCGGGATTGAGTTGGGCTATCGTCTGAGCCAGACCGAGGTAGAGGACAACGGGGTTGCCTTTCTCCTTGACAGTAACGGTATACGTGGTCGAAGCGGTGTTATACGCAACGGTGAACTCAACCGGATTAGTAAAGTCGCACGGCACTCCGGCACGCGGAGTGAGGGTTGCGCCATCGGTCGTCTTGATATTCGGGATCATGGTTTTGATATCCGTTCCGATAGGTACAGAGACGGAGATGGTTTTCGCTGTCTGGTCGATGATACCAATGTAGGTGTCGTTGAGGGCGAAAGAGAGGATGCGCGCCTCGTCATGCTTGACCGACACTTTGTAGTCCTGGAACACATTGCCGTTCTCCACGCGAATAGCGACCGGAGTGGTCATATTGACCTGATCGCCCACCTTATGGTTCGCCGTAGCTCCGGGCGAAAGGGTCAGACGGGTGATCGTCATGAGTTGGTCGTCATGGTTCTCCGGCACGCCGACCACCACGGTACGGGCAGCGTGATCCACCACACCGGCATAGGTGTCTAACATGAGGCTGTCGATCTTGCAATCACCGTTGACGGCAAAAGAGTTGTCCCACTTGTTGCAACTGACTGCCGCTACCAAACATAGGCAGATAGTTGCTATTTTATATATTGTCTTCATAATAATTCCAATCTAAATGATTAAATGGTAAATGAACAAATGGTAAATGTTTTTACCATCCTCCTATGTTTTGTTGATAATGTCCATTGGAAGCAGCCACCTGTTCATGCGGGATAGGCAGATACTCGTTCTTATTGGCGGTAAACTTAGCCGTTGTGTAGATACGGCAGTCGTTGGCCTCCTCGAGATAATAGCGGTTGATCACCTGTTCCGCTTCACCCCAGCGTACGAGGTCGAAGAAACGCTCGGACTCCATGGCGAGTTCCAGACGGCGCTCCATCTTCACCTTGGCGAGTGCGTCGGAGTTGTCGGTATAGGGTTTGATGCAAGCATAGCGGTACTGCGCGCAGCGCGGTTGCGGATCTGGTTAACGATAGCGATCGCTTCCGCATCACGACCCAGCTGCGCCAAAGCCTCGGCACGCATCAGCAGCACATCGGCATAACGAACCACAATACGGTTCATCGGGCTTCCGAACCACAGGGCGGAACGGATAAGATAACCGCCGTCGGGATCCACGTTATGTTTCAGCGTCACGTAGTAACCATAGAGACCGTTGGAGCGGCTCCAGTTCTGGGTGCGTTTCATCATATAGTCCGGATTGAACTCATACGGGAAATCGGGGATACCTACCGTCAGCCACAGACGCGGATCAGCGGTCTCGGTCTTGGCGTCGAAATCCTTCTGGTTGAACGACTCGATATAAGGCAGACCGTTGGCATCCGTACGGAAGGCGTTGACGAGGTTCTGGCTCGGTTTGTAGAAGTCGCAACCGCCCTCGATACGGGAGGGTACCATCAAGCCGTACGACCAGTTGCAGTTACCGAGGTTGGTACCGTCGTTGGTGGAATACTGCATAGCCCAGAGACTCTCTTTGCCGTTCTCGTACTGCGGCTCGGGACGGAAGTTGTTATGAAAATCGTCTTCCAGTCCGTAGCCGCCCGCCGTATAGATGGATTCATCGGTATAGGTGAGCACTTTCTCCAGATCGTCATTGTCGATTCCGGTCACGGCATGCGAAGCAGGATCGTCCTGACGGTAAGCCTTGTAGAGATACACCTTCGCCAGCAATGCAGCTGCTGACGCCTGAGTCGGACGGCCTTTGTCCGCCTGGGTAGCAGGTAATACGCTGTACGCATATTCAAGATCATCGGCAATAAGTTGCCATCCTTCGTCGTTGGTATACTTGGTGTTGCTCAACTCGTTGTAGTCCGCCTGCTTCATATTCGGATCCACCACGAACGGAATGTTCTTATAGAGGCGTTTGAGCAGGAAATGGCCGTAGGCACGCAGGAATTTCATCTCGCCTAAGCGTTGCGCCTTGAGTTCATACGTGTCCGGCATGGCGTTGAGGGCGTCGATAGCCGCATTGACACGGCTCAGACAGTTATAGAGACGCACCCACATGTCGTTGATATTCCAGTTGGTGGTCATGATACCCTGGCTGATCTCCAGCTGGTGGAAGACATCGCCGTCGTTCTCGGTACTACCGCCCTTGTAGGCGTCGTCCGAACGGACATCATAGTTCCACATAGAGAAGGACGAGTTGACATCCTCCGCAGAGATGAACACTGCATATGCGGAGATCACCACGTTGTCAATATACTGCGGGTCGTTCACCTGATCCTCGCTCAGGATACCTTGGGGAACATCCTGATTGAGGAAGTTGTCGCAAGATGTACAAAGTAACAATGTACAAAGTACAAAGGCTATTTTATTGATTGTTTTCATAACTTTCTACTTTAAACTTTTACACTTCATTAAACTTTCAACTTTAAACTTTCAACTTAGAAAGTTACTTTCGTTCCTAATGTTACGGTCAGCGGGATAGGATAGCCGAAGGTCGGGTTCTCGGGATCCACACCGGTGAACTTAGCCGAGTGGATGGTGAACACATTCTGAGCGGAGACGAACCAGCGCCAGTTCTGCATCAGCATCTTGTCGCAGGCTTTCTTGGGCAGATTGTATCCCAACTGGATGTTGCGCAGTTTGAGGAACGAACCGTCCTCTACGAAATACGTGCTGACACGGTCCTCGTTATTATTATCGCTGTTCGAGAGTGCAGGGATGTCGCTGTTGGGATTAGAGAGCGACCAGGCGTTTAACACGCGCGTACCTTTATTTAAGAAAGGAACATTGATTGCCGACAAGAAATCGGTCTGCTCCTTGTAATCCTTGGTAATTACCTGCGCGCCGCCTACTCCTTGGAAGAATACGGTGAGATCGAAGCCCTTGTACTCGAAATAGAAGTTCGCACCGAAGGCTACAGCAGGGATCGGCGAATAGATCCAAGTCTGGTCTTTCTCGTTCACTACGCCGTCCTCATTGATGTCGCGGTAGCGGATACGACCCAGACCGGCTCCCTCCTGGATAGCGTGGTTGTCAATATCGTCTTGGCTCTTGAAGAGACCGTCGGCGATATAACCTACCTGCGAACCTATCGCGTGTCCCACTACGGACTCTACGCCGTTACCGCCGAAACGGCCGCTGGCGGCTACTGTCTCAGGCATATCAATCACGGTATTTTTATAGTGCGAGAGGTTGGCGGAGATGTCGTATTTGAATCCGCCTTTGGTTTGGTTGCGGTAGCCTAACTGCAACTCGATACCCATATTGTCCACTGCACCGGCGTTCACCCATTGGGTACCGCCCTCCCCCATAGCACCGATACCTACCATCTCCACGAGAATGTCGCGGGTCTGCTTGTAGTACCAGTCGAATGTACCATAGAGGGTCTGCTTGAAGAAGGCGAAATCCAAACCTACGTTGGTCTGAGAGGTTGTCTCCCATTTGATATCGTCGTTGCCTACTTGGATACGGCGGAAGCCGGACGGCAGAATATGACCGCCGTTGGTGCCGGCGATGTCATAGGAGGTACCGTAACTCTGACCGCCGTTCTCAGTCACACCGTAGTTGGACTCATAGATGGTATAACGGGCTGTAGAGGATATATCCTGGTTACCGGTCTGACCCCACGAAGCACGCAGTTTCAGATCGTCCAACCACGAATTGGCTCCTGCCATGAACTTCTCCTGGCTGATACGCCAACCGGCGGAAACAGAGGGGAAGAAAGCAAAGCGGTTGTTTTTACCGAAACGGCTTGAACCATCATAGCGCATCGTCAGAGATACGAGGTAGCGGTTGTCGTAACTATAGTTTGCCTTCCCAAAGAAGGAGATCAGCGAATAGCTGCCTGCGCCGCCGTATGACTGCGCTTTGCCGGTTCCGGCGGAAGGCCACATATAAGTCGGGCTGAGGATGATAAAATCCTCCTTGTAGGCGGAGCCCCAGTCGCTGATCTCGCGGTTGAGCTCGGTACCTAAGAGGAAGTCCGCACGGTGTTTGCCGATCTCAAGGTTATAAGTGATGATAGCGTTCCACATCCATTTGAGCCAGTGCTCCTGCTTGTACTCCATGGCGTTCTTGTCATTGGCTACCACGCCTTCCGCAATAGGATAAGTGAAGAAGCGCTGTTTCTTCTGGGCGTAGTCAATACCCGCAGTAGTGCGGATATTCAGGCCCTTGTAGGGGTTGATATTGATAAACGCATTACCGAAGATACGCCAATACGTATAGCGGTTGTTCTTATTGTGTTCCAGAATAGACACCGGATTCTCATATTTCGGGAAAAGGCTGGCGGAAGGAGCTTGTGCCAGCGTTTCGCCGTCTGCCTTATATACCGGCAGCAAGGGGTTATATTGCAACGCACTCTGGATATAACCGCCCGGGGCGGCTACCTCGGAGGTGCGGTTCAGCGTGAAGTTCTCGCCAATCGTCACATAGTCCTTGAGAATCTTATAGTCGCTATTGATACGCGCCGAGAAACGGTCGAAATCCGTAGTCTTGATGATACCCTCGTTCTTGTAATAGCCTAATGAGAAGAAGCAGCCGCCTTTCTGGTTTCCGTTCGAGACAGCCACATTATAATTTTGTATCACGCCCGGGCGCGTTACCTCGGAGAACCAGTCGGTGTTACTTGCCGGAGTGGTACCTGCATCGTCAAGATACTTATTGAGCATGACACTGTTTAATACCGGCTGTCCTTGTGCATTATAGCCCCAATCGTAGCGATAGTATGGATTGAAATTTGGATCTTGTTGACCGTCATTGATATATGCTTGCCAAAGAGCACGGCCGTATTGCTCTGAATTGAGCACCTTTATGCGGTTGACATACGACTGAACGGCTACGCTTGCATCCAGATCCACGCGGATCTTACCCTCGGCGCCTTTCTTGGTGGTGATCACGATCACACCGTTGGCGGCACGGCTTCCGTAGATAGAAGCCGAAGCGGCATCCTTCAGCACCTGGATAGACTCGATGTCATTCGGGTTGAGCTCATGCATACCCGAAGTGGTAGGCACTCCGTCAATGATGTACAACGGCGCATTGGACGAGTTGAGAGAACCCACACCGCGGATCTGTACACCTGCCGAACCCGAAGGATTACCGTCGGCGGAGATGTTCAATCCCGGCACCTTACCCTGCAGGGCTTTCATCGGGTTGTTCTCCTGCTGCTTTTCCAGATCCTTGGCGGAGATAGCAGTTACAGCACCCGTCAAGTCCGCTTTGCGCTGGGCCGTATAACCCGTTACCACCACTTCGTCCAGTACCTCGCTGTCTTCCGACAGCTTGATACTCATGCCGGCTTTCGGATACAACTGTTGGGATTTATAGCCCACATAAGAGATTACAACCATGGCGTCATTTGCCACAGAGAGCGTAAAATTACCATCGAAATCGGTAATTGTTCCGTTTGTAGTACCTTCCTCCAGCACGGAAGCTCCGATGATCGGCTCACCTGTTGCTGCATCCACCACAACACCCGTCGCCGTCACTTGCGCTTGAGCGAATGCCGTGAAGCATAGCATCCAAAGAAAGGCTAAAATTACACTTTTTGAATTCATGATATGTTAAAATTTAAATAAAAAGTCAAGCAGCGAAACCGAGTCAAACTCAATTCCGCTGCAAAAGTACATCTAATTATACACATGCGCAAATACTAATGTTGCAAAATATGCCACTGATGTTTCAATGCAACAAATGGATCATATTTTGCAACAAAAATGGTATTTATAAATGTTTCATTTTAGCGCACACTGGGCAGGTGCCCGAAGTATTCCTTATAACATTTGGTGAAATAGCCTGAGCTGGAGAAGCATAGTTCTAAGGCTACTTGCTGGATAGTCATATCGGTCGTATGTAGCAGTTGGTCCGCACGGATGAGGCGGCGCTCCCGGATATAATCAAGCGGGCCTTTTCCAGTGACGGTCTTGACACGGCGGAAGAGCTGAGTACGGCTCAACTGGAGCATCGACCCCAGATACTCCACGCTCAGGTTCTGATCCGTCAGATGATCATCCACCGCCTGTTTCAGCCGATCAGCAAACGCCACGTCCCGATGGCTGAGCTGGATTGCCTCCTGCATGTCCTCCAGTTGGGGAATAATATCGTGCTTGATCTCCGTCTGGATCTTACGCTGCTTGATGAAGACATAGGCTAATGTGATGACGAACAGGATAAAGAAAAACACCACAAAGAGAATCAGTATAAATCGGTCGAAGCGTAACTGTCTCCATTTGCTTTCCGATTGCATCTGTACGATATGCAGGGTCTCCAGATCACGCGTGATAGCCTCGACCTGCTTGAGCATGAGGTATGCAGCTGTGATATCCACCAGCGCCGTCTCCAGCACCGTATCGCGCACGTACGATTCCTTATGGATTATACGCGCGGCAGCATCGATCACCATATCGCCACGGGAGGAATACGTAGCGGAGCACTCGATCTTGCCATCTACGATAGCCTGCAATCCCGGACGAATACCGTCCACACCCATGATAGGAATATATCGTTGAGACTTGAGATGGGAGGTTTGATAGTAGGCCACAGCCTCGGCAGCCCCGATAGCCATAAGGTCGTTATGCGCCACGATGACATCCGGAAGAGGGTGAGTCTCCAAGTACTCGGAGACGACCTCATGAGCGTTCTCCTTGTACCAGCTGCCCATCACACTCTGCATCTCAACCTTAGCCGCTAACCCTTCTTCTTTCGCTTCCTCGATACCCTCCATCATTCCTTTATGGCGAAGCGTAGCAGGCGTCGAGCCCGGCAATCCGGCAACCTCCAGTACGACGAACGGCTTCCCTTTCGCCTTTGATCCTTTGTCACTCGCTTTTCCTATCACCCATTGCGCCATCAGTCGGCCGACTTTGTAGTTGTCGCCACCGATGAAAGCAGTCCACTCGTCTCCGGGAACACGGCGGTCGGCAACAATTACCGGGATGCCTGCCCGATAAGCTCTCGTCACAGCGGGTTGTACCTGCTTCGCCTCATTGGGACTGACAATCAGCAGATCTACGCGCTCCTTGATAAAACTATCAATCTGGGCACACTGCAACTCATTGCTACCGTAGGCAATACGGCGCGAGAGAGACATGTCCGGATGGAGCAGCAACTCCCGCTCCATCTCATAGTTCATCTTCTGCCGCCACGCATCGTCCAGACACTGGCTTACGCCGATGCGGTACTCTCATAATGCAACATTTTTCGCCGCAAAGGTACGACTTTTTTTGCACATGTGCAAGAAAAAAAATTAAAAATTAAAAATTATTGACGATTTGACGATTGACGATGTACGATTTATTGACGATTGAACAGAATTGACGATTGAACAGAATTGACGATTACTCGTTCTTGCGATAGGTAGTGACGGCGCAGAGGGACATAGCCGAACCAAGGAGAGAGAGGGCAATGAGATGCGGATAGATCTCACGGAAACCTCCTCCGCGGATATAGACCGTGCGGATAGCGTCAATGAAATAGTGCATCGGGTTGATATACGTCGTCGCGTACGCCCACGCAGGCATGGAGCGGACAGGGGTGAAGAGCCCGCTGAGGAGCATCAGGAAGACGATAAAGAACCACATGACAAAGACAGCCTGCTGCATATTACTGCTGAAATTAGAGATGGTCAGTCCGAACGAAGAGACGAAAAGCGCCAAGAGCATTGCCAAGAGATAAATCCAAGCGACCGAGCCGACCGACGAGAGTCCGTAAAGCACTTTGGCAAGCAGCAGACAGATGGTAGCCACAAAGAAAGCGATGAGCCAATACGGGATGAGTTTGGCGAGGATGAAAGCCCCTTTGCTGACAGGAGTGACGTTGATCTGCTCAATCGTTCCGGCTTCTTTCTCACCCACGATATTAAGGGTCGGCAAAAAGCCCGTCATAAGCATCATCACCAACGCCAAGAGGGCAGGCACCATGTAGAGTTTATAGTCCTGATGCTTATTATAGAGGACGAGTGTAGAGGCTTTCTGTTGGAGGGAAGGCAGCGGGTTCGCAGGATCCTCGGAGACAATCGAAGTGAGATAGGCGTTTCCCATCGCGCCCTTGGTACCGTTGACGGCATTGGCGGCAATAAAGAGCTGCGGATGTTCGCCCCGAGGAAACCGAAGATCTCCCCTCTGCGTACCGAGAAAGAGATGTCATCCACGGCATGAAAAGCACCGAACGCCTTGACCAGATGCTCCACTTCGATGACGTTCTCCTCGCTCTTCTGACGGGAAGTCAGAGGGGACAGTCCTGCAGGATTGAAGATATCGGCGAAGGTAGTTAGTATCTCGTCCGGCGTACCGATACCGCGTATCTCGCCATGATCGAGGAAAGCGACCCTTTCGCAGCAACGCACCTCGTCCAGATAGGGCGTAGAGGCGATGATGGTCAGTCCTCTCTCCCGCAGCGAAGCGAGCATCTCCCACAGCTCCTTGCGGCTGACGGGATCGACACCGGTGGTGGGTTCATCGAGGACGAGCACGCTGGGCTGATGGATCAGGGCACAAGAGAGTGCTAATTTCTGCTTCATACCGCCGGAGAGCGCTCCGGCACGACGATCCTTGAACCGCTCTATCTGCGAGTAGATAGCCCGAACGGACTCGTAGCCCTCCTCGACCGTGGTGCCAAAGAGCGTAGCGAAGAAACGCAGGTTCTCCTCCACCGTTAGATCCTGATAGAGCGAGAAGCGTCCGGGCATATAGCCCACCCGGCTACGGATCGCATTCATCTGACGTACGGTATCGAAGCCGTCCACCGTAGCGGTGCCGCCGTCCGGTCTGAGCAACGTGCAGAGGATACGGAAGAGGGTCGTCTTACCTGCCCCGTCCGGACCGATCAGACCGAAGATCTCCCCCTTCTCCACCTCGAAGCTGACGTCCTTCAACGCCTCCACAGCTCCGTAACGTTTGCTAAGATGATGTACCTCTATCGCTTTCATCAGAACTTCACTTCTCCGTACATTCCTATTTTTATCATGCCGTCATTGACGACGCTTATCTTCACCGCATAGACCTGACGCGTAGCACGAGCCTGCTCCAACTGCAAGGAGAGCGCTACCGTGTCGATAAGCCCCAATGCCGTACCGGCACTCACTTCCTCTCCTTCGCTCAACGCGAAAGACAAGAGCCTGCCGTTCTGTTCGGCGGAAACGGTCACTTCGGTCGCTTCAAACGTACCGGTAGCATCGAAATCAGTGTTTCGGGACGAGCAACCGGCTAACATGGCTGCCGTCATAAGAATCATTATTTTTTTCATAGGACGATATTAATTATTCGTGGTGAAACGTTGGTCATATTGGTTTTTGAGCAGTTCTATCTCGTGGATAGAGAGCTGTACGCGTGCGGCAGCTTCGCTGTTGATCTCCTTAAGGAGGTCATTGACGCTGATGATGCCGTTCTTCATCTTCGACTCCGCTGCCTGCCTAATGGCGGTACGGAGGGTGATGATCTGCTCGTCATCGCGCATGAGTTGGTGGTACTGCTCCGTCTGCTCGTCCTGACGAGTCCGCTCCAGACGGGTGTTGAAGAGGAAGAGCTCACGGTTCGTCTCCGCCATCTCGCGCTGCACTTGGATCTTCTCACGGTCGTTACGACGGGTATAGAAAGGACTCAGACTCCATGTCAGACGTGCTCCCACGATCCCATTGAGCGTACCGTTACGGTGCATCATATCATGGAAGAGGTTATACCCGGGATAGCCGTAGAAGCCGGATGCAAAAACCGACAGTCTCGGCGTGAGGGCACTGTTGAGCGCACGCTCTTGGGCATTAGCCAGACGCAATTGCGCCTCTACCAGTTTGAGTTCGGGACGGTTGAGTTCCTCACTGAGACTACTCCACTCCTCGGGCTTCACCGGCTTGGTCACTTCCATGCCACAGAAGAGGCTTAACATCCGCTGCAAGACCCGCTGTTGAGAGGTAAGCGTAGTCTGTTGACGGTGAGCATCCAAGACCTCCGCCCGGATCGTCTGCACTTCGCTCTCCGAGGCGGTACCGCGATTATAGAGCGAGGTGACGGTCTTCTCATTCTCCTGCAAGAGGAACGTCCGTTCGCTGTTCAGACGCAGTTGCTCTTCCACTAACAGAAGGGAGAAAAACAGTTCGTTCACCCGTTGGCGAACCTGATAGAGGGTCACTTCGGTCTGGGCGGCTTGCACCTCCCCTTCGGCACGGGTCACACGCTGACGGCTGTGCATCACACCCCCGTCATAGACCGGTTGGTTCAGATCCAAGCCCACACGGTACTGCAACCGGTCCAGACCTTTCATGTCCAGCCCTGCCTGTTGATACATCGCCTGTATCTGTTCGGGCCAAGAGGTGACGTCGCTCTGATAACTCACCTGCGCATTGACCGACAACTGCGGCAACCAGCCGCGTTGGATAGAAGAGAGTGTCAAGTCCGTCGTACGAGCCACTAAGTCATACTGACGGATAAGCGGATAATTGCGCTCGGCAGCCGTTTGGCACTCCTCCAAACTCTGCCCCGCTGCCCATATCGGCAGCCACGCGAATAGGATAAAAAATCGTTTCATCATCTTGTGATTTTGAATTTCGGTGCAAAAGTACTGCTTTTTTTTTATATACACACTACCCTTTTGCGTGCAAAAATGTCCTTTTTGTACGATTTATTCATAAAAAGGCTTGTATATGTCAAAAAATTGTACTATTTTTGCACAAAATTTCGTTTTTAGAATATGGCTACACGACCTCAATTATTCGATTTCTCTCTTTTGAGCACCATCTCCGAACCGCACAAGGCAGCCATGCGGGAGTACTTTTTTCTCAATCGCGAAATGGGTATGGTACGGAGCGGTATCAAGGTTTTTCGGAGGCTCGCCTCTCATCTCTCGACGCCTTTCATCATCGACGACCACCGTTTCGGCATAGTCACACAAGGTGAAGCTACCGTTACCATCAACCTGCAGGAGAAAACGCTCTGTGCCGGAATGATGGCGTTTCTTGCACCCGGTTCGATCATCACCGATATTCATTTCTCGCCGGATTTTGATGTGAGAGGTCTGGCGCTATTCGCCTCCTATCCGATGCCTTTTCCTGCCGACCGATTGCCCGGTATTTTCAATGGCGAGGTACGCGATTTCCAATGTCCGGCCGATGAGCAACAACTGGACATCACCCATCGGTTGATGGATCTGATTTGGCTGATGGTGACATCATCAGACAGCCCCGACCGCGCCACTCTCAATAGTCTCATAGCGGCGCTGATGAACCATTATGACAGCGTCTATCACGCCTGTGAGCGCATTCCTTCTTATTCGCGTGAACAGACTATCTACGACCGTTTCATCTACCTCGTCAGCCGCTATGCGAAACAGGAACACCATCTCGCGTTTTATGCCGATAAAATGTGCCTCACGGAGCGGTATCTCGGCTCGGTCGTAAGGCAGGTCAGCGGATTGACCGCCAAACAATGGATTGACAAGAGCCTCATAGCCTGCCTGCAAGCCGAACTGCGACATTCTGACAAGACCTTGGCGCAGCTGGCAGACGAGATGAATTTTCCGAACACCTCCTTCCTCTGCAAGTATTTCAAACGCCTCACCACACTCAGTCCCTTAGCCTATAGGAATGGTCGTTAGACGAAAGAAGCCGCTAAAGGCGGCTTCTTCGTGAGGTCTTATGGGTGTTTTCTCCATAAATTCTGTCTTTGGTTTATTTTCCTTTGCTAGAGTTTGATGAGCCCTAACTGAAGTTAGGGCAACTTAACGAAGAGGGATGATTCTTCGTTCTGTTCGCGGGAGTTTAGTTCCGCGTTTCCTTCTGCGTTTCCCGCTGCGTTCCGTGTTCCGTTAGGGTGATGCTGGCTATGTCCGCGGCGTAGCTGTTCATGTCGAGGCATTGCGAGCGCGTGATACGCGCTGCTGACGTTTCTTGGCTATAGTCCGCGTACGGTGCTAAGACCAACATAAAGCCGTCCGTACAGCCGGTTAGATCTCTGCCGGAGGGATAGATAAATTTCCCGTCTAATCCGCGGTTGACGATATGTATCATCCGCAGTCTCTCCTTATAAGCGGCTTCATAGACCGCTTTCTCCGCAGGAGAGATGAACGGCGATACCAGAACAGCTCCGCGGCGGGCTTCCTTGAGGTACATCTCCACTTCGGCTTGTATCTGCTCTTCCGTCAGATTACGATGGCAACGCACTTGGAGTCTTTCAGGGTACTTCACCATGAACGTATTCCCCACCGCAGTATAGGGATGTCCCTGCTTGCCTGCCTTGAAGTCATAGATCTTCCGCAACCTGTCAGGATAATGAACCTTGAGCCATAACCGCCGAGGGTTATCATCCAGATAGTTTATCCATGCCTCTTTCTGCCCTTTATGGAAGAGTATCTTATCATTAAACCCTGCTGAGAAGAGGGAGTCTTTCTCCGTGTTTTCCCTCCAATACGCGTGTGTGCAATCGCTCTTCCAAGTTGCGATGAGTCTGCCTAGTGACCATCCT
Source organism: uncultured Bacteroidales bacterium (assembly GCA_900319005.1). GTDB lineage: Bacteria > Bacteroidota > Bacteroidia > Bacteroidales > Paludibacteraceae > Colicola. The sequence goes on from ONMV01000017.1 coordinate 22,991, forward strand.
TTCGGCAGCGGGTCTCTGACATAGAGCATCCCGTGAAAATGATCCGGCATAATCTTATAATGGAGAACCTGAACGCGGCTACCTGTTTTCTTGGTTGTCTCTGCCGCCATTGTTCGAAAAGCTTGCGCCACGTATAGACCCAATGGAGTCGGTTCTATGTCCGCCTCTTCAGGAGAGCCGCCCACCAGCGTGCCTAAGAGGCGCTTGCGCTCCATGGTAGTCACCGTGATCAGGTAGATGCAAGCAGAAGCGTAGTCATGTCCCTCTTTCCGCTGTAATCTATTATGGTTTATGGGTGTTTTCTCCATAAATTCTGTCTTTGGTTTATTTTCTTTTGATAGAGTTTGATGAGCCCTAACTGAAGTTAGGGCAACTTAACGAAGAGGGATGATTCTTCGTTCTGTCGGGAGGACGTTTCGGGCGCAAAGTTACTACAAAAAAATGACATATGCAAAGATTTTGTGTAAAAAAATCGACGATTCCTAAAAAAGAGACGGCTCACGATGTTTGTGAACCGCCACTTGCGATACAATTAGCCTAAAGGCTCCAAGCATGATGACACGGGTGGGTTGGGAGATTGCAAAATCCTGAGCCAAATGCCTGCATATTCAAACGGCGCCCCTCTTTTCAAAAGAGGGACGCCTTGAAAAAATCTTTTCCTTAATTCCTTATGCTTTTACATAAGGTTGGTATGCATTTATAACGGTGTTGTTTAATCAATCGCTTCTCCGTTATCTACTGTAGCAGCACCGGAACCGGTAAGAATGCCGATAGATTGCATAATTCCATCCGAAGCCAAGTTGATCATCTCCGTATTAGGAGCAATATAATTTTTCTTTGTCATAATTGTGTCCTCCTAAATTATTTAACGATTTGACCTTGGAGGTTGTAAACCTCATTACCGCGGCGGATGAGTACCTGTCCGTTCTCGACGAATTTCTCAGCCTTGACAGCCTCTGTCTCAACGTTCTCCACGTCTTGTGTTCCGTTGAAGCGCATCGAGATGCGTGCAGGCGCGTTGTTCTGGCCTGCTTCCGGCAGTTGAATGTATGCCTTGTTAGCCGCCAAAGCGTTGGTTCCTACGTACTCCAAGAAAGCGTTGCCCTTGAGGACATAGACGTTCTTCATAGAGGTAGTATATGTAGCAGTAGCCTTGAGCGCATTGCCTCCGATAGCATCAACGCTTCCGCCATAGATAGCGAAGTTGTACGGAGTGCCAGCTACACCAGCAACGATGACGCCGGTATTAGCCGGAACATAGCCGCCCATGATCTGATTGAGAACCAGTTCCTCACCGGAGATAGTACCCGTATAAGCGGTAGCACCGTCAGGGATTACTGTAGCCTCAGCAGCCGAGAAAGTAGCATATCCCGCTGCATTCGGAGTAACGGTATAGCCGGTAACCGGAGCTGCAGGGAATGTGATGGTGAGGTTATCCGTTAAGTCGTACCAAGTGAAGGTATAGGTACCGGCTACATCTGCGTACAGCAGCAATGCGCTGTGCCAACCGTCAACGGGGAGGTTGTGCGAATTGTTAGTACGGTTGAACTCAGAACCATCAGCAGCGATAATAGCAGGAGTGTAGCCCTCTTCCAGCTGGAAATGATACCAAGTATCAGCTGCCAAATCCAAATTGAGGCTGAAGTTTGTTCCATTATCCGTAAAGTTACTGGTGTAAGTCCAAGCGTTGCCCGGATCAGCGAAGTCACCGTTCATGATAACATAAGCCGGAGCTTCATAGTTGATTACAAAACGATCGGCAATCGCTACACGTCCTACTTGGGCTGCTTCTACGCTGAACGGATAAGACTCACCTTGTACGATCGGTGTTGATGTTTTAGTAACACGGTCGTACAGAGTCAAGTCACGTCCGGAAACCAATTCAAATGAAATGGTATAGTTCTGATCAATATTGTTCGTATTGAAGCAAAGTACCAAACCATCCAGGTTGTTTGTAGCGATATTTGCGCACTCTTGTGTACCTACGTAAGCGTAGAAAAGTACACTATTGTCATTGGATTGCTCCATCATACACTCCGAGTCATAACCGCTCTCATATGCGGGAGTACGGTCGGAATTCTCGGTTAATTTGATTGTACTGGTAGAATATGTCGGGTTACTTCCGGCAAGTTTCATCCGTACATAGGCTGTTTCTGCTGCCATACCTGACAATGCAAATGTTACAGCCAAAAGAGAACTAAATAACTTTTTCATTGTATTAAAAATAAACTATATTTAACAATTTGGTTAGAATACTCTTCCCGGTGCGTTCTTGGGATCTCCTCCTCCGGTACCCGGAGTCGGATCGGAACCTCCTATTCCAGACCCATTACCATCCGAAGGAGTATATGACTGCATCATTCGTGCACTCATTATAATAAAGCTCTCAGTATTCGGTGTAATATACGTCTTCATTGTTTTATTAGTTTTGGGGATGCCTCCCCGAAGGGAAGCATCCGAAAACAATTCATTTTATTTTACGATCTTAACACCGTTTACTACATATACACCGGCAGGAACAGCCTCGAAGTCCTCACCGAGGTATTGACCGGTAAGAGTGTAGATACCCTTAGCGTTTGCTTTTACTTCAGTGTTCTCAATAGCGGTCGGCATCTTAGCAGCAGCAACGATCTCGAAACGACCCTCTACGGTGCTGTTCGGTTGAGCAGCGAACTCATAGGTAGCGCCTTCCTCGATAGCGATTACGTTGCCGGTCGCGTTATCGCGAATAGCATACTCCTCGCCCTCTACAATCGGGAACGACATTGTGTAAGCAATCTCGTCGTTGGTTTGGAGTGTAAGGGTCTTACCTTCCAAATCGTTGGTAGCTACGTTAGCAAGGTCCTGTCCTTCCAAAGAAGAATACAAGTTGATAGTGTTCTCATTCATGTACACGAGAGCGTCATATCCCTTCTCGAAGTCATCCGAACGATCTGCATTCTCAACAAAACTCATCTGGCTGTTCTGACCGTTTGCAGCGGTGATCATTACGCGTACGAAAGGATCAGCATTAGCGGCAGCTCTCTTAGGAGCCGGAGCGGGAACGTTGCCATAACGCGGGTTATTCCAAATAGAGTTCTCATAGTTCAAGAGCGTAGAAACACCCTCTCCTGTGTTGATTTGACGGAGAATGAAGGTCTGCATCGGAGCAATTTCTTTCTCCCAAGCCTCATAGTGACTCGGATTCTCTTCAAGATCTTTCAACGATACAGGCTGATATCCCTGTCCGTTATTTTTCCACATATAAACGGTACCATCAATATTCTCATTACCCATTAATTGGTCAACGAGTGTGAGAACAGAAATGTATCCGGTGTAACTGTTACCAAAGAAGTTGAAACCACGTGCATTGAACTGCAGGTTGATGTTCTGGTTACCTGCCAATTGACCCTTGAAAGAGTAAACGATTTCCTCATCCTCGCTTGCAACCAAGTGCTCCGGAGAGAGCGTATAACCTTGGAACGGAACCATAGCCATAGAAGTAGGCAGCTCTGCCCATGCACCTTTACCACCCTCAGCGCTATAATCCCAGCCGTACAACCAAGTTCCGTAGTCCGGAGCTTTCGACCAAGCTTCTGCCATGACAACAGGAGCTGCGAAACGATGCCAGTAATAAGTCTTACCGGCAGACTCGTTCTTGTAACCTTTACCCTTAACCGTCATCTTAACCGTCAGGTTCGGAGTAGTATTAACAATAACTTCCGGTGAGAGCAGGAACGAAGCCGAACCATTCTCATTGGACTCGATAACGATGCTTCCTGTATTCTCAGAAGTTACACCACCTTCGCCTACAACAAGCGTAGAACCGGCTGCTACATCAAGTGTTGCGCCATCGGTAACGTCCAAACCGTTTGTTACCTCCAACTTTTTACCTTCCGGCAAAGTAAGAGTTGCGTTATTCGAAACCTCTACGTAGTTGGCAACCGTAGAAGCTTGTTCTACAGTCTCGTTTGCGCTAATAAGGAACTCGGTGTTCTCATTCTGACCTGCGCCTTGACCTTCTACGTTGTCATTGATGCTATTAGAAGTAGTGATTTTCTTACGTACACGGTAGAGCGTAGTCTGCAATCCACCTTGCTGAGTCTCAATCTCTTTTACCTCATAGCCATCGGGGATGCGAACTGAATCCTCGTTAAGTGCCAACTTTGCCTCGTCCTCACCTTCATATTCGTGCATAGTATATTTGACCTTTTCAGGATTGTATGCATATGTTCCTCCTGTTACATTGATGTGAAGTTTAGCAGTGTTTCCTCCGAATACGTAATTTTCATCCTTCACAAGAATTGTATCTTTAGTATCACTGTTTATTACAGTGCCGTTTTCATATACATTGTATTTAAAATCACCCTGTGCGCTCAGTTTTTGTACGTCATATGCATCTTTAGCAGCATAGTAGAGATCCCATCCTGCGCTTACACATTGACCCATAACATACGAGTTATCTCCATTAATGTTGAGTGTCACATCGTTTGCACGACGGCCAATTGGAGCCCATGGAGAAAGCGTAATTAATGTAGAACGGGCTGATTTCAAAGCTCGCGCATCAACACCACAATTATTCAATGTGATAGTAATACCATCATCCTCTAACGCAAACACACCAAAACTATTCCATGCTCCTGAATATCCGTTAGGACAATTGAAATTACTATTAGTCGCAGTTACGACAGCTCCTCTGGAGCCAGCTGAACCGTCAGGACTTTTAAAGTAGATGCCACAATAACCCGAGATTGTAGAATTATCAATATTCATTATAAACGGATTAAAGGTTAAAATAGGATAAGAGCCATTACCATTAATTGTAGAATTGGTAATTGTTATCAAAGGCTTATTGGTATGACTACGTCCTATAGTTAGAGTTCCATTTTGCCCCGACAAATAACAATTGGTCAAAGTTAAAGCCGTAATAGGTTGAGCAGTAGTACCACGACATTCCAACGCACGTCCCATTGATTTGTTATTGATAATGGCAAGGTTCTGAATTGTCACAGCAACAGCTTGCGTACCTGCTTGGTTGATACCTAAAGTTACATATGTTCCATTAGAACGTTTTCCAGAGCCAGTAAGAGAATAGTTATTACCCTCAATGGTAATAGATTTTCTAATACAGAGGGTACCATACCCAGTGGCTTCAGTAATAGTTTTACCTTGCTTGTTAGATGGGAATGTAATGTCATTTTGGAATGAAATTACATCTCCATCCTGTAAACTAGGAGAATAAATGGCATCAAACAAATCCTGCCAAGAGGAGACAGGCCACGTTGCCGCAAACGCCATGACACAACTAAAGAACGCCATGAGCGGAATTAGAAAAAATCTTTTCATAAGTTTTTTTGTTTTAGTTAATACTTGAGGGTTGCCCCTCGTTAAATATAAATTGGTTTTATTGCTTTATCTATGTATCTGGTCTACTAGTCATATAGGCGATCATAGACGACGAAAAAGCGGTAAACCGTTTTTATTGGATTACCGCTTTGTATGTGTCAAAAACAGTCCAAAATGATTCCAAAAATCATTATAACGGTAATCCAATATGTCAAAGATCAAATCGTTTATCTCGTGGCGGCATAGGTGTTCTGCCACTCAAACAACTCTATATATTCAATATAATAAGGATCATGCGTACACACATGTACGCACGCAAAAAGGACAGCGCTCACAAAACGTGAGCACCGCCCTTAGCGTTGCTTTTATTACCCTTCAACTCTACATTATGAAGAATGAACATCAATTTATTTTCGGACATTCTCATTTACACAATATGCAATTTCGGCGACAAAATTACTACAAATTTTTGACATGTGCAAGAAAATTCAAAAAAAAATAATTTTTAAAGCGATTTTGCACTTTTTTTTATGTATTTTTTTCTTATATCAAAGACCACGAGGGAAAGTTCAGTTTAAAAAAAGTTCGGAATTATTTGCATATATCGAAAAAAAGCAGTACCTTTGCATGCTTTTTGACGTTGATCTATCTCGCAAATGCAAATCATAGATTTGAATACACTATTTGGCGAACACCCGCAGATAAAGGCTATCAGCGCAAGGTTCATGTCAAAAGGGGACAAACATGTCCTCGTTAGCGGTTTGCATGCGAGCGCCCGTTCGATGGTGTTAAAGAAGATCGGAGCCCCTCTCTTTGTGATCCTTGACAACGCAGAGTCAGCGCAGTATATGTACTCGGATTTGAAGAGCCTGACTCCGCCCTCCGCTGAGGGGAAGGGGGAAGTATTTTTCTTCCCTGCCGCCCAGAAACGCCGTGCGGTGGACGAAGCGGCGATGATTCAGCGGACGGAAACGCTCAGTGCGTTGAACGAAGCCCACCCCAACAAAGGCGGGGGACTAATCATCGTCACTTATCCGGAAGCGATCATAGAGAGTGTGCCGGCGAAGGAAGAGCTATCCGCTATCAGCTTTCAGCTGTCCGTTGGTCAGGAGATACAGATTTCAGCGGTCAGTCATCAGCTTTCAGAATTAGGGTTTGAGCACGTGGATTTTGTGTTCCAGCCCGGTCAGTATGCCGTGCGCGGTTCGATCGTAGATATCTACAGTTACAGTCACGACAACCCCTACCGTTTGGATTTCTTCGGCGACGAGATCGATTCCATACGCGAATTTGATATAGAAGACCAGCTGTCGAAAAACAAGGTCGAGAAAGCAGAAATCGTAGGAGCCAAGAGTCAAGAGTCAGGAGTCAAGAGTTATATACTCGACTATCTATCAGAGGAGACGGTATGGGTGAGCAACGATTGGTCAATCGTTCAATTTAAGATTGAAGATTTAAGATTGAAGATTGAAGATCGCAAGACCATCGAAATCGCGGAGAAGAGCACCTTTGCGACGCATAGCAAGATTGCTTTCGAGACGATACCGCAACCGGTATTCCATAAGCAATTCGATATCCTGACGGACGACCTGAAACGACATATCGAGGACGGATATAAAGTATATATCCTCGCTGAGCAGCAAAAGCAGCTTGATAGACTCGAAGCGATCTTCGAGTCATTAGTAGAAAGTACAAAGACAAAAGACCGTCCTTTGGACTCAAAGAATCTTTCTACTTTGAACGACAGTGGTCTTTCTACTTTGAGCGGCGAAGCCGCGGTCTCTTTCATCGGCATCAACGCGACCTTGCATGAGGGATTTATAGATAAAGAATTGAAAATCTGTTGCTATACGGATCATCAGATCTTCGAGCGTTTCCACCGCGTGACGATGACAAGCGAGAACGCCCGGAGAGGCAAGGCGATCATCACCCTGCGCGAGATCAACCAGTTGCAGATAGGCGATTATGTGGTACATAGCGACCACGGTATCGCCAAGTTCGGCGGTTTGGTGACCACGCCGGTGAACGGCAAACCGCAGGAGATGATCAAACTGAACTACCGCGACGGGGCGAATGTGTTTGTGAGCATCCATAACCTGCATCGTATCAGCAAGTACAAAGGTCGTGAGGGATCGGAGCCGACGATAGCACGATTAGGAAGCGGTGCATGGGAGCGGCTCAAAGAGCGCACGAAAGACAAGATAAAGGATATAGCGCGTGACTTGATCCGTCTCTACGCAACCCGCAAGCAGCAGAAAGGTTTCGCTTATTCGCCCGACGGATACATGCAGCATGAGTTGGAGGCTTCGTTTCTATACGAAGACACGCCCGACCAAGCGAAAGCGACCGCGGATGTCAAACGCGATTTAGAGAGTCCTATGCCGATGGACCGACTGGTCTGCGGCGATGTGGGATTCGGTAAAACCGAAGTAGCGATGCGTGCGGCATTCAAAGTAGCGACGGACGGCAAACAAGTAGCGGTATTAGTGCCGACAACCGTTTTGGCATTGCAGCACTATAACACCTTCTGCGAGCGGATGAAGAACCTGCCGGTTCGGATTGAGTACCTGAGCCGGTTGAAGAGCGCCAAAGAGATCAAAGAGTTACTGGCAGAATTGGAAGCCGGCAAGATAGATATCCTCATCGGAACGCATAAGCTCATCGGAAAAGGCGTCAAATGGCACGACCTGGGTTTGCTCATCATTGACGAGGAGCAGAAATTCGGCGTAGCCGCCAAAGAGAAACTGAAGAGTCTCCGGACGAACATTGATGTACTGACACTGACGGCGACCCCTATCCCGAGAACATTGCAGTTCTCGCTACTTGGAGCCCGCGACTTGAGCGTAATGACCACCCCGCCTCCCAACCGCTATCCGGTTCAGACGGAGTTGATCACTACCGAAGATGAGGATCTCATCAAAGAGGCGATTGACTTGGAGATGGGACGTAACGGACAGATCTTCATCGTCAACAACCGCATTGAGATGCTTCCGCGCATTGAGCGCAAGATACAAAAACTCTGCCCCGAAGCACGTATCATCACGGCACATGGACAATTACCCGCAGGCGAGATGGAAGAACGACTCGAAGCGTTCATTAACTACGACTACGACATCCTCCTCTCGACTACCATCATCGAGTCGGGTGTAGATATCCCGAACGTGAACACGATATTGATCTTCAGCGCCGACAAATACGGGTTGGCAGACCTGCATCAGTTACGAGGCCGTGTGGGACGATCGAATCGCAAGGCGTACTGTTATCTGGTAGCACCGGAGAGAGAACTGCTGACCGATGAAGCGCGGCGAAGACTGGAGGCGCTGAGTACCTTTGCGGAATTAGGCGCAGGATTCAGCCTCGCCATGCAGGATCTGGACATCCGCGGAGCAGGCAACATGCTCGGTTCCGAGCAATCGGGATTTATCGCAGACTTAGGTTACGAGACCTATCAGCGGATCCTCAACGAAGCCGTCGAGGAACTCCGCGAGGAAGAAGGGTTGGGAAATGATGAAATGAGCGCGACTACGTCGCTCAATGATGGAATGATGGGCGCGCAGCGCCTTTGGTGCACCGACAGCCAGTTGGAGACGGACTTGCCCATCAGTTTTCCGACCGATTATATCGAGAATATATCCGAGCGCATCACGTTATACAGAGAACTGGACAACTTACGCAGCGAGGACCAACTGCTCGATTTCCGCAAACGACTCATTGACCGTTTCGGTGTACTGCCCGAACCGGCAGAAGAGTTACTGAGCGTAGTGCGGCTGAGATGGATATGTTGCCGGCTGGGAATAGAGAAAATACTGCTCAAAGGAGAACGGCTGACCATGTATCTGGTACAACACAAAGACGCTTATTGGCAATCCGAACAGTTCGGCAACATCGTACAATACGCAGCATCCCGTCCGGAACGATGTCTGCTGCACGAAGAGAAAGACAAAAAAGGTATCCCGACCGGACGACGCATGGTAACCATCACCAACGTCAAGACAATCGCAGGAGCGATAAACCTTTTAAGCAAAATTGAAAATGACCCAATGACCAGATTGTAAATAGATTTATGAAATTTATTGGTATCATACCGGCACGCTATGGTTCAACCCGTTTTCCGGGCAAGCCCTTAGCAGACATATGCGGCAAGACCGTCATCCGGCGTGTTTATGAGCAAGCCTCCATGGCTCTCGACACCGTGGTAGTAGCTACCGACGATGACCGCATCTACGATGCAGTGGAGATTTTCCACGGTAAGGTGGTCATGACGAGTCCTAACCATACCTGCGGTACCGAACGCTGTCTGGAGGCCTATAATGCAATCACTACCCCTATATGGAGGGAGCAGAACGGGACAGACACCGTCATCATTAATATTCAAGGCGACGAACCCTTCATCCAGCCGGAACAGATAGAAGCACTCATGGCATGTTTTAACCGTCCGGATACAGACATAGCCACTCTTGTACAACCGTTCGCGGAGGATAAAGACGCCATCGAGAATCCCAACTCGCCCAAAGTGAATTGGGACACAGAGACCCAAGAAGCGAAGCTATTCTCCCGCAAAGTGATCGCTGCTTCCGACGGCAAGTATTACAAACACATCGGTATATACGCTTACCGCGCAGATGTCCTGAGCAAAATAACCACCTTACCGCAGAGCCCGCTGGAGAAAGCCGAGCGCTTGGAACAACTCCGATGGCTCGAGAACGGATACAAGATCCGTGTGGGTGTGACCTCACAATCCACCATTGGTATCGATACGCCCGAAGACCTCGAGAAAGCCATCGAATGGTACAGATATAATGGATAATTGAAAATTGAAAATTGAAAATTGAAAATTGAAAATCATATTAACCTTTAAAAACACATAATTTATGGCAAAAGGAAATTGTCCTACTCCGCACAATGGTGCGCAGTATGGAGAAATTGCAAAAACAGTGATTATGGCAGGTGATCCGCTCCGCGCAAAACTGATGGCAGAGCGTTATTTAGAGAACCCGCGTTTGGTGAATCAAGTACGTAATATGTTCGCATACACCGGTACGTACAAAGGAAAAGAAGTAACCGTAATGGGTCATGGTATGGGTATTCCGTCCATCGGCATCTATACATACGAGTTATTCAATTTCTACGACGTAGAGACCATCATCCGCGTAGGTTCATGCGGTGCACGTCAGAACTATGTACAGCTCGGCGACATCGTCATCGCGCTCGGTAGTTGCACCGAGAGTAACTATGCCGATCAGTTTGACCTGCAAGGCAATTTTGCTCCGATAGCAGACTTCTATCTCGCCCGCAAAGCAGTAGAAGCATGTGAGAAATTCGGATACCGTCATCACATCGGAAACGTCTATTCGGCTGATGTCTTCTACAGCGAAGACTCGCGTAAGGCGAACTGGACGAAGATGGGTGTACTGGCAGATGAGATGGAAGCACCGGCATTGTACCTCAACGCAGCACGCGCAGGCAAGAAAGCCCTCGTCATCTGTACGGTCAGCGATCATATCCTGACGGGCGAAGCAACTACCGCTGAACAACGCCAGAACTCGTTCACCAACATGATGGACGTAGCATTTGATATAATTTAAACAATTAATAAATGGATAAAAACACTTGGGTCGGCTTCCTTCTAATAGCCGCAATCATCGTCGGGTTCACCATGCTCAATCGTCCGTCGAAAGAGCAACTGGCTGAACGGCAACGTGTACAAGATTCAATCAACCTCGCGCGCATGACGCAACTCGAGGCACAGCGTATCTCGGATTCCATCCAAATGACGCTCGAGGCTGCCGAAGAGTCCATCGCAGTGGAGCGCGAAGAGACGAAACCGGAAGAAGAATGGGTAACGTTAGAGAACGCACATCTCCGTTTGACATTGTCGTCGTACGGCGGTGTCATCCAACGGGCAGAGTTGCCGGAGTATCACGCTTCGGGCGACACCATAAATCCGCTATGCCTGTTCCGTGCGAACGAGGCTTCGTTCGGCTTCACGCTCATCACCATCAACAACCGTATTCTGCAGACCTCGAATCTGTACTTTACGCCGGTTGAGAGCAAAGAGCCCAATAAAGCGATTCTCCGTCTGCCTACATCGGACGAGAACGCATGGTTGGATTTCGTATATGAGTTGAGCGACTCGTACATGGTACATCTGTCACTTGTGCCGCATAACATGCAGAATGTATTGGCACAGAACATGAACTCACTGGAGCTTCAATGGCGCCAATTGATTCCGCAGCAGGAACAGGGACGTAAGTTCGAAGAGCGTTATGCTCAGCTGCAATACATGCTTTCCGGTGGAGAGATGGAGAAACTGAGCGAGAGCAAAGACGATGATGCCAAAGAGTCCGCACGCGTGCGCTGGATCGGATATAAAGACCAGTTCTTCTCTACCGTCCTGATCGCCGACGATGCGTTCAGTTCGTCGCAGTTCAGTTCTCGTGTGCAGAACCGCTACTCGGGCTACATCAAAGAATACGCAACCCATACCTCCGTTCCGTTCGATATAACAGGAAAGACGATTACCGGTATGCGTTGGTATATGGGTCCGAACCATTACCACACGCTCAAGGCGTATGACGATGGTGTGGCAAAAGAAGACCGTCTCTATCTGAACAAACTCGTTCCATTAGGATGGAAGATCGTCAGCTGGATCAATACGGCTTTAGTGATTCCGATGTTCGATCTGTTTACCTCATGGGGGCTGCATATCGGTATCGTGATCCTGCTCATGACGTTGGTAATCAAACTGATTATCCTGCCGTTCGTGTTCGTCAGCTATAAATCGAGCGCCAAGATGCGTGTACTCAAACCACAGATTGACGAGATCAATGCGAAATATCCGGCGGACAAGATGCAAGAGCGTCAGGCTGCAACCATGCAGCTCTATCAGCAAGCAGGTGTCAGCCCGATGAGCGGCTGTCTGCCGATGTTGTTCCAATTCCCGGTATTGATGGCTATGTTCTGGTTCCTGCCTACGGCTATCGAGCTCCGCGGCAAATCCCTATGGTGGGCGGAAGATCTCTCGACTTACGATGCTGTTTTCCATTGGGGTTTCAATATTCCTTTGCTCGGAGACCATCTGTCTCTGTTCTGCCTCTTGATGACCATCTGTAATATCGGTTACACCTATATCACCATGCAGTCACAAGCAACAGACCCGAACATGAAGTTCATGAAATACATGATGTACGCCATGCCACTCATGTTCCTCTTTATCTTCAATGACTACGCAGCCGGTTTGAGTTATTACTACCTCCTTTCACTGTTCATCACCATCCTGCAGACGATGATCTTCCGCTGGTCGTTAGACGACGAGAAGATGCTCAAAGAGATGGAAGAGAACAAAAAGAAACGAGCCGGTAAACCCAAAACCGGATTTATGGCTCGCTTAGAGCAGATGCAACGTGAGCAACAACGTATGGCTCGCGAGAATGCGAAAGCTAATATGCGCCGATAAAAAAACACGGGGCGGTTATGCCGCCTCGTGTGCTTGAACCTTCATCAACTCTCTTCCTACAAGTGCCTCACCGGCAGGAGAAAGAGTAACTCCGTCGCTCTCAAGCAGCTCGTCATAGTTCTGACTCGCCAGCATCGGACTCGTGATATCAATAATATGCACGCATTGCTGAGCAGCCAAACGGAACAACAAGAGATTATACAGCGCATGTATATTACGCAGACGCTCGGTCTTACCCCCTAACCAGTATAGCAGGTTTTTACGCTCCTGCATACTCATGCCACGGGTAATGTACGCGAAATAACGGTTCTCATCTATAATAGGAAGGCTAACCAAAACAGGTTCATATCCCTGCGCACGCGTTTGAGCAATCTTATTAATATATAGAGCCTTGTACGCTACCAAATCGATATTGGACTCATGACGACCACTGGGATTTGCAGCAATTGCTTTCCAATCAAATTGTAAACCACTCTCGGGTTGAATAATAAAAGTCTTGTCCATAAAAGTAAGTATTTAAAATTTCGATGCAAAATTACTGCTTTTCGGTCACGCATGCAACAAATTGTGATAAGTGACGAAAAATTGTGACCAAAACAGGCAAAATAAGGACAAAATTGCAAATATAGTGACGAAATATTTCACATTGAGATTTTGTCACACCAAAATAGGAGACTAAAACATGATCAAAATTCCTGCTTCTTTTCATTCGGTTACAGCAACGATCCTGCATATTATAGGCATTCCTGTCTTCTTTATCGGATTTGTACTGATATACGAGAGTCAATGGATGTTGCGGTACACAGATATAGGTCCGGGCAGTACGATTAACACACTCCTGCTTGCCTCCATTCTGATTGGAGTGGAGACGATCTCGCGAATTACGATGCTGTTTATAGATCAGAGAAATCGTATGAATTGGTGGCAATACACCTTCTGGACATTAGGAGAGATATTTGTCTTCTCTTGCTTTGCAGCCCTGTACATGGCACTCCTGTATGGTGATTTAGGGTATTTCCCCGCCTTAGGAGAATGTCTGCGGATGTCGTTCGCTACGATCAGTTATCCGTACATCAATTTCGCTTTACTCATCGCTGTCATCAAACCCGACGAAGACAAAGTGGCAGAAGAAGATCTGGTGCGTTTTGCAGACAGCACAGGACGCCTCAAACTGGTAATTGCCCATGATGTGATTCTCTATATCGAAGCGCAGGAAAACTATGTATCCGTACATTATATGGAAGGCACAACGCATAAAGAGTACTCGTTGCGTCAATCAATGCGGGGAATAGAAGACCTGATGGATAAACACGGTATCATCCGTTGTCAGCGTTCATATTTCGTCAATCCGCGTCACGTCAAAGTGCTCAGACGCGACAAAGAAGGCATGATTCAAGCAGAACTGGATGTACTCAACAGCAAACCGGTTCCGGTATCTCCGAAATACTACGAGCAACTGAGTAAAATGCTCTAAAGAGTGAAAGAATTAAAGAGTTAACGAGTTAAAGAATTGACGAGCATACCACACGCGGCAAGAATATCTTCGCCGCGTGATTTGCGTATAGTGGTGGTGATACCATTATCAGTGAGATAATCGCGGAACCATTCCATCTGTTTCTCATCGGAAGCAGGGAAACCTCTATCCACACCTTCATGGAAACGAATAAGATTAATACGGCAAGGAAGCCCCCTCAGTAATCGCAGCAACTCTTTGGCATGACGCGGGGTATCATTCTGTTCTGCCCAGCAGATATATTCAAAACTGACGCGCCGTTGATGTGACCAATCGTATTGCTTGAGGAGAGCAACTATATCGGTAATGGACATCATTTTCTCAGCCGGCATGATCTCCTTGCGCTCTACGGAAAAAGGGTTATGCATCGATACCGCTAAATGGCACTCGCTCTCCTCCAGGAAACGCTTCATCGCCGGAATGCCGACCGTCGAGACTGTAATACGTTTGGGCGACCAAGCACAACCATAATCAGCCGTCATGATCTCCAATGCCCGAAGGACATTATCCAAGTTATCCATCGGTTCGCCTTCGCCCATGAAGACAAGATTACTGAGGGCAGACAGCTGATGGCTGACTGCAATATTATCTATCTCAAAGACCTGATTGAGGATGTCGGCAGCAGAGAGATGCCCGTGAAACCCGAGCGTACCGGTCATACAGAACCGGCACCCCATCTTACACCCCGCCTGCGAAGATACGCAGAGCGTAGCGCGGTCGTCTTCAGGTATATAAACAGACTCAATAAACTGATTGCCGACCTCAAACAAGGACTTCCGCGTTCCGTCCACGCTGACCGCCTCGCGTACGGGCGCGCGTCTTCCTATTATATATCGCGCGCTAAGGGCTTCGCGACCTTTGAGGGATATATTCGTCATCTGGCTAAACGAACTCACCCGCTTGACATAAAGCCACTCCGCCAGTTGTTTACCGGCGAACTTCTGCAAGCCTACGCTCATTGCAGCCTCTTGCAGCTCAGCTAATGTCTTACCTAACAGCGCCTCCAATTCGTAATTCGTAATTCGTAATTTTTAATTCACCATCGTTACATCTACATGCGGATAAGCGAAGGTGAAGCCCTGTGGGGGCAGTTCGGTATAGAACCTCTCCTGGAGCGCAAAAAACACATCCCAATAATCGTCCGCCCTTACCCACGCGCGCACCACAAAAGTAATATCGTTCTCATTCAGGCTCTTGAGTGCCACGAAAGGCGCCGGGATGGAGTCCATCCGGTAATTGACGGTCGAGAGCTGATAAGCGGATATATTCAGCTCCTCGTAGAGTTGCTTCATATCTGTATCTGCCTGCAGAACCCGTGGTTCAGAATTGATGATTGCGAAGATTGCCTCCTTGCATTTCGCGGCATCTACGCCGTACGAGACGCTCACATTCCACTCTACACGCCTTAGCGGACGACCGTTATAGTTATTGATCACGCCGTTGGAGAGTGCACCATTCGGTAGAATCACCACGCGGTTATCTACCGTCAATATCTTCGTCGCCGTGATATTCACCTCAATCACCTTTCCGGAAGTACCTTGTGTTTCAATGAAATCTCCGGCTTTGAAAGGCTTGAAGGCGAGCAGCATAATACCTCCGGCGAAGTTCTGGACGGTTCCCGAGAGTGCCATACCGATGGCCATACCTCCGGCAGCCAAGAGAGCTGCCAGCGATGTGGTATTCACGCCTAAGGTACTAACTGTAATAACCACCAGAAGGACAGTCATGGAGATGGAGACGAACGAGGAGACGAATGAAGCGATTGTCGGTTCGGTCTTTCTACGCGCAAACACCCGATTGAGGATATTCTTCACCCACCGGATGAGTAAAATTCCAATAACGAAGAGCAGAAGAGCTGCCAAGACCTTGATTCCAAACTGCAGCATCGACTCGCCAACCGCTTGCCAGAACGTGTGCGGATCATTCTTCGCGGTCTCAATCATCATCCGCGCGCTGGCACGGATGGAGTCCTTTTTGGCTTCTATCTGTTCAGGAGTCGGAGCTGCTACCTGAAGAAAAATAAACAAGAGCGGATTCATACTTATCGTATTCTGTCTGCAGCGCGTACAAGCGCTTCATCCTTGAGGATGCGACGCGTAGCCATTAGGGTTAATACCATGCAAATCAATGGGAACGAAGCATATGGCAGAATATGCCATTCTACGTTCATACTCATCTTTGCTAACCAAATATACAATGCCAATACTCCGTAATAACCAAGACAGAGCATCACCAGGAATATATTCAGCCGAGCCTGCAAGATTCGTTTTTTATAGAGGAAGATATCCACAAATGCCAAAAAAGGGATGAGTATCGTCGTCAGGAGGAGTCCCCATACACCTTGTAGCGGTGCACCGCCTAAGGCACCCAATTCCCATACTTGCAGCATTTCCGCCTCTTCGGGCGTTACTAATTGCACTACCGGAAGCCAGATCAGGGCGATGCCTAAAGCCACAACAGCCAATAAATAAAGTGTCTGAATTCGTTGTATCATCTTTCAATTTTCAATTTTCAATTTTCAACTTTCATCGCTTCCTCAAGTGAAGCGCATTTATCACCATGCGCGTTGACCCAGCCGATTTGCCGGGCGGGGTTACCGACCATGAGCGCATAAGCCGGCACATCCTTGGTCACCACCGACCCAGCCCCAATAAGACAATACTTACCCAAACGATGCCCGCACACGATGGTAGCATTAGCCCCGACCGACGCGCCACGTTCGATAATCGTCTCGCGGTACTCATCCTTGCGACTTACCGCCGCACGGGGATTGATAACGTTGGTGAACACCATTGAGGGACCGAGGAACACATCGTCCTCGCATTTCACTCCCGTATAAACGGATACATTATTCTGTATCTTGCAGTTCCTGCCGAGCACTACTTCCGGCGAGATGACGACGTTCTGACCGATATTACAGTCCTCGCCAATCGTACAACCGCGCATTATATGGCTAAAATGCCATATCTTCGTGCCTTTTCCTATCTGACACCCCTCGTCCACATAAGACGATTCATGCACAAAATAATCTTTTTCCATTAGAAGAATATTCTCAATAAATCATTACCATTAGCAAGCACCAACAGCGCAATCAAAATCCAAAATCCTACTTCGTTGGCTTTCTCCAAGAATGTATCACTCGGCTTGCGGCGCGTGATCATCTCTACCAAGATAAAGAGAATGTATCCGCCGTCAAGCGCCGGAATAGGAAGGAAATTCATGAAAGCGAGGATGATATTCAAAAATGCCGTCATGTTCCAGAATGCGTACCAACTCCAAGCGGAGGGGAAGAGACTTCCGATAGCATAAAAACCGCCAACTGATTGTGCACCTTCTTTGGTGAAAACCAAGCGGAACTGTTTCACATAGTTCACAAGAACACCCCATCCTTGACGAATACCTGCCGGCACAGCTTGCAGGAAGGTATAGGACGTATGTTCATACTCAAACGAGATCAGAGATTGCACACCTAATAGACACTCATCGCCTATAAAAGCCTTGGTGGACAGAAGTGCTCCTTGGCGGTAAAAATCAATCGTCACTGAATCGCAAGGATGCTTGCGCAGCTCTTCCACCATCATCGTGTTACATGGCGTAGCCACACCGTCTATCGCCACGATACTATCTCCCGCACGCAGACCGGCATAATCTGCGGCAAAACCCGGAAGCACCGTATCAATCACACAAGGGATCCACGGTTCCATCAACCGATACCGTTTGGGTGTATAACTGCCATCCGCACGTTTCTTCTCTCGCTCCGTACGGTCATACGCATTCTGGAAAGCCAAATAACGCGTTCCAAAATCCTCCGACATCGTCAGGGCTACCGTATCAGCTCCGCGAAGCACTACCACCTCGCGCTGACCTTCGATAATAAGTTTCTGCAGCACATCCTCCATTACATCCGGCTCTTCACCATTGATGGTCAAGATTTTATCTTGCTGTTCAAAACCTTCATCTACCAATATCTGCGAGTAATAAAAACCGTCAGTGATGTTGCGTAACGGTAATTTCTCCGACCCATAATGCCACATCAGAATGACGAAGATCGTCAATGCACCGATCATGTTAACGAGAATACCTCCCATAATGATCAGTAAGCGTTGCCAAGCCGGCTTGGAGCGAAACTCCCATTCCTGCGGTTCTGCCTCCAGATCATCCGTCGTGTGGGTCTCGTCCACCATGCCGGAGATAGCACAGTATCCGCCAAACGGCAACCATCCTATACCCCACTCTGTCGCTTCGGGATGAGACGCCCATTCTTCGTCTTCGTTCGGAGCAAAAAACTTAACATGCCATTTGCCTTCGAATTTCTTAAAACGAACCAGACTCATCTTCGGGTTAAAGAACATATAGAATTTCTCCACCCGCACACCAAAAAGTCGCGCGAAGAAGAAATGACCGAACTCATGAATCAGCACTAAAAAACTAAGCGCTAAAATTAATTGAATTGCTTGTATCACAGAATTTAAAAATTTAAAATTACAAATATTGCTCCGCAATCCGGCGAGCCGCAGCATCAGTAGCAACGTAGTCTTCGTAAGTCGGCTTGGCAATGAAAGCGGCTTTGACCATTGTCTCAGCGATGATGTCGCTCATCTGCAGGAAGCCGCAGCGACCTTCGCGAAACGCCAAGTTAACCACTTCGTTGGCAGCATTGAGCACGCATGGGATATTCCCCCCACGCCTCATCGCTTCGTACGCCAAACCTAAGTTCGGGAACCGCTTCATATCCGGTTCTTCAAAAGTCAATGAGCCTAATGTAAACAAGTCTGCCCGTGGAAAATCGCTCTTCAGACGCTCCGGAAAAGAAAGTGCGTACTGGATGGGCAGACGCATATCCGGCGCTCCGAGTTGCGCTTTGATGGCGCCATCGGTGAACTGAACCGCTGAATGGACGATACTCTGAGGATGAACGAGCACTTGGATCTTCTCTACCGGCACACCGAACAGCCATTTGGCCTCGATCACCTCAAATCCTTTGTTCATCATACTCGCCGAGTCAATCGTTATTTTCGCGCCCATATCCCAATTCGGGTGTTTAAGAGCATCAGATGCCGTAACCGTGCGCATCTGGTCGAGGCTGTAAGTACGGAATGGACCTCCACTCGCTGTCAGGAGTATTTTCTCTATCTCGCTGCGGTCTTCTCCTACCAGCGATTGGAAGATTGCACTATGCTCACTATCCACCGGCAAGATCGGTGCGTGGTATTGTTGCGCCAACTCGCAGATGATTTCTCCGGCTACAACCAGCGTCTCTTTGTTGGCAAGCGCTATCGTCTTTCCGGCTTTGATAGCTTCGATTGTCGGACGTAAACCTGCGTACCCCACCATGGAAGCCACCACGATATCTATAGACGGCATCGTCACCATCTCAGCGATAGAATCTGCTCCAACCCAAATCTTGCCCTCGAAACCGATAGCCGACAGCTGACGGCTGAGCTCATCATACAGACTCTCATCGGCAATGCAGACCACCTCGGGTTTGAACTCGAGCGCTTGCGCCACTAATTTATCCACACTCCGATTAGCGCACAACGCATACACACTGTATCTCTCCGGATACGTTCGTACCACATCCAGCGTCTGGGTTCCTATACTACCCGTCGAACCTAATATGCAAAGATTCTTAATTTTCACCTATAACCAATAACCTATAACCAATAACCATTACCATACTATCACTTCTTCCGGATTAATGAACGTACCGGATTCCCATATCTCCAACTCCAAGTCCTTGCTTCCATCCATCATTCCGATAGCTTCTCCGGCTTCCACCTGAGTCCCCGGTGTCTTCAGTGTTTTGCTCACATGCCGATAGACACTCATCAGCGACGCATGTTGTACCACTATTGTGAACGTATTATCTTCCGCACGCTCTTCCATGATGATGTGTCCTCGCGCAATAGATAGCACGTTCTCATTCTTTGCTGTACGAACCACCACAGCATACTGCTCTTTCTCCGGCGAAGCCGATTGCATAATAGCCCCGCGAACCGGACGACAAAACTGCGAGACCGTACGCGAACCGGTATTATCATACAGCATCAGACGATCCCGCTCTTTCTGCTCGTATTGCTCTTTGAACAACTCTGTCACATCATTGCGTTGCTGTTCCTGAATCTGAGCACGCTCCACACGCTGCAAACTGTCCAGACTCTGCACACTATCCGTCTCTATGTCGCCCGCTGTCAACTGCTTGATGACGTCCAAGTACTGACGTTGAACAGACAGATCCGCCTGCAACGAGTCCACACGCGCAGATTCGTATATCAACTGTTCACGCAGACTCGCGCTATATCCGGGTAAGATGTTCCGAACCGGCGTATAGACAATCAGCACAGACAACAGCACTATCAACAGCAGAAAAGACAGTGTGATCATAGTGATGGCGCCCAACAAACTCACACGGAAGTGAAACACCTCGCGCAGCGTCAGGTCATCCAGCATCGCCAACCGATATTTATTTCTCTTACTTGCCAATTCTCAATTATCAAAATTTTCGCTTGTCGAAAATAATCGTTCGAGCAAAGCGAGATAAGAATTCTCAATTATCAATTCTCAATTCTCAATTCTCAATTCAGAATAGTGCATCCCTCGCACGGCTTCAACTGTTTGAAGAAATCATTTCCCTTATCATCAACGAGGATGAATGCCGGGAAGTTCTCCACCTCGATTTTCCAAATCGCCTCCATGCCGAGTTCGGGGTACTCCACGCACTCGATGGATTTGATATTGTTCTGTGCCAGGATAGCTGCAGGACCACCGATTGAACCGAGATAGAAACCGCCGTGTTTCTGACATGCGTTGGTCACGTCAATCGAGCGGTTACCCTTTGCGAGCATGATCAGCGAACCGCCGTTCTCCTGGAACTCATCTACATACGGATCCATACGACCTGCCGTCGTCGGACCCATCGAGCCGCAAGCCATGCCTGCAGGAGTCTTCGCCGGACCGGCATAGTAGATCGGGTGGTTCTTGAGGTACTCCGGCATCGGTTCGCCTGCATCCAGTCGCGCTTTAATCTTCGCATGTGCGATGTCACGACCAACGATGATGGTGCCGTTCAGGCTCAGACGCGTACCGATCGGGTATTTCGTCAGAATAGCACATACATCTTTCATCGGCTGATTGAGGTCGATACGTACGGCATCGCCTTCACCTGCTTGACGCAGCTCCTCGGGGATGAGAGAAGCGGGGTTGTTATCCAACTTCTCAATCCATATACCGTCTTTGTTGATCTTACATTTGATGTTTCGGTCAGCCGAGCAGCTTACGCCCAGACCAATCGGGCAGCTCGCACCGTGACGAGGCAGACGAACGACACGTACGTCGTGCGCCATGTACTTACCGCCGAATTGTGCACCCAGACCGATCTTGTACGCCTCCTGCAGGAGTTGCTTCTCCAACTCCACATCGCGGAAAGCACGACCTGTCTCATCGCCCGTCGTCGGCAGCGAGTCGTAATAATGGGTCGAAGCGAGCTTCACGGTCAGCAGATTCTTCTCGGCACTCGTTCCGCCGATGACGATAGCAATATGGTAAGGCGGACAAGCTGCCGTTCCGAGGCTCTTCATCTTCTCCACAAGGAAAGGAATGAGCGTACCGGGGTTCTGGATACGCGCCTTGGTCTCCTGATAGAGATAGGTCTTGTTCGCACTACCGCCACCCTTGGTCACGCAAAGGAAACGGTACTCGTTGCCCTCGGTAGCCTCCAAGTCAATCTGAGCAGGGAGGTTACATTTGGTGTTCACCTCGTCGTACATATTCAGCGGCGCGTTCTGCGAATAGCGCAGATTGCACTCCGTATAGGTGTTATACACACCGCGGCTCAACGCCTCCTCATCGCAGAAGCCTGTCCATACTTCCTGTCCTTTTTCTCCGTGAATAATTGCCGTACCGGTATCTTGGCAGAGGGGTAATTGACCTTTGCATGCCACTTCAGCATTGCGCAGAAAAGTCAAAGCTACATATTTATCGTTTGCCGAAGCCTCCGGGTCACGCAATATCTTTGCCACCTGCTCATTATGCGAGCGACGGAGCATAAAACTCACGTCATGGAAAGCTTGCTGGGCCATCAGCGTCAATCCCTCCGGCTGCACTTTTAATATCTCGTGTCCTTCAAACTCGCCGACCGACACATAGTCCTTTGTCAGCAGATAATACTCCGTCTCGTCCTTGCCGAGTTGAAACATCGGCGCATACTTAAATTCCATATTCTTTTCAAAGATTAAACCATTTAACTTAAATTGGGCTGCAAAGATACAACATTTTTTGCATATATGCAAGATTTTCGCCAAAAAATTTGCACATGTCAAAAAAATACTGTACTTTTGTGGTCAAATTTGCAAATATATGACACATATGAAACACAGATTGATGGGATTATCCCTTTTGATGATGCTGAGCCTCTCGGTCTTCGGACAAGTCAGCTCCATGCTCGGAGAATGGATCACAGTTGATGACAAAACCGGAGAAAAACGTTCCGTTGTAACGCTCTATCAAGGCAAAGACGGACTCTATTACGGAGCGCTTTCACAGTTGCTCATCGGGGACCGAAACGCCATTTGCACACTCTGCCCCAATGAGGACAAAAACAAACCCGTGGAAGGACTTGTTATCATTCGCGCCATGAAGTATAACGAGAAAGACAACCAACTGCAAGAAGGCAGAGTATTGGATCCCGAATCGGGCAACTTCTATTATGGTAAGATTTACCTGAAAGACGGCAAACTGATTCTCCGCGGATCGATTGACAAACGCGGTTTCATAGGTCGCAACCAAACTTGGATTCGTAAAAAATAGACTGCTATATACCTCCCATGACGTACGCTCAATTCATGCAACGTGCGAAGCATTTTCTTCGCAAGCAACTGAGTCTGACGCACTATATCGACGTGCAGGCGGCAGAAACGAACATCCGGCAGAATATACCTTTCCGCGGACCAAATATCTACATCTTGTTCGTAGCGATTATCATCGCTTCGGTGGGTCTGAACGTAAACTCTATACCGGTTATCATCGGCGCGATGTTAATCTCTCCGCTGATGAGCCCGATCATCGGTTTTGGGATGGGGTTGGGAACCAACGATACACAATTGATCATCAAATCGCTCAAACACCTCAGCATCATGTTTGTGGTCAGTTTGGTTGCCTCTACCCTCTATTTCATGGTGACACCGCTGGAGATGGACAACCCGACCGAACTGTTAGCACGTACGAACCCTTCCGTTTATGACGTGCTCATTGCTTTCTTTGGAGGTATCGCCGGTATATTGGAACTATCCCGCAAGGAGAAAGGAACGGTGATGTCCGGAGTAGCGATTGCAACCGCACTAATGCCGCCTTTGTGCACGGTTGGGTACGGTATCGCCAATTGGAATTGGCACTATGCCGGAGGGGCTTTGTATTTGTTCTTCATCAACTGCATCTTCATCGCCTTAGCTACTTTCCTTGCCGTTAAATATCTGCATTTCCCCTCCAAGATAGAGAAGAAATCCTATAAGAGTCTGATCACCTATGGTGTGCTCATTTTAGTCGTTCTTATTCCCAGTTTCTTCAGCGCTTATAGCATCGTGCTGGAGAACCAGTTCGCTAATGCTGCACGCCATTTCGTCAAAGAAGACCAATCCATCGGAGGCACTTATATCTATGATTACACCACCGATGTGACGGTCAGACCCTATACGCTCACCCTCCGTCTCGCCGGGGAGCAACTCAGCAACGACAATCGCGCACAACTATACGCCGACGCCGGGAAACACGGCATCTCACATACACAAATCCGCATTGTAGAGGACGCTACAATCGAGATCCGACGCCTCAACGAGACCGAGGTCATGAAAGATTGGCTGGCTTCCACCGAGGAAAAACTAAAGGAGCGGGACGACTCCATCCGAGTACTCAATGCGCAGATTGAACGCTTCAAAGCCCAACAACTGCCTGTGGAGCAAATCTGTTCCGAAGTGAAAGCCCAGTGGCCCCAGATAACAGATGTCACGCTGGCGAGCAACGAGAAACAGATTGTGATCATTGTTCATGCCAAACCCGTTCTCAAGATAGACGACCAACAGCGAATCAAACACTGGCTCTCCGTGCGTCTGCAAAATGAGAACGTACTGGTTGTTGCACAATAAACAATATGAATCTTTGCAAGAATATCAAACAAGGCATTTCCTCCTATTGGCGCTCTTTTAGAGCCTGGCAGGAACATCCTGTTTCATACAGGATGGACGAGAATGAACATGTCTGTAATAACTGCGGGCACACTTTTCGTGGCAATTATTGTCCGGTGTGCTCGCAATCCGCTCGTCACGGTCGCATCTCATGGACAGCTATTTGGCAGGGCATAGCGCAGTTATGGGGTATCGAATCGCGGTCAGCCGTTTATACGTTGTGGCAGTTGTTCTTGCGTCCCGGCTATCTGGTACGCGACTACATCAGCGGCAAACGGCAAGTCAGTTATCCTCCGGTGAAGCTGCTCTTCATCTTGGCGGCTGTTGTCACGCTCGCTCGGTATTTTTTTCCTGTTCCGACTGCTGAACCTTCCCATCTTGGTTTCAAGTATCTGGATTGGGCTTCCGATTGGCTCAGCAATCATGAAAACATTAGTGAATTACTCACTGGTTGTGTGTTCGTTTTACCAACATGGTTCCTCTTCCGCAAAGCACCGAACTATCCGAATCACACCATCCCGGAAGGCTTCTATTTGCAGGTGTATTTAGCGATACTCTCGTTTATCTTTTACTCCATATTCTTCGGACACAACGGCATTGCCTTGACGCTTACTTTATGCTATTATTTCATGGCATACAAGCAACTTTTCGGTTTCAGTTTTTGGGGTACGTTATGGCGATTGACAATATGTGTTGTGCTGGGGTTCACGGCTATGCTCCTAATTGCCATGTGCTTTTTAATACCGATGTTTTTGCAAAGCGGAAAGACAATTTGATATATTACAGAAGAAGTTAAAATGAACTCTATAAAAATAACAAAGTCATTCTCCTTACCGGCGCGAGTAGCGGTATCGGTTATGACACCGCGGTTGCGTTGGCGCAACAGGGACACAAAGTGTATGCGGCAGCGCGGCGTGTAGAGCGCATGGAGCCTCTTCGTCAGTACGGCATCGTGCCTCTGAAGATGGACGTGACCGATGAAGCATCGATGCAGGAGGGCGTGAAGACGCTTCTGGATGCCGAAGGACGCATCGATGTGCTTATCAATAACGCCGGCTATGGTTATTTTGGGGCAGTAGAGAATGTGCCAATGAATGATGCCCGTAATCAGTTAGAAGTCAATGTGTTTGGCCTCGCTCGCCTTTGCCAGTTAGTGCTGCCAACGATGCGTGCCCAGCATAGCGGACGTATCATCAATACGGCTTCGGTGGCAGGCAAGGCGGTCTTCTATTACGGCGGTTGGTATCATGTGTCCAAGTATGCCGTGGAGTCGCTTAGTGATGCGATGCGCATGGAACTCAAGCCGTTTGGCATCGATGTGGTCATCATCGAACCGGGTGCTATCAAAACCAATTGGGGTATCATTGCCGCCGATCACCTCATTGAGTCCTCGAAAGGAACGGCTTATGAACAGACAGGAACGATGATGGCGAACAACCTGCGGAACATGTATCTTTCCAATACTATTTCCGATCCGGCTGTGGTACGCAAAGCGATTGTTCGTGCGGTCAATGCACGCCGTCCTTGTACCCGTTACCGTATAGGTCGGATGGCGAACGCGATTGTCTTCTTCCATTGGCTGCTTCCCACACGCTGGTGGGATGCCTTCCTTCGCCTCATGGGAAAACGTAAATTGATGTAAATCCCCGAGCAGTTACTTCTTAAAACTTGCTGGTAATTTTAGCGTCTATGCGTCGCGTATCCATGCGCGCCTTGGATTCTGTCCTTTTCTTCCATTCCGCGGGATGCCATCTGGCTTTTTCTTCGTCTCGTTCGCGGTACTTTAGTGCCGCGTTTTTCTTCGTCTATTTCGTCGGATAACATCCGACACCTTCGTGATCACCTAATCACGTGAGCACGTGGTAACGATTTCTTTCTTCTTTTTCCCTGCATTTGATGCCGGCTGTTTCTCGCGTCCCTGCATCGTGCATTGATGCGCGATTTGTATTACGTCTCTGACATGGAACAAAGCTCCGCTTTTTCTATGTCCATTGTGTCGGATGTTATCCGACGATTTTTACAGAAAATCCCATTTTCATTACTTTTCTATCCCACAAAATTTGCATATATCAAAAAAAATGCGTACCTTTGCAACCGAATTTGCAAAAACGATAGAACATCCATGAGTAGTCTCATAACTCTATCCGACTCAAATTGAGGGGACCATGCCGAGTATTGAAGAAATCGAAAACGAGTTGAACAATACAAAATAATACACGTCCCTCTCCGAGACGTCAACCTATATAAAATAAATAATCTATCGGCCAATCTTGACCGATTAAAAATAAAAACCAAAACACCGCCTATGGCATAAAACAACAGACAAACAACATACATAAATACAGCGTAATAAGCCGATACTTGGTTCCCTTGAAACCTGAACAACTTCAAGAAATCATTAATTACTCAAGCCACGGTTTATGCACGCTCACGTATCAGCGTGAGTTTTCCGTGCATAGATTTGAGTAATTAAGGTAAGTTCAGGACCTCAAGGAACCAAATCGAAGCGAACGAAAGCGCACGCTTTTATTGTTTTAGTCAAGTAATACAAATAAATACCTTAAAATATGTCCACTTCTAATCTATTTTATTCTATTCGTCTTTTATCGGAAACTAAACATTATTCCGATGTAGTACAAGAAATACTATCCATAGTACTTCAAAAATATAGTGTAAGCACAATTTTGTTTTTAGATTATATAGATGCTCATGGTATCCAATTGAAGGATATAAAAGGGCAAACGATGGATGTAATTTTAGATTATGCAGAGCTTATACTGGAAGATGACTACTTGTCCGATATAGAGATCCAAAATATTCGTATTTTAAGGAATTTCTTCTGCATAGAGGATGGTGAGTTCTTAGAATATGGTAAACGCGAACGAGTAGAATCTATACTTGTTGAACAATTGGAAAAACTATATGCAGATAATAAAATCGACAAAGACGAAATGCTACACAAGAGTGAATTGCAGGGATTATTTGGTCTCGGTTATGATGATTACCAAGAAATCGTTAACAAAGTTGCAATAGAAGCATATTCGCGAGGAGCAGATATTAGAGATTTGGATACATATTTATAGAAAATTATGGCGTGGATTTTTCGCAAAAGAAAAAAGTTATTACCGGGTGTCCATTTGAACTATGGATCAAGTGGACTCAGTCTTAATGTGGGAGTTCCTGGCGCAAGCGTAACGTTAGGAAAAGATGGCGTTTATGCTAATACTGGATTACCTGGAACAGGTATTCGCAATAGACAAAAGGTTGCAACGACAGAACCCCAATGCTCTGAAAATATTCAAATAACAGAAAAAGATATTAAACGTGCAGGATGTTTACGAAACTTATTATACTATTTCTGTTATCTTTTCAGCTATGCTATTATAATAACACTTTGGCTCGTAACGGGTTACACATATTCTTCTGAGAATTATTACTATTTAATACCTGCAGCCTTTGAATTGTTTTTCATTATAAATACCATGCGTTTGCATTTATATCATCATCGAAGTAACGTGTCATCTTCTCTTATATTCCCTATTGTTTTATCGATATTATTCATGTCTTTATTTTCTTTATCGGCTACTATAATATATTTTTTTGAGAATGAACCGGTTGTTTGGTCGTGTTTGGTTATGCTGGATATGATATTGGCTTATAATCTATATGTCTGTTTTAAATACAGGGTAAAAAGAGAACATAGAGAGCAAAAAATTACTGAAGTTGTTCATGCAGCAAACAATACATCATACACAGCAAGTGCGTTTTCGAAATCATGCTTAGATACCTCAACTGTTAATAGACCTATAATTACTCAAAATTTTGCGGGTTCGAAAAGCAGCACTTCAGTAAGTCGTTCTCTTTATGTACCCAATATTGATTATACGCAAGAAGGTGTTTTGTTCTTTACTCAAAGTCGTGTGCGAAAAGAGTTGACGCGAATATACTCTTCAGAATTTATTGATGTATGCGCTTATGTCATTAGTGTCGAAAAATGCGTCTTATCGGACATTCAAGCAGAATTAGGTCTTTCATATCAAAAAGTACTAGAAGCAGTTAAACTTTTAGAGAAAACGCATATTATTAAAACAGAAGGTACTCGACGCAAAGTTATGATTACAGATGAAACAACTGCAATTAGACTTTTATTACGTTACGCGAGTGAAAACTATTACGAATAATTATTTTATTCTATCGATAACCCGATAACTCGATCTCTCGGAACTCCAGTCTGCTCCACCACAGAGCAGGCTGGCTTTTTCTTCGTCTCGTTCGCGGTACTTTAGTGCCGCGTTTTTCTTCGTTCCTTTCGTCGGATAACATCCGACACCTTCGTGATCACCTAATCACGTGAGCACGTGGTAACGATTTCTTTCTTCTTTTCCCCGGCATCTGATGCCGGCTGTTTCTCGCGTTCCTGCATCGTGCATTGATGCGCGATTTGTATTACGTCTCTGACACGGAACAAAGCTCCGTTTTTTCTTCCGTTACGTCGGATGTTCTCTGACTCGACGAGGTCGGGCTTTGCAGGGGTTCACAAGTTCCGCATTAGTACCTAATACCGTAGCCCTTCCAATCCCTAACGCGGGAAAAGCTTACACCTCGAACTGCTGACGATGCTTCATGATCGTCGGCAGGTTCTTGGATGCCCATTCAGTCAATTCTTGCACGATGGGTACCAGTTCCTTGCCCATCGGCGAGAGGCTGTACTCCACGCGAGGAGGAATCTCCGGATAAACTTTGCGGACGATGAGGTCATCCGCTTCGAGCGTGCGC
>ONMV01000034.1 GCA_900319005.1 uncultured Bacteroidales bacterium
TTCCGGCGGCAGGCCAGCTGAGCAAGACCACTCCCGCAACCGTGGCGACTATAGACAGCCATACCTGCCATTTGGGATAGACATGCAGCCCGACCATGATAAGCGCCACAAAGACAGGATACAGATAAACGAAGGTCGTTGCCAGCCCCGAAGGAATGAACCGGTACGACTCGAAGAGAAAGACACTGCTGGCAGCGAACAGACAGCCGAGCACGACCAGCAGGCGCATTTCCCGTCCGTTGACGCGGAAAGACTCATGCCGGCACGCCATCCAGAGACCTAAGATCACCGCCGAGATGGCATAACGGAAGAACAAGAGCGACAACACCGGCACGCCGCCGTCCAAGAGCGGTTTGCCGAACAGCGGATTCAGTCCGTACGAGACACCCGCCGTCACTCCGGCTGCAAAGCCGAGAACTGTTTTCTGCTTCTTAGTCATATCAACGGTTGCGCGATATTGTCAAATTCATCAATGGGAATAGGTCTGAATTCCATTTTGATAAGTCGTGCTTATTGCGGGCTGCAAGACAATCTCGGCGTCTCCTTCCAAAGCGACTGCAAAGGTACAACAAAAAATCCGAATGTGCAAATAAAATTCATTTAAATTGCCATTTGCAGGATTTTGCGACCGTACTTTCGAAGGGTCCCTTTAGGGGAGGAGGTCGAAGGTACTACTTTTTTGCGAGATATGCAAGTTTTATTGCGATTTTCTCAAATTAGCCGGTTTGGGCTTACCCCCTGGAGAAAGAAAAAAGAAAAAGAAAAGAACCAAAAGAATAATAAAAAAAGGGTCACTTGGTACTTTTCATTTCTTTTTGGTATATTTGGCTTTGACGATTTCGTAGGAGTTGCGGGTAAGGTCTTTGAGCAAGTCCTCTTCGGCGGCGTTGGCATCCACACCTATCCAGTATTTGGACGGCAGGTTGAACGGCTTGCCGATACAGTCATATTGCGCTTTGAGTTCGTCTATCCGTTCGGGCTGGCATTTGAGCGTCACGATGCCGTAATGGTCGATGTCCAGAAACGCGAACATGTGTCCGCAGACATAGAACACTAACACATCCGCCGCATACCTGAACGCCGTGAACGGCAGTTTCTCCTCTACATCCTCGCCCAGCGACAGGCAGTAGTCTCTATAATCTTCGATATTCATGGCTAACCGTTATTTGATATCTCTATTATTATATCTCATATAGTTCGATAGGCAGACCGTCCGGATCGGAGAAAAAGAGGAAACGCTTGTTCGTGTACTCGTCCGTGCGGACGGACTCATGCGCGATGCCTTTTTCCGTCAGTTCACACGCTGCAGCTTCTATATCATTCACCTCAAATGCCAAGTGCCGCAAGCCTGCCGCTTCCGGATATGAGGGACGCGGTGGCGGTGAAGGAAAGGAAAACAACTCAATGACATAACTACCATTCAACGACAAATCGGCTTTCCATGACTGTCTCGCCTCACGGTAATGCTCTGCCAATATGGTCATACCAAGCACTTCGGTATAAAAGCGTTTACTCTGCTCGTAGTCGGAACATATGACGGCAATGTGATGCACTTTGTTCAGTTTGGTTTTCATATTGTTGGTTGTTTTATGGTATATTAATATTCATTTTGTCAAAGTGTTCAGGGTAGTTATGGAGAGTTCGCTCATGCCTTCGATGGCATCGCTCACGTTGAGCAGCAGTTTAGGGTTGCTCACATCCCAATGGAACGTGCCTGAGTCGCTGTAACGCGCCGTCTCCGATTGCAGCACATAGACATAGCCGAAAGTCTTGTTGTCCTTAACGAGACGGTCGATACAGAGGACAAGTATCAGTATGTAAAAAACAGTTCTTTTCATTTGTTTATTCTGTTGTTTTCCCGACTGGCAGTCGGGACAATGGAAGAATTTTTCTTTGTTTGGCAGTCGGGGCCGGATTCAATCCGGCTCAATGGAAGAAAGGGCAATGCTGTTGGGTGGAGCGGAAGAAAGGGAACAGTGGTTGCAAATCTCTTCTGCCATTTGGTTCATGGCTAGGCAGTCGGCGCGGGTGACATGGCGTTTGTCGGGATCGTACTCCCACGGGCTGAGAATCAGGACACGCCCGGCGGCTACGGCATCGAAAAGACCGTCTTGCGGTTTGTAGTAATCGCGGAAGCCGTTGTCCGCGATACAGATGAACGGTCGTTCCTCCTTCAGTAACACCTCCATCACCTGTTTCTCCTGCGGCGAGATGAAGGGCGAGACCATCACGGTGCCCTGCCGGGCGGCCAGCACACAGCCGTTCATGTAATCGCGGAGCGTCTGCGGCTCGCCGTGTTCCGCCGCTTCTACCATCGTACGGCGCACATGGACGGGCGCGTAGTGCTCTGCTTGGAGCAGGGCTATATTGCCCACGCCGCAATAGACCCGCCCGGCGATCTCTATCCCTTCCTGCACGCGGAAGAAACCCGGCATGAGACGCTTGGTAGCCAGCCGCTGCGGGTTCATGTCGATATAACGGAGCGTAGCAGGCAGCTGCCGCCGCTGCCCCATCGGACGGATGAAGGGCATCTCGGTGAAGATTGGAGGAAGGGCATCGTATCTATCTGCGCCTATCTCTTCCCGTAATGTTTTAGTTCTTTCTTGGTAGTTTTCCCGAATTAAATTCGGGGCAAAAGAAGAAAGACGCCCGACCTTCTTGACCTCCTGCCAAAAGCCGCGGACGGCAGCTCTTATGCCACGCGGCATTGCTTGCCGTACATACCAGATGGCATGTAAATGATCCGGCATGAGGCAGTAGTGCAATATCTGTATCTCAGGATAAAATGAGGATAACTGCCGCTGGATATTTAATACGGCCTTGCCCAACGGTAGGATCTCCACCTTCGCTTTGGAGGCGTCGGCATCGGGGATGACGAGGGTGCCGAGCAAGGGTTCACGCGAGGGGATGGTCAGCGTGATATGGTAGAGTCCGGCACCTTTCCATGCCGTATCCGGCTCCTGCCATTGCCATATGTCATGTTCATTGGTCATTCAGATGTTTTCCGCAGTTGGGCGATGATGAAGCCGCGGAGGGTGGAATAGAACTTGTCTTGGGTAGCGGCCTTGCAGTTTGTATAATAATAGCGTTTTATATGGAGGGGGTGATGAAGACTCTCCATTTGCCGTTCTCGTCTTTTTGGATATATCCTTTGTCTTGCAGGTTTTGCAGCATTTTCTGGATAGCCGAACGGTTGATGCCTATTTCTTCTTGCAGGTACGCAAAAGTGATGACAGGCTCCGTTCGTAACTCGCGAAGAATCTTGGCATAAGTGGGTGTACGGAATGCAATCCGCTCTCCATCGTACCACCATACATTTTCATCCCTCTCCGTTACAAACAAAATATCGTTCTCAATCTCTTTCGCGATCAGATCATTCATGTGTTTATGGAACGGGCGTATCTGCTTGAGCGAGGCATGAGCTCCTTCGGCAGGCGTTGATCCGACAATCAAATCCGCTTGGTGAAGCGCTTCCAGATAAGCTTGTTTGAGGCGGCTGCGGACCACAATCATAGGATAGCCATGGCGAGACAGAATATAATTGACCATCAGCCGCGCAATACGTCCGTTGCCGTCCTCAAAGGGGTGTATGCGAATATAGCGGTAGTGGAAGAGTATCGCCAAGTCGATAGGTGTCATTTTGCCCTCTGCTTCTGCTTGGTTATACCAGTCCACGAGGTCAGTCATCAGGGCAGGCGTTTCCTCCGGCGAGGCATAATCAAAGCGGTCCCCGTAGCGCGTGATGACACTATTCGGGCGGGTCTTGTATTGCCCGGCATGGATGGTGTAACTCGTTTGTATGCCTCCGGGGAGATTGCGATAGACGGTGTAATCCTCGCGCAGAAGTGTTTTATGCAAGGTGCGGATGAAGTTCTGGGTGAGCGGTTGCTTGGTCTCCGTCGCTTCGGATAGCATCATCTTTAGCCCGACATTGCTGGCTTTCATCTCTTCGCAGTCGCGGAACTCCGCTTCACCGGTAACCTTGCCAAAGAGCAGTAACAATTCCGTTTGTCCATACGTCAGGGTGTTGCCTTCAATATGGTTGCTGTTGTAGTTGAACTCGACCGTGAACCGACGGCTTAAACGCTCGCGGTCTCTTTGGGAAATGGGCTGAATGGCTTGCCATTTGTCCAATGCTATTTGAAGTTTCTTATCCATAAACAATATGATTTACCACCTTAATTAGTGGTAAGCTTACCACCAAAAACGCCGCAAAAGTACTGCTTTTTTTTGAAATATGCAAGATTTTTCTCGAAATAATCGTTTGAACGTAGTGAAATAAGAAATAAAATCGTTCAAAAATGGAAGAAATATGCGATTTTTACGGAAGAATCTTCTTAAATTTGCCGGTTTGGGCTTACCCCCTGGAGAAAGAAAAAAGAAAAAGAAAAGAACCAAAAGAATAATAAAAAAGAACGTAACACCAAGTACGTACAAGTACGTACGTAACACCTTAAATTTATTAAATAAAGGTGGTGGTACTGCGCGTACACGCGTGGAGACGCCGCTGAAGCGGCATGGCGGTCAGTCGGACTAATTTTTTAAGAAGATTTTTAGGATGTCCTTCGGACTTCATCGGGTCGTTCTCGGGACATGGTCCCGTGATGGTCGTGTTCTTGCCACGTGCTGCCATTCGCCTTACCATCACGGGACCATCTTACGGGGAAAGGCTGACCAGAAGCGGCTTAGAGGCAGATGATTGGAGTGATCCCAATCCCATTCCTCCTTAACTGCAGGCAAGGATATGCGGCGGATAGTATTCCGACAAAAAAGCAACCCCGCATCGCTGCGAGGTTGCAATACTTTTCAGAAAGGTTTTTTCGGTGCACGGGCTTGTTCCTGCCGGTCGCCACCAATAATGGATACGCAAAGTGCAGTTATGCTGTGCATCGGCACAGTCTCTGTTACCGGAATAATATAGTTCTTTCTCATAATAATTCTATTTTAGAACAAAACTCAGTTAACTCCCTTTTCATGTCCGGTAGTGCATCGGGCACTACCGGACACTTGAGAATATTAACCAAAAACAATTTTATTTAATCATTTGACCTTGTGCATTGTATTTCACACCGTTCTTGATAATGATGAGCTGACCGTTCTTCATAGTCTTCAAGCTCTGAATCTTCACCTCAGTGTTTCCGATAGCCGTCGGCATCTTCGGTGCGATAACCAGACGTGCCGGCATGTTGTGCGGAGCTACGTCTCCACTCACTTTGAAGTAAGCACGGAATCCCTTCATGGAAGTGTCATCTGTACTATCAGACCAGTATAGTTTGCCACCGTTACCGACAAAGAGGTAATTCTGATCGCCATGAGGTAACGTGGTACGTCCGATAGTGCCGACAAACTGGATGCCGGAGCCCACTGCCTGACCTGTGCTTTGGGTAACCGTTACCCCGCGGAACACCATTTCATGAACGTCCTCGCCGCTCTCCCAACGTATAAGGTAAGGCACACCGGCAGTGATAGAAGTAGCGGGAACGATATTAAAGTTGAGGTTTTTGTTCTCCGCATCCGTAGTAGCGCTCTCGAAGGTGTAGAGTTCGCAATCTTTGAGCGGGCTATCGGCGGCATGGATCTTCTCTGCGCTAAAATCAAACGGCAAGCAGATGGTGTTATATTCGCCGTCCTTGTAGAAATCGCGAACAATCTTAATGCTTTTTGTCTGGCCTACCAAAGCCGCCATGGCTGATTCTATTCCGGACTGGGTGTCTGTACAAATGGGAAGATTATCTTTTACGAGACGCACAGCGCAACCCAGCGCTTTATAAGCAGTTGTTTGTGAATCAAACATTTGATTTAAGTATAGTACGGTGTCTTGACCTGGATTTGTTTTTAGCGTTGTCAAAATATACGCGGTATGTGCCGTCTGCCCCTCATCATATGGATCTTCAGATTCTCTATCAGTCCAGTAATGACAAGTATATTGAGTGCATTTATCACCGTAATAGTCCAATTCTTTTGCTAGGACTACTCGAATTCCATATGGATTATACCCATACCCCCGATATCCGCTACATGGAAGAAATACGGCACCGGTCGCCTCAAGGGCAGCCCATTGGGTTGCATCAAAAATATAATCGCCCATTTCATACAACGATTGAGTAGATGCCCAATTATCCGGCAGGAATATCCTTCCCGGTACACCACACACCATTACACTTGCATTTGATACCCATTTTTCATTTGTACTAGTACGATTATTATTCAGATAATACCATTCATCCGGGGTCAGCACACGCCATCCCATGTTAGAGGAACCGCCACCATTCGAGATGGGCAGTGCTCCCCAGTCGTCCCACGAATATTGGCTATTGTCCCACACTGTCTTCCACGGCTCGGATACAGCGCCCCATCCAAAGAGGTCACGATCCACGTTTACCGCATCAGTAGCTTGGGAGGTACCAATAGTGTCATACTGGTTGTCTGCAAATTTCCAATACGGAGTAGCTGCGCTACCGATGTACTGGAGGTTACCTTGCGAGAACTGTACCTGGTCGCCATACTCATTGATGGTGAAAAGAGCGGGCATCTTTCCGTCCTCCGTTCCCGGCTGAGTTGCCCACATCGTTGCGGCACAGACGAGTGCCGCAAACAGAGAAAATAGTTTTAGTTTTCTCATAATGTTTTTGTTTTTAATTGTTGTATATTTAAAATATTTTTTGTATCTTTGCACCCGATTTACATCTAAAGTATGGATTAAGACCGATTGATGGGTGGTGATAAACACCGTTATTAAC
>ONMV01000006.1 GCA_900319005.1 uncultured Bacteroidales bacterium
GATGCATCGTGGTGTGTCGAAAGGGTGCGGTAAATGACCTCCTTTCGGCATCCAATGGACGCGCCCCTATTGATTCTCTCGATTCGGCAGACAATGAGCGATACTGAACGATTATGTGGCGAAACATCCTGAGGAATATAAAGAATAATTGCTTATGAATCGTTTTATATACATATCGATATACTTAAGAATAATGCTATTGCTTGTGTCTATGTATAGTTTTGTTGCGTGCACAATGCAAAATCAACAAAAAAATAAAGTACATAGTAGTGATACAATATCAGTCATGAACAAGAACGATGAGTTAGATAGTGTGTTCATCGTTTCGCTTATTAAAGAAGACGAAGGAAGACGAAATATCTGGTCGTATGATTTTAAAGAATCAGAATATTCTCCGTTGTTCTACGAGGCAATATGTGATGATGGCCTATATTTGTATCGTATTGTTAGGCAGAATCAGAAAATATCAGTGGTGATGCTCGAAGATGCAAATGTAGGTGAAATTGAAGATTTTATACAAGGCAATACCGATACAACGGGGGTAGAATACAGGCATAATGGATACTACGATATTGTAGATGATTCAACAGTTAATATCTTCTTTGATAAATTATATAGCAACTACAGCTATGTAAATAAATCTGAGATTTTTGATCCCATATATCATATAAAATGTATGCATAGTTATAAACTATCCGGAGCAGAGTGGTATAGAACAAAAGCAGATACCACCATTATAGTTGACGAAAGAGCAAAGGCATTTTGTGAAGACATCTGGAAGTACACTGATTAGCCTTTATACACTTATGATAAATTACAGTAATTATCTATTATCTATGAAACGGATTATTTATATATGCTTTAGTATTGCGTGGCCTATAAGTATTATTTCTGCACAAACTAAAACTTCAGAGTACGATGTGCAGAATTTAATAAGGTGTTACCACATAGAACGTGATAGTGGGACTTATGCAACAAAAAGAGCATACTTTGATGCATTCCCTACTACCTTTATTGACTTTAAAAATACTTTTGATTATGAAGAAGTTCTAAAAGATGAGACATATGGCCCTTTGTACGAAGAGTCATTTGAATATATTTCAGCTTTTTTTAACTTGTATAAGGATATCAACCTTTTTGATTTCTCTAATAAGGCTATCCGTATGTGTATAGATGGTGAATGGGATGCTGATGCTGTAAACTATTTGCATTCAAATATTGTTAATATTATAACATCATCAAATCATGGTCAGGATTGTTATTACAATTATTTTGATATCCTTACATGTTACAATGACACGGTGAAAGATACTTTTTTATCTTGTTTGACATTGCTTAGCGATGATGAAATTTTGTCATTCTGGAGATTCTATTTAGATGGAGTTGAGATAATTCCTATTGATGAAGATTTGTTTAAGCGAACAAAAAATATAATACAGAAAAATCCTAATTTAGTTCGTCAATTTGAAAAAGCGTATAATCAAATATCACAAAAAAGACATACAATATGAACATTCTATGGGAAGGAGAATGTATTACTAACACACCTATCATTTCAGTTTGCATACAGCGAGCGATACTAAAGCGCGATTATGTGGCGAAACATCCTGAGGAATTTAAAGAATAATTGCTTATGAATCGTTTTATACACATTGTGCTCTTACTGACCTTCCCATGCCTAATCCCTTCGGCATTGGCTACATGGCTATCCCCTGATCCCCTCATGGATAAGTATCCTAATATATCTCCGTATGCCTATTGTTCATGGAATCCGATAAAATATACCGATCCGGATGGAAGAGAAAAAATAATATCATTATTTCCCGCTGCGAAAAGTACGCCTGCAATAAAAAATGCGGTATCTGCATTCCCCGAAAATTCTAAAGTTATTCACGTATGGGCGCATGGTTATAGCAATGGTATTCAAACCTATAATCCCAAAACAGGTAAACCTGAAATGGTTACTTCACCTGAAGGTATGAATGCTTTCTTGATGGATCAAAGTGAAATATGGCAAACTAGAGAAACCTCAGATCCTTCCATTTTAGTATTACATTCTTGTTTGACCGGAGAAGGGGAAGGATCTATCGCTGAAAAAATCTCCAAAGGTGAAAATTTTGAAAATGTAATTATTGTTGCTCCGTCTAGAGACGTGGTCGTGAAAGATGGCTTAGAATATGGACCTGCAGATAAAGATAATTTAGAGAATATTGGAGAATGGAAGATGTTCTTAAACGGCAAAGTTGTCAATGCGTTTTCGGGTAAAAGTCAACCCATTTTTGATAATCCGCAACAACAAGTAGAACGTTATAAAAACAAAACGAATGAATAATTTGAGATTTTATATAACGGTTATTTTCGTGATTTTTTGTAGAACACACATATTGGGTGTTCAGATGGATTCTTTAACTATTGAAGAAATAGTAAAGAAAAACATTGTATATACTGATATAATATCCGAAGATTCTATAAAGATATGGACAAATGAGATTATATGCGATGGAGATACTATAGCTTACTTTAAAATCATGCCGTATATTCCATATTACGATTTTTTTCAATATTCTATACATTTAGCAAATGAATATAATTATACAAAAGCCTATTATAATGCCTATCGCATTTTGGATATATGGTATAAATTGCATGATTGTGAAATGGACTCCATATCTTGGAATAATATTAAATTTTGGTTGGAATGGGGAGCAGAAGCGGGCTGTTGCTGTTGCGATACGATACTCAATGTCGGATTCACTATCTCAGAGGAAGTTTTACGGCATCTTGATTCAATAAATTCTTTTGTATTTGTATTACCCGTCAAAGATATTCAAAACAGGGTGATTGATGGAGATCTCGTCTATGACAGCTTGAATATGGATTATGAGCAATTTTTACAATATCGGAAACTAGCAGTGCAAAAAGGTATAAATGATTATTATATTATGATTAGCGCCTATGCCATTGGAACTGGGTATGAGGGCCTCTGTTATAGAGAATATCTCTTATATTCTATAAGCAGTTCTATTAAATGGCAACTACCTAATTCTTATGAAAGTGGCATTATGTGGCAACTTGACGATCTATATACGATTTGCGGTGTTATTAATAGGAAGAAAAAAGGTACCAATATCCATTATACTCGTTTGGGGCATTACGTGTTAGAAAAGGGATATAAAGCTGAAGATGGATATGCGTACATGCCATTAGCAGAATTATATTACAAGGGTATTCAGGTGATTCAAGATAAAGAATATGCAAAAAAAATATTACTGGAAATTTATCCGGAAAAAACAGTCATGATTATGATGAATAATTGGGAAAATGACATAAAGTAATCCATTTGCCCACTTTTTTATTTGGTCACTTCGCAAAAAAGCAGTACATTTGCACCGTTTTTCAAAATCTAATGCTTTATGAAAAAGTTTTTTTACACATTACTTGTATCCGTTGCAAACTTGGCAACGGGTTGGGCAGCAGACAAATTGCCGTCCCTCTGCGATGAGTGGAATATAGTTGTACCACCTTTTACCGCGACCGATCCATTCCACACATATACTCAGTATCTGGAATCAGATACCATCATTAGTGGAAAATTATACGTCAAATTACTTCAAGAAGATTTATACAAAGGCGCTTTGCGCGAAGAAAGTAATGCCACAATATACTATATTCCTTCCGGAAGTACGCATGATTATTTATTATACGCTTTCAATGCAAAAGAAGGCGATGTGTTAGATAATATATGGACAGGTGGTAATGAGGGGGATTTTCCGAATGGTAAAAGTGCCGTAGTTCAATCCGTTACCCAAACAACGCCAAGACAATTTGTGCTAAGTTCGATGGACGAACAGTCAGAAAACACCATATGCTTTCGTTGGATAGAAGGAATTGGAATGGATGGAGGGGCTGTTGGACAAGATTTTCCTTTGGGAATGCCAATAGACCCGTCCCCTGAACTTCTTTGCGCATATAAAAACGGCAATCAAGTATATTCTTCTCCTCTGGCAAAAATATACGGATGTCATATAGAAGGTTTTAATCCCCCTATCATAGAAGCACTATATCCGATAAACGCTTCCTCGCCATCCGCGGTCAAAACACTTCATGATAGCCAAATCTTCATCCTCAGAGGGAATAATACATATACGCTTCAAGGACAAGAAGTAAAGTAAGCGTTCCGAAGGATAAGAAATAGTACGGAAAATATCAAAAACTGCAAAAAAACTCCCGCATATATTTGCATATGTGGGATTTTTTTGTACCTTTTTTTATTTCACTTTCCGTATAATAGTCAATCCGTCGCGCAGGGGAAGGATCACTTGCTCGAACCGTTCGTCCGCTGCTACATGGTCGTTGAAAGCCCGCAACCCGAGAGTCTGTTTGTCCTTGTCGTACGCGGGATCCACTATGTGTCCGTCCCACAATGTGTTGTCCGCCAAAATGAAACCTCCTATCGGCACAAAGGGGTACAATGCCTCCAGATAAGCGCAATATTCCCGTTTGTCCGCATCGATAAACACCAACTCAAATTCCTTCACTCGTTCATTCGTTAACTCCTTCACTCGTTCAACGGCGTCTCCGATGATTAGCTCGATCTTGTCGCCTAGGGGACTACGTGCCAAATTCCGGCGAATCATCTCCTCCAACTCGTCGTTGTGCTCAATGGTCACCAACTTGCCTCCTTCCTCCAGTCCTTCCGCTAAGCAGAGTGCACTATAACCCGTGAATGTGCCTAACTCCAAAATATGCTTTGGACGAAGCATATGACTGATCATACTCAGAACTCTGCCTTGCACATGACCGCTCAGCATATGAGGGTTCAAAACATGCAAGTGGGTCTCTCTTGTAATGGACGCCAAAATGTCGTTTTCTGGCGTAGAATGGGTCGAAATATACTCTTCAAGTGTCATAATGTTACAAAAATCGCTGCAAAATTACAAAAAATCTTGCACATATGCAAAAAAAGTTGTACCTTTGCACTCAAATTTTAACGTTTTACTAAAATAATGGAAAAAATTGACGATTTAGACCGTAAGATTTTGAAGATAATCACCCAGAGTGCTCGCGTGCCTTTTAAGGATGTAGCGGAGCAATGTGGTGTCTCACGTGCTGCCGTACATCAACGCGTGCAGAAAATGTTCGATAATGGTATTATCACGGGTTCCAGTTACCACGTGCACCCCAAGTCGTTAGGTTACCAACTCTGTGTGTATATAGGTATCACGATGGAGAAAGCATCGATGTACAACCAAGTCATTGCGGCGTTGGAGCAGATTCCTGAAGTAGTGGAGGCACAATATACGCTGGGCGCGTTCGGACTCCTTATTAAAGTATTCGCGCGCGATAATGAGCACCTCTTGCAGCTCCTTAATACGAAGATCCAAGAGATCCCGGGTGTCTCTAACACAACGACCCTTACCGCCCTCGCGCAACCCATTTATCGTCAATTACCGATCGAAATCTAACAATTTAACGATTTAACAATTTAACAATTTAACGTTTCATGGAACGTGTCATTAGTGGAATAAGACCGACGGGAAACCTCCATTTGGGCAACTATTTCGGAGCTGTGAAATCCTTTGTGAAGATGCAGGATGAGTATGATTGCATGTTCTTTATTGCAGATTGGCATTCTCTCACTACCCATCCTACACCGGAAAATATCCGTAAATCGGTTAAGACTATTCTTAGCGAGTATCTCGCCTGTGGTATAGACCCCGAGAAAGCACCTATTTACGTGCAATCCGATGTCAAGCAAGTTCTTGAACTCTATCTCTATCTCAATATGAACGCCTATCTCGGCGAACTCGAGCGCGTCACCTCTTTCAAGGAGAAAGTGCGTAAACAGCCTGATAATGTGAATGCAGGCTTGCTCACTTACCCCTGCTTGATGGCGGCG
Source organism: uncultured Bacteroidales bacterium (assembly GCA_900319005.1). Classification (GTDB taxonomy): domain Bacteria; phylum Bacteroidota; class Bacteroidia; order Bacteroidales; family Paludibacteraceae; genus Colicola. The sequence goes on from ONMV01000006.1 coordinate 5,900, forward strand.
GATATCTTGATGCACAAGGCGGACAAAGTGCCCGTAGGGAAGGACCAAGAGCAAAATATGGAAATGGCGAGACTCTTTGCTCGTCGTTTCAACCGCATTTATAATGTGGACTACTTCAAAGAACCGGCTTCGTTCTATTTCGCGCATAAAGCAGTCAAAGTACCCGGGCTGGACGGAACAGGCAAAATGGGCAAGTCTGAAGGAAACTGTCTCTATCTATGCGATGACGAAAAGACCGTCACGAAGAAGATCATGCGAGCCGTGACCGATCAGGGACCGACACAGCTCAACCAAGAGAAACCCGAGGTCATCCAAAACCTCTTTACCCTCTGCGAACTGATCTGCGGTAAGGATGCGGCGGAATACTACAACGATCTCTATAACAATATGCAGATCCGTTATGGCGATATGAAAAAGCAGATGGCCGCCGATGCGAATGCACTTCTCGCACCTATTCGCGAGCGTATTCTTGCCTATTCCTCCGACGATGCTCTCCTTGACCGAATCATGAGGCAGGGAGCTGAGAAAGCTGCTGCCCGCGCAGAAAAAACGATTGAGGAAGTAAGAGAGATCATCGGTTTTAGAAAAGTCTGAATACTGAATGATGTATGCTGAAATCTAAAGTCATATTATTCCTCTCTGTCATCCTCTTCACCGCTTGTGCTACCGTAGGGCAAGCGCCGATGGACGACGCCTACTATTGGGAAAATAATACGGGTTCTTCCTATAGTGAGGAGATAGCACCCGGTGTCGGAACTCAATCCGTTGCACCTTCTGCTCCCAAGCCCTCTTCCGTAGAGTACACTAACGTTCAAGACACCACTGTCACAATTCGTATAAAGCGATGAAACACCTCCGTTACATAGTATCCTTTGTCCTTTGTACCTTGTCCCTTTGTACTTGGTCTCAGGATTTTGCCCGTATGGGTGAGCGTTCGATCATGGGAACAGCGCGTTATGTAGGTATGTCGGGGGCAATGAGTGCCATCGGAGCAGATCCTTCTGCTACCTTGGATAATGTGGCTGGTCTGGGAATGTACAGACGTGCAGAGATTCTCGTTTCCTTTGATTATATGGCTGATAGAGCTTGGCAGGTCGGTGTTCCGGATACAAAGGGCAGGGCGCGTTTGTTCATGGCGCCGCAGGCGGCTTTGGTCCTCTCTTTTCCAACCAATAAAGTGTCTGGCATTCAATACCATAACGTCCAGATCTCGTATCAGCGTATCCATGCCTACAACCGTGCGTTACGCGGCACGGCGGAGAATAGCCCCTCGCTCGGCGCACTCTTTGCTACTACTACCGCGAATTTGGGAGGGCCTTATTGTCAGGACCGACTTAATGCCTCTGAACAGATGGATCTCTTTGAGAGCGGCTATGTCAATGAGTATGCTTTCGATTGGGCAATGAATATCTCCAACCGCTGGTACGTCGGTGCGGGTCTGAGAATCAACTCTTTCTCTATGTCCTCGGAGGGCAAGTATCAGGAGTGGTTCGATCATTATAACACGAAAGGCGACATGTTCTATAACTATAGCCAAACCCGCGTACTCTTTAATGGAGTAGGCGCATCTCTTGCTGTCGGGGCTATCTATCGTCCTGCGCAGTGGTTCCGTCTCGGTTTCGGATTGGAGACTCCTTCTGTCAGCACGTTTAGAACTTCAACTACAGGTTATTTCGAGGCGCAAGCTGATTCGGTAGCACCGGGTTCTTCCTCCACGAATTGGCCTAGGGAGTTCTCGGGATTCCATATGCCGCTCCATTTAAGCACTTCTGCGGCGTTCCAAATCACGAATTATGCGCTCTTGGCGTTCCAGTATGACTATTTCCATCAACCCGGAGAGATTGATCGTCATTCGCTTCGTACGGGTGTGGAGGTGGTGCCTTACCCGGGTGTGTACCTCAATGCCGGATACGCCTACGAAAGTCCTTTCAGAAAGTCTTATCCCTTGAAGGAGATGGATATGTCACTTGAGCGGCAGGATACCTATTCCCTTCGTACCCATCGTACACAGTATATATCTGGTGCCGTGGGATATAGAGGGCGTTATTTGATTGTTCAAGCAGCCTACCAATATCGCATGCAGCGAGTCAAAATATGGGCACATGAAGCAGTCAATGCCCCTTATGACATCAATGCCGATACCCACCGTGTTGTAGTGACTATCGGCTGGCATCGTTAATAATAAATCGTCAATAATAATAAATCGTCAATAAATCGTAAATCGTCAATCGTCCAATCGTCAATAAGTTTAGCGTTCGATAACAATAGGAACCGGAAAACTCAACAAATTAACAACTAACCGAGTGCAAATGCTTCACTAATGGCGTGCCGGTACTCTACGCCGAGACCCCGTGCATTGGATTAGTTTACATTCCTAATCCCCGGGTAGCGATGCCTATTCTCAGGAAGTTTTCTCGAGCAAAGTTATCGAACGCTTTTTTTGTGCCCTAATGTAAATTAAATGAGGCACTTGCCCGGCAGTACGCCCTGTTCTACTCCAGTCCATTTTCTCCTAAAAATCAAATAAAAATGCGCGCACACTTGCATATGTCAAAAAAAAGTAGTAACTTTGCAGCCGATTTGTGTGTGTGCACAAAATTCATTATTGTAAAACAATAAAAATATCTAAATAAAATGGCAAAAAAGAAAGAAGAGTTCGTTAAACAGGACGAGCAATTACAGGAAGTAAACGATGCGCTCACGGGCGCAGGTAAATGGATCGAGGACAACTCCAACCTCATCTCTTGGATCGTCTGCGGAATCGCAGTAGTGGTGATGGGTATCATCGCTATCAACCAGTACGTGATCAAGCCGAAAGCGCTGGAGGCATCGAATGAGAATGCCAAGGCTGCCGCTTATTTCCAAGCCGGCGATTTTGAGAAAGCGCTCAACGGTGACGATGCCGAGTGTATCGGTTTCGCTGCTATAGCAGATGAGTACCACAACCAGCAGGGCGAGCTCGCTGCTCTCTACGCAGGTATCTGCTATTTCGAGAAGGGCGAGTACGAAGAGGCTGCTAAGTACCTCAAGAAATTCTCTGCGGACGACCTCAATATCGATCCCGCTGCTCGTCAACTTCTGGGCGATGCGTATGTAGAGCTCGGAGAGTACAGCAAGGCTGCAAAAGCCTTCGAGTCTGCTGCTGAATCGGGCAACGACATCATCGCTCCGATGTCGCTTAAGAAAGCAGGTATCGTTTATCTGCACGAAGGTGAGAACGGCAAGGCGCTCAAGGCTTTCAAGGCCATCAAGGAGAATTATCCCTCTTCAGCTGAAGCACAGGATATCGACAAATACATCGCTGTAGCTGAATAATATGACAACAGATCTATCTAAATACGATGCGAACCAACTGCCTGGCGCTGATGTCCTCGGACGTCAGCGCTATGCAATTGTAGTGGCGGATTGGAATAGTGAAATCACTTATGCCATGGCACAAGGAGCCATCGATATCTTCATCAAACATGGCGTGCAGGAGGAAAATATCGACGTGATTCATGTGCCCGGGACGGTTGAACTGACTTATGGCGCAGCGCGTATCATGCGTGAGGAACACGTGGACGCAGTGGTGGTTATCGGCTGTGTTATTCAGGGCGAGACGCCGCATTTCGATTATGTGTGTCAGTCCGTGACTCAAGGGGTAGCTGTGCTCAATACGCAAGGTAAAGTGCCGGTGATCTTCTCCGTCCTCACGGTCCTCAATAAGCAGCAAGCTCTGGACCGTTGTGGTGGCAAATTGGGCAACAAAGGTATCGAAGGCGCATATACCGCCATTAGAATGGCAAACCTCTAATCGTACATCGTAAATCGTACATCGTACATCTATGAGGGTTTATAAGTTTGGTGGAGCCTCGGTGAAGGACGCTAATGGTGTCCGGAACGTGGAGAAAATAGTCCGAATGGTGGAAGACGACCTTATGGTCGTTGTTTCTGCCATGGGAAAGACCACCAACGCACTTGAGCGAGTGGTGGAACTGCTTGATGCCGGAAAAGAAGAACAGGCACTATCTCAATGGGTAGATATCATCGATTTTCACGTAGCTATCATGAAAGAGTTGGGGCTCCAGCCCGGATCGGACATCCGTCTGCAAGGCGAGATCCCTTTTGACCCGACATTGCCTTTCGATGAGAACTACGACCAGATTGTTTCGCTCGGCGAGATTATGTCCACCCAGATAGTTGCGGTCTATCTCCTCAAACAAGGCCTTTCCGTCGAGTGGTGGAACATGCCCAAACTGCTTCGCACGGATAACACATGGCGCGAAGCTAAAGTGGATGACGCAACCAGTGCTGCCGTCATTCGTGCAGGGTGGGAGAGACCAAAACGTCCCAAGATTGTTGTCACGCAAGGATTCATCGGCGGAACGGCAGACGGCAAACGGACTACTCTCGGACGCGAAGGGTCCGACTACACCGCCGCACTGCTCGGTAACTATCTCGATGCCGAATCCGTCACCATATGGAAAGATGTGCCGGGTATCTTGAATGCCGATCCCCGTATCGAACCGAACACGGTACTTATCCCTTCTCTTCGCTATCAGGATGCGGTCGAACTCAGCTATTCCGGCGCACAGATTATTCACCCAAAGACCATTCGTCCGCTTGAGAATAAACAAATCCCTTTGCTCGTAAAGCCCTTCGGTGACCCGACAGCGGAGGGTTCGCGTATCTCGGAAGATGGAGTGGGACCCATTGATGTGCCCGTTTATATCTGGCGCATGAACCAACTCCTTATCACTATGCGCGCGAGAGATTTTGCGTTCGTGCTGGAGGAAAGCCTGAGTGAGATCTTCGAAATCATCCATCGTCATCGGCTCAAGGTGTCGCTTATACAATCCTCTGCCGTCACAATCTCCGTTTGCGTGGATAACACACGCTTTGTGGAGGATGCGATAGAGGAACTGAAACAGCATTTCAACGTAACCTATAACGACCATCTCTCGCTTCTTACAATCCGCGGAACGACACCCGAGATCCTCGAGCGTGCCAAAGACGGCAGAACGGTAATGTTAAGTCAAACAACTCGTCGTACCGCAAGGTTGGTTGTTAAGGAGTGAGGGAGTTAGAGAATTAGGGAATTAGAGAGTTAAGGAATTAGGGACGGATTTAAGATTATGGAACATCTCAAACAAATTTTAAGTACAGAATATTGGGGCGATTTGGGTCGCACATTCTGGCAAGCAATGCACACGGCTAAATTCTGGCGTGAATTGTTTTTTATGACTGTGGGTATGAGTTTTGGAGCTGCAGCAGTCTATTATTTTCTGATTCCCAGCCATCTCATTGTGGGTTCTATCTCCGGTCTATCGATTGTACTGAACACACTCTGCGGGGGAACGGCAGATACTTTCTCCTACTGGGTAATGGGTATCAACGCTTTTCTCCTGCTCCTCGCTTTTGTACTGATTGGCAATGAATTTGGCGCCAAAACGGTCTATACGGCAATGATCTTAGGTCCGCTTACTCAAGTTTGGGACCGCATTTATCCTTATACCAACTTGACCCATAAAGTGATTGAGAACCCGGAGATTCTCGCCCAACTGCAGGCAGGGCAAACAGTCCTCGATGCACATAACAACCCTTACCTGCTCAGCCGTTCGGGCGAAGTGCTGGAACAAGTGCGGGATAGTGTGATGAGCGGTGGTCTCGGGATGGGAGACCTTTGGTTCGACCTCATCTGTTTTGTCCTCCTGCTCAGTATCTGTCAGGCAACAATGTTCCGCATTAATGCCTCCACCGGAGGGCTGGATATTTTGGGTAAGATCGTGAATAAATATCTCCATTTCGATATCGGTACTTCGGTCGCTATCGGAGGTGTGATCATCTGCTGTACTGCCTTCTTAATCAACGACTTCCGTGTCGTGGTGATCGGTCTGCTGGGTACATGGATCAATGGTTTGGCAATCGATTATTTCACTGCTGCCATCAATAAGCGCAAACGTGTTTGCATCGTCTCTAACGAACCTGAACGAATCCGTAAGTATATCGTAGAAGATCTCGTGCGCGGGTGTTCATTATATAATGTAACAGGCGGATACAGCGGTGAGGAGCATATAGAGATCCAATCGCTGCTGACTCAGGATGAGTTTTCGTCCGTCATGGCTTTTATCCGCGAGAACAAAATCCAAGCCTTTATCACCGCAGGTAACTGCTCTGAGGTGTACGGACTTTGGATAAGACATAAGAAAATTCATGGCAAAACAGTTATTGTCAATGAATAATATGATGTAAGAAGGACAAATGTACGATTGACCATATTAGGTGAAAATATTATTATAAGTAAATATCATATGAAACCAACATTATTTATCTTGGCTGCCGGTATGGGTAGCCGTTATGGAGGACTGAAACAGTTAGATGGACTTGGCCCCAATGGCGAGACCATCATGGACTACAGCGTCTTTGATGCGCTGCGCGCGGGATTTGGGAAGATTGTGTTTGTTATCCGTAAGGATTTTGAAGCGGATTTCCGCGAGAAAGTGCTCTCTAAATATGCGGACAAAGTGCCCTGCGAAGTATGTTTCCAGTCTATCGACAAAGTGCCGGCAGGTTGCACATATAACCCCGATCGCGCTAAACCTTGGGGTACCAATCACGCCGTGCTGATGGGAAAAGACCTCATCCATGAACCTTTTGCGGTTATCAATGCCGATGATTTCTACGGCAAGGAGTCTTTCCAGGTTCTGGCAGATTACCTGCGTTCTATAGAAGGAACGCAAGGTCAATACTGCATGGTGGGGTATCGTGTATGCAACACGCTCAGCGAGAACGGCGCCGTTAGTCGTGGTGTTTGTTCCACCGATACAAACGGCTTGCTGACAGATGTAGTCGAGCGTACGAAAATAGAGGATAAGAACGGGCAGATCGTCTTTACCGAAGATGGTATCGACACTCCCCTTGATCCGCACACACCTGTCTCAATGAATATGTGGGGTTTCACACCGGAGTATTTCCAATACTCTGAAAAGGGATTCACGGATTTCCTCCAAAAACGCGGACAGGAACTCAAATCCGAATATTATATCCCAACGCTGGTGAATGACCTCATCGTGGCGGGCAAAGCTACCTGTAAAGTGCTTGACACCCCCTCCAAATGGTTTGGAGTCACTTATGCTGAGGATCGTCCACAAGTGGTGATGAAGATTAATCAACTCATCGCAAAGGGAGAATATCCCTCTAAATTATTCTAAAAACTGAATACGTAAAACTCATGGCAAGAATACTTGTAACCGGTGGAACCGGATATATTGGCTCGCATACAACAGTCGAATTGATGCAGCAGGGCTACGACGTTACGATTATAGATAACCTCAGCAACTCCTCCATAGATGTCTTGGATGGTATTTCGGAGATAGTTGGGCATAAACCCGACTTTGCAAACATTGACTGTGGTAATTTCGTGGATCTGGATAATGTCTTCAAACAGTTCCCCGATATAGTGGGAGTTATCCATTTTGCAGCCAGCAAGGCAGTTGGAGAGTCGGTCGAGAAACCGCTGCTCTATTATCGTAATAATGTAGGTAGTCTATGCACTCTGCTTGAGGTCATGCGACTTCATCAGGTGTCTAACCTCGTTTTCTCCTCTTCATGTACCGTGTATGGGCAACCCGATGCTGCCCATCTGCCTGTTGATGAGAACGCACCTATACAGAAAGCACTCTCTCCTTACGGAAATACAAAACAGATTAACGAGGAGATCATCTGCGATGAAGCACACGCGGATAAGACCCTGCACGCTACAATCCTCCGTTATTTTAACCCAATCGGTGCTCACCCTTCGGCTAAGATCGGCGAATTGCCTAACGGCGTACCGCAGAACCTCCTGCCGTTCATTACCCAGACTGCTGCAGGATTACGTCCGGAGCTCAAGGTATTCGGTAATGATTACAACACTCCTGATGGTTCGTGTATCCGCGATTATATCTATGTTGTTGATTTAGCGAAAGCCCATGTAAAAGCGATTGAGCGGATGATCAACGTCAAGGACCGCGACCAAGTGGAGGTCTTCAACCTCGGTACAGGTACCGGTTTGAGCGTCCTCACTCTTATCAATGAGTTCGAAGAGGCTACCGGCATGAAGATCCCTTATACTATCGTCGGTCGTCGTGAAGGAGATATAGAACAAGTATGGGCTGAGCCTAGGAAAGCCAACGAAGTGCTGGGCTGGAAAGCAGACACTCCTATTCGCGACGTACTTGCTTCCGCTTGGGCTTGGGAGAAGCATATTAGAAAATTATAATTTTAATTTTGATTTTTCAACTTCTAAATGCTGTATCCTTTTAAATTCAGAGCGCAGTTATTCCATAAAATCTGGGGAGGACAAACTATAGCCAGATGGTATGACCATGTACCCTCCGACTACGAGAATGTCGGAGAAGCTTGGGTTATGTCGGATGTAGAGAAATACCCGACCGAGGTCATCAACGGATCGCACGAAGGAGATACTTTGCAGGATTTGCTGGAGGTCTATATGGACGAACTGGTGGGAGAGAAAGTGTATGATGTCTTCGGAAATCATTTTCCTCTCCTGCTCAAGTTCATTGATGCTACTGATGATCTCTCAATCCAAGTGCACCCTGATGATGATTATGCCCTGGAGAATGAAGAGTCCTTGGGTAAGACTGAGATGTGGTACGTCCTTCCTTCACAAGGAGAAGCATCTATCTATCTCGGTTGGAACCAACAGATGACCCCCTCGCTTATTCATGCAGCTATCTCGGATGGTTCTCTCGCGCGTTACCTGTGCGATTATAGGGTACGCGCGGGTGATGTAGCGTATATCCCTGCCGGTACGGTGCACGCGATGAGACGAGATACAATTGTGGCGGAGATCCAAGAGAATAGTGATATCACTTATCGTCTATACGACTATAACCGTGTCGGTAATGATGGTAAGATGAGACCGCTTAAACTGGACAAAGCGCTTGAGGTTATGGACTTTGCGCCGGATAACAAGGCATCATTACTACACCCGGAACCCCTACTAAACGGTGCGGTTAACTTGCAGAAAACTCCTTATTTCACCTCCAACCTGCTTACGCTCAACCGTGCAGTGCAGCGCGATTATGCGCCGCTGGACTCGTTTGTGGCGTATATGTGTGTGGAAGGAGCCTGTGCTGTCAAAGCCCTTGATGTCGAAAGCGATGACTCCGCTGTGATGCTTCGCGTTGGTGAAGCGGTACTCATTCCGGCTATTCTCAATGACATCATCATTGAGCCACAGGGACAATGCCAACTCCTGGAGATTTATATGGAAATCTGATAATCGGGGAATGAAATTATAAAAAAAAAGAGGCACGTGCCTCTTTTTTTATTGGAAGAAACTGAAATGTACACTTCCGTACGTTCGTGTCTCTATATGTCTGGGATGAGTTGTGAAATCGGTATCTTTTCCGTGCTCAATGACGAGCCAACCATCTTCTTTGAGGATGTCCTGCCCTAAAATCACATTGGGCAGGGTGGGGAGTTCCTCCAAAGCATAAGGAGGGTCGGCAAAGATCAGGTCATACTTGGTACGGCAGGCATTCAAAAACTTAAACACATCTCCCCGGATTACACTAAGGTTCCTGATGCCTAACTGTTTACAACAACTGATGATCCAGTTCTGCTGCACATGTGCAATTTCTACCGCCGTTACATCCCGAGCACCGCGACTGACGCATTCAATACCTATACCTCCTGTACCGGCAAAGAGATCCAGCACATCTATCCCCTCAAAATCGATCCGGTTATTGAGCAGATTAAACAGACTCTCTTTCGCAAAGTCGGTAGTCGGCCTTGCGGTGATATTTTTAGGGGGCGACAATCGCCGCCCCCCATATATGCCACTAATAATTCTCAATTGTCAATTCTCAATTATCAATTACTCCCAGTTTCCTGCGTTGTTGTTCGGAGCGTAGATATCACCTACTTTGAGACCGGCATAGTGGTCGAGCTTGGTCTCGCGGTCAATGAGGTTCACCAACTCCTGCTCGTTGAGGTCGCTCAGATAGCTCTCGAACGGAGCACGTGCCTCAAAGAGCGGAACGCGGATACCCTGACTGGTCTTATAATCGTTGTTTACCTCTACTTCGAAATGCTTACCATTGCTGAACGGAATCTCTACGATAGCATTGATTGTGTTCTCGTCGTACTCGCCTTTATAGAGCGAGGCGAGCATGTTCAGCTCAATCGTATCACGACGGAAACCTGCTAAACCATTCTTTTTTACATCAGCATCGTTCTCCCAGATATATGCGTACAAAGCATCGCTATCCTCAAACGAACCATTCTTCAGCGCTTTTTTCTTCGCCTCATTCAGAATCTTAACAGCTTTCGGCTCTGTCAGACCTGCCTCTAACTGCTTATCTGTCAAACTTCCTTCCTTCAGCACCTCTTTCTTAGGAGCATTCTTGAGGAACATGAGCAGTGTGTCCATGTTGGCGGTGAATACTCCATTCTGGTGATGGTATTCCACCTCCGCAGTACGCAGATCAACCAGATGTTTGATAACACTTACTTCACGCTGAGCACGCGTGTCCTCGAACTTAATAGGAGTAGTAACGCTCTGTACGCAGAATACTGCCATCACGATAGCTGCGATAGTCAGCGCACAAATTAAAATCGGTCTTGTTGTTTTCATTATTGGTATAATTTTTATATTTATTTCTGAAAAATAGCTGTCCTTTAATCGATTTTCTTAACTAATCGTATGATTATTTTTTGAAAATCGCCGCAAAGGTACAAAAAAATTTTGATATATGCAAAAAAAATCGTAACTTTGCAGCGTTTTTTTAAAAACTCACTTATGGAAGATAGTAATAAGGTCTTATATTCGATACTTAATGAGCGTTTGGAGCTTCTCCGCCAATTGGACTCGGAGGGGGATTCTGAGCGTAGAAGGCACATCGCCCGCGAGACGCAAAATCTCCATGCCCCGATGGCTCACCGTTTGGGTCTGTACCAGATCAAGACGGAGATGGAGGACCTGGCGCTGAAATTTCTCGACTACGATACCTATAAATATATAGCACACGCGCTGAATGCCAAAAAAGCGGAGCGCGAGGCATATATCGCTTCGTTCATTGCCCCCTTGGAGGCGAAGCTCAAGGCGGAAGGATTTACGTTCACAATCAAGGGACGTCCCAAATCGATTCACTCTATCTACCATAAGATGCAAGCCCAGCATTGTGATGTGGATAAGATATACGATTTGTTCGCTATACGTATCATTTTGGACTCTCCGCCGGAGAAAGAGAAATCGGATTGCTGGCAGGTTTATTCGCTCATTACGGATATCTTTCCGCCTAACCCCAAGCGGTTACGCGATTGGTTATCCGTTCCCAAAGAAAACGGCTATGAGTCGCTTCATACGACAGTACTCGGTCCCGATCAACGATGGGTAGAGGTGCAGATCCGTACACGAAGGATGGACGAGGTAGCAGAGCAAGGCGTAGCTGCACACTGGGCATACAAAGGAGTCAAAGGCGCGATTGTGAACAAAGATCGTGGAGACGTCTATGTCTTCACGCCTACAGGTGACCTGCGTCGCCTGCCTGAAGGAGCTACCGTGCTCGACTTTGCGTATTCGATCCATACGGACATCGGCTCGCACTGCGTGGGAGGTACTATTCGTAATCAGAACGTCTCTATCCGCCAGAAGTTGCAGAATGGTGACCAGGTGTCCGTCATGACCTCGCCTAACCAGCACCCTAATGCTGATTGGCTCAATATAGTGGTCTCCACAAAGGCGAAGAATAAGATCCGCCAAGCGCTTAAGGAGGTTGAGTATAAACAGGCTGCTGAGGGAAAAGAAATCATTGATCGTAAGTTCAAGAACTGGAAAATCAATTACACCGAAGGGGACATTACCAAGATGGCAACCCGTTTAGGCTATAAAGCGGTCTCAGATATGTACCAATCGGTGGCTACGGGAAAAGAGGATATCCAGCGTTTGAGAGATGTCCTGTTAGAACCCGAAGAACCTTCTTCTATCCCGCGCGAACATACAGAGTATGTCGATCGCTCGGAGCTGAAGGGCTTAGCGATAGAGGTGGATATGAACGTTAAGAATGTGGATTATAACCTCTCCAAATGCTGTAACCCACAGCCCGGAGACCCTATTTTTGCGTTCGTCTCCGTGCTCAAGGGAATCCGTATCCACCGTTGTGATTGTCCTAATGCCGAAGATATCCAAACCCGCTATCCTTATCGTGTTTTACCTGCCCGCTGGGCGAAGAAATCGTAAATCGTCAAATTGTAAATTGTCCGACTATCCTTCCATAGTATTAGAGCAGGCGGTGAACCAGATGGCATCGCTGCCCGGAGTAGGGCGCAGAACCGCTCTGCGCTTGGTCTTGCATCTGTTACGTCAAACGGACGAAGAGGTAGAGTCGTTCTCCAATGCTTTTATCCGTCTCAAGAAAGATGTCGTTTATTGTCGCGAATGTCATAATATCTCCGATACGGAGATTTGTCCAATTTGCGGTTCACCGCGTCGGGACCATACGACGATCTGCGTTGTAGAGAACGTGCAGGACGTAATGTCCATTGAGAATACGGGTCAGTACACCGGTGTGTACCACGTTCTTGGCGGAGTGATCTCTCCGATGGAAGGAATAGGACCGAAAGATATAGAGATTGATTCTCTCATGGAAAGGCTCGCTAAAGGAGAGGTGGAGGAGATTATTCTTGCGCTGCCTACCACCATGGAGGGAGACACTACCAATTTTTATATCTACCGGCGAATACAAAATGCCGGTTTGGATATTAAGATCTCTCAGATCGCACGAGGAATAGCGGTGGGTAACCAGCTTGAATATACGGACGAGATCACCCTCGGGCGTTCTATCGTCAACCGAACAGAATTTAAAGGATAAACAATATATGGAACAGAAAATTATTCGCCATCTTAATTGGATTTATTATGGGGTCATGATCGCTGCAATCGTGGCTTATACGGTAATGTATTATGTCGTGTCAAAGGGCTTTCTTGAGTTCTACGACCCTAATTCTTCATTAGGTCAAGCGCTTCAATTTGTTATTATCATCACGGCATTGATGTGTATTCCGTTCGGGCTGTATCTTATCAAATGGAAGAAACCGAAAACACTGGAAGAATATGAACAATTAGCATCCATTCGTATCTTAGTTGTGGGGGGCATCATGATTCCTGCTATCTTGATTTATTTTCTGTTAGGATGTTATCGTCCTATGATCTGGGTGGCTGCTATCAGTGCTGTAGCATGGTATTTCACCAAACCTACGCTTGGTAAGTTGGAGCAGGAGATGAAACCCGAAGATCCGAACATGCCTACGTATTAGTTTTCAATTTTCATTTTTCAATTTTCAATCCGCATGATAATAGCTTGTGATTTTGATGGTACGATTGTGACCCACGAGTACCCGAAGATCGGTAAACCAATCCCGTTTGCCATTCAGACATTGAAAAAACTGCAGGAGGAGGATCATCATCAGATCATCCTTTGGACTGTACGTGAAGGCGAATTGCTGCAAGAAGCAGTGGACTATTGTAAATCCAAAGGACTCGAGTTCTACGCTGTTAATTCAAACTATCCGGAGGAAGAACCCGAGCATAAGCCTGCCCGCAAACTGGTGGCGGACTTGTGGATAGATGATCGCAATTTAGGCGGTCTGCCGGATTGGGGAGTTATCTATAACATGATTCATACGGGGCATTGTTTCGAACCTGCACCGCAGGGAAATATGGAGGATCTGCGCCCCAAGAAAAAAGGTTTCTTTGCCCGTTTGTTTGATTAAATCGTACATCGTGCATATTTCTTTGCGAAAAATAGAACCTTCCGATTTGCCTTTTCTCTATCGTTGGGAGAACGATGCTGCCGTATGGTCGGATGGGGCAAATCACAATCCGCTGTCTCAGCAGGATTTGCGGGAATATATATCTTCCACTACCGGCGATATCTACAAAGACGATCAATTGAGGTTGATCATTTGTCAAGAAAACTCCACTATCGGTTGCATTGATCTCTTTGACTTCGATCCGCGTAATGGGCGCGCCGCGATAGGGATGTATATCGCACCCGAGTACCGCGGGCAAGGGATTGGACGTGAGGCGGTGCGTTTGCTGGAAGAATATGCCTTCGGATTTCTTCATCTGCGCCTTATTTATGCGGTGATCGCTACGCGTAACGAAGTCTGCTCAGCGCTTTATCGCAATGCCGGTTATACCGCCTCTTCCGTCTTGCCTTCATGGACCTTGGAGAGCGATGCCGTACTTTGGTTCAAAGAGGCGCATTGATCAATAAAATTAGAATGAGAAAAATAGTTAGTGTATTAGTCTTAGCGCTTTGTTGCGTAGTGCATTTGTGGGCACAAGAGGAGTATGATGCCCATTTGGTAGGCCATGTTTTGGATGAGAGAACAGGAGAACACTTGCCTTTCGTGAATGTGCAGGTGAAGGGAACGAATATAGGTACCGTTACCGACGAGTCGGGGCACTTCTTTATGAAAAACCTGCCCTTGGGAAAGCAGGTGATTGTCTTTTCTTATGTGGGTTATGAGAGTGTAGAACTGCCCGTACGTATTGAGCAGAACAAGACGGTGGAACTGAAAGCGGCTATCCACGAACTGACGCAATTCCTTAACAGTGTGGTTGTTACTGCCAACAGGTATGAGACCAAACGGCAGGAGGCATCTACCATAGTGAATGTTCTCTCGCCTAAACTCTTTGAGACTACCGCTGTTGCTTGCGTTGCGGATGTGCTGAATTTTCAGCCCGGCTTGCGGGTAGAGAACACTTGCTCCAACTGCGGCAAAACCGAGCTCCGAATTAATGGTCTTCAAGGCCAGTACACCCAGATCCTCATGGATAGCCGACCGGTCTTCTCCAGTATGGCGTCTGTTTATGGTTTGGAGCAGGTTCCGGCAGCGATGATAGATCGCATAGAGGTCATCCGTGGTGGAGGATCCGCGATGTATGGAGCCAATGCAATCGGAGGTGTGGTCAATATCATCACGAAGGAGCCCGTACGCAATTTCTTGAATATATCCAATACCTCCATGGTCAACGAGCATGCCGGTTATGATATCCATACGGATCTCAATGCCTCGGTTTTGAGCGAGAACCGCAAGATGGGAGCTTATGTCTTTGCCAGTCATCGTACCCGAAGCGCTTATGACCGAGATGATGACGGGTTCAGCGAAGTTCCCAAGATGCGCTCCACTACTGCAGGCGCGCGTGCGTTTTTTAAGACAAGCGCATATAGTAAGATCACCGCTGAGTATCATCACACTACGGATTTTCGCAGAGGAGGTAACCGTTTTGAGTTTGAACCCCACCAAGCTGACATAGCCGAGCAGTTACGTCATAATATCGATGGGGGTCAACTCTCATTCGATTGGTTCTCTTCTGATAACAAACATTTTGTGTCGGCTTATTCCGCCTTGCAGCATATAAGCCGCGAGAGCTATTTCGGAGCGGGTAGGGACACTTCAGCCTATGGACGCAGTACAGACTTGACCTCCATCACCGGTATGCAGTATCGTTTCTCGTATCCCTGCGGACGTGCGAAAGGGGATCTGACCGTAGGAGCGGAATATACATTCAATGGATTGCACGACCGTATGGTGGGTTATAACCGCGACATTTCGCAGAATGTGCATGTGGTGGGTGCTTATGCCCAGAATGAGTGGAAACAAGAGAATTGGTCGGTACTGGTCGGCGCTCGCATGGAGAAGCATAATCTGCTCAAGACAGTGGTCTGCAATCCCCGTGCTACTTTCCGATATACTCCTCTGGATGGTCTGGTACTCCGTACCGGATACAGCAGCGGTTATCGTGCCCCGCAGACCTACGATGAGGACCTGCATGTGGCTGCGGTGGGAGGAAATGTGTCCCTCATCCGCTTGGACCCGAACCTCAAACCCGAGTACTCGCATAGCGCAACGCTCAGCGCCGATTGGTACCGCCAATTCGGTCATTGGGAAGTAAACCTTACTGCGGAGGGTTTTTTCACTTATTTGCAAGATGTATTCTTCTTGCGAGAGGATGGAAATGATGAAGCTGGAAATATCCTCTTCACCCGCACGAATGCCAAGGCTGCGTGGGTGGGAGGACTTAACCTTGAGGGTAAACTCTCCCTTCTACTCTCCAGTTTCAATTTTCAACTCTCTGCGGGCTATACGTATCAGCAAAGCCGCTATACGGAGGCACAGAAATGGAGTCCTGTTGTGTCGCCTGATGCACGCATGTTCCATACTCCCGATCATTATGGCTATATCTTGCTGGATCTTCAGCCGGTTAAGGACTTCACAATCTCCATTAACGGAAAGGCGAACGGCTCGATGCTCGTACCTCACTTGCAGGGATTTATTCCCGAGGACAGAATGGAGCAGACCCCTGTTTTCTGGGATATGAGTATCCGTCTGGCATACGATGTGCATCTCTATAAGCAGTACTGTCTGGAGATCAGTTGCGGTGTAAAAAATATCCTCGACCAATTCCAAAGGGATATTGATCGAGGAGAACTCAGGGACGCCGGTTACATCTATGGTCCGACGGTTCCGCGTACGTATTTCGCCGGCGTCAGTCTCAAACTGTAAGCGTTTCTATTACATCATTCCGCCCATACCTCCGGCGGGCATTGCTGGAGCAGGGTGCTCTTCGGGATGATCTACGATGACGCACTCTGTGGTGAGGAACATACCTGCAACCGAAGCGGCATTCTCCAGCGCCACGCGCGTCACCTTAGCCGGATCTACGACGCCTGCCTCAAAGAGATTCTCGTATTCATCCTTGCGGGCGTTGTATCCGAAGTCACCCTTACCTGCGCGCACTTTATCCACCACTACAGCACCTTCTTTGCCGGCATTGGCAACAATCTGACGCAGCGGTTCTTCGATAGCACGACGCACGATCTCGATACCGGTCTGCTCGTCCTCGTTCTCACCTTTGAGACCTTCCAAAGCAGCCTGTGCACGGATATACATCACTCCGCCGCCGGGTACTACACCTTCTTCGATAGCTGCACGGGTAGCGCTCAAAGCGTCATCGACACGGTCTTTCTTCTCTTTCATCTCCACCTCCGATGCTGCTCCTACATTGAGTTGTGCAACACCACCTGCGAGTTTAGCAAGACGTTCCTGCAGTTTCTCTTTGTCGTAGGTCGATTTGGTAGCAGCGATCTGTGCTTTGATCTGAGCCACTCGGTTCGCGATTGCTTCTTTATTGCCTGCTCCGTTGACGATGGTCGTGTTGTCTTTGTTTACAGTGATGGTCTCGGCGGTACCGAGCATTTCAATCGTTGCGCTCTCTAACTTGATACCTTTCTCTTCGCTGATAACTGTTCCGCCGGTGAGGATAGCGATGTCTTCGAGCATCTCTTTACGACGATCACCGAATCCCGGTGCTTTGACAGCGCAGATCTTCAGTTGTGCGCGAAGACGGTTAACAACCAGTGCGGTCAATGCTTCGCTATCTACGTCCTCGGCGATGATCAGCAACGGACGACCGCTCTGTACCGCCGGTTCTAGAACCGGAAGGAGCTCTTTGAGGTTTGAGATCTTCTTATCGTAGATCAGGATATATGGTTTGTCCATCTCTACCTGCATCGTCTCGGTGTTGGTTACGAAATACGGACTGATGTATCCGCGGTCGAACTGCATACCTTGTACCACGTCGATAGTGGTGTCCATACCTTTGGCTTCGCCGATGGTGATCACACCGTCTTTCGAAACCTTACGCATCGCGTCAGCAATCAGTTTACCGATCTCTGCGTCATTGTTAGCCGAAACGGTAGCTACTTGCTCGATCTTATCGAAGTCATTGCCAACGACTACGGCGTTCTTCTTGATCTCAGCCACTACAGCAGCAACGGCTTTGTCAATACCGCGTTTGAGATCGAGCGGGTTAGCTCCGGCAGTCACGTTCTTCAGACCTACTCCCACGATAGCTTGTGCCAGTACAGTAGCGGTCGTTGTACCATCGCCTGCCTGATCGCCTGTCTTTGATGCTACTTCTTTGACGAGCTGTGCTCCGAGGTTCTCTGCAGCATCTTTCAACTCTACTTCTTTAGCTACCGTCACACCATCTTTAGTGATATGCGGAGCTCCGTATTTCTTATCAATGATTACGTTGCGACCTTTCGGACCTAGCGTCACTTTAACTGCGTCGGCCAACTGGTCAACGCCACGTTTCAAAGCCTCACGGGCTTCTACGTTATAAGTAATATCTTTTGCCATAATATTGAAAAATTTTCTAGTTTACTAGTATATATACTAGTCGACTGTGGACTAGTTAATTGATTTTCGCCAAAACATCGCTTTGACGCATGATAAGGAATTTCTCGCCGTCCAGTTCGAGTTCTGTTCCGGCATATTTTCCGTAAAGCACTCGGTCGCCGGCTTTGAGGACCATCTCTTCGTCTTTGGTTCCGTTTCCTACAGCCAATACTTCACCGCGAAGCGGTTTCTCTTTGGCACTATCGGGAATGATGATCCCGCCTACTGTCTTCTCTTCTGCAGCCGCAGGTTTTATCAGCACGCGGTCTGCTAATGGTTGAATCTTACTCATAATATATTTGTTTTTAGTCGTTATTTGTTTGTCGTTAGCCCAAGAGAGGGCTATTATTCTCAATTATCAATTGTCAACTTTCGTGCCAAACGCTCCTCTTCTGCCATTTTGGCAGATAGATGTCATAAAAAATGTCCGAGCCAAAGGCCCGGACAAGTGTTATGCGTTTTTGCGGCGTTCCAGCTGCGACTCCAGCGCAGTCAAACATGCGTCAATACCTTCTTCGAACGTATCTGCCGTTTTCTCCGCGAACAGACCAGCGATACGAATCTTTACCTCTTTGTTGTTATTTGTCTGAGGCTTAACCACCGACATACGGATTTCCACTTTGTCATCTCCGTTCAGGTGACGCTCAAAACGATTCATCTTTTTTTCGATAAATTGCTCCAGTTTGTCTGCCATTTCAAAATTTACGGCATTGATTGTAACGTTCATAGTAGTATGTTTTTAAGGGTTAAACTAAATTTTCTGCAAATTTACAGCTTTTTTTTGATATATGCAAGTTTTTGCACAAATTTATTTCTGTACGGTGATATATTCTTTTCTAAAATAGTGTGGTTGTGTTAATTAGAACAGATGCAAAAAAAGGAATTTTATTCAGTTTAGAAAAAAAATATGTAAAAAATTTGCATATGTGCGAAAATTGTTGTACCTTTGCAGCCGTTTTTGAAAAAAGTGAATTTTAGGCAGGTGCTATACGACCAGCTCCCTCTGAACTCCCCCAGGACTTGACCGTAGCAAGGGTAGGAGGTTGTAGCGGTGCGATGTAGTTAGCCTGCCTTTTTTTGTGTCTATTTCATTCGTTGGCCTTGTACATTGTATTTTGCCCCTTGGTACATCAAATAAAGAACCCCATTCTCCATGACCTTTGTACATTGTTCTTTATTCCCTTGTACATCCTCTACTCCTGAAGGAATCGACATCTTATAGGCTTTCCATGCGTCTGGGATTCCATAGCCGTATTGTTTCGTGTCTGGCGTTGTATATCGGTCTGCAGATCGGATGATGCGGTCTCGTATCTGCATAGCGTTTTCATTGGGTAAAGCAGACCAAAGGGATGCAGCCATGCCGGCTAAAAGCGGCGTTGCATAACTGGTACCATTACTTTGTACAATCGTTTCGTTCGAGTTGATAAGTGTTGCAGCTACGCCAACCGCACATACTTCGGGCTTAATACGTCCGTCCGCAGAAGGTCCCCAACTGGAGAATTTGCCAATGATGCTGTCGGTTCCAATCGCTCCAACGGTCAGAATACTGTCTGCATCAGCAGGTACGCTCATAGTACGCCAATTTTCATCATTGCCTTCATTGCCTGCTGCCACGCACACAAGCATTCCTTTGCGCGCAGCAATAGTAGCCGCACGGCTGACACGCGTGGTGATGCCATCCAAAGCAGACTTAGGCAAAGACCACTCGGTCTTGTCAAACTTCGCGTAACCCAGCGATACAGAGAAGACGTTCACACCCAGCGAATCGGCTTTCTCAAGCGCGGCTACCAGATTATCCATCTCTTTTGGACTCTCTGTTTCGCTCTCTTCGGAGCGCATTAAGTAATACTGCGCTTTAGAAGCAGCACTATAGTACGAGTCTTGAATACCCGAGATGACACTGAGACAGCGCGTGCCATGTTCGCCTGTGCTGCCGTAGAAATCATCTTTATCATCCGTCAAATCAAAATGTCCGAGTTCCAAGTCTTTCTGGCGGAAACAGGAGAGCGTATTTGCGTTATAGAAACCTCCATCGCAGATAGCCATTAGTATTCCTTGTCCTTCGAATCCCGCTTCATGCAAAGGGAGCAAGTTATAGGTCCCGAGTTGTTCGTCCGTCCAATGAAAATCATCGTTGGCCTGTGCGCGCCTGCGGTTCTTGAGCGGAGCATACACAGCTGCATCATTGTCGTCACGCGTCATCTCAACGCCGGTCACGAACTTGAGTGCTGCTATATTTTCGGCTGTCAAACTATCCATCTCCACCGTAGCCCCGTTAAACCAACGGCTGACATGGTGAACTTTAGCACCGGCTTGACGTACTTGGTTGAGGTACATACCGCTTACCGGATAATCCATAGCATCCGTAGGAATATTCCACTTGGCGCGTTGCTCTACGGCACGAGGCGATAATTGCGGAGCTGTCTTCTCCGGTTTATCCGTGAAGGACACGAAATAAACATGAAATAAAATCAGTAATGCTATCATTTTAATTCTAATTTAACTACGTTTTCTACATGTTGAGTATGGGGAAACATATCTACCGGTTGCACTTTAGTTACGCGATATTTGGCATCGAGCAACGCCAGATCGCGAGCCTGCGTAGCAGGGTTGCAACTCACATAGACGATGCGTTTGGGCTCTGCGTTCAGAATCACATTCACCACATCTTCGTGCATTCCTGCGCGGGGAGGATCGGTGATGATGACGTCCGGACGACCGTATTGTGCTACAAAGTCATCATTGAGAATATCCTTCATGTCTCCTGAAAAGAAGAGCGTGTTTTGGATTTCGTTAATTGACGAATTGACCTTTGCGTCTTCAATCGCTTCCGGCACATATTCAATACCGATCACTTGTCGTGCCTGCCGAGCTACGAAATTAGCGATGGTTCCGGTACCCGTATATAAATCATACACCAATTCGTTTCCACTCAACTCGGCAAACTCTCGTGCTACTTTATAGAGCTCATACGCCTGTTCGGTATTGGTCTGGTAGAAAGATTTTGGACCTACTTTAAATAGCAACCCCTCCATCTCCTCCATAATATGATCTTGTCCGAAATAGCATTTTACCTCCAAATCTCCAATCGTGTCGTTGAATTTGGTATTCTCCACATAAAGCAGGGAGATGATCTCCGGAAATTCCGTGTGCAGGAACTCTAAGAAATTATTAATTTTTAATTTTTCATTTTTAATTTCGGTACCGAAAACAACAATTAGCATCAGCTCGCCTTTATGGTTGTTCCGCAAAATAAGCGTGCGGAGTAATCCCTCATGCGTGTGTTCGTTATAGAACGTGAGCCCGTGCGTGCGGGCATACTCGCGTACACTGTTCCGGATACGGTTGTTAATCTCCGGCATCAAGTGGCACTCCTCTATATCCAGCACTTTGTCAAACGCGCCTGGGATATGAAAACCTAAGCCGGGTTCTGGTTTTAATTCTTCATTTTTAATTTTTAATTCTTCCAACTCGTTGGAAGTAAGCCATTTGCGGTCTGCACAGGTGAATTCGAGTTTGTTACGATATTCGTAGATATGCTTCGAGCCGAGGATGGGAGATATCTCCGGCAACTCGATTTTGCCGATTCGGGTGAGGTTGTCTACTATCTGTTGCTGCTTGTAACGAATCTGCTCTTCGTAGGGCAGAATTTGCCATTTGCAACCCCCGCATACTCCGAAATGCTTGCACCTCGCTTCGCAACGCACCGGACTGGGTTTAACTACTCGGAGTACTTTCGCCTCCATGAAAGAGTGCTTCTTTTTTGTCACTTGCAGATCCACAACATCGCCCGGCACGCAGTTCGGCACGAATGTGACGATATCATTGATGCGCACAAGGGCTTTGCCTTCGGCTGCTACGCCGGTGATCTCTATGTTCTCAAAAATCGGTAAGTTCTTCTTTTTCATTGTACTAACCATTCTATGGAATGTCTGTATAGATTGTCAAAATCCGTAGTCGCTTCCAACGGGAAACCAAAGACGAGAGTCGTGGGTGTAGCGACTGCTGCCGGAACTCGCATGTCCAGATACGTAGCCCAAACAGATCCCTCCTCCGGCTTGAGTCCTTCCGGATGAGCCGTGAATAATTGGGTATCGTTGGGCGATAGTAGGAGAGTGAAGGGACGTTTGGGCGCGTTCTTGTATCGTAGTTGCACTTTGCCGGAACGGGTTGCTTGCGCAGCATAATAGGAAGCATGCAGATTGCGTTTGGTCCATTTCGGATCGAGCGCAGAGAGATGATCCGTACTAAGCAGCAGACGTCCGCCTTGTTTCAAGTATTCGGATAGTAACGGTAGGTAATCCGCCTTCACCGGCATTCTGTTTCGTCCGCATATATAATCCACCGCGGCAAACGAACTGTCTAACCTCGCCATTTCTGCTGTGCAGGAGACATAGGACAATCCCATCTGTTGAAGCGCGCGACCATGCAAAACGGCATAATCGTGGGTGTTACCTATCGTCAATTGACCTGCATGGTCTCGGTAGCACGAACCCCATCCACAGTTGTCGTCATTCGTCCATGTGTCCGCGCGCCGATAATTCCATTGTTCGCCGATATAAGCACATGAGAAACCATCTTCGCACGCGTAACTGCCGGGCACGATGCCGGCAAAAGTGGAGTCGGCAAACCAATCCGGACCATAGACCTCGTCAAAACCATCCACCACAAGAATGGTGGGATTCTCTTCTTTCTCGCTTATATACGAACTGATAATCGGCGAGGGGAGGGATAGACCGCCTTCGTTGCCTGCCACTACATAATAACTATAACGGACACCGCGTTTGTTTTCCAGACGAACTTGCGTATTAGTCACTTGCTGCACATCCCACTCTCCATTGTCCGCCTGCGTATAGACCATGTAATACGTTGGTCTGGCGGACATCTCGAGCGTATCTATTGGCGCTTTCCATTTCAGCAGGCCGTCTTTCCCGATACATAGCTGCTCTACCGGTAAGGGCTGGACGCTGGCGTCCGGACCATTGAGGTAACGCAGGATACCTTTATATACCGCGCGCGAAGCGGCAAAGCGGAATTTGGGATTCAGACCATACTTCATATCCGCCATATTCTTATGGCTGAGTAGCTCAAGAATCATACTCGGTACAACGGGCACGCGGCTCTCGCAGTAGTTCGCTTCTTTCAGTTGTCGGCGTGTCCAATGAGGCACTATATGTTGCAGATCTTCAGTCACTTGGGTTTGAATCCAATCTGCTAGGTTTCTATTGGCTTTTTCACGATCACGTCCGTTACGGAGAGTCGTTTTGCCATCATCATCGTGAGCCGTATAAATAGCCAAGGTTCCAACGATAGTACTATCGTCTCCGCTATCCAGACCATCCGTATGGAAAGCCAAACAAAGATCCGCCGGACTCTCCAACGAATTGACCCACATCGCGCGACATTTCATGTCATCCTTGTATTCATCGCCCTCGTACAGATTCCAAAGCGTGCTGTCAGCTCCTTGCGAGAGCAACCAATAGCGTGCGCCTTCGGTCCATTGCGGCATACCGGAAACGCCCCTCTCTTGTTGCTCTATACCGGCGCGAGGCATCAAAACCGTTGCCCCGGCATTCTCCAACATCCGTTTGATAAGACGCACATATTCTTGCGAATAGAGATCTTCAACCGTCGTCCAAAGTGTGGCTCGTTGCCAAATCCATTCATTGCGGTTATGGTTGAAATAGAGCCCGTGGGAAGGGTATATGACAATTTGGCGGTTGGTCAGATCGGCTCTGTTTGTTTGACCGTTCTTCGGACTATTTGAGCGTTTCGCTGTTTGTCGGGCGCAATCGGTGATGAGGTTTTCGATATTCGTATTGCCGGAAAGGATAGTGACCTCTCCTTTCGTATTACCAAGTACCCACATACTGATGCGCCCTTTGATATCTGCCACATTTTCAGGGGTCCAACGTACGTCTCGGAGTGTTTTGTTCGTGCAAAGGGTTATTCTCTTTCCGCTCACTCGGAGTTGTTTGACACGTACAGGCGGAGACCATACACGGGAAAAACCGGTGTAAGCAGTAAGCGAATCGCCTAACTCCTGCATGCCGATTTGAGCTTTAGCTGGGCAAAGAAGCAGGGATATGAAACAAAATACTATGATTCGCTTAGAAATCCTCATCACTCATGTCACTGTGCGACTTTTTGTTCTTATCTGCTGCTTCTTGATAAGATTTGTACAGATCGGCTGCCATTTTCGGTTGATAGCCCTCAGCGATGTCGTAGTCCTTGGCATCGTTCTCTTTGAATACCACACGTACTTTGATGATCGCAATGCCGGCTTCGAGTTTCTCAATCACCTCCGGCGTTACTTCATATTCCGTAACGGTCTCGTAATACGAGATGGTGGCAGTGCCGTTTTTCTTGCTGTACTTACGGGTGCTCACTTGCGAACCGGCAACGCGGTTGAGACGCATGGCGTTTCCGTCTGCAAAACGAACCAACACACGCGAAGCGTCGGTGAACTCATTGTAGTTGTTTACGTTGACGGTCTGCACGAGAAGGGTAGTGATGTCCACTCCGTCAACGTGCGCCTGAGCGAATGCTAACTGCGGCTTCAGGTTCTTGTTAACTGATGCATCAACGTGAATAAACTTGCCGCGTTCAGCAGCATTGACACTCATTGTAGCGGCAAGCACAAAGGCTGCCAATACAGAAAATACCTTTTTCATTTGTAATATTTTTATTTAATTTTTAATTTCCTATTGACAGACCGCACTCGGTATCCGGCGGTGCGCAATTGTTCCAATAATCCTTTCTCTCCTCCTATATAGATGGCATTGAGCGTGATAAAACATGCACCTTTTCTCAAATGTGGCGCCAATCGTTTCACCCATTGTTCGTTGCGTTGACAGTATACTTGATAGTCCGAATAGGAGATGGAGGTCGTGTTGTTGGGACCCTCTATCTGGTACGCAATATCCGTCAGCCGTCCGTTTCGGTACATCTCTTTGATTGCCCGTTCTTGTTTTACTTCGTTATCCGGATATTCAATCACTTTGAGCAATTCTTTACACTGCCATTCAAAAGGTTCGCGGTCAAAAAGCATGTACATCGTTTCGCCGATATTGTCCAATCCGATTACCGGCATATTCTTCTGCGCAGCTATGTTTTCAAAGAAATTCTCCATTGATTTTTGCTCGTCATACTGCAACCATTTTCTCATCAATTCAGTCCGGAACATCTCCGTTAAATAGGCGGGTTTCATTCGGCATAATTGATCTAAACTCATGCCTAAGTTTATACGAAGAGCGTCGTCAATATATTTATAATCACTTTCGCTGTAATAGCTGCGCAATTTGGTAGAGTCGGGTAGTACGGCGGCTTGGCGTAATGCGGCGAGGGCTTCGTAGTCCTGCATGGCAAATTCAGTAATGACCGTTTTGCACTTGCTGAAACATTTGAACACATTCGGAATGGTATCCAAAAACTGCATATCCACCATGCGGTTAGTGGCTAAGAGGTACGACTTTTGTTTTGTTCCGTTGCCCGAAATCTCATAGAGCAATTGGGAATAGGTACAAAGGGACAATGTACCAAGTACCAAAATTAATATGTATCGTTTAATTTCCAATTTTCAAATTTCAAATCTCAAATTCTCTACCCCCCTCTGAGAGGGGGTCGGGTGGGGTTCTTACTTAAATCGTGACAGCAAATTATATGCTTGATAAATTCCCAGTTCACCGGCTTTGGATAGATCGGCAAGTCCTTTCTCGTTCTCGCCGGTATAGATATATGTCAGTCCGCGGTTGAAATACGCTTCTGCCAATTCGGGATCTACCGAGATAGCTTTGGTGTAGTTTTCTATTGCATCTTTCCATTCGTGTTGCGCACAGAGGGTATTTGCTTTGTTGTAATAGGCAAAGGAGAAATCCGGTTGCATCGCAATCACCTGATCATAGTCGCGCAGCATAATGTCATAGTCCATATTGGCGGTCGCCACTTTTTCCCCGTTAGCGCGTTGGTATTCTACTAACCGGTATCGCCAGTTCGCGCGGCAGAAAGTAGCGATGACAGTAAGCGGCGATTTGGCTTCAGTCAGCGAGAGCGCGCGTGTGCAATCATCAATAGCGCTCGTATAGTCCTGTACGATTGCAAACTCCATGGCGCGCGCGAAATAGAGGTCGGCATTGGGCGCTCGGTCAATGCGGTTGGAAAGCTGCGTGATCTCAGCAAAATGAAAATCTACCATTTCTGCCGTCAACGCCAATTCCTGACTCGTGAAACGCATCGCAGCAGGCATAATACCGTTCTGGTTGATGTATTCCACCAGATGATGATAGTAATTCGTACTTCGGAGCGTCAGGTCTTTGCTGTAATAACTGAGCACAATATGGGCTTCGTTCACTACATCCTGATAGCGTTTCTGTACGGCGCCTCGAGCTGGAGAACGATATTTTTCCTCATCTTCCGATAGCTCAGTCTGTTTCTGCGCCATTGAGGAGGAGAACTCCTTGCGTCGGTCTCTTTTGGGCGGCTGTGCGTCCGCAATCTGAATATCCGTATTGGGTTGAGCGGCTTGGATATCCTCTTTGCGTTGCTCTAAGTCATAGGCCTGTTTGCGGTATTTATATGCCTCCTTGGTATGTCCCTGATGTGTCTCTGCTTGGGCAGCCATATAATAAGCCGGCAGGAAATACGGGTAGCGAGCAATAAGCGTATTCATATCTTCTACTACCTCTTTCCATTGCTTCAGTTGCATCTCCACTAATCCTCTTTGGTAACGCATTTCTGTCCGTTCGGGAGCCAACTCAATCGCCGTCTGCAGATCTTCCAACGCATTATTGTAATCGCCCACTTCCTGACGCAAAACACCTCGGTTATAATAAACATCGGCATCTTGGGGAGCAATCTTTACCGCTTGGTCATAATCCGAAAGCGCGCCGCGATAGTTATGACGGTGGTAATGGATGATGCCCCTGTTCGTGAAATCGCCCGCCCATTTGGAGCCAAGATTGATAGCTTGCGTCAGTTGCACATAGGCTTTGTCCTCTTCGTTGAGCATGAGGTTCGTCACACCTAAAGCCGACCATACAGCGGGGTTCGTTTTGTCATATTCTGCCGCTTGCTCCAATGCGCTGAGCGCCGCCAGAGTATCTCGTTTGGCTAAGCAGATTCGTCCTTTTTCGCTCCAAAAAGAAGCGGAATGAGGCTCGCGATGCAAGAGAAGTTCGATATCTTCGAGTGCCTCATCATAGCGTTTGAGTTGCGCACGCGTGTCTGCGCGCAATAACAAATAGGTGTGATTCTCCGGAGAGAAAAACAATGCTTGCGTATAGTCCGACTCTGCTTTTTCCCATTCTTCCAGACGATAGTATATAAATCCGCGAGTGTAGTAATATCCGGGCGAGAAAGGATTATGGTCTATCGCCGTATTGCAATCCTTGAGTGCTCCCTGAAAATCCTCCAACTGAATCTTGGCGATAGAGCGGTAAAAATAGGGTTCGGTCAAATACGGCTTGAGACGAATAACCTGATTGAAATATTGAATAGACAGCACGTAATCCTCATAGTACAAAGCATTCTTACCAATCGCCGTAATACGGTCGGTATTCAACTGCGCAAAAGTACCAAGTGACAAAGTACCAAGTACAAGGGTTAATATGTATCGTTTAATTTTCAATTATCAACTATCAACTATCAATTATCAATTACCTGCATCCTTCATTGGGGTCAAACCAAGCCGGAATATCAAATTGTTCATTGGGACTGTAACCCAATTCCGGATCGGCCAGCACTTTCTGCATATAAATCGCGCAGATAGGCAAAGCCATCGAAGCGCCCTGTCCTTCTGCCATTGTATCAAAATGTATGCCACGATCTTCTCCGCCGACCCAGGTTCCGCTCACTAATGAGGGTGTGAAGCACATAAACCAACCGTCGGAGTTATTGTTCGTCGTACCGGTTTTGCCGCCCATCGGAGCCGTGATTCCATATTTGAAGCGAACACGGACACCCGTTCCGTGATCCAATACCGCGCGCAGCATATAAATCATCTTGTATGCAGTCGTCTCGCTGATAATCTCATGTGTGCGAGGAGTGAAAGAAGCGATGATATTTCCCTTGTTATCTTCGATTCGGGTTACGTAGAGCGGTTCGGTACGAATACCCTTGTTCGCAAAAGTCGTATAGGCGTCCACCATCTCTTCTACGCTCACTTCGCACGGACCCAGACAGAGCGAAACTACCGGATCCAATTGACCTTGAATACCGAAGGACTGCATCATCTTCACTAATTGTTCGGGAGTGAAGAGCGACATCAGATAAGCGGAGATCCAGTTGGACGAGTACTGAAGACCCCATGTGAGGGTGACGGTGTCGCCTTTGTATTTGTCATGCGTGTCGCGCGGTGTCCATTCTACGCCGTTTCCGTCAACTAAGGTAATCGGCTCATTCACAGTCTTGTCGCACGGCCACATACCTTCGTCCATTGCCAGCGTGTAAAGATAGGGTTTGACGGTTGATCCCACTTGACGGCGACCTTTTGTGGTCATGTCGTATTGGAAATGGGAGAAATTAGGACCGCCCACATAGGCTTTTACATGACCTGTATGCGGGTCCATCGACATGAATCCGCAGCGCAGATAACTCTTCTGCCATTTGATCGAATCGTACGGACTCATTACCGTATCTATCATGCCGCGGTCGTAAGTGAATACTTGCATCTCGCGCGGGGTCATGAAAGCCGCCTGAATTGAATCGGCGCTTATGCCGGCTTTTTTCATCATCCGGTATCGGTCGGTCTGTTTCATGGAGCGGTTCATGATACCTTTGATCTCCTCTTTGGTCAGCGATGAAGAGAATGGAGCGGATTTCTTGCGCTTGAGTTCCTTGAAGAACGATTTCTGCTGAGCTTGCATATGTTCGCTTACTGCCTCTTCCGCATAGCGCTGCATGCGAGAATCAAGCGTCGTGTAGATTTTCAAACCATCCTGGTAAATATCGTATTTGCTGCCATCGGGTTTCTTGTTTTTCTCGCAAAAACCGTATAAAGGATTATTGTCCCAGTTCCAACGGTCAATCTTGTATTGCTGTTTGTTCCAATCGAAATAATCACTCTCTTTGGGCTCTTTGGCGGTCAGCACGCCTCGCAAATACTCGCGGAAATAGGGTGCAATACCTTGTTTGTGATCCACCGAACTATAGTGCAACTCAATCGGAAGAGCCGCTATCGAATCGCGTGTTGCCTCGTCTATATACCCGTATTTCTCCATTTGGCTCAGTACGGTGTTGCGGCGGTTAGTTGCGCGCTCGGGATGACGAACGGGGTTATACAACGACGGGTTCTTACACATGCCCACTAATGTAGCGGCTTGCTCTAATTTGAGTTCGCCCGGAGTAGTGGAGAAATAAACCTGAGATGCCGATTGAATACCCACGGCGTTGTATAGAAAATCAAACTGATTGAGGTACATCAGCAGGATCTCGTCCTTCGAATACAGCCTTTCCAGCTTCGTGGCAATCACCCATTCGATCGGTTTCTGCATCGCGCGCTCGAAAATATTGTTCGCCCGAGGAGACCATAACTGCTTTGCCAGCTGCTGGGTGAGGGTAGAACCACCGCCCGCACGACCGAGTTTGAGTACCGCGCGGAACATCGACTTGAAATCCACGCCCGTGTGTTTGTAAAAACGAGCGTCCTCGGTGGCAATTAACGCGTTAATCAGGTTCGGCGACAAATCCGTGTATTGCACGCCGATACGGTTCTCATAGCGGTAATACCGCCCAAGTGACTGCATGTCGGACGAGATAATCTCGCTCGCGAACGTGTTTTTCGGATTTTGCAACTCCTCCAACGGCGGCAAATAACCCAACGCACCTTTGGTAATCAACCAAATGACCAGAAAAGCAACTGTCATCCCGCCGAGGAATAATCCCCAGAACCACAATAAGAATGGTTTGTACCAACTCTTCGTTTTCATATCATCAGATCTTCAATTATTCGATTTAAAACATGTATGCCTTTTTGTGTGGCAACCAACCGCCCGTCGTCCGTCTCCCGTAATAGCGGATTCTTACCTGTCATTCTCGTTACCATCTCGTTCGCATTACGTACGTCCACGTCCGATAGGAGGATCCCCTTATTCGTTCTCAGCCCCAGCATGATCCGCTCGTTGTACAGGTCTTTGTCGTTTAGTGTCTCGCTCTCGCGAACCAAAGTCCCGTTCTCTATCCCCGTTATATACGCCTCCAAATCATCGGGATTCCAACTCCGAACACGTCCTATATAACTGTGCGCTCCGGCTCCTATGCCTATATACGGCGTGCCGTCCCAATAACTGCTGTTATGCTTCGCTTCATAGCCCGGAAGCGCAAAATTGCTCACCTCGTAATGCACAAAACCCGCTTCTTTGAGCCGCTCGCAGAGGGTGTCGTACATCGCGTTCTCTGTCTCTTCGTCTATCGGTATGATATCTCCTTTGTCTCGCATCCGGGTCAACATCGTCCCTTCTTCGTACATCAGTCCGTAAGACGAAATATGTTGTACGCCGAGCCCCAATGCCGTCTCTATATCCGCTTTCCATTGCGCCATCGTCTGACCCGGCAGCGCGTACATCAAATCAATGGAGATGTTCTCAAACCCCGCTTCTTGCACCATATGTACTGCGTCTATCGCTTGCTGTGCGTTGTGCCGCCGACCGATGAACCGTAATAACTCATCCTGAAACGATTGAATACCCATCGACAGTCGGTTAACTCCCAGCGCTCTTAATCCCCGCAAGTATTCCTCTGTCGCATCGCCGGGATTGATCTCCATCGTATATTCTTCTATGCAAGCCCTGGGCAAATCTTGGTTTAGTGCTGTCACCGATTCCAAAGTGAGCGTGCTTGGAGTGCCTCCTCCGATATAAATTGTCCGTATCGGTTCGCCTGCTTCGTCTTTTCGCGCTTTAATCTCCTTGCATAATGCCGCCACATATTCCTCTTGCCTCCCCAACAGCGTCGTGGAGTAAAAATCGCAATACAGACATCTCTTCTTGCAAAACGGTATATGTACGTATATCCCAGCCATCCACTAATCCACTAACCCACTAATCCTTCTTCCAAAAAGTCGTTCCCACCAGTTCATCCGGCAAATACTGTTGTTCCACCCAGTGTCCCGGAAAATCATGCGGATATAAGTATCCGTCGTTATAACCGAGATCTTTCATTAGACTCGTCGGCGCGTTGCGAAGATGTAATGGAACAGGCAGATTGCCCGTTTCGCGCACTTTTGCCTGCGCTTCGTCTATTGCCAAATACGCCGAGTTGTCTTTCTTACAGGTCGCTAAATAGATCGTCGTTTCCGCTAAAGGAATGCGCCCTTCCGGCCAACCGATCTTGTTCACTACGTCGAAACACGTGTTCGCTAACAACATCGCATTCGGGTTCGCTAAACCGATATCTTCGCTCGCCAAAATAACCAACCGACGCGCGATGAACTTCGGATCTTCGCCGCCTTCTATCATGCGTGCGAGCCAATAAATAGCAGCCTGCGGGTCACTTCCGCGAACCGATTTGATGAACGCCGAAATGATATCGTAGTGCATCTCTCCGTCTTTGTCGTAAGCCACGGGGTTTTGCTGCAACTGCTTGGTGACGGTCTCGTTTGTAATCTCTTTCACGCCGCTGTTGGCTACCAACTCAATGATGTTCAGCAATTTCCGTGCATCGCCTCCGCTGAAACGCAATAACGCCTCGTTCTCTTTGACCTCTATTCCCAACGAACGGATGTATTCATCTTTGGTCAGCACGCGGTTGAGCAGTTCCAGCAGATCCTCTTTGGCTAACGATTTGAGCACATACACTTGGCATCGGCTCAAGAGCGGCGTTATGACCTCAAAACTCGGGTTCTCCGTCGTCGCGCCGACCAGCGTGATCGTTCCTTCTTCCACGGCTCCCAAGAGACTGTCTTGTTGGCTCTTGCTGAAACGGTGGATCTCATCAATAAACAGAATCGGGCTGCGACCGTCCGTCGGGGCAAACAATCCGCTGTTCATCGAGGCGTTCCGTTTCGCTTTGTCAATTACGTCCCGAACTTCCTTCACGCCGCTCGTAACAGCGCTCAGCGTGTAGAACGGACGCTGTAACTGATGTGCAATAATCCTTGCTAAGGTCGTCTTGCCCACGCCCGGAGGACCCCACAGAATGAACGAAGCGATATTCCCGCTCTCAATCATCTGCCTCAGGATCGCTCCTTCACCCACCAGATGTTTCTGTCCTATGTATTCGTCCAGCGTCTTCGGACGCATTCGTTCTGCTAATGGCAACATAAAGTGTATTTACGATTTACAAATTTACAATTGACGATTTATTGACGATTTACCGCTTTGCGGGATTTACGATTTACGCGGCGGACAATCGTCAATTATTTTCAATCGTCCATCAATCGTACCTCGTCAATCGTCCAATCGTCAATTATTATTTAACAATTCCTGTGCTGTTTGAACCGCCGCCTCGCTTACGTCTTTTCCGCTCAGCATAGAGGCAATCTCCGTGATCCGCTCTGTATCCGTCAAACGGCTGATATGGGTCTCCGTCCGTTTGTCCGTATCGGCTTTATAGACCTTGTAATGGCTCTCGCCCTGTGCGGCTATCTGCGGCAAATGGGTGATCGCGATGATCTGGCGGCTCTTTGACATCTCTTTCATGATCTTCGCCATCTGCGTCGCTATGTTGCCGCTCACACCGGTGTCTATCTCGTCGAAGATGATGGTCGGCAACCCTTTGGTCGAAGCAATCAACGCCTTGATACAGAGCATCAATCGGCTTATCTCACCGCCGGAAGCTACTTCGCTCACTGCCCGCAGGCTCTGATTGAGGTTCGCCGCAAAGAGGATCTGCACTTCGTCACAACCGTTCGGAGTAAAATCCGGAGCGGGTAGAATAGGGACCTCTATTTTCGCGTGCGCCACACCCAAACTCTGCAAACCGCTTATTAACCGCTCGCATATCTGCGGAACAACCGCTTTGCGGCTCTTGGTTAACGCCTCTGCAGCTTTCGTTAACGCCTTTTTCTCCGTCTCGACTGTTTTCTTCGCTTGCTCGATATCGAAATCGAAACTGTCCAAACGGTTCACTTGTTCCGCTAACTCGTCCCGCATAGCGATCAGTTCGTCAACCGTCTCTGCGCTGAACTTATGTTTCAGTTCCTCCAACGCACCTATTCGTTCCTCCACCCATTCCAAGCGCTGCGGATCCATCTCTATGTGGTTCAGTTTGCGTTCCGCCTCTTCGGCGATGTCTTGTATCTCTATCCGCGCACTCTCGATCCGTTCTTGCAGATCGCTTGCCGCTTCGTCCAGCCGACATGCCCGAAGAGCCTCTAACGCGCTCCCTTGTTCGCCGCTCAACGCCTCTAAAGCCGTTTCCAACGCCGTACGGATCTCCTCTGCGTGGCTCAAACGGTATTGCTCGTCCTCCAATTCTTCCAACTCGCCGGCTTCCAAATGCGCCTCGTCCAAGAGCTTGTAGCGGTATTGGATATAATCGGCATCCTGCTGACTTTTCTTTGCCAAACTCTGTAACTTATGCAACTCCTCGCACGCTGCCAAATACCGCTCGTACTGACTACCGTACGCCTCTGATAGCCCTCCGTTCTGCGCGATAGCATCTACTACCTCCAACTGAAAATCCGCATTCTCAATCAGCAGATTTGCGTGCTGGCTATGTATATCTATGAGTTTGTTCGCCAAACTCTTCAACTCCTGCAGCGTCACCAAACTGTCATCCACAAAAGACCGGCTCTTCCCATTCGCATACAGTTCGCGACGGATGATCATCTCTCCCTCCTTTGAGGGGAGGGTTGGGGTGGGGTTATTAAACACCGCTTCAATTATACATTTCTCTTCTCCGTCCGTAATAGCCTTGCTATCTGCGCGCGCACCCATCACCAAAGCCAGCGCACCGAGGATAATACTCTTTCCTGCTCCTGTCTCACCGGTTAGCACCGAAAAACCATCTGTAAAATCAATATCCAGATGGCTTATCAGCGCATAGTTCTGTATGTGTAAATGCCTTAACATGTATCTACTCTTTTTACATCGGGATTGTATTAGAAAATACAATACATTCAAAAAATCGTACAAAGGTACAACAAATTTTGCATATATGCAAGCGTTCGGGGATTTTTTTGAGAAATTGAGCGATTTATCGCGTCTTAAAGGTCACAGAGTACCTATCGGGAGTTCACTCACGGATAGACGCTCAGGAACCTTTGAGGATAGACGGTAGTCTTATTTCTCAAAAAAAATCCCCGCCCATGCTCATATATCCCGCAAAATGCGACCGTACTTTCGAAGGGGCCCCATCTTTGATGGGGGAGGAGGTCGAAGTTACAACAAAAAAAATGACATGTGCAATAGTTGAGTGCATTTTGTCCCTATTTTGTCCTTTTCCTTGATACTTGGTTTAAGATTTGTACTTCCGTCGAAATGCTCGCCTAATAAATGGAAGGAGGTTGAAAGGGTAAGAGGCGCAAGTGCTCTAAAAAAGGAGGGCGAGAGTTTTCCTCCCACCCTAAATGTTTACACATCGGAATAATCCTTATTGTGTATGTCATTCAAAAAGTTTTATATGCCAATAAATTTAGTCCGGTTTTGCATATAAAATATCTGCTGCAGCAGGTGCCATGCTGCGATTAGAGTGTGCAGCGTTCGGTAATGTGCGCAACTGCCAATGAAAAGGAATGTTCTTCCGTGCGGCATAATTCTCTGCTGTTTTGAAGAAATTATTTCCTCTTTCAAATCTATTAGAACCTTGCCTGTCTGCCTCATCCGATACATTCAGATAGGAGTCCCGTATCGTATCCCCCTCCGCGAGAAAGACAATTAGATTTTTCTGAAACACCTTCTTAGAAATAGATGAAGGGCCTCCAATATTTCTAAGTCCATACGGAAAATCCTGTTTTCCCGAGACAAAAGAATATGTGCCGGCATTTGCTGCTACTGCTCTGTCCAAATACGGGGAATCATAAAACAACACTAATCGATGTACAAATTGCGCACCGGCAGAATGACCGTATATATTGTAGGTTTTGTCTGCTATGTCAAATTTTTGCACAAAGGCCTTGAATATGGCATCTATTTGGGTGTAAGTCATTTCCTCTTCATAATTTAGAATGCCTTTTGAACACACATTGCCTAACTGATACATTGCAGAAGGGAAATTAGTCTTGTCAAACATAGGCGCCAGTATGATTAAGCCGTATTGCTCTGCTTTCGCTTCCCATGATTCGCAGTAACTATCGGCATTTCTATTTACTCCGTGCATGACAAATTGCACTTTCATATTTTGAACGTCCCCTTCAAGCGGGATATAATAATACACTCTAATTTTGGTGCCTTTAAACTTTCCATCACAATTGAAATAAAAGAATGAAGCACCTCTATAAAGGTCGGGAATAGTATTTTCAGCAGCGACTATCGTTGCCGTCAAAATTCCTAATGAAAATAATATACATTTCAGATATTTATTCATATTCTATGCGGTGTGTAGTTTGGATCTATCGTTGCTCAATCAGCTTGCGTTCTTCTTCTGTGAGACCATAGAGGTTATAGACGCGTGTGTCAATCTCGGCATCTGTGGCGGAGATAGCAGAGCTGAGTTCGGTACAAGCGGTTTTGCATTGATTGAAATAGTCCTCCCATTCGTCCTGCTGAACCAAGGAAAGTTTGATTTTCTGCTTTTTGAGTTCGGCAACAAAGCCTGCAAAATCCAAGGTGTCAAAGGATTCCAACGTGCCGGTAATTTTAATGTCCGGCATGTTGTCTTGCAAACGACGGATAAACCGTGCACGCTTGGCTTGGAGGTCTTTATTCAAGGAGAGCATTTTGTCGGCGAGGTCAATAAAAGGCTGCTGGTCTTCGGGAATATTAGGTATTCCAAAAGGCCCAACATATTCGGGAGTAAGTCTATATGCATCACCGCTTAGTGCAGTACTTGTATTTTTTATAAAGAACCAAAACAAACTAGAATTTAGTATTGCGAGAAATACCTTTTCATTAACATTCTTAACTTTTTCATTAAATACTAAATTATGGATAGCAGGTCCATGAAATATATCACCAACTATATCATACGCGATACGGTTTTTAACTAACATATCTGGTATTAATATTTTGGTATGCTCATATTCATTGAGGTTTCTAGCAGCAGAATATTTATAGAAAGTATCTTCGGTTAATGCAACTTTACGCGTCATTAAGGCATTTTTATTTTCGAGTAGATAATTATATCCTAATGGATACAATGCACTCAATGTTTGCAAAGGAATCAGCTCTTTTACTCCTAAAGAATTAGTATGATATGGGAAAATTAAATATTTTGTAGTTCTATTAATATTATATCGTTTTACATCTTCGCCATACACAAATGGTCTTAACAATGCTTTTTCTATTTGGATAATATTCCCACTATCAGTTTTTACTGTAGCTATCAATCCATCTTCATGTATCAAATCTACTAGAAAAATTTTATCGTTCCCAGTAGATGAGCCCTTTGAAATCTTCTCTGTGATTCTTTCAAGATTATTTGGCTGTTTTCTTATTTTATCAATTATCGCTGAAATTTCTGGAGTCATAAAAGTCCATGTATGTATTGACAACTCTGACTCGGGAAAAACAGAATAATCCTTATTTTCTATAGCTTTGGTATCTTCTTTTAGTTTAAAT
This sequence comes from uncultured Bacteroidales bacterium, assembly GCA_900319005.1. Lineage (GTDB taxonomy): Bacteria > Bacteroidota > Bacteroidia > Bacteroidales > Paludibacteraceae > Colicola. The sequence continues at coordinate 42,790 of ONMV01000006.1, forward strand.
CTTCTGTATTTAAAAGTTTCGCTTTGCTCCTTAAGAAAAATTAAAGTCGTATATGTGGTTGCTCCCTCAAATATTTGGTTAGTTGTGAAATCATCAATTTCATAGACTAATTTTCGAAGATTTAAGTAGTTTCTTATTTTTTGGCCATTTTCAGCAGTAAAGAATTTATTAGGCAAAATAAATCCTAATAATCCATCCTTACGTAATAAAATGGAGCCTTTGTAAAGGAATAGCAAATATAAATCAATATTACCTTCAGCGCACTCATTATATTCAATAGAATAGTAATCAGTTTGAGCTTTATCCATAGTTTGTACCCTCACATACGGCGGATTACCGATGACGACATCGAAACCGCCTTTGGCGAAGACTTGTGGGAATTCGGCTTGCCAGTTGAAGGCTTTTTCGCCGGCTATTTCGGGATCAGAGATAAGCGAGTTACCACATTTGATGTTGTTATTGAGCGAGGAGAGTTTGCGGTGAGGTTTAGCGGTACGCAGCCAAAGAGCCAAACGGGCTATCTCGACACTCTCTTCATTGATGTCCACGCCGTAGAGGTTGTTTTCGAGGATGCTGTTTTCGATATTGGGGAAGATGAGTTCCGAGCCGGTCAGTTTGGCTTCCATCTCATCAATGAGCTTATGCTCCGCCATGAGGAACTGGAGTGCGGCATTGAGGAAGGCGCCCGAACCGCAAGCAGGGTCGCAAATGGTTATACCTAACAACCATTCACGGTATGCGGTCAGTTGGTCCAGAAGCCTTTTCTTCGTTGCCGTCTGGCGGTTCTTGTCGGCGAAATACTCTTGTTCGTCAATCCCCATTTCGGCTTTCTTATCGGAACAGAGTTTGCCGACGGTGTTCTCGACGATGTATTTGGTGATATACTGCGGTGTGTAGAAGACTCCATCGCGTTTGCGTTTGGAGACGGAAGGTGTTTCTCCGGCATTGATTTGCGCGGTTACTTCTTCTATCTCGTTGAGGGAGTTTTCGAAGATATGTCCGAGGATGTTGACATCGACATCCGTAGAGTAATCATAGTCCGCCAGTTTGCGTGTGAAGCGTGCCAGTACATCGTCGCTAATCTTCAGTCCGTCCAATACCTCATCCGGTTTGAAGAGTCCGCCGTTATACGCGAAGATCTCGTATTTCTTACCCTGCCAGCCGGTGTTCATGTAGCCGAAATACTTCTTGATACGGCTGTAAAGCGGCACGTACTCGTCCATTTCTTTGAGCTGCTCCCACTGGTTGAGGATTTCCACCATGGAGTTAGGCGGCAGCAATCCGCTGTCCTCGGCAAAGAAGATAAAAAGCAGACGGTCTAACAGCTTCTGCGTCTTCTTAAAAAGCAGCAGCTGCCACTCCTTGTCCTTTGCCGCGGAATTAGATGCCGCTTCTCCGTCAATTAGTCCGGAATTGTATTCCGGTTTATTATTAGCCAATATATCCGCGAAGATCTCCCGTTTGAATGCAGAGTAGTCTTTGTATAGTTTCTGGGTGACCTCGTCCTCGTTGCTCACACTGTCTTGCTTGGCTTGGAGGGGTTTGTCGGCTTGTATATTCGCCCATGATAAGCAGAAATAGAGTAATCGGAACTGCTCTTGGGTTATCGTGAAGAGGTTCCATTCGATATGCTCGACGGCGTTGTCAATATAAAAACGCAGTTTCTCAAAATTGGAGATGACGACGTATTTGGTGTCCTTGTGTTGGCTCTTATAGCCGAAAGCCTGCCGCTCTACGTGGCTGAGGTCGGTGGTTTTATGGTCTTTGAGTTCGATGACACCGATGACCTTGCCGTCTCTCAGAATAGCACCGTCAGCTTTCTTGGCGTCGGTCTCGTTCTTTTGCTCGGTAATGAGGTTGAAATCGGGCATCGGGTTGAGCGTGTAGCCAAAGACCTTGACGAAGAGTTCGCGCAGAAAGCCCTCTTGGAACTGCTCCTCTTTGGACGCGCGGATATTCTCCTGTACGGCAGGATTGAGGAAATAGGCTTTGTAGGTTTCCCACGCTTTGTCAATCAGCTCTGCATCCTGTGCAGCGAGGTATTTCTTGATGACACTATTCTGAAAAAACATAGCTAATACATTTTATCATTTTCTCATTTGCGCATTTGTTCAAATTTTACGTGCAAAGGTACAACTTTTATTCTGAATCACGCAAATAAATTACAACTATTATTGATTGATTCGATCAAAAGTGTTTTGTCGGGTGGGGTCGATGTCCATTAGGATCTCATACACCTTTTTCTTCTCCTTGTCGGTTCCTTTGCTGAAGATGTCCACCATCTCATCCGCCTTGGCATCCAAAAATGTATTGATCACATATGTAGCGGGACGAGCACGATAAGATTCTCTGAGAACCGGCATCCCCTCCGCGATACGGGCACGCGCATTTGCCACATTATTGCTCATCTCGTCCAAGCCCAAACGATGGTACTCATAGTAATAATTGCGGTATTTCTTGAATGCTTCGTCAATCAGGTTATTCGTCAGAGCATAGCGGTTTCTGTTGCTATCAAAAGCTAACCATCCACGCTGCTCTTGGTCGTTCATCGAAGCCGATTGACATGCATTCACAATATCTTCGCATTGCTGGAAGAAAGGTGTACCGCCCAAGCGTTGAAAACTATCTTGGTCATGACCGATGATGAGGTAGCAGTAGTACGCCAACATCGCCGTCAGGTTCGTCGTGAACGTGTTTTGCTGATACTCAATGCGGTCGTACTCTTGGTAAGTAAAATTGAAGTTTTTATCCACAAAATTGATTAGCGGCGTGGTGTATGTAGAGCCATACACGGGACGGCGGCTCTGTAACGTCATGTCGCAAACGAACATATCTTCAGTCTTCGATTTGACCACAATAAGCATGCTGCACTCGATTTTCTCATGCTCCGCATAACTCATATTAGTCCATCGGTTATGGTTCATGTATTCCTCGATGGCGGTCTTGAGCGTTGAGAAAATCTGCTTGTTAGTTCCCTCAATCATGTCCGAATTGACGGTCACGGAGCAGTTGAGTTCCTGCGCCTTTGTCTGGCTTACAATCAATGTCAGCAGACAAAATAAGATGAAAGTTATTCTTTTCACAATTATCCAATTATCCAATTGTCAATTATCAATTATCAATTATCAATTATCAATTATCAATTATAATTCACTTGCTAATTGATTTAATATTGCCGGTTTTCTCATCAAAGACAATCACAGGCAGGTTTGCACCGGTGAACAAATCCCTGCTCAGCGGAACATCTACTCCGAATTGCGCAACAGAGATCGTACGTTTGTTCATTACGCGACCTTTGTATAACACGTTCACGTCACAACTGCCGGGTAAGTTATATACAATCTGCGAAAGTGCCGGCGCTTTCTGTTTTTTACCCGTTACGGCAGGGGGCATAAGGGTTTGCTTTTGCGCTTTTAACGCCACCTTGATCGTGTCGGCATCTACGTTCTCCGCGTCTGTAAAACCATTCTCATCGGAGAAGAAATAGAGTTTATCTGCCTGCTCCGGATTCAAGCTCACATGCTTATGACATATTCTTTTGCTTCTCTTGCCCATGAATAGTTCCGTGAGCGCTTGTTCCTGCTTGTCCAATTCTGCCAGCACTAATTTCATTGCCTCGCCGTCCGCGGGAGCGTGCTCTACTTCGCCGTTGAGCAAGTACATACGCGTCTCACGAAGATGGAAAATCTGCTTAGCTACCTCATGTGCTTGGGCCATCGGAGTAGCTGCTTTGAGCACTTCTTCCGGATAAGGCGCAATGCGATTCTGCATCGTTTTCGGTTTATCTTTCTCTCGCGTTGAGTTGTAGATATTACTTGCTGCTTTCTTCTCCTGCGCCATCGGGACATTATAACCTGTCAGAAGACCTTTCCCGTTGATAGTGAGCAACATAGGAATGCCTCCTTCAGCCGTCACTTTGTGCGGACGGTCGTAGTCAGTGGAGGTGGAAGTGGTGATCTGTACACTCTTCAGTGCATATTCTTTTTTGTTCTCTTTCACCGCATCTGTCGCGCCTAACATCGCTTCCGCGTAAGAGGCGTATATGCCGGGTTCGAAGGTCTCGACGGTGTATTTGAAATCCAGCGAGATAGAAGTCTTCGGACTGTAATACACCAAAGCCGGTTCGTCTTGTTTCACTACTTGTGCGTTTGCCCCGCACAACATACATGCTCCCAGGAGCACTAAAAAGATCTTTTTCATATCTCTGAAATATTAATTATTCATTATTCATTATTCATTATTCCAAATCTTCCATGCTACTTTCGCTTGTCCGAAGAGCATCTCCATGCCGTTTTTGATGCGTGCGCCTTGCGCTTTGCCCTTTTGCAGGAAAAGCGTTTCTTCGGGGTTATACACGCAATCGAACAACAAATGTCGTGCCGAAATCCATTCGTACGGAATCGCGGGGTATGTATTTTCCTCGGGCGCCATGCCAAGCGGCGTACAATTGACGATGACCGTATATTCGTTCATCAGCTCTTCGGTCAACTGGTCGTAACCCAACATGCCCTCTTTCGGCGTACGGCTGACGAGAGTGGGGGAGAGCCCTAATTTTTTCAGACCGTAACAAACCGCCTTTGACGCGCCGCCGGTACCGAGTACCAAGGCTTTGTGGTCATTCTCGCCCAATAAAGGCCGGATCGACTCCATGAAACCGATACAATCGGTGTTGTATCCGACCCGTTTATGAACCACATTGACCGCTCCCACAGCTTCCGCCGTTTCGTCCAGCTGCTCCAGATACGGAATGATGGCTTGCTTGTACGGCATCGTGACATTCATACCGTCCAATGTGTCCAGCAACTCGTTCATTCGTTCATTCGTTAACTCCTTCATCGGATAGAGCGAGTACTCCGCCTCTATCTTTTCTGTTGCAAATCTCTCGTTGAAATACTTCGCCGAGAAGGAGTGCAATAATGGAAATCCTATGATACCAAAGTGACGCATAATTTTCCTTTTTTTATCGTTGCTTTATGGGTCTTGGAGGTGAATGTTTTGCCTCCTTCTCCTTTTTGCAACGCATCGTAAATTTTATCTATTTCTGCGAAATTATATTCGCGAAGTTGTTCGTAAAGTCGCGCGATACCTTCTTCGCGCGACTTATTACCCTCTATCATATCTACGTACCCTTGCATATATTCCGCCGTTTGAGCCATGTGCTCGATCTCTGTTTTGGAGTAGTTCTTGAGCTGCTCGCGGATCGCATTCCGGGTAATCGAGGTGTCCGAATTAGTGCTGTCTGTCACCCAATTGAGGTGCCTTTTGTCTTTCAAATAATGTTCAATATATCCTCTCGTTGTACAGAGCAGCGGACGCACAATAGGCACGCTCTCCGGCACGATGGGATTAGCGCTCACGGGGCGCATTCCGGCAAGTCCGCGGATACCTGTTCCGCGTTTGAGATTGAGCAAAATGGTCTCCGCCTGATCGTTCTGATGATGGGCTACACAAACCGCTTGACAGCCATGTTTGCGTGCCATTTCATCAAACCATCTATACCGTAACTCCCGTGCTGCAACCTCAATACTCACTTCATGCGTACGCGTGTATTCGATGGTGTCAAAATCCGTGACCTCCAACTCCACGTTCATTTGCTTGCACAAATCCCGCACGAAAGCTTCATCGCGGTTGCTCTCTTCGCCCCGCAGGTGAAAATTGCAATGTGCCGCAACGCACGTATATCCGGCTCGCAGGAGCACATCGAGCAGGCTCACGCTATCCGCTCCGCCGCTCAATGCCACCAACACAGGTTTGTCTTTCTGTAACAATCCCCGCTGCCGAATATATGTGGTTACTCTGCGTAACAATTCTCAACTCTCAATTTTCAATTCTCAATTTTCAATTCTCAATTAGTCCGCGGTAGCGAACACGTTTCGGTTCGCACGCTTCTTCACCCAGACGCATCTTCTTGTTCTCCTCGTATTCCGAGTAACTGCCTTCGAACCAGAACACTTTGCCGTCTCCTTCATACGCGAGGATGTGCGTACAGATACGGTTGAGGAACCAACGGTCGTGCGAGATGACTACCGCACAGCCGGCGAAGTTCTCCAAACCTTCCTCCAACGCACGCAGCGTGTTCACGTCAATATCGTTGGTCGGCTCATCGAGCAGGAGCACGTTGGCTTCTGATTTGAGTGTCAGCGCCAAATGCAACCTGTTCCGCTCACCACCGGAGAGCACACCGCATTTCTTCTCTTGGTCTGCGCCGGTGAAGTTGAAACGGCTCAAATAAGCACGCGCGTTAATCTCTCTTCCTGCTACACGGATGAACTCCGTTCCGCCGCTGATGGTCTCAAAAACGGACTTGTTAGGGTCTATATCTGCGTGTTGCTGATCGACATAACCGATCTTCACGGTCTCGCCAACGGAGAATGTACCTTTGTCAGCTTTCTCGGAACCGATGATCATACGGAAGAGGGTTGTCTTACCGGCTCCGTTCGGACCGATAACACCCACAATACCATTGGGCGGCAACATGAAATTGAGATCCTCAAAGAGCAACCTGTCGCCAAATGACTTTGCTACACCCTCGGCGTTAATGACCTTGTTACCCAGACGCGGACCGTTCGGAATGAAGATCTCGAGTTTCTCCTCGCGCTCTTTCTGTTCCTCGTTCAACATGCGGTCGTACGACTCCAAACGCGCTTTCTGCTTTGCGTGACGAGCTTTCGGCGCCATACGGATCCACTCCAACTCGCGCTCCAAAGTCTTGCGTCGTTTGGATGCTTGTTTCTCCTCCTGTGCCATACGGTTCGTCTTCTGCTCAAGCCACGACGAGTAATTGCCTTTCCATGGAATACCTTCTCCTCGATCCAGTTCAAGAATCCAACCTGCCACATTATCAAGGAAATAGCGGTCGTGCGTGATACAGATCACTGTTCCGGCATATTGCTGTAAGTGTTGCTCTAACCAATCGATACTCTCCGCATCCAAATGGTTCGTCGGCTCGTCCAAGAGCAGCACATCCGGCTGTTGAAGCAACAGACGACAGAGCGCTACACGACGTCTTTCACCTCCCGAAAGGGTAGTGACACTCGCGTCATCCGGCGGACAGCGAAGTGCATCCATCGCGCGATCCAACTTCTGGTCGATGTTCCATGCGTCGGCAGCGTCTAACTTATCTTGCAACTCAGCTTGACGAGCCAAGAGTTTGTCAAAATCCGCGTCCGGCTCCGCAAAAGCCATGTTAATATCGTCGTACTCTTTCAACATGTCCATGATCGGCTGCACACCTTCTTGAACGACCTCGCGCACGGTCTTATTCGGATCCAGTTTCGGGTCTTGCTCGAGGTAGCCGACACTATATCCCGGACTCCAAACAACCTCGCCTTGGTACTCTTTCTCGATACCGGCGATGATCTTCAACAAGGTGGATTTACCTGCGCCGTTCAGACCGATGATACCGATCTTCGCGCCATAAAAGAAACTCAGGTAGATATTCTTTAATACCTGTTTTTGGGGACCAAAACTCTTACTCAGTCCCACCATCGAAAAAATAATCTTCTTATCGTCTGCCATAATTATATATTTACGATTTACATATTTACGATTTTACGATTTATTGACGATTTACCGCTTCGCAGTTTATTTACGATTTTACGCTGCTGACAATCGTCAATTATAATCAATCGTCAATCAATCATACCTCGTCAATCGTCAAATCGTCAATTAATTCGCTTTAGGCTCAATTGTATTCTTCCTCGCGCGCGATCTATATCTATTACGCGCACGCGCACATGTTGATGCAGTTTGACCACTTCCTGCGGGTTCGTCACACGCCGGTCTGCCATTTCGGAGATATGAATGAGTCCGTCTTTGTGTACGCCCAGATCCACGAACGCGCCAAAAGCACTAATATTCGTTACAATGCCCGGCAAGATCATGCCTGCCTGCAGGTCGTCTATCGTGTGTACGTGTTCATCAAAATGAAACTCTTCCGTTTCGCCGCGGGGATCACGTCCGGGCTGTGCTAACTCTTTCAAAATATCCGTCAAGGTCGGAAGCCCCACTTCTGCGGTCACGTATTTGCTCAAATCAATCTGATCCCGCAACTCTTTCTTGGCAATCAGATCCGCGACAGAACATTTCTGATCTTTTGCCATCTTCTCCACGATTCCGTAACTCTCTGGGTGTACAGCGCTGTTATCCAACGGATTAGCTCCTTTCAACCGCAAGAATCCAGCTGCCTGTTCAAAAGTCTTAGCACCGAGTTTCGGCACTTTCAACAACTCTTTGCGACTTCCGAAAGCCCCATGTTCCGCACGGTAATCTACGATATTCTGCGCTAACATCGGTCCCAAACCGGAAATATAGGTCAGCAGATGTTTGCTCGCGGTATTGACATCTACTCCCACATAATTGACCACGCTTTCCACGGTCTGCTGCAAGCTCTCGCGCAACTCGGTCTGGTCCACATCGTGCTGGTATTGCCCGACACCGATGGATTTGGGTTCAATCTTCACCAACTCCGCCAGCGGGTCAATCAGCCGTCTTCCGATACTTACTGCTCCACGCACGGTTACATCCTCATCGGGAAACTCATCCCGCGCAATCTTACTCGCGCTATACACCGATGCCCCGGCTTCACTCACGACAAAGACCTGGGGTTTGATATCTGAAGACTGATGGATGATTGCAAAACGAACCATTTCCTCACATTCGCGGCTTGCTGTTCCGTTCCCGATAGCGATGGCTTCGATCTTGTATTTCTCAATCAACTCCTGCAGTTTCTGCGTGCTTTGAGGATTATGCAGATATACGACATCGTGCATCAACAAATCCCCTTGCTCATTCAGCACAACGGTCTTGCAGCCCGTCCGGAATCCCGGATCCAATGCCAGCACGCGTTTTTGACCTAAGGGTGCGCCTAATAATAACTGCCGAAGATTCTCTGTAAACACGCGAATAGCCTCTTCGTCTGCTTTCTCTTTGGAAAGTGCAGCAAACTCGGTCTCGATAGCCGGTTTCAGGAGTCGTTTATAACCGTCCTCCATCGCCAACTCCACTTGATAAGCTGTGTCGTTATTCGCCCGCAACCAGATGTTCGCTAATTTATCTAACGCTTTCTCCGTGTCCGGCGAGATGTCCACACGCAGAAATCCTTCAGTCTCTGCGCGGCGAATAGCCAATAACTGATGGCTTTTGATATGTTTGAGTGGGCACTTGAAATCAAAATAATCCTTGTAGTTCTGTGCCTCTGGGCTGTCACATTTTGTCTTCACCGCCTTGCAACTCAGCATGGCGGTATAACTGAACTCGCGTCGGATAGCATTTCTGCTTTTCTCGTCTTCCGCGATCCGCTGCGCAATGATATCTCGTGCACCTTGCAGCGATTCCTCATCCGGCAGTTTCATCGGACGTTGTTTGAGAATCTCTTCAGCCAAAGGCAACAATCCTTTCTCTATCGCTATGTCGGCACGGGTTTTCCTATGCGGTTTGTACGGCAGGTAGATATCCTCCAGCTCCGTAGCATCCCAGCAATCCGCTATACGTTGCCGTAATTCGTCATTCGTAATTTGTAATTCATCTAACCGCGCATAGATGGTCTCTTTGCGTTTGGCTAATTCCTGCAACTTTCCGTATTGTGTCTGAATAGCGGCGATCTGCACTTCGTCAAGACTGCCTGTCCTCTCTTTTCGGTAACGAGCAATAAAAGGAATCGTCGCTCCTTCGTCCAGCAAAGTCAGTACGGCATCTACTTGCCGCTCGCTGATGTTTGTGTTACCGCCTATTATATGTGCAAAAGGTGAAGTCATACGGGTTCTTTTCGTCTGCTTGGTGTTCCTCGGAACTAATCAATTTCCATTCGGTCTCTTTGATCTCAGGGAAGAACGTATCGGCATCGTCCCAACTATGATGAATATGCGTGATATACAATTTATCCGCTATCGGCATCATCTGCCGGTAAACCATTCCGCCGCCGATAACAAAGGCTTCTTCTTCGCCTTGCACTTTGGCGCATAACTCATCCAATGAATAAACGGCTTCGGCTCCTTCAAAAGTCTTGCCTTGCACATCGGTCAGCACGATGTTCCGCCTATTTGGCAGCGGATGTTTGGGTAGCGAATAGAATGTCCGCTCGCCCATGAGTACGGTTTTCCCGCTTGTGATCTCCTTGAAATGTTTCAAGTCCGCCGGAAGATGACACAGCAAATCGCCTTTCTTCCCGATGGCATAATTCTCTGCTACTGCTACTATAATGGAAATCATAATTCGTAATTCTTAATTCTTAATTTTTAATTTTTAATTTAAACCGACACTTGTCCGGCAATGTGGGGATGCGGGTCATATCCCTCTAATTGAAAATCCTCGTATTGGAAACCGAACAAGTCCTTAACATCGGGATTGATCACCATCTTCGGCAAAGCCCGCGGCTCGCGTGTCAACTGCAGTTTCACTTGCTCCAAGTGGTTCAGATAGATATGTGCGTCGCCCAAGGTATGTACAAAATCTCCGCATTGCAGCCCTGTTACTTGTGCCATCATTTGGAGCAGTAACGCATAGCTGGCAATATTAAACGGCACGCCGAGGAAAATATCCGCACTACGTTGATAGAGTTGCAGACTCAGTTTACCGTCCGCTACATAGAACTGAAACAGGCAATGACAGGGCGGCAAAGCCATCTTCTCCACTTCTGCCACATTCCATGCGCTCACCATCATCCTTCGGCTGTCGGGATTCTTCTTGATCATCTCCACGATATTGGCAATCTGGTCTATCGTACCGCCGTTATAATCGGGCCAACTTCTCCATTGATGCCCATAGACAGGTCCAAGCTCTCCATTCTCATCTGCCCATTCGTTCCAGATGCGCACGCCGTGTTCCTGCAAATACTTCACGTTCGTATCTCCTTGAAGGAACCACAGCAGCTCATATATGATCGATTTCAGATGCAGTTTCTTGGTGGTCAAAAGCGGAAAACCGTCCTCCATCTTAAAACGCATCTGATGTCCGAAAACAGAGATCGTTCCTGTTCCCGTCCGGTCATGTTTAACTGTGCCTTCCTCCAGCACTCTCTTGCATAAATCCAAATATTGTTGCATAAATCGTCAATAAAGTTTATACGTTGTTTTCAACACCTTAAACTCTGTCCGTCGGTTGATCTGGTTGCATATCTCCTGCTTGTCTGCCGGCAGACTTAGGATAAACGTCTCATCCAAGGCTTGCTCTACCGGTATCCACGAATAACGTTTATTAAGCGCTTTATCGGCAATCACAGGCTTCGTTTTACCATAACCCACCGGTGTCAGACGTTCTTTCTCAATACCTTTTTTGATCAGGTAATCGCAGCAACTCTGCGCACGTTTTTGACTCAAATCTAGGTTGAACTGATCATTACCCACCAAATCCGTGTGTGCGCTCAACTCAATCGTGATATTGGGGTTGTCATTCAGCAACTTAACTAACTGCTCCAACTCCCCTTCGCTGGCTTTGGTCACTTCCCATTTACCGAACTCATAGAAGATATTCTCCATCTTTACCGGCCTGCTTATCGGGTTAAGCATAAAGTTCATCGTGTATGTCTTGCTGTCTTTCAGATCAAAGGTGTTCCATTGTTCTTTGGCATTCAGGTGTCCGCGTGCGGTCGCTAACATCACATACTTGACATCACGTTTGATCTTGATCTTGTAACTGCCGTCTCGACGGGCGTTCACGCGGTTGTTCGTACCATCAGAGCCCACAATACGCAGTTTGGCGTCGGAGAGCGGATTGCCTTCCTCGTCCGTTACCACTCCTTCCGCAAAAAACTCCATCTCCGGCAGTCGGAAAGCATAAATCTTGTCATAACCTTTCTTTTCTCCGCGGTTGGAAGAGAAATAACCGTCCTGACTGTTTCCGGCGAATGTGATTCCGAAATCGTCGCCGGTTCCGTTGAACGGTGCTCCCATGTTATATAGCACCCACACAATGGAGTCGGTGAATGTGCTGTCTATTGTCGCTTTGAAAATATCCAAACCGCCGTAACCCGGATGACCGTTCGATGCGAAATAGAGTGTCCCATCGGCATGCACGTACGGGTACATCTCATTGGCGGACGTGTTGATACCGCTGCCTAAGTTCTGCACGTTGACCCATTCGTTATTGTCCTTTTCTGCCATCCAAATATCTTTGCCCCCGATGCCGTTGGGCGCGTCACTCACGAAATAAAGCGTGTCGCCCGAAGGACTCAACGCCGGATGACCAACCGTGATCGAACTATCCGCAAACAACTTCACCTCCTGAGGTTCGCTCCATTCGCCGCTCGCACGTTCGCTGTAATAGATCTTCGCACCCAGATCCTTCCCGTTGATTGGTTTGGAATAGGTGAAGTACATTCCTCTTCCGTCGCGGGTGAACGAACAAACACCTATCTCAGCGTTTCCGGCTTGTTTGCCGCCCGTCGAGTCGTTCTCCTGCTCTTTTTCCGGCGAGTCGTACAGACCCTCCGCCAACTCTATCTCTACCCATTCGCCGGCGGCATCCTTACGAGTCTGGTATAACTGAAAGAGTTGCTGACCCGTTACGTTACTCGGGCGCTTTAGGGTCTTCTTGCCTCCTTTCGGCTTCTCCTGACGGTTGGAAGTGAACATCAACGCATCGGATTTGTCGCCGATAAACATTGGCGCGAAGTTACTTGTATGCCTCTGATTGAACTGCTTCGCTTCGCTAATCTTGTAGCGCGAACCCTCTTTCTTCCACTCGTCAATCTTTCCGCAAGCGTATTTACCGGCTTTCGCTACGTAGTTATCCGGATGTTTTTCCAGATATAACTCATAACTCTTGGCAGCATCTTTGTACTTGCCTTGGTATTGGAGCACCTGACCTGCATGCAGAAAGATTGTGGAATCCTGCAAATGATATTTGCATCGCAGCGCACTCTGGTAAGCGTTAGCTGCACGGGGATTATTAAGAATTCGGTAACACTCGCCTTGACGATATGCTACATAACCTTTCAACTGACGATCTTTCTTGGCGCTCAGTCGTCCGTAACATTGTTTGTAGATATCTGCTGCGGTGTAATACTCACCGATGGCGAATTTCTTATCTGCCCGTTTGATACGTTGCTGCACGCTACATCCGGACAACACCACAGCCATCATCCCCACCGCACAAAGGAATAATATGTTTCTTCTATTTTTCAATCGTTCAATATTTTCATTCGTCAATAAATCGTACCTCGTCAATCGTCCAATCGTCAATTTAGTTCGTGAACTATGAGTCCGCTCCGCAACTTCGGCTCAAACCAAGTGGTCTTCGGCGGCATAATATTCCCGCTATCTGCGATGTCGATGATCTGTTGCATCGTAACTGGGTAGAGTGCTAACGCCATTTTCATTTCGCCGCTATCTACTCGCCGCTGCAACTCGCCCAATCCGCGAATACCGCCCACGAAATCTATCCGTTTGTCCGACCTGAGGTCCTTTATACCCAATATCTTATCCAAAATCAAGTTGCTGGAGATCGTCACATCGAGAACCCCGATAGGATCTGCATCATTATATCGTCCTTCTTTAGCCGTCAGCGAGTACCATTTCCCGCCTAAGTACAAACTGAAGTTATGCAACCCCTTCGGCTTTACCTCTGAGAAGTCATTCGTGCCGTTCGACGTCTCGTGATCACGTGATCTCGTGATCTCGGAAACCTCAAAATCTGCTCCAAGGGCTTTCAAAAACTCTTCCTCGCTGAGTCCGTTCAGGTCCTTCACTACGCGGTTGTAATCGATGATATTCAGCTGATTATCAGGGAAGCACACCGCTAAGAAATACTCGTACTCGGGATTATTAATTTTTAATTTTTCATTTTTAATTTTTAATTCCCTTCCGACTCCCGCAGCGGCAGCACTTCGGTGGTGTCCGTCCGCAATATACATCGCCGGTATCTCGGCAAAGATTTCCGTGATTCGGTCGATGGTCTTCTTGTCGTTGATGACCCAGAACGTGTGTCGGAATCCTTCCGGAGCTGCTACGAAATCATATTCTGGCGTACCCTTGGTCACTTCCGCAACGATCGCATCCAGATCATCACGATGCGGATAAGCAAAGAACACCGGCTCCATGTTCGCATTCAATGTTCGGACATGCTTCATCCGGTCTTCCTCTTTGTCGCGACGAGTCAACTCATGCTTCTTGATTCGTCCCTCCAAGTAATCATCCACCCACGCGCCGACTACCAAACCATACTGAGTCTTGCTGTTTTTGCCGGAAAGACCTTCCTTTCCTCCCTCCTTTTGGGGAAGGGTCGGGGAGAGGTTCATCGTCTGCGCATAAACATAATAATGCTCCTCCTGATCTTGCTCTAACCAGCCTTTCAACCGAAAACGCTTGTATTGCTGCAATGCCTCATTATAGACGCGAGGGTCATGTTCGTCTGTTCCTTCTGGAAAATTGATCTCCGGCTTGATGATGTGATACAGACTCATCTCATTACCCATCGCTTCCGCACGTGCCTCTTCACTATTGAGTACATCATACGGACGGCTACTCACTTTTTCCACCAACTCTTTCGGCGGACGGATTCCTTTAAAAGGTTTGATTTTCATAAAATCATTTACGATTTTGTCATTTATATTTATTTGTTCAAATTAGCCAAATGGTACATAAATGGTACATGGTAAATGAACAAATGGTACATTATGCCTTCTTCTCAATAGAAGGCGCACCGCCCATCTTGCAGGTTCCGTTGAACAATGCACCCGGTTCTACGATCAGCGTCTTGGTATGTACATCGCCGTTGATCTTGCCGTTTGCGCGAAGACTCAACTGTTGTGCACAGGTGATCTTGCCTTCCATCAGACCTAATATCTCTGCGTTCGTGCAAACAACGGTACCTTTGATACGACCGGCCTCGCCGATAACTACCTTACCGTTGCAATTCAGATCGCCCTCTATCAGACCATCGATACGAAAATCGCTATCTGCTGTAATGTTTCCCACAATCTTACTTCCTGCGGTCAATGCGTTGAACATCATGCCGCTTTGTTGTTTGTCATTTGCCATAATTCCTATGTTTTTAGTATTAATTCCTTATTCTTTTTGTGTGTCTTTTTGTGCGTTCCTATACATACGCACGCGTGCATTTTACATCTACTCACGCGTGCATTTTTAATATTCGCACGCGTCATTTTTATCCCTTTTACGTGCACGCACATAATTCGGCTGCAAAGATACAAAAAAAAAATGACATATGCAAATTTGTATGCCTTTTTTCTAAAATTATCCCGAAACTCCTCCCTGAATATCCCTTGTATTTCACCTTCTTCCAACACAGGATTAACACAGCATTAACACAGCATTAACACAAGATATTCGGAATGTCACAAATGCGTAACCGAAAAACCACCGCAAAACCCGAACATCAAAAATTATCGCGCAAAAACTTGTGTATGTCAGATTTTTATTGTACTTTTGCACCCGAATTGGCTGAATCCGAACACACACATTAATCAGACATATCTATGTATATCATGCTTATTGCGGCATTGTTGCCGGCCTTGTTACTCTTTCTTTACATCTGGAAAAAAGATGCTCAACCGGAGCCGTTCAAATGGCTATTCCGAGCCTTGCTTGCGGGTGTAATCATCTGTATTCCTGTTGCTTGCGTGGAGAATGTTATCCTTCATTGGCTCTTCGTAGGGGGTGAACCAACTACGCTCTTCGGTACGACCATTGAAGCCTTTTGCGTGGCTGCTATTCCGGAAGAAACTGCCAAACTGATAGCCTTATGGCTCGTCTTGCGCAAAAACCCTTATTTTGATGAGCATTTCGATGCCATCGTGTATGCCGTTTGTGTCGGACTCGGCTTTGCGGCAATTGAGAATGTGGCATATGTATTCTCTAGCGGAGAAGGGTGGGCTACGGTAGCTATTATGCGTGCTTTGCTCGCTGTTCCGGGACATTATGCATTTGCTATCCTAATGGGGTATTATTATGCCATCTATCATTTCGTTGATCATTCTTCACAAACGGCTCTCAAGGTCCTGCTCATACCCATCTTGGCGCATGGAGTCTATGACGCGTTGGCGATGAGCGGATCCGTTGATCCGGTTGCCGGGGGAATATGTTTCTCTGCGCTCATTTATTTCTGTATTAAACTGCAGAAAGCTGCTAAAATGAAAGTAAACGAACTCGTAGCGCACTAAAAATAGATAAATATACTTCAAAAATGGCATACCCTCTTGTGTATGTCATTTTTTTTTTGTACCTTTGCAGCCGCAAAGGTTTTGAACGATGAAAACAATACTATTAACTATTGGTTTTTTGGCGGTAGCAATGCTGTTACTCTGTGTTGGAGTTATTCTGCGTAAGGATCATTCTTTCCGCTCCCAGCATATTCATCAGAACGAGCGCCTAAAAAAGGATAATATCCATTGTGCGAAGACCATGGACAAAGAGGCCGAACGGAAAGCCGCAAGGAAATTAGACATAACAAAATTATAGTTCTGCCTATTCCTGCCTATGAAGGCCTATAGCGGCCTATAAAATCGAAATCAATTAAAACAATTTAAATATGAACAACATTCAAACATTAATCAATTCTGTTTTGGCAGCATGTGTGGTTGCCTTGTTTATTCTTTTCTTTGTCAGCAAACCCAAGTCATCGAATCCGGTTACGCAAGAGGTACAAGCGCAGGGTGAGTTGATGCCCATCGCAATCATCAACACCGATTCGATCCTCAAGCACTACACCTTGGCGGTTGAAGCTTCGGAAAAACTCATGAATCGTTATGAGGAATCTACCGTAAAACTGGATACCAAGGCTAAATCGCTCCAGAAAGAGTACGACACTTTCCAACGCGACGTGATGGATTTTCAACGTAAAGTGGAGGCTAACGCTTTCCTTAGTCGTGAGCGTGCCGAGAGCGAGCAATCCAAATTGCAGAGGAAAGAGCAGCAACTCATGGCAAAACAGCAAGAACTGGAGAATCTCCGCCAGAAACTGAGCGCTGACTTCATGGCAGAGCAGAACGAGTTGACACAACAACTTCAGGATTCCGTGCAACAATATCTCCGCGAGTACAACGCCGATGGTCACTATCATCTCGTCCTTAACGATGCCGTACTCATGAATAAAGTTGCCGGCTATGACATCACTAACCAAGTGATCGAAGCCCTCAACGCACGTTATAAGAAGTAATTGAAAACGGAAAATTGAAAGGAGGAAAGACGATGAATACAAATCAATCAAAATATCTTCAGAACTGGGGACTTGTTCTCCTTTCATTTTTCATCTTTCACCTTTCACCTTCCTATGCTCAACGTATTCCGCAGGCGTTGGAGTACACGGAGATCTATGATTTCTTGGAGGAACTGACTACCGATGGAATCATCCATTCCAATGCTGCCATCAAACCCTATACACGCGATGCTATCGCACGTATGTTAGCAGAGGCACAGACCAAGGACTCGCTCCTCAATCGTCGGCAACGCGATGATCTGCAGTTCTATATGCAGGATTACGCGTTGGAGCTCGATACGCTGCCCACGTATTATTCCTATGGGCATCGTCATGTCACGCAATGGAAAACAAACGTCTCGAACCTCAGTCTGGCGGACCCGAGTCTGCATATCCTGACTAAGAACAAAATCTTCAAAATGCGTGTCCGTCCGATCCTTGGTATGGACCTGACGTACAATACCAAAGGGCTGCTCCAACATCGATGGTATGGTATTGATATCCAGATGGATATAGCCAAACATCTGTCTATCTGGGGTTCTATCCGTGATAATAGTTGGGGCGGTTTGGGAGTGAACGGCTCGAAGATCCATTTCGGTTGGACGCGCGTCGGAGACCGGATGGTGGGAATACCTGCCCTCAATAATATACCGGGTGTGCAATACAAGGAAGCAAACTACGGTGGTGATTTCTCGGATTCACGTGGCGGTATCTCTTTATATACATGGTGGGGATCTGTCGGTATTCAGCGGGAGCGAATCCAATGGGGGGATGCACAACATTGCTCTAACATCCTTTCTGCGCATAATCCGGCTGTCCCGATGTTCACAATCCAACTCACACCCTGCAAATGGTTTCAGTTCGATTATTTCCATGCATGGCTGCCTTCGAACGTGATTGATTCCACCTATTACTATGTGGAGCGGCAGGAAGAAGATGTCTTTCAGCGTGAGTATCGTCCCCAGAATAAATTCATGGCGGCGAATATGTTCACCTTCATGCCAATTAAGTATATCCAGTTCTCTTTCGGTAACTCGATTATTTATGCCGAACGGAGTGTGCAAGCGCAGTTCTTTATCCCCTTCGCATTCTTCAAATCACTCGACCACCTTTTTACAAAAGGTGTGAACTCCGAGAACCAGAACTCGCAAGTCTTTGCTTCGATTTCCATCCGACCGACCGATCATCTGCGCTTGTATGGCTCATTCTTCTTGGATGAGTTCAAGTTTGCACGACTCAAACCATCCAATCCGGAGCATAATCCGATCTCCTATCTGGTGGGGTTCAATTGGAGCGGTTGGCCGGTAAAAGGACTCAGTCTTAGAGGTGAGTTCATGCGCGCGTACATAGCGTGCTACACGCATTCTATTAAGGTGCTTGAATATACCTCCAATAGTTTCAACATGGGACATTACATGGGCGATAACGCACAGAGTATCTTCCTCCAACTCGCCTATCGTCCCACACGCTCATTGCGTCTGACACTTGATTTCACGCAGGATACCAAATATCGTGCCTTCGATTATGTGCGTAAGAACATCGCAGGTACGCGTATTCCGGATCCTATTATTGCACAGAAACCCTTCTCGGAGAAGATTTGGCGCAATAACCAACTCCGGTTCCGTGCTATCTATGAAGTGTTCAATAACTGCTACGCGCATGTCGATTTTACGTACAGCAATATACGTGCTTATACGCCTTCTTCGCCCCGTATTGAAGGAGAAGACCGCGGATGGTATGCGGATGGTTCGTCTATGGAATTGGCAGGTGATGAACTGAAAAAGTACTACTTAGACAAATACACCCCTGCATATCTGCAAGGGAGTAAGTTCACATTCACTTGTGGGCTGAGTTTCGGCTTCTAACGATACTTGGCTTCGTCGCAGTCGCCTAACATCGACCAGTATGATTCATAGCGGGAAATAGCTATCTCGCCTTTCTCAAGAGCCTCCTGCACTGCGCAGTGAGGCTCATTTGTATGTGTGCAATTAGCAAAACGGCATGCTCTGCCTATTCGGAAAATCTCTGGGAAATAGTGACTTACCTCTTCTCGCTCAAAATCGATTGTTCCGAAGCCCTTAATCCCGGGAGTATCTATTATAGAGGAAGGATGAAAAGTGAAAGGTGAAAGGCTTCCTTCTTCCTTCGTCCTTTCATTTTTTCCCTCTAAGAAATACATTTCCGAGAAAGTGGTGGTGTGCATACCTTTGTCGTGAGCGTCGGAGATCTTACCGGTACGCGTCATCTCGCGTCCGAAGAGTGCATTGAGAAGTGTACTCTTACCAACACCTGAATTACCGGAGAGCAGGGTAGTCTTTCCTTTAAGCAGCGGAAGAAGTTCTGAGGGATGAAGACTGATGGCTGATAACTCCGCCGTCTGATAACCGATAGACTCATAGAGTGTGCGCAGTTCGTTCATGTATGCCTTCTCTTCATCGGTTAACAAATCTATCTTGTTGAAAATCAATATTGCTTTTACCCGATAGGCCTCACAAGTTGCCAAAAAACGATCAATAAAAGTAGTACTTGTCACAGGGTGATTCACCGTCACGATGAGTGCCGCTTGGTCGATGTTTGCCGCGAGAATATGGCTCTCCTTGCTCAAGTTAGTCGAGCGACGGATAATATAATTCCTCCGCTCACACACCTCGGTTATCCAAGAGGTCGACTGACATTTGTCCTTTGTACATGGTACATTGTCCCTTTGTACTTCCACATAGTCTCCGACGGCGACAGGATTAGTCGAACGGATACCACGAATGCGGAAATTGCCTTTGATTCGGCATTCCACATTCGTACCATCGTCCAGCCGGACGATGTAACTGCTACCCGTGGATTTGACAACTAAGCCTTTCAAATTATTTACGATTTAACGATTTAACGATTTACGATTTATTGACGAGTTTTATTAATTTACGATTTACGCGGTGGACAATCGTCGATTATTTTCAATCGTCCATCAATCGTACCTCGTCAATCGTCCAATCGTCAATCACTATACCGTCATAATCTCTTTTTCCTTGGCGGCGTAGAGGGCTTCGACTTTAGCGACGTATTTGTCGTGGGTCTTTTGCATGTCCTCTTCGGCATCTTTCTCGATATCTTCGCTCAGACCGTTCTTGACGAGTTTCTTGAACTCCTCAATCGCATCGCGACGTGCGTTGCGGATAGACATCTTCGCGTTCTCGCTCTCTGCCTTACATTGCTTGCAGAGCTCGCGACGGCGTTCCTCTGTCAGCGGCGGAAGGATCAGACGGATGGTCTCGCCGTTGTTAGACGGAGCGAGTCCGATGTTCGAATTGATGATCGCACGCTCGATCTCACCGATGAGTTTCTTCTCCCACGGGGTGATGGCGATAGTACGTGCGTCCGGCGTAGTGATCGTAGCGCAGTTGGCTAAAGGAGACATAGCTCCGTAGTAGTCAATCTTGATCGGATCGAGAATACGCGGGTTTGCTTTACCTGCACGGATGTGCTGAAGGGTGTCGTCCAAGTGAGCGACTGCGTTCTGCATTTGCTCTTCGGCTGCAGACTCAAATAATTCTAATTCGTCGTTCATACAATTATCAATTATCAACTATCAAAATTTGACTTGTCAAATAATCGTGCCCCTTTGGGGCTAAGAACTATCAATTGTCACGGAGTGACCAAAGTGCCTATTTGTTCTCCGTTGATGACTTTCTCTAAGTTACCGTACTGATCCATGTTGAAGACATAGATAGGCAGACCGTTTTCTTTTGCCATCGCGGTAGCGGTTACGTCCATGACCTTCAAACCACGTCTGATGACCTCGTCATAACATATCTCGGTGAACTTCGTAGCGGTCGGGTCTTTTTCGGGATCGGCGGTGTAGATTCCGTCCACGCGCGTACCTTTAAGCATAACGTCGGCTTTAATCTCCAGTGCGCGGAGAGACGAACCGGTGTCGGTGGTAAAATAGGGTGCTCCTGTTCCTCCGGCGAGAATGACTACATTGCCTTTCTCAAGCAAACGTTGCGCTTTGGCAGGGCTGTAGAAATCGCCAATCGGCTCCATGCGGATAGAGGTCAGTACACGAACCGGTTGACCAATAGACTCCAATGCCGAAGCCAAGGCAAGGGCATTGATGACGGTGGCTAACATACCCATCTGGTCGCCCTTCACGCGGTCAAAACCTTTCTGTGCGCCCGACAAGCCGCGGAAGATATTTCCTCCGCCGATGACGATACCGATTTGCACGCCTTTCTGAGCGATTTTCTTCACTTGTTCGGCGTATTGCGCCAAACGTTGGGTATCAATACCCTGCTTGCTTTCTCCGGCCAAACTCTCACCGGATAATTTGAGAAGAATTCGTTTAAACATTTTAGTCTTTTGTCTTTTAGCAGCTTTGCTGCGGTCTTTACTCTTTTAGCGAAGCGGTCTATTTATACCAAGAGGCATACATTGCGTAGTTATTGGCAATTTTCTTGTTTATTTCTTCGGTTTGAGCGGGATCGGCTTTCTTAATGAACTTAGCCGGTACACCTCCCCAGATCTCGTGCGGACCTATCTGCGTGCCTTTGAGGACAAGCGCGTTGGCAGCTACGATCGCTCCTTCGCCCACATGCGCATCGTCGAGTAGGGTAGCACCCATTCCGATGAGCGCGTAGTCATCGACGTCCGCGCCATGGATGGTGACGTTATGTCCCACGGACACGTAATCGCCTAATTTGATGGTCGATTTCTGATAGAGGGTGTGGAGTACTGCTCCGTCCTGGATATTACAATGTTTGCCGATGACGATGGTGTTCACATCGCCGCGGAGGACGGAGTTGAACCACAGACTCGATCCTTCCCCCACCGTAACATCGCCGACGACGGTGGCGTTCTCCGCCATGAATACGTCGTCCGCGATGCGCGGGGTAAGGATTTCGCCGTTACGATTTATGGTCTTAATAAGTGCCATAATTGTTCGGTTTTCTAGTTGACTAGTAGACTAGTAGACTAGTTTATCTTGCAGCGATGATAGCAAGGAATTTCTCTGCTACGAGAGCAGCGCCACCGATCAGACCACCATCGATGTCCGGGCAAGCGAAGAGCTCCGCTGCGTTCTTCTCGTTGCAGCTTCCGCCGTAGAGGATTGTGGTGTCTTCTGCTGCCTCTTTGCCGTATTTCTCTGCTACGAGGCTGCGGATGTATGCGTGAATCTCCTCTGCTTGTGCAGGAGTTGCAGTCAGGCCTGTTCCGATAGCCCAAACAGGTTCGTAAGCGAGGGTGATGTTCTTCCACTCCTCTGCACTCAGACCGAAGACAGAGCCTTCCAGCTGTGCTTTCACTACCTCGTTCTGCTTGCCTGCTTCGCGCTCCTCTTTTACCTCACCGATGCAGAAGATCACTTTCAGACCGTTAGCCAAAGCAAGGCGCACTTTCTCTGCCAGCATCTCATAGCTCTCTGCGTAGTACTGACGACGCTCGGAGTGACCGAGGATGACGTACTCTGCGCCGGTGGATTTTACCATTTCTGCACTCACCTCGCCGGTGTATGCACCCTTCTCGTGGTCTGCGCAGTTCTCTGCTGCTACTTTGATAGCCGAGCCTTTGAGCAACTCAGCTATGGTAGCCAGATGAATAAATGGCGTACCGATCACTACGGCGCAATTCGGGTTCTTTACTGCTTCTTTCAACTCGGTAGCCAGAGCTACACCTTCCTGCAGGTTCTTGTTCATTTTCCAGTTACCTGCAACCATTCTTGTTCTCATTGTTGTATATATTTTTAAAGTTTATATCTTACTGTTTACCAAAGTGTTTGCGTTCTATAGCTCCGTTTTGTAACCTCTCCAAACACCTTTGCGGCTGCAAAGGTACAAAAAATAAATGAGATACACAAGAGAAATCGTAAAATTGTGCTTTGAAAGTCCACTTTTTTCCATTTAGTTCTCCATTTAGTTCTCCATTTACTCTTATGTTCAAATCAAGCAGGCGGGCAAATTGTCCGTCTGCTTGCGGTATAAGGAATCTTAACAATCATATACCTTTCAACTACCTTTCAAAAACCTTCCAAACAGCGTATCTCGCGCCACTCTCGCGCGTCTCTTAGGCAAATGTAACTATACCGCCCGAATCTTAATAATCGGCAATAATGATGCACTTATAAAACCAACAACGCACTCTCATTCGGGAGTGCGTTGTTTATATACTCCCTTCCTTTTAGGGAAGGGTGGGGTTAGGCTTCTTATTGCTCGTCCTCAACGGCTGCTTGAGCTGCTGCCAGACGTGCGATAGGTACGCGGAACGGGCTGCAGGAAGCGTAGTTCATGCCGACACGGGCACAGAACTTGACGCTGGAAGGCTCGCCGCCGTGCTCACCGCAAATACCTGTACGGAGTCCCGGACGAACGGCACGACCTTTCTCTACCGCCATCTTGATCAACTGACCGACACCGTTCTGGTCGAGTACCTGGAACGGATCGACTTTCAGAATCTTCTTCTCGAGGTATGCCGGCAGGAACGAAGCGATATCGTCACGGCTGTAACCGAAGGTCATCTGGGTCAAGTCGTTGGTACCGAAGGAGAAGTACTGCGCCTCGGTAGCGATGCGGTCTGCAGTCAGGGCTGCGCGCGGAATCTCGATCATTGTACCGATCTCGAACTCTACCTCTACGCCGTACTCGGCAAATACCTCTTTTGCTACGCGCTGGATGATCTCTTTCTGCTGTTTCAACTCATAGAGAATACCGATCAGCGGAACCATGATCTCCGGCATCGGGTTCTTGCCCTCTTTCTTGAGTTCGCAAGCGGCGGAGAGGATAGCGCGTGTCTGCATAGCGGTGATCTCCGGGAAGGTGATACCGAGACGGCAACCACGGTGACCGAGCATCGGGTTGTTCTCTGCCAACTGAGCTACACGGGTCTGAATCTCCTCTACGGAAACACCCATCTCTTTCGCCATCTGCTCTTGTCCCTTCAGATCATGCGGAACGAACTCGTGCAAAGGCGGATCGAGCAGACGGATGTTCACAGGCAGTCCGTCCATAGCGTCCAAGATACC
>ONMV01000033.1 GCA_900319005.1 uncultured Bacteroidales bacterium
GCCACGCGGCGAGAAGTCCGAACCGCCTTTAGCACCGCCCATCGGCAGGGTTGTGAGGGCATTCTTAAAGGTTTGCTCAAAGGCAAGGAACTTCATGATTGAGAGATTCACCGAAGCATGAAAACGGATACCACCTTTATATGGACCGATAGCCGAGTTCATCTGAACGCGAAAACCACGGTTGATATGCACTTCGCCCTGATCGTCCATCCAAGGCACACGGAACATAATCACGCGCTCAGGTTCTACCATGCGCTCCATGATTTTCTGTTCCCGCAGATACGGGTATGCCATAATCATCGGTGCTACCGATTCTATTACTTCTTTGACTGCTTGGTGAAACTCTTTCTCACCGGGGTTTTTACTGATGAGATCCGCCATGAAGGCGTCCACATACATTTGCGTTTGTTTATCCATAATTGTGGTGTATTTATGCTAATGAAAGATTTAATGGATGAACATCAGCTCACGGTACTTCGGGAGCGTCCAAAGTTCATCATCGACGATTAACTCAAGGGCGTCTGTATGATCTCTAATCTCTGCCATGAGCGGCAGGACGTTGTCGTGGTACGCGATCGCCTTGCTGCGCTCGTCGGGTTGACGGTTGGCTTTATGCCGGGCTTCGGTCATCCGCTCTACCCCGTCAAGGATCGCACCAGAATGTTCTTCTATCTGCTTGATGATGCTGTAGTCCATGGCGTTGAGGGATGCCGTCTCGTCGGCGGAGAAGACCTGCTTGACTGCCAACACGTTCTGCAGCAGCATCGTCTGGTAACGCTTGGCGGCAGGCAGCACATGGTTCACTACGAGGTCACCCATCACGCGGCTCTCAATCTGCAGCTTCTTGACGTAGGTTTCCCATTTGACCTCACAACGACTCTGCAGTTCCGCGTGCGTGAGTACGCCTGTGCGCTCGAACATATTTATACTGGTGTCACTAAGGTAGCGGTCAATCACCACCGGCACCGAGGTCTCGCAGTCCAAGCCGCGCTTCTCCGCTTCTGCTTTCCACTCCTCGCTATAACCGTTGCCGTCAAAGCGAATCGCCTTACATGCCACGATATATTTCTTAATCACATCGAACAGCACACGCTCCTTGGCTTCACCTTTCTCAATACGTGCATCGACCTCTTCCTTGAACAGCATCAACTGATCTGCCACCGCTGCGTTGAGGGCTAACATCGCAGCACCGCAGTTGGCACTCGATCCTACCGCACGGAACTCGAACCGGTTACCGGTGAAGGCAAACGGCGAAGTACGGTTGCGGTCGGTGTTGTCCAAGAGAATCTCCGGGATATTGGCCACACCGAGCTTCATCTCTTTCTTGGCATTGATGATGATGGCTTCTTCGGCCTTGGCGTGCTCCAATTTGTCCAGCACCTCGCTGATCTGCTTGCCCAAGAAGACGGAGATAATAGCGGGCGGTGCCTCGTTAGCGCCGAGACGGTGCTCATTGGTGGCACTCACGATAGACGCTTTGAGCAGTCCGTTATGGCGTTGAACCGCCATGAGGACATTCACGAGGAAGGTAATGAACTGCAGGTTCTGATACGGGTTCTTACCCGGAGCCAGCAGGTTGATGCCTGTGTTCGTGGACATCGACCAGTTGCAATGCTTACCGCTTCCGTTGACCCCTGCATAAGGTTTTTCATGTAAGAGTACGCGGAAATGATGTTTCTCTGCCACCCGCTCCATGATGCTCATTACGAGCAGGTTATGATCGTTAGCCAGGTTGACATCTTCGAATATCGGTGCCATCTCAAACTGGTTAGGTGCCACCTCGTTATGACGTGTACGTACCGGGATGCCGGCTTTGAGTGCTTCGTATTCGAGTTCACGCATGAAAGCCAATACACGTGCCGGGATAGCTCCGAAATAATGGTCTTCAAGTTGCTGACTCTTGGCGCTGTTGTGCCCCATGAGGGTACGACCGGTGAGCATCAAGTCCGGACGGGCGTTGTAGAGCGCTTCGTCCACGAGGAAATACTCCTGCTCCCAACCCAAATTCGCGTGTACGTGTTTCACTTGCTTATCGAAATACGCGCACACCTCACGTGCCGCGTGACAAAGCGATGCCGTGGAACGAATCAACGGCGTCTTGTAATCGAGCGCCTCGCCCGTATATGCCACAAAGACAGTCGGGATACAGAGGGTATCACCGATGAGGAACACCGGACTGGAAGGATCCCAAGCCGAGTATCCGCGTGCCTCGAAAGTGTTACGGATACCTCCTGAGGGGAAGGACGAAGCGTCAGGCTCTTGCTGATACAGACTCTCTCCGCTGAACTCCTCGATCAGCGTACCGTTCTTCAACGTAAAGAACGCATCATGCTTCTCCGCCGTACCGCCTGTAAGAGGCTGAAACCAGTGCGTGAAATGTGTCGCACCGCGATCCATCGCCCATTTGCGGATACCGATAGCGACCACACCGGCGATGTCACGGTGAATCGTACGACCGTTATCCACATCATCGAAGAGTTGGTCCAGGACATCCTGCGCAATATATTCCTTCATCTTCTCACGCGTGAAGACGTCAGAAGCGAAATAGTCCTTCACTTTACCTTCCGGTTCTTCTATAACCGCAGGTTTATGGCTAAATGCCATTTTTAACGCACTAAAACGAATATTACTCATGCTTTTGACGTGATTTTTTGTTTTTAATCCGATTAAATTTCAAAATCGACCGCAAAAGTACTGCTTTTTTTTGATATATGCAAATTATTCCGAATATTTTTTATAAAAAAAAAAGAAGAGCACCTTTCGGTGCCCTTCGGGCGTTAGCCCTGGTGCTCTTGGTCGTAGGCGGCCAACTCCAAGCTCCAGAGGTAGCTCTTCATCGTCTGCTTGCCTCCCGGCAGATCTTTCTGGGCGATGAAAGCAGCCTTATCGGCGCTCATCTTCGTCAGGTCGATCGCACGCTCGTGAACCGCACGGGACACCGTAGCAAAACGTTCGTGCTGGGCCAACTCACGACTCGTCGGAGCGCTATCACGCTTGTAGCGGTCGGAGTCGAACGAGTACACACGCTGACAATTGGGGTTAGTCGTCGCGGCCACGCGGTGCGTCGCTACCAGGTAATTGCCGTGGTTGTGACCGTTCTGTTTTTTCGGGCGTTTCAATGCGCCGGAGATTGTTTCGATACCTGCGGGGCCGACTTTCATTTTTGCCATAGATTGTTCGGCGTTAATTTAATTGACGATTTAGCTTTATGCACGATTTACGGGGCGGACAATCGTCAATCTCCTTCAATTGATCAATCAATCGTACCTCGTCAATCGTCCAATCGTCAATATCCCTACGCCGTGAGGGGGGTTAAGGTTAATAAATAGGTTTTTGTTTCTCGCCACGGTAGGTCTCCGTGGTCTTGGTCATGATGGTGGTCGTGGTGTCGCCGCGTTGGACGTAACTCGCACTCGTACTCACCACCCTCGTCGCGGTGCAACTCTGCAATCCGAGTGCCGCTCCCAATGCCGTCAATGCGGCAATAAGCACCGAGATGACGATCTTGATAATCTGTTGCTTACTCATAATGGTTTAGGTTTTAATAACGCACGTTGTCTTTCGGAATATCCCTTTTTGGTTCGCCGAGACTGAGGATAGGCGATAGACGCCCCGGTGAACCATTATCCTATCTTTCCGAAATTATAGGGCCCCCGATGAACGCTAGCGCTAGTGCGTTCAGTGGGGAGAGGAGGAATTGAGACAATTATACAAGTTGCGCAGCAATGCAGTCATTGATCTCCAATTCCGACGACAAAAGTACTGCTTTTATCTGACTTGACCAAATTTCCGGCTTCGCAAAACACCTTCAAAAGTGCTTTACACGAACATATACCCGCAATAATCGGCAAAATCACGCGCCATAGCCAGACTCAACCAGCCTCTTCGCTTCACATCGCTCAACCAGTTCGTGCTGTGATGACTCTTCTTGCACCATCCGTAAAGCAGCACTTCGAACGCAAAGTCCGGATAACGGTAATTCATGCGGCTTTGTAACCGGTCGCGCAGTGTCTGCAACTCAATTTTCTCTTGCGGTCTCATAATAAGGATAACAGATTTCTCGATTTCTTACTCAGATAGCACACATAGTGCCCTTGACTGTTTTTCCGTTTGGTCAGTTTGATCCCGCAGCGCTCTGCCTGACGGTAGGCCTTCGTCCAGTTCTCATTTTCTTCTGATTTTTCTCCTTTCATAATCCTTTCATTTTCAACTGTTTATAAACTACATATCGGGGGCATCTCGAACTAATCTCGGAGGCATCTCGAATGCATCTCGAAGGCAATTCCTAATCCCCTAATCCCTAATCCCCTAATCCCTAATCGTTCATCGTTCAACGTTAACATACATCACTTTGTTCCCCGTCGGGTTCACCATCTTCCATCCCTCCCGCTCTTCCGTCGTCCCGTAACGCTTGTAATACTCGGAGTAAGAAAGTGTCTGCTTCTGCCGGTTCTGCTCCCGTGCTCTAATCACCACGTCCTCTATCGCAAAATAGGGGTTCGGGTTGATCCATTCGCCGCGCTCCTTCGCCGCGGTTATCGCCCCATACACGTATTGACGGGTTTCTTCATCATAGTTTCCCCACAACCGTTCGCATGCTCCTTTGCGCCGTTTGTACTCACCCTCCGGCTTGAGCAATGCCCATAATCCATAAAAACTGTGCATTTCATTCATAATTCATCATTTTAAATTATTAATTTCCTTGCCTCGCCTCGCCTTGCCTATTACTTCCTATTGCTTCCTATAGCTTCCTATATTATAGGCAAGGCATGGCAAGGCATTTTATATTTTCTTTTTGCTTCTTTTTCTTTTGCTTTTTCAAAATCCGCTGCAAAATTACTACAAATTTCGTTAAGTTGTCGGAACTCAGTTCCACTTTTGCATTTTGGCGTATTATTTTCCGTATTTGTCGCTCGTCAATACCGAAAATTTCTTCCAAAAACACATAGGCTTGCATAAAACCGAAGCCTTCGTTGTTGGTCAGTTCGTAGAAAATATTGGAAATAAGAGCATTGCGTTTCGTCAGTCGCAATGCTCTGTCTGTTGCGTCTTTTTTCATTCTTTTTGCTTGTTTTTACATCGTTAATTGTGACGGATGCTATCCGTCGTTTTCTTTGTCCATTGGTCCGGCATCATATGCCGGTTTCTAAACAAGCAAAAAAGGCGGTGCCCTCACCGCCACATATAGGCACAAAAAAAGAGACGGCTCACGCTGAACGTGAACCGCCTCTTGTGATACGGATAGCCAGCCTATGGCTATTTATAAATTTTAGAACGGGCGTTGGGGCGCACGGTTCTGAGACTGCGAAGCCTCGTGAACTTCTCCTTTGCCGTGGATGTCACCACTGCCGCTGATCATTACCGAACCGCCTGCGAAACGCACAATTTCCATTGTAGGACAACTATATTTTTTCATAATTTTCTCCTTTCAAAAAATCTTAAATCTTAAATCTCAAATGTCATATTTATTTGACCACCTGTCCTTGTGCATTATAGCGGACACCATTCTTCATTATATAGAGCACGCCGTTCTCAATGACTTTCTGAGAGCCGATAGCAGAGGACTGAATGCTCTCTACGTCGGTCGGCATCTTGGATGCATCCACAAGGCGGGCACGCGTATTAGCTGGCGCCATCGCTGGCGTGATTTGGGCACGGTCAATGATGAAGTACGCACGGAAACCACGCATGTTTTGATAGTCTTGGAGCGGCCAAGTCAATTCATTCTGCTCGCCTAAGAAGAGATAATCATGGTTATCGGAAATATAGGAATGGTCTGCATATGAAATAATATGTTGCGGGCCTAACATTCCTTGGAATGTCACACCGTCGGCGCTTACGCTACCTGCCGGATCACCGGTAACAGTTACAGTAATGCCTGCAAAATACGGATTGACGATATCTTCACGTTCTGCCGGATAACTGATGAGATACGGTTGACCGGCTACGATCTCTGTAGCATCCTCTACGAAGATATCAATCGTCAGGTTCTGACCGCTACCACTTACCTGTGCACCGCGCATGGTCTTGAGGGTTTCATAGCCGTGTAAGGGGTGAGTTGATTGGGCTAACTCTGCCGCGGTGATACTAAACGGCAAGCAGAGGGTGTTATAGTAGCCGTCGGCATAAATGGTACGTTTAACCAAAAGGTCAGAAGTGTTACCCTCAAGGCCCCACAATACACTCGAAGGATTTTCCATATCAGTTACGAAAGGCGGCACGATAGATGCTGGTAAAACAACTACAGGGTTCTCACCCGTGTATTTGTGATACTCATCTGGTACAATGCGGCAATAGATGGTGTAATCGCCGCATGGTATTGCCGCATGATCCCATTCATTATAATTAATTCCATCGAAAGAGTATTCCCATGTACCACCGTTAATAGAACCGGTATTGATTAACTCTACCTGCCATCCGGTATAGGCAACTTCTCCTTTCGAAGTCGGTAAACTATAAATTGACACCTCTCGCAATGTAAAGTCTTGACCGATTTCCAAAGCCCAAGTGATTTTTCCTCCGTAGCGAGCAACTTTATTCTTGTCGTACTTTGGGTCATGATGTAGAAAATATGCCTTTTCTCTATAGAGATCGGTAGGCCATGCTTCCAAGAAGAACAAATAGGCATCACTTGGAGCTGCCGTATAAAGATCGCACAATACATTCTCATTTTTATAGTAGGTATGGATGACACCATAACCGGTTTCATTGGTCGATGCCCCGGGCGTTGAGTAAATCTTCGCATGCTCATAGGTTGAAGTAGAACTATTGTATTTCAATAATTCGTATACCTCAATCTTAGATGAGTATTCCGCCCAGTTATCTGCTGTAGGATCAGTAGTAACATAAGGATTCAATAAACCCTCCACCAAAGTAGTCATACTTTCATATGCTTCCTGAGGATTATCGTATGCTTCATACATCGTATTAATCTGCTCCGTTGTAGCATTAGGTTGATAGTAACCAACCGATTGTAATTTCCAGCCGGCATTGGTTTTGCCGAAGGGATTATTTGTATAATCCAAATCTATTTCACCATACTGACCGGGAGTCAGAGTCTTGCTGATATTACTATCACTGACTTTTTGGCATCTCTCGAAAATCTCATCCTTAGCGCAGTCATTGTCCACGGTGAACTCAATACTGGTTACCGTAAAAGTAGTCACTTCCGCTGCAGATTCTAAATCGAATCGAAGAGTTGCGTTTGCTTGAGGCTTTATTAAATACTCATCAGTCCATGTCATCTTTGTATTACCATCACTTAACGCCCAATTTTCACAGCCGGTATTCGTTAAATCGACACCGGTGATGACCACTTTCTTAACAGCTCCGATGGATGATTTGAATGTGATACCACTACGGTATCGTTGAAAAGTCATCGTGTTGTTAGTAAAACCGTACGACAGCTCTTCATTGTACTGGTTCCATTCCGCAGTAATGTCAAAATGTGTGTTGTTCGTGTTGCCTGCTCGCGAACAATTGATGTCATGGCAGATGGTAGCATCCCAAGTGTAGGTCTCCTCAACCGCCCAACTCATCCCAACGCTTGCCACTAAGGCGAGAAGAGATGTAAATAATTTTTTTCTCATACATTAAATTTTATTTGTTAAACAATATGGTTAATTAGTTTGTTGCTTGTTTTCGTATTTTAGTGGAAACTATCTGCAAACCGTCTTGGTCATCCAGCGGTATCCACCATAATTCCTTGATTTCGTGCCGCATATAGTCGCGGTTCAAAAAATGAATCATCCACTCCAAACGCATCATACTGCGCTCCAACCAAAAGAACTCTCGCCATTGATCATGATTCAACTCTACAATGTCAAACGTCGGCGTCTTGGCTCCATGGAATCGAAATCTAACTGCTAATGTCATAATCTACTGTTTTATTTATGCGCATGTGCTTGTCCGCGTGCTCGTACAATAATATAAATAGGCGATACACACGAACCGTGTGCACCGCCTATTGCGTTGCTAATCTATGGATACCACCCTTTATGCCTCCATTCGCAACATGGGGGGGGGGGTAAAATTGAACATCTGATTTACAAAATTAGTTCGTGTACGCATACTACACTCCAAATTTCGCTGCAAAATTACACTTTTTTTTTGACATATGCAAATAAAAATGAAAAAAAATCGCACATTTAATGAATTTTCCCAATTTTGAACCAACATAAAGAGGAAATGGGATAAGTTCCTTTAGAATTAATAAGGAATCTATTTCGAATTATTCACTTTTCCCAAAACACATCATTCTTGAGTATGGATAATTTTTCATTTACACAAATTTTGGGATTTTTTTGTACTATTATCCCATAAAAAAAAATATATGAATATAAAAAAATGCCTAAATGCTTGCATATATGCAATTTTTGTTGTACCTTTGCAGCCGGAAACGTTAAAAATTAGTCAATCATAAAACAGAGAAACGTTAATTTTTAATTCTTCTAAATTATCAGAAACGTTAAAAACAGTTATATATGCAACGCAAGATCTATTCTCAATTAGTAGATTGGAAGCAGTCTTCCAATGGTAAGAGTGCATTGCTCATTGAATGAAAGTTATCTCATCATAGACTTCAACCATACGGAAGCGGCTGTGCTGTCGTTCTTTGAAGATTATGCTACGCGGTTGGATATGTTGTTCCAGATGTTATCCATCCATTACGGCGTGGAACTGGTCGAGCGTAGGTCGCTTATCGTTTTTGACGAAGTCCAGCAGTTCCCCCCTGCGCGTGCGCTCATCAAGTATCTTGTGGCAGACGGCAGGTACGACTATATCGAAACCGGTTCACTCATCAGCATTCATAAGAACGTGAAGAATATCGTCATCCCCTCCGAGGAGCAGCATCTGGCGATGTACCCGATGGATTTTGAGGAATTCCTGTGGGCTACAGGAAACGGGAAGATGATGGCTTATATCAAAGATTGTTATGCCAACCGGATTCCCCTCGGTCCGTTACACCGCAAGGCGATGGATCTTTTCCGGCTGTATATGCTGTTGGGCGGAATGCCGCAAGTGATCCAGACCTATATCGATACGCATGATTTCCGGCAGACGGAGAAGATAAAGCAGAATATTCTTGCCCTGTACCGCGACGATATTCATAAATATGCCACGGGGGCAGAAGCCAAGGCTGCGGATATATTCGAAGCCATCCCCTCGCAGTTGCAGAAACAAGGCACCCGCTTTGTATTGGCGGATATAAACGCGAACGCAAGATACGTTCACTACGAGAGTGCCTTTTTCTGGTTGCGCGATTCGCGTATTGTCAATATCTGCTACAATACGTTTGCCCCGAATATCGGGCTGGGAATGAACACAGAGCGCACCACGCTCAAATGCTACATGGCTGATACCGGTTTGTTCCTCTC
>ONMV01000019.1 GCA_900319005.1 uncultured Bacteroidales bacterium
AGTGTTCTGCTACCAGCGGACCGATAGCAATCATCAGAAGCATGAGTCCGAACGGAATCAGCGACCATGCCGAATGTACAAATTGTTCCATAGTACTTTATTTAATTAATTTAAACTCGCTAAAAGCGAGTGCAAAGGTACTGCTTTTTTTTGATATTTGCAAGAGGAAGGAGATTTTTCTACCATTATCGGCAATTTGTGTCCCTTTCTCCTTATGAAATAACATGCCCTGGCAGTCGGCGGAGATTATATTGGGACGCCATGGTCTCGCCGTACGCGCCGGCACTGCGCATGACGAGAAGGTCTCCTCGTTGTACGGCGGCTATGTGATAGTTCTCCACAAATACATCGCTTGATTCGCAGACAGGCCCGACGATATCGTATAACTGTTCTTCTTTATCCGGATGGGAGATGTTTTCCACACGGTGGAAAGCCCCGTACATTGCCGGACGAATCAGATCGTTCATGCCTGCATCAACGATAGCAAACTGTTTGTTCTCTCCTTTCTTGACATAAAGCACGCGAGTAACGAGGTTACCGCATTGCGCCACGATCGAACGTCCCAACTCGCAATGCGCTTGTTGGTCTGCCCGAAGCTGTAGATGGGTTCGCCAAGTATCGAAATAAGATTGAAAGTCCGGTATCGGGAAATGGTTCGGGTGCTCATACAGAATACCTAAACCTCCGCCTATGTTAATATGTCGTACGACTGGGTGTACCGCTTTGCCCTCATGGTCGGTGCATGTCATTTGCTCCACTTGGGCTACCAGTTCGTTAATTCGATGCGCCAGATGTATAAAAGGCACCATGTCGGTAATCTGCGAGCCGATATGAAAATGGAGGCCAAGGAAATCAATCTCGGGCAAACGATAGCATAGTTCCACCGCCTGATTCAGAAATCGCATCGGAATACCGAATTTATTCTCGCTAAGTCCTGTAGTGATCTTATCATGCGTGTGTGCGTTTATATTAGGATTTATGCGCAGGCATACGCGCGCACGAACCCCCATCTCTGATGCCAGCGCTGAGATAACCTCCAACTCTTCCATCGATTCTACATTGAAGCAGAAAATACCTTGCTCCAAGGCATAACGTATCTCCTTATCGCTCTTGGCTACTCCCGCAAAGACAATTTTTTCAGCCGCGAAACCGGCCTCGATGGCTGCTTTTACCTCCCCTCCGCTTACGCAATCTGCTCCTAAGCCGGCTTGGGCAATCATTTGCAAGACTGCCGGAGTAGAGCATGCTTTGATGGCGTAATGGACGTTAAAAGGTGCGTTAGAACACTTAACGGCAGACCGCTCTGTATTAACAGCACGGAGGGTATCTGACAGCACTTCCATGTCGTAATAATAAAATGGTGTCTCAAGTGCCTCGAAGCGTGCTATGGGAAAATGTCCGGTAATCATTGGAAAAGAGCTTTGCTAAGGGATTGTAAAGCAGGTATTTTATAATCGGAGTGAATCAGAAGGGAGATGTTATGGTCGGAACCTCCGTAACTGATCATACGGATCGGAATCTCCTTGAGTGCCTGTACAACGACGGATTCGATACCGCGGTTATCGGCACGAAGGTCACCCACAACGGAAATGATCGTCATCCCTTCCTCCACAGAGACCGTTCCTAATGTGCGCAGTTCGGCTACGATGGCATCAAGTTGGCTGTTGTTGTCCACCGACATGGAAACAGCCACCTCGGAGGTGGTGATCAGGTCAATGGATGTGCGGTATTTCTCAAAAACGGAGAACACACGGCTGAGGAATCCATAAGCCATGAGCATTCGGTCGGACTGAACTCGAACGGCGTAGATACCATCTTTCGCTGCTACTGCTTTGACCGGTTGGGCTGAGGTCTGGTTATTGATGAGCGTCCCCGGTGCTTCCGGACACATGGTGTTCAGCAAACGGACTGGCACATTGTGCATCTTGGCGGGCAAAATACAAGTCGGGTGGAGTATCTTTGCGCCGAAATAAGCGAGCTCTGCTGCTTCATCGAAACTGATATGCCGCACTGGTTGGGTGCCTTCCACGAACCGCGGGTCGTTATTATGCATGCCGTCTATATCGGTCCAAATCTGAATCTCTTGTGCCTCTATTAGTGCGCCCACAACAGACGCCGTATAATCGCTCCCTCCGCGTTTGAGGTTATCTATCTGACCTTCAGCGTTGCGGCAGATGAAGCCTTGGGTGATGATATAACGATGCGTACCGTATGTCTCCAATTGTGTTTGGAGCAACTGCTCCGTAACCATCAGATCCGGTTCGCCCTCCGCGTTGATACGCATATAATCAAGCGCAGGCATCAACACAACGTCCTCGCCTTGCTGAGACATATACGTAGTCATCATCGTGGTAGAGATCAACTCGCCGAATGAGACTACATCCTTATCGGTTTGCGGAGTATAGGGCTTGAGGCATATCTTACGCAGAGCGGAAAAAAGCGGTTGTAGAACCGCATAATCAATAGCCAGACCTTCACACTCTTTGCGATATTTCGCCTCAAGGGCATCGAGCATGTCGGTAGCGCCGGAAGCATTGCCCAAACGGATATATTCGGTAGTTTGGAGGAGATGGTTGGTGGTTCCGGACATGGCGGAAAGAACAACGATCTTCTGTTCGCCGTCAGCAATCAGTTCAGCCACGGATTTCATCCGCTGCGCTGAACCCACACTAGTTCCTCCGAATTTTTGAACTAACATGATTAAGTGGGATTTTAGTCTAACTTGAGCACTGCTAAGAACGCTTTCTGCGGCACTTCGACGTTGCCGATCTGTTTCATACGTTTCTTACCGCGTTTCTGTTTCTCTAACAGTTTGCGCTTACGGCTCACGTCACCGCCGTAACATTTGGCAAGCACATCTTTGCGGACCTGCTTGACGGTCTCGCGGGCGATGATCTTCGCGCCTATCGCAGCCTGGATAGCGATATCAAACTGCTGACGAGGTAAGAGCTCTTTCAGTTTCTCACACATCCGGCGACCGAAATCCACGGCATTGTCCCGATGGGTGAGGGTAGAGAGTGCATCCACCTGTTCGCCGTTCAGCAGAATATCCAACTTCACGAGGTTAGATGGCCGGAAACCGTTCATATGCCAATCGAAAGAGGCGTAGCCTTTGGAGATGGACTTCAACTTGTCGTAGAAATCGATGACGATCTCGCCGAGCGGCATGTCGAACAGCAACTCCATTCGGTTGCCGGAGATGTACTCCTGCTTGACCAGTTCGCCTCGTTTGCCCAGACAGAGTGTCATAATCGGACCGATATAATCGGCTGTGGTGATCACAGACGCACGGATATACGGCTCCTCAATACGGTCTATCTCCGTCAGATCCGGCATGCCGGCAGGGTTATGCACCTCGACCATGCCGCCGTCTTTGGTATAGACGTTGTACGAAACGTTCGGAACGGTGGTGATCACATCCATGTCGAACTCGCGATCCAGACGCTCTTGGATGATCTCCATGTGCAGCAGACCTAAGAATCCGCAGCGGAAACCGAATCCCAACGCCATCGAAGACTCGGGTTGAAAGGTCAGAGACGCATCGTTCAATTGCAGTTTCTCCAACGAAGCGCGCAGATCCTCATAGTCCTCACTCTCAATAGGATATACACCCGCGAAGACCATCGGCTTGGCTTCCTCGAAACCGTCAATCGCTTTGTCGCAAGGACGCGCTACGTGTGTGATGGTATCGCCCACTTTCACTTCCGTCGAAGTCTTGATACCGGAGATGATGTAACCCACATTGCCCGCAGAAATCTCTTTGCGCGGACACATGTCCAGTTTGAGAATACCTATCTCGTCAGCGTCGTACTCTTTGCCGGTGTTTACAAATCGCACTTGGTCGCCGGTTTTCATTGTACCATTGACCACCTTGAAATAGGCGATGATGCCACGGAAGGAATTGAATACACTATCAAAAACAAGACATTGTAACGGTGCGTCTGGGTCGCCCTTCGGAGCCGGAATACGCTCTATGATGGCGTCTAAGATCTCGGGGACGCCTTCTCCTGTCTTGGCGGAGCAGCGTAAGATCTCCTCGCGTTTGCAACCCAACAGATCCACAATCTCGTCCTCCACACGTTCGGGCATCGCATTGTCCATGTCGCATTTGTTGAGGACAGGAATGATCTCCAGATCATGCTCGATTGCCATGTATAGGTTCGAGATGGTCTGTGCTTGTACGCCCTGCGTAGCGTCCACGACGAGCACGGCGCCTTCGCAAGCCGCAATACTACGGCTTACCTCATAACTGAAGTCCACGTGACCCGGAGTGTCGATAAGGTTGAGGGTGAAAGGAGTGTCCCTTGGTACTTGGTCCTTTGTCCCTTGGTACTTATAGTTCATCTGGATAGCGTGTGATTTGATAGTGATACCGCGCTCTTTCTCCAGATCCATGTCGTCCAACACCTGATTCTCCATCTGGCGGACATCGACCGTCTGTGTGATCTCTAACATTCGATCCGCAAGGGTCGATTTGCCGTGATCGATGTGTGCAATGATGCAAAAATTACGTATTTTATCCATTATTCTAATTCGCTTTTAGCCAGACGTGGTCTTCTTTTGACCTTTTAGGTTGATATTTATAAATTCGGTGCAAAGGTACAATTTTTTTTTCATATACGCAAGCGCGCACGTTCTTTTTTATATTATTTTCGATTTTCGTATCACTTTTTAAGATTTTTATATCCTTCCCCTTTCCTTCTTTCATTCTTTCACTC
This sequence comes from uncultured Bacteroidales bacterium, assembly GCA_900319005.1. Taxonomy (GTDB): domain Bacteria; phylum Bacteroidota; class Bacteroidia; order Bacteroidales; family Paludibacteraceae; genus Colicola. Next base: position 4,719 of record ONMV01000019.1, read on the forward strand.
TTTCACTCTTTCCCTCTTTCCATCTTTCCCTCTTCCCCTAAAATTCCCATTTGGAAAAACGAAACATTTTGCCTATCAAAAAGCCACCATCCATCTTCAAATGGTGGCTTCCATCTATTTATCTTTCCTCTCCTACTTTCTATCATACACCATCTTTTCACCGCAAAAAACGTGTTAAATAGCATATTAGAGTGGGTGATTAGTGGGTGATTAGTGGGTTGTTAGTGTGTTGTTCGGCTAACGTGAAGCTTGGAATAAAATGGGAATAGCCTCTGGCAGACTGCCAATTCGGCATGAGAAATATACATAATTTTATACCACAAAAATTATGCCAAATTAAATTTTTCTTGACTTTTTATTTGCATATATGCAAAATATTTCGTACCTTTGCACGCAATTTGGATTATTATGGAGAATTTTGAAGAATTATGTCAAAAAAGACGCTCGATTCGTAAGTTTACCAGCCAACCGGTCGAGCAGGAGAAAATAGACTACATGTTGCGATGCGCGCTGATGAGTCCGAGTGCTAAAAGAACCTGCCCTTGGGAGTTTGTTGTCACGCATGACGAAGCAAAACTGCGTCCGCTCACGGCGTGCCGCACGTATGGTAGCCAGATGTTTTCTACAGCAACGGCGGCAATCATCATTGCCCTTGACCCGACCTTGTGCGACAACACTTGGATGGCGGATGGAGCCATCGCTGCGGAGCATATACTCCTTGCCGCTGCGGAGCAGGGAGTCGGAGCGTGCTGGTGTCATGTGTACGAACGAGAAGGGGCACCCGAACTCACGCATAGGCTGTTTGGTATTCCTGACCATCTGGTGGTCCTCTGTGCTATAGCACTCGGCTATCCCGATGAGGAGAAGAACGATTATGACCTTGCACGCCTCAAATACGAAAAAGTCCACAAGGAGCACTTTTGATTTTGAATTTTTAATTTTGAATTTTTAATTTATCTATCGTGAAACCAATTATAGCAATAACTGCCGGTGATACGAACGGCGTGGGATATGAAGTGATTATCAAGGCGCTTCTAAACGGGTATATGTTTGAGATCATGCGCCCGGTGGTCTATGGTAACGCAGCGGTGGCCAAACATCACCTCCAGACTTTGGATGAGGACCATCGGAATGTCACTTGGAACATGATTGACTCGCCTGAACAGGCGAAGGATAGCCGTCTCAACCTCATCACCTGCTATACCGATAACTTACCGGTGGAGTTCGGAAAGAACACCCCGGATTCTAACAAGGCCGCTAAGGCTTCGCTCGATCGTGCCTGCGCGGACCTCAAAGCCGGCAAAGTGCAAGCTATTGTAACTGCCCCCATTAACAAAGAGGCACTCAACGGTGGACATACCGAATACCTCGAATCCCTGTTTGAACCCATTGACCCCAAACTGGCAACCAACGGCTCGTTGATGATGCTCTGCAGCGGAAACCTCCGCGTAGCGCTCGTTTGCAACCATGTGCCTTTAGCGGATATACCTGCGCAGATAACCGAAGAGCGGATTCTCACCAAAATGACCTTGCTCAATAACGCCCTCAAACGCGATTTTGGCATGGATAAACCCCGTATAGCTGTCTTGGCGCTCAACCCACACGCAGGTGATGCAGGATTGTTGGGAAAAGAGGAACAGGAGATCATCCTGCCGGCTATTAACAAAGCAAAAGAGCAGGGTATATGGGCGTTTGGACCGTACGCCGCAGATGGTTTCTTCGGCTCCGAGCACTATCGACATTTCGATGCGGTTCTCGCTATGTATCATGACCAAGGGCTCATTCCTTTCAAGACTCTTGACATGAGCGGCGTGAACTTCACAGCCGGATTGAAGATCATTCGCACCTCGCCTGATCATGGAACAGGATACGACATCGCCGGTAAGAACATGGCGGATGAGTCCTCCATGCGCAATGCGCTCTTCATGGCGGTGGATGTGCTCCGTCAACGTGAGCTGTACGATGATCTCACTGCGAATCCGCTGCCTTTCATTGAGCGTGCTGATGGAGAAGGAAAACCACGCCGTGAGTTCATAGACTTCAAAACAACAACCGGAGGTAACCGGTTTGAGCGTCCCGCTGAACCGAAAGAAAATGAATAAATGAGAAAATGTGAAAATGAATAAATAATTATATGTTGACAAGTAAAGAGATTAGACAGTCCTTCTTGGACTTTATGGCATCGAAGGGACACCAGGTCGTTCCCTCGGCGCCGATGGTCATCAAAGATGACCCCACCTTGATGTTCACCAACGCCGGTATGAATCCCTGGAAGGGTATCATCCTCGGTAATGACCCCATCAAGTATCCCCGCGTAGCCGATTCGCAGAAGTGTCTGCGCGTAAGCGGTAAGCACAATGACCTGGAGGAAGTAGGTCACGATACCTACCATCACACCATGTTCGAGATGCTGGGTAACTGGTCCTTCGGCGACTATTTTAAGAAAGAGGCGATCGATTTTGCGTGGGAGTATATCGTCGATGTGCTCAAGATTGATCCCGCTAACCTGTACGCGACCGTCTTTGAGGGTTCGCCCGAGGAGGGCCTGGCACGTGACGACGAAGCGGCTTCGATATGGGCCAAGCACCTTCCTGCCGATCATATCCTGAACGGTAACAAGCACGATAACTTCTGGGAGATGGGCGATACGGGTCCCTGCGGTCCGTGCTCGGAGATCCACGTGGACAGCCGTTCGGCGGAAGAGCGTGCGAAAGTGCCCGGTCGCGAACTGGTGAACAAAGATCATCCGCAGGTCATCGAGATATGGAACATCGTCTTCATGCAGTATAACCGCAAAGCAGACGGTTCTCTCGAACCCCTGGCCAAGAAAGTGATCGATACCGGTATGGGCTTTGAGCGCCTCGTACGTACGATCCAAGGCAAGACCTCGAACTACGACACCGACGTCTTCCAACCGATGCTCAATAAGATCGGTGCTATCTGCGGTTGTACCTATGGTAAGGACGAGAAGACCGACATCGCGATGCGCGTCATCGCCGATCATATCCGTACCATCGCTTTCGCTATCACGGACGGTCAACTGCCCTCGAACGAGAAAGCAGGTTACGTCATCCGTCGTATCCTTCGTCGCGCCGTGCGGTACGGATATACCTTCCTCAACATGCGTAGCGCGTTCCTCTATCAGTTGGTTCCGCAACTCATCGAAGACCTCGGTGAGGCTTATCCGGAACTCAAAGCGCAGGAGGCACAGATCACCCCGGTCATCAAGTCCGAGGAAGAGGCGTTCCTCCGTACGCTGGACAAGGGTATCGGTCTGCTCGATAAACTGATGGGTGAGGCGAAGAAAGCCGGTAAGACCGAGATCAGCGGCGTGGACGTCTTCACGCTCAAAGATACGTACGGTTTTCCGCTCGACCTGACCGAACTCATCTTGCGTGAGAACGGCTTTACCACCAACGAGGACGAGTATAACAAAGCGCTCGAGCACCAGAAATCGATGGGACGTGAGGCAAACAAACAAGACCTGGGCGATTGGACCGTACTCGCTGAAGGCGATACAGAGTTTATCGGCTATGATGAGCTCACCTGTGAGACCCGAATCCTCCGTTACCGTCAGGTTAGCCAGAAAGGCAAATCCTTCTATCAGGTCGTTCTCTCGAAAACTCCTTTCTATGCAGAAATGGGTGGTGAAGTGGGCGATACGGGAACACTCGGAAACGTACGCGTGCTGGATACAAAAAAGGAGAATAACCTGCCCGTTCATATCTTGGCGGAACTGCCCGCGGACATGGATGGCACGTTGACTGCTACCGTGGATTCAGAGCGTCGTCAGGCGATCGCTTGTAACCACTCCGCTACGCATATATTACACTACGCGTTGCGCGAAGTGCTCGGTAAACACGTAGAGCAAAAGGGTAGTTTGGTTACTCCGGACAGCTTGCGTTTCGACTTCTCTCACTTCCAGAAAGTGACGCCGGAAGAGTTGCGGCAAGTAGAGAAACTCGCAAACGCTCTTATTCGTCAGGATATTCACCTCGAGGAGAGCCGACACACCCCGATAGCTGAGGCTAAAGCAATGGGAGCGATGGCACTCTTTGGCGAGAAATACGGTGATGATGTACGTGTTATCAAGTATGGTCCTTCGGTGGAGTTATGCGGTGGTTGTCACGTTTCAAGCACGGGACGTATCGGTAGTGTGCGTATCATTATGGAAACGAGTATTGCTGCGGGTGTACGTCGTATTGAAGCCGTTACTGCTGCTAAAGCGGATGAACTCTATTATATGGCGCGAGACACGCTTAATGGTCTCAAAGCGCTCTTCAATAACGCACCTGACCTCGCTGGAGCTATCCATAAGTCGATTGATGAGAACGCAGGCTTGAAGAAGCAAATCGAGCAGTTCATGACGGAGAAAATTGAGCATTTCCGTGATCAGATCATCGCGCAGGCTGAAGAACTCGGTGACATCAAATTAGTACGTCTTACGGGAGAACATGACCCGGAGTTGATTCGTGGTGTGATGCCTCTCTTGCGCGGTAAGTTCACCAATGTTAAGTTCGCTGTCGTTGCCGCTACTTCCTTTGCCGGCAAACCGACCATCGCTGTCTTCCTCTCACAACCGCTTGTCGAGGCTGGCAAAAACGCCGGTTTGATGATCAAATCGGCTGCCAAGAATATCCAAGGCGGGGGTGGTGGTCAACCTTGGATGGCTACTGCCGGAGGGCGTGACGTCAACGGACTTGATGCCGCTATGCAGGAACTGCTCGCCGCTTTGCAATAAAAGAAAAGTGCTATGAAATTGCCAACAACTTATCTCCCTCAAAACATCCGTAGTGCCGTCCGCTTTATGGTGGTCGGCTTTACGGGATCGTTTGTTCAGACTTGGTTCTTCATGGCGGCGATGCTCACTTTGGGAGAGCCGGAGAAAGGTGTAACTCTCTTCTATCTGGCGTTCGGTATCGGATTTGTTTGCGAGATGATTCCTAATTATTTCTTCTCGAATTGGTATACTTTCGGTACTCGTCCGAACTGGAAGAACGCGGGTGGCTTTCTGTTCGCGCGTGCAATAAATCTTGTCATACAATTTGCTTTGCTGCCTTTCATGGTGGCGCATTTCTCGAATTGGAGGGATGATATCATCAGTCTGGTTGTAATATTCCTTGCTGGATGTATCAATTATCTGATTTGTCTGCTTTTCTTTAAAAAACCAAAGGATGAAAATATACAAGGCTAACATCGTTTATACTCCCACGCCGGAGAAGTTCGAAATTATTCCGCATGGATATATAGTGGTCAAGTCCAACGGACTCGTAGAAGGAATCTATCGCGAGTTGCCCGAGAATATGGATTGGCGTCGGCAGGTGATGGATTTCGGAGATAAACTGCTTATCCCCGCTTTCAATGACCTCCATGTTCATGCGCCGCAGTACAGGAATATGGGCCTCGCGCTCGATCTGGAGTTGCTCCCCTGGCTCAATACCTATACTTTCCCGGAGGAAACCAAGTACGCCGATCCGGAGTACGCAAGGCGTTTATACCGTCGTTTTGTACACGAGTTGTGGATGCAGGGCACAATGCGTTCTGCCGTCTTCGGTACAATCCATCCCGAGGCTACGCGTATTTTGGCAGACCTGTTCATTCAGGCGGGAATGGGAGCATATGTCGGACTCGTGGGTATGAACCGTAATAGCCCGGAAACGCTGCAAAACACAACGGCTGAACTGATGGAAGGAATGAAAATGCTCAAAGCCCATCTGGATGAGCATAGCGCGAACGGATTGGTTAAACCGATCATCACACCGCGTTTCGTACCTTCTTGTTCGGATAAGATGTTAACCGCCTTAGGGCAGTATGCCGCAGAAACAGGCATGCCTGTTCAATCCCATCTCTCGGAGAACCGCTCGGAGATTATGTGGGTCAAAGAACTCGAACCGGACACCACCTGTTATGGTGGAGCGTACGAGAAATACGGCCTGTTCGGTCAGACGCCAACACTCATGGCTCATTGCTGCTACACCGACGGAGAAGAGATGGAGTTGATGCGCAAGAATGGCGTCTATGTCGTGCATTGCCCCACTTCTAATAGTAATCTTTCGTCAGGCATGGCACCTATTCGTAAGTTCCTCGATGCAGGAATAAACGTGGCATTGGGAACAGACGTCTCTGCCGGACATCATCTCTCCATGCTTCGTGTCATGCAGTATGCTATTCAGGTCTCCAAACTGAATTATGCGCAGACCAAAGGAGAGATGTCTTTCCTCAGTCTTTCCGAAGTCTTCTATTTGGCTACCAAGGCGGGAGGTTCATTCTTCGGCAAAGTGGGATCCTTTGAACCCGGATATGAGTTTGACGCCCTGCTGATTGATGATAGATATCTGAACTTTGATAACTACACCATTCCGCAACGTCTGGAGAGATATATTTACTTAGGCGATGACCGTGACATCAAACGTCGTTTCTGCCGTGGAGTGGAGCTGACCGAACCGGTGATGTAACCCTCTAATCCACTAATCCCGCAAAATGAAACTCATTAAGGTCACAGAAGGTCTCTCCCTCGAAAACTATCTTGAGCTGGAAACCCGGATGGTGAAGACCGTGCAGGAGCCCACGCTCTTCACATGGATCGTTCGCCCCACGGTTATTTACGGTCGGCATCAAAGTGCAGAGGTCGAGGTCAATGAAGACTACTGCGTCTCGCACGGCATCGAAGTAGTGCAGCGAAAGAGTGGGGGAGGATGTGTTTATGCCGATGAAGGCAACCTGATGATTTCTTTTATAACGCCCTCGAAACATAGCGAACAGGTGTTCGCAGAAACACTACTCCTTATTCGCAATGCGCTTGCGTCCAAAGGAATACCTGCTGTGACGACGGCGCATAATGACATTTTGGTGGGAGAAAAGAAAGTTTCCGGATGGGCATGTTATACCACCCCGACGGGCACAATCGTGCATGGTACTATGCTTTATGATGTGAATCTGGAGGCACTGCAACAGGCTATTACGCCCACCCGGGAAAAGCTGAATAAACATGGTGTAGCATCTGTACGGCAGCGGGTGGTCAACTTGCGGGAGATACGCGATTTCGGCGATATACAGGCTTTTCGCGCTGAATTGGAAAAAGCTCTGAAAGACACAAATGAATAAATGTGTAAATGACTAAATTGTAAATATCTTTATGGAAATTAGTTTACGGGCGCAATCAATGCCTGAAAGTCCTATCCGTAAATTGGCTAAATATGCCGATGCAGCGAAACTGGCTGGGGTGCATGTGTACCATCTGAATATCGGTCAGCCGGATATAAAAACACCACCCCAAGCGCTTGAAGCGGTGAAGAATTTCAACCCCGAGATCTTGGAGTATTCACCCTCTCAGGGACTCAAATCGCTGCGCACGAAAATGGTAAGTTATTATGCCGATTACGGTATAGACCTCTCGCCGGATGAGATCATCATCACTTCTGGTGGCTCGGAGGCAATCATGTTCGCGTATATGTCATGCCTCAATCCAGGAGATGAAATCATCGTTACCGATCCTTCTTATGCCAACTACATGGCGTTCGCTATCTCTTGCGGAGCGGTGGTCAAATCCGTCAAAACGGATATAAAGAATGGATTCAAACTGCCGCCCGTAGAGGAGTTTGAAAAACAAATCACTCCTAAAACGCGCGCGATCCTTATTTGTAATCCTAACAATCCCACGGGCTATTTGTACACCAAGAAAGAGATGCGCCAGATACGCGATCTCGTGCAGAAATACAATCTCTATCTCATCTCGGATGAAGTGTACCGCGAGTTCATCTATACCAAGTCGCCGTATATTTCTGCGTGTCACTTGGAGGGCATTGAGCAGAACGTCATTCTCGTGGATTCTGTCTCAAAGCGTTACTCCGAATGCGGTATTCGTATCGGTGCGCTCATTACGAAGAATAAGACCGTCCGTGAAGCGGTGATGAAGTTCTGCCAGGCACGCTTGTCGCCCCCTCTCTTCGGACAAGTCGTTGCCGAAGCTTCGCTCTCTACCCCCGAGGAATATATGCAGGAGGTTTATGACGAGTATCTTTCCCGCCGTAATTTCCTCATTGACCAACTCAACCAGATTCCGGGAGTCTTTGCTCCTGCTCCGACAGGTGCTTTCTATGTGATGGTGGAACTGCCGGTGGATGACGTCGAGAAATTCTGCAAATGGTGTCTGACGGACTTCGTTTATGCCTTTGAAAACGAACAAGGAGAACGCGAGCGTGAGCTTGCAACCATTATGATGGCGCCCGGAACAGGTTTCTACACCGATCCCGAAGAAGGACGTCATCAGGTCCGCATGGCGTATGTCCTCAATAAAGAAGATTTGACGAAAGCCATGATTGTGCTCCGTAAGGCTCTTGAAACATATAACGCATAATATTATTCTCCTCTCTCTGTTGTTGCTTTCGCCTTGTGCGCAGGCAATAACTATCCTCTCTAACGGAGCAGAGATGTCGGATAGCCTTTTATCCGCTATCCGGACGCACGATACGATCGTCTTGGACGGATCGGCAGGGGAGTTTGTCATCGGTCATACCATCGTCCTGATGTATCTGGACCGCAAAACGATAATTGGTACGCATGGCGCTTGTCTGCGTACCCGTTTTAGGCTGACAGAGGACATACATGCCATGTTGGACTCCGCAGGAGTAATGGATCTCTCAACGGCGGGGGAGGGAGGCTTTTTGTCTAATGGGCAGTTAGTGCGTGAGCAGCGCGAACAAAAGACCCGCCAACTGCTCATTGATCGTTTCGATGATTTTAACGAGTCTTTCCGTGCTTCCGGATGTATGCAACTCTCGCATTGCACCTATATAACCGTTCGTGGCTTGCGTTTTCAAGGACCCGGAGCGGTGGATGTCAGCGGTAATGACCTCCTTGGCATGGACCATTCCATGTATGTCTCGGTCGATAGTTGTGTCTTTATGGATGGCATGGATGGCAATCTGGATATCACTTCGCAATCCGATTCCATCACAATCACCCGTTGTTACTTCGGCTATTCCGCTTTGAGTTATGACCACATGAATTCCAACTTGGTTGGGGCGGCAGATAGGGTCGTGGCGGATAGAGGCAAACTGCATGTCACATATGCTTATTGTACTTGGGGAGAGGGTTGTCGGCAGAGGATGCCGATGGTTCGTTTCGGTACCATCCTCTTGGATCACTGCCGTTGGGAATGTGTTACGGAGCATCCTGTTGTGGATGCGCGAAGAGAATCTACGGTCCTCATCACATCCCCTTTCTTCGCCAACAGCGTCAAAATTCCTTACCGCACTGCTCCCGATGCAAAATGTATCGTACATTAAAATATAAAGAAATTTCTCTATAAAATCACTAAAGCTGGAAAAATACAAAAAAATGACACTTTTATTTGCAAGTGTCATTTTTTTTGTGTAATTTTGCAGCGCAAAATGTAATAACCAATACTATGCCAAAGATTTTTGAATACTTCGGATTTGTCTTTTTCTTCTATTCGAATGAACATGAGCCTATTCATGTGCATGTCACCCATAAAGGATGTCAAAGTATTTTTGAACTTATTATGGATAATGGTGTTTTGGTAGAGATCCGAGTTCGCGAGAAGGCAGGGGAAGAACCGTTGTCATCCAAGGATCAAAAGACAGCCGAGGAATTTATTCGGAAATATAGCAAGAATATCATTACAAAATGGATTAAATTCTTTGTATTGAGGCAAGCAGTAAAAAGTACAACCATTAAAACCAAATTATAACTATGAGCAGACTTTGTATAATAGGGGCAAAAGATGTGGGTAACTTCACTGTAGATTTGCAGTTTAGCGACCAAACTACCCGCCGAGTGGATATAGGTGACTTCATCCGTCGTCACCCTCATCCGCAGTATAATAAGTATCTTGACCCTCGTAATTTTCGCCGTTTTGAGATAGAAGACGGAAATATAGTGTGGGGCAAGAGTTGGGATTTGGTATTCCCGGTAGAACAGTTACACGCAGGTGTAATTGAAGGTTAGTGCTACTGCTGGCACCGACAGCGTTAAAAAGCGGTGACATATTGATATTCATGCAGTAGAGAAATCGCCAAATTCAAAGCAGTTTGAATATAAGAAACACAGAGAAACCCGATTAGTGGTTTGCTTGTGTGTTTCTTGGGCGTTTGGCGATGCCCTCTACTGCGACAAGTGAACCACTATTTTAATAAAACGGAGAATGCCGAAAATCCGATAAATCAACAATAAGAACATGATGAGTACAGCCGTGGAAAATATGTTGCAGAATCTAGTTAATAATCAGGTAGATCAAACTTACCATGGGCTCTCTTTTGTATTCGAAGGAATTGCTGGGCAAATACACGATGATTCTATTTGGGGTATTCAAAACGACATAGATGATATAGCAGACTTTCTTGAAGATGCTTATGACGCAAGATTTCCGATTAATAACACAGCAAATAATGGAATGCAGATGCATGTACAACCTTTAGTCGTGAATGCTATAAGGTTGATAAGAAAGTATTGTCGGCTTAGATATGGCATGAGATTGTAAAAGAAAAATATTAAAAAAAATGAATCGCACTACAAAATAATAAATCTAAAACATTATGTTGAAATTATCATTTGAAGTCAGATTTCAGACACCATATTCTGACTATTTTATTACAAAATTTTGGGATGAAGTGATTAATCCTTATTTAAGATTAAGTCCTAATTTGAGATTAGGTCTTCGGCTAAGAGAAGAATCGCTTGATTTTCTCTATGCCATGATTGATAACTCTGACATTCCTCCCACAAAAACAAACGACTATGGGATGTTTGGAATTACATTATTAGGATGCTTAAATGTAGAAGATGTATTCCCTGCCGCTCAGTATGCATTTGCACTATTGAAAGGTGAGTTGAATAAAATCTCATCAAAATATAATTTAATTATTGACTATGATTTTGAAATGGATAACTATACTGGCGGAAAAACTGACTTAATATGTTCTACTTTACAAAAGGATAATAAGGGTAATATTGATAAACCCATCCAAAATTTTGACATAAAAAAAAGTCTGGAAGAACTCAAATTGCATTTATAAGGCATCAATTACAACAAATTATTACAATTGAGCCTTATCCAAAACGTTCATATTATATCTTCCAAAATAATCTTGTGTGAAAAAAAATGGCAACAATTCATATTTCATTTCGATTGTTACAAGATGACAAACCACGTGTTATTCATCCGGTCAGAACATATCCACCACTCTTCAGTACTGAGATTGATGAGCATCAATACACCCTATCGAATGAGATATGGGATATGATAGCAACCGAATTAAAAAGCGAAAGACTTTCAAATAGAAGAGTTGATAAGAATTCTATTACGGTAGTAATTGATACCGATGACAACCAAACTATAAATGTTCCAAGAGAAGTCATATTGTGTTGTTTTAATTCATAGAAACCACCATGGCATACATTGACAAATATGGAGTAGAATTCTCCGATGACCGCAATATATTAGTGAAATGCCCTGAAAATTTTCAGGGAGAATATATTATTCCCGAAGGTGTTAAATGTATTGGAGATGGGGCTTTCTATGAATGTAAAAAACTCTTGTCGGTATCTATCCCCAATAGCGTGGTCTGTTTTGGAAATAATTCTTTCTCCTTTTGCACAGGATTGACTAAAGTTGCTATTCCCGAATGTGTAACAGACATTGGAATAGCCGCTTTTATGTGGTGTTCTAACCTATCTTCGATAACGATTAGCAACAGCGTCACTAGTATAGGAGATTATGCTTTTTTAGCTTGTTTAGGTCTGAATAGTATTGAAATTCCAGATAGTGTTTCAAACATTGGAGAGAGGGTTTTTCAGGGATGTAATAATATCAAAGAAGTTCGTGTTCCAAAAGGACAAAAAGAACGTTTTGAGCAAATGGAAGGATTAAAAGACGTCAAGGATAAGATTGTTGAATTATCGTCTGAAAATCAAAAGTCAAGAACATGGGAAGAAGTTAATGCCGAATATCGAGCATATTTTGAGAAGAGACAAAAGGAGAACCCAAATATCCAAAATAAAAATGGTGGAACACCTTTGGAATTCCCTCCGTTTGGCATAGAACTGTCTATTCAAGAGTATTCTCAATTCAAAAAAGAGGGGCGCACTATCCACTCATGGATGTTTTGGTGTAAGAGCGGCAATGAAATACATGAGTTGGCACGTTTATATGGCCCGATAGGTGGGATAGGTCTGTCTACACCGAGACAGGGGTATTATAAAGTCGTTGAAATAGAAGGCGAAGGAAATGATACGATGTTAGTATGCTATTATAATCTTTTTTCGTCGGATGAGTTCCTTGAGGAGGAAGAAGATGAGAAAGTGCGCGTTAAGCAGAAACCGTTATTCAACAAACATTCCAGTTGTGCAGGACCAATTGATGTTGAAGATATTATTCATGTCAAATCTACCGAGTTAGTAGAAGACATTTATAATGGAAGAACATACCAGGCATACAAAATCAAATGGGAGTTTGTTTAAACTGACATATATGACTTATTCGTAAAAACACCTTTTGATTATGAAAAAAAATAACCACTATCTTACACTCTTATTGTCTGTTCTAATCCTTTGTTGCGCTTCATGCGGCAAACCGAAGTTAGAAAGTAATCCCGATGAGGCAGATAGTATTGCGATAGTAACTGAAAAAGAGGCAAAAAGCAGCTCTGAAAAATCTGCGTTCCCGCAAATAACAGCGTTCACAGATTATGTCTATAATGATTTTCATGTCTTTACATTCTCGGATACGATTGGGATTCTGCAACAGTTAGATATAGAGTTCCCGACAGGCATGAAGGATAAAAAAGTACTGGAAAAGATTCAGGAACAACTGATAGATACCATACTACACACGCACTATCAGACTACGCAATTGGATGAAGCGATGGCAAAATACTGGCGTATCGAGCCGAATGATATTGAACTCAAGTCGGTATATCCGCTAATTGTTCCCAATGATTCGGATGAGTATTTTAATTACGGCGGAGTACAGAGTAGGCAATTTGAGCATCTTTGTGGCAGAACATCGTACAATCAAAATGGCTTGTACATAATGCGACACCACTACACTTGGTATGGCGGCGGTTTTCATCATTTTCCGAACACACAATACTTCGCCTTCGATACCCGAACTGGTGAGATGGTACATTTCATGGATATATTTAGTGAAGATTACGAAGATACCGAAAGGCAGATGATCTACGACATCTCCTATTACGTCCGCAGAGCACTTTTGGACAAATACCCTAAAATCTCATTAGATAATTGGATTCAGGCATCGTTTACCATCACATCTACCTCACTTGTATTGCATTATACCCATTATACTTTAGGTTGTTGGGCGGAAGGCGAGCAAGAGGTTGAGATTCCTCTTGAGACAGCCAAGTTATTCCTTAACGCAAAATGGAAACATCTGATTCAATAATAAAACAACAAACTAATATGAAACACCTAATTCTTTCATTTTTACTACTCTGCGGCACTATGAGTTTTGCCGCTACTCCGCAACAATACGAGGTTGCGATTGATGATTCTTTACAGCATATTGTATCGTGGGAAATGCAGTATAGCCTAAGACATCTTTCTCCGAAATGGGGATGCGCGATTCTCATGAATAAACAGCATCAAGTCGTGGCGCTCTATGACACAGATTCTCTAGGCAGGAATGCTTATCAACCTATTGAGATTGGCTCAATCATCGAACCTTTCAGCGTGATGGCTGCGTTGCGAACCGGTCGTGTTTCCGAACATAATCAGTTCCCGCTCTCCAAAGCCGGATATCGTGACCATGCCGGTTATATGTGGCACGACCGTCATCCCATCGACACAGTCCTTGACGTTCCTTCCGTCATTGCCGTTTCTAGTCGAAGTGGTATCTGCCAAATCATGGAAAAAGCATTTGCTGACAATCCGATGCTTTTTGCGCAGTATATGAGCGAACTGGGTCTCTCTTTGGACATTGATTCTTTGGAAGACGTACTCCGCATGGCCAATGGCTTAGGTGTCAATATCTCCCCAATATACCTTACTTACCTCTACTCGCAGCTGGTTCAAAAGCAATTTCCGGAAGAAGTATGGGGCTCAACACAACCCATTCTGCATGCATTGCACGAAGTGGTGTGGAATAATATTGGCACAGCAAGTAAGGTTATGTGGACCAAAGGCGCACAATCAGAAATTGTATCTATAATCGGCAAAACAGGCGATCTTAAGGAGGAAGGCGAACATCAACCTCATACCGTTTCTTTCATTGGCGCGTTCCCTGAGCAAAACCCGGAATACACACTTCTTGTTCTTTTAAAAAAGGTTCCATATCCTTCTTCTGCAAAAATCCAATGTGCAGAGCCTATGCGATACATAGCAGAACGGATATATTATAATTATAAATAAATTGCAGCCATCCCATCGTGCCTTCTTCGCATGCAGGTGTTTTGAGATTTATTTTGTAATTTTATATATGCTCAAATCCTCATCCTCCGCGGGGACAAGATTTACACCCTCACAGGCCAAGAAGTAAAATAACGTATGTCAATTGTCAGGGATTATATCCCGTCCCAACCGCCATGCATTACCGCGTGGCGGTTTTTCTCTCTTCGTCCCGTTCGCGGTACTTTAGTGCCGCGTTTTCTTTTTACGTCCTCCATTCCCCGACATGCCATGCCGCTTGTATAAAAATTTGCACTGAGACTTTGAGATTATGAGACTTTAAAGTCCCAAAGTCCCATAGTCTCACGTACATTTTTTGTTCTGACCGTTCTGACCGTTTTGACCGTTTCTCCCCAAAAACGGTCAATATGGTCAATATGGTCATGTCATTTTTTTATCTTTGCGACCCATTTGCCGTAATAATTGTGCCCCTGTGGCTAAGAACGCGATCGTTAGTGGTTCTTATATATTCTTAGTCATCCGTTAACCATTACCGAGGGTATGTCGATGGCATGTCGATGGCATATCAAGGGTATGTCAAGGTACAAAACAAACAAGCGCCGGGTAGGGCGCTTGTTTTGTATAGCAGCAATACTGCGATTATTCTTCGGTATCCTCCATGGAGTCGCCGACGATCTTGCGGTAGAGCTCCTTCGGATCGGTAGCCTTGCGGATGAGTTCGTGCAGATCCTCGATCTTCACACGGTCCTGGGTCATGGTGTCGCGGTAACGTACGGTCACACAACCATCATTGAGCGTGTCATGATCAACCGTGATACAGAACGGCGTACCCACTGCATCCTGGCGGCGGTAACGCTTACCGATAGAGTCTTTCTCATCGTACGCTACCTTGAAATCGAACTTCAGTTCGTTCATGATCTCGCGTGCTTTCTCAGGCAGACCGTCTTTCTTGACGAGCGGCATGATGCACGCTTTCACCGGTGCGAGGACAGCCGGCAAGTGGAGTACCACACGGGTCTCGCCGCCTTCCAATTGCTGCTCCTCGTAGCTCGAACACATCACGCTCAGGAACATACGATCGACGCCGATGGAAGTCTCAATGACGTACGGCGTGTAGCTCTGATTGAGTTCCGGATCGAAGTACTCGATCTTCTTTCCGCTGTACTTGGCGTGCTGCGAGAGGTCAAAATTCGTACGGCTGTGAATACCCTCTACCTCCTTGAATCCGAACGGCATGAGGAACTCGATATCCGTAGCTGCGTTGGCATAGTGAGCCAACTTGTCGTGGTCGTGGAAACGGTATTTCTCGTCACCCAGACCGAGGGCTTTATGCCATTTGAGACGGAATTGTTTCCAATGCTCGAACCATTTGAGTTCCGATCCCGGGCGAACGAAGAACTGCATCTCCATCTGCTCGAACTCCCTCATACGGAACACGAACTGACGAGCTACGATCTCGTTACGGAACGCCTTACCGATCTGCGCAATACCGAACGGCACTTTCATGCGACCGGTTTTCTGTACGTTCAGGAAGTTGACGAAGATTCCCTGTGCGGTCTCCGGACGAAGATAAATCTTCATCGCGCCGTCTGCCGTCGAACCCATCTCTGTTTGGAACATGAGGTTGAACTGACGCACGTCGGTCCAGTTGCGCGTACCGCTGATCGGACAAACGATCTCCTCGTCGAGAATGATCTGTTTGAGTTCATCGAGGTTATTGTCGTTCATCGCTTTGGCAAAACGCTCATGGAGCGCCTCGCGTTTGGCAATGTGCTCTTTCACACGCTCGTTGGTAGCTTTGAACATCTCCTCGTCAAAACTCTCGCCGAAACGTTTGCGGGCTTTCTCTACCTCTTTGGCGATTTTGTCATCGTATTTGGCAATCTGATCTTCGATCAGTACGTCCGCACGGTAACGCTTCTTGGAATCGCGGTTATCAATCAGCGGATCATTGAACGCATCTACGTGACCGGAGGCTTTCCAAGTCGTCGGGTGCATAAAAATAGCCGCGTCGATACCGACGATGTTCTCGTGCAAAAGCGTCATCGAATCCCACCAATAACGCTTGATATTGTTCTTCAACTCCACGCCGTTCTGACCGTAGTCATATACGGCGCCCAGACCATCGTAGATCTCGCTGGACGGAAATACAAATCCGTATTCCTTGCAATGCGCTACGATTTTCTTGAATGTTTCTTCTTGTGTTTGTTGTGCCATAAAGCTATTTACGATTTAATCATTTACAATGTACGAATTATTATTTTGGTCAAATTGCCTGCAAAATTACTGCTTTTTTTTGATATATGCAAATAAATGGTAAAAAATTCCTAAAAATTAAAAAATAAACGCGCGCGTGCTTGCATATATGCAAAAATTTTTGTACTTTTGCACCCGCAAAGGTTTGAGAACATGATGAAAGAATTGAAATGTCCCAAATGTGGCAGTACGTTTACAGTTGATGAGGCAGACTACGCAATGCTGCTTAATCAGGTCAAGAACAGTGAGTTCGAGACCGAGTTGTCTCGTCGAATCCATGAGTTGGAGCAGACTCAGCGGGCTCGTATGGCTGCGGAGAAACAGGCGGAGCAGGCTCGTCTTCAGACGGAGCAGTTGCAACGCGATCAGGCGTTCAAAGAGCAGTTGTTGCTCAAAGATCAGGCTCTCCAATCCGCGCAGGCTCAACTACAACAGGCTGAGCAACAAAAGCAATTAGCTGTAGCCCAGGTCCGCCAACGTGCTACGGAGGAATATATGAAGAAGGATCAGGAACTCGCTACTCTGCGTGCTCAGGCTGCTGAACAGATGAAAGCGCTGCAAGATCAGGTGGCTTACTACAAGGACATGAAGCTTCGTCTATCCACGAAAATGGTGGGGGAGACTTTGGAGCAACATTGCGCCACTGAGTTTGCACGTATCCGACCTTTGTTCCCGAATGCCTATTTTGAGAAGGACAATGATGTGGTAGAAGGTACGAAAGGCGATTTCGTCTTTCGGGATAGTTCGGAGGATGGAGTGGAGTATATCTCTATCATGTTCGAAATGAAAAACGAGAATGACGAGACCGCGACCAAGCATAAGAACGAAGATTTTATCGCTAAACTGGACGCGGACCGCAAGAAGAAAAACTGCGAGTACGCGGTGCTGGTTTCTATGCTCGAGCCGGAAAGCGAATTATACAACGGCGGAATAGTGGATATGAGTCATCGGTTCGAGAAGATGTACGTCATCCGTCCGCAGTTTTTTGTGCCGCTTATCACGCTGTTGTGTCAGACCAGCCGGAAGAGCTTGGAGGCGAAGCGCGAATTGGCGTTGGTAAAAGCCCAACAGATAGACGTGACGAATTTTGAGGATAAACTCGTGGCATTCAAAGAGGGTTTCGGACGCAATGTGCGCCTTGCCAATGAACGCTTTCAGGATGCCATCGATGAGATAGACAAGACCATCGCTCATCTGACCAAAGTGCGCGAGAACCTCATCAAGTCCGGCGATAACCTCAATGCGGCGGATAAGAAACTGCAAGAGGTAACGGTCAAACGCCTCACTTACGGCAATCCGACCATGAAAGCTAAATTTGACGAATTAACTAAATAATATATGAGTAAAAAAGAAATCCAATTCTCCCTTGTCTATCGTGACATGTGGCAGAGTAGTGGCAAATACGTGCCGCGTAAAGACCAATTGGCGAAGATAGCGCCGGTGATCATTGATATGGGCTGTTTCGACCGTGTGGAGACCAACGGCGGCGCGAGTGAGCAAGTGAACCTGTTGTACGGCGAGAACCCGAACTTGGCGGTTCGTACGTTCTGCAAACCGTTCAACGAGGCAGGAATCAAGACACATATGTTGGACCGCGGTCTGAACGCGTTGCGTATGAATCCGGTTCCGGCAGATGTGCGGCAGTTGATGTACAAAGTGAAACACGCGCAGGGAACGGATATCACGCGTATCTTCTGCGGCCTGAACGACCCGCGTAACATTATTCCGTCCATCAAATGGGCGAAAGAGGCAGGTATGACTGCGCAGGCAACGATGTGTATTACGTATTCGAAAGTACACACCGCGGAGTATTACATCAATCTCGCAGAACAACTGATCGAAGGTGGCGCGCAGGAGATCTGCTTGAAGGATATGGCGGGTATCGGTCGTCCTGTTATGCTCGGAACGATCGTAGCGGCTATCAAAGAGAAACACCCCGATATCATCATCCAATACCACGGACATACGGGACCGGGCTTTAGTGTCGCTTCGATGCTGGAGGTAGCGAAAGCCGGCGGCGATGTACTGGACGTGGCGATGGAGCCGCTTTCGTGGGGAAAAGTACACCCGGATGTGATCACTATTCAGGCGATGCTCAAAGATGCAGGTTTCCTCGTAAAAGACATCAATATGAAAGCCTATATGGAGGCGCGCAGCTTGACGCAATCGTTCATCGATGATTTCCTTGGTTATTGGATTGACCCGAAGAACGCGTTGATGACTTCTCTGCTCGTGGGTTGCGGTCTGCCTGGCGGCATGATGGGTTCGCTGATGGCGGATCTCAAAGGAATGCACGCGGCTATCAACGCGAACCTCAAGAAGAAAGGCGAACACGAACTCTCAGAGGACGAATTGCTGGTTCAGCTGTTCGACGAGGTACAACGTATATGGCCGATGTTAGGTACACCGTGTCTGGTGACACCGTTCAGTCAGTACGTGAAGAACGCGGCGCTGATGAACCTCTTCAGCCGCTCGATGGGAGAGAAAGACTTCACGCGCATGGATCCCGCGATGTGGGGTATGATCCTCGGTAAGTCCGGTAAACTGCCCGGTGAGTTGGCTCCGGAGATCATCGAACTTGCCAAAGAGAAAGGATTTGAGTTCTATACCGATGATCCGCAGAAACTCTATCCGAACGTCCTGCCGCAGTACATCAAAGAGATGGAAGAACTCGGCTGGGATCGCGGTCAGGATGATGAAGAACTCTTTGAGTTCGCTATGCATGACAAGCAATACCGCGAGTACAAGTCCGGTATCGCCAAAGAGCAGTTCAACAAAGACCTCGCTGAGCGAATGCAGAAGGCCGGCAAAGAAGTGCCGGAGAATTTGCGTCAATACTTGCCGCAGGCTCAAATGGCAAATGACAAACCACAAATGACAAATGCTGCTGATGAAATGGCAGCCGTAGCGATGGCGTTGCATCTGGCGCAAGGCAAGCAGCATAAAGAGGGTATTATCGAGCTGCCCCTCGTACATTCTACTGCTTGGAATCATAAGTATTATACGTTGAAATAGAACGCTGCGCTCAAAGTAGAAAGAACGCAGCGGAGCTGCTCAAAGACGAAAGCAAAATGTGTAATCTATTAAAATCAAAATATTAATAACGGGAAGTAGAAGGCTTTAAGTAGCTTTTGCTACGGTCTTTCTACTTTCTACTTTTTACTATTCAATCATGAAAAAATATAATTTTAACGCAGGACCGAGTATCCTGCCTCAAGAAGTAATCAAACAAACGGCAGAAGCCGTTATGGATTTTCAGGGTGAAGGACTTTCCATTCTGGAGATTTCGCACCGTGCTAAGTATTTCCAACCTGTTATGGATGAAGCAGAAGCCCTGATGAAAGAGCTTCTCAATATTCCTGAAGGTTATCGCGTGCTCTTCTTGGGTGGCGGTGCGAGCCTGCAGTTCTGCATGGTTCCGTTTAACCTGCTGGAGAAGAAAGCGGCTTATCTGAACACCGGTGTTTGGTCGAAGAAAGCGCTCAAAGAGGCAAAAGGTTTCGGTGAGGCAATCGAAGTAGCTGCTTCGACGGATTCCATTCCGACGGATTATGAGATCCCGCAGGACGCAGATTATTTCCATATCACCACCAACAACACCATCTTCGGAACCGAGATCAACGATGAGAAACTCGCTGAGATCTACAAGAAAAAAGGTAATGTGTCTTTGGTAGCCGATATGAGTTCGGATATCCTCAGCCGTCCTATTGACGTCAGCCAATACGACATCATCTATGGTGGCGCGCAGAAGAACCTCGCTCCTGCCGGTGTGACTTTCGTCATCATCAAGGAATCGTGTCTTGGCAAGGTAAGCCGTTACATCCCGACGATGCTGAACTACCAGACCCATATCGAAGGCGGCTCGATGTTCAACACGCCTCCTGTGCTTCCGGTTTATACGGCTGTTCTCACCCTTCGTTGGCTTAAGGCAAACGGCGGAGTGAAATGGATTCAGGCGCGTAACAAAGCAAAAGCAGACTTGCTTTACAAGTGTCTTGATGAGTCGAAACTGTTCATGCCGACCATCTCCAAGAAAGAGGATCGCAGTTGCATGAATATCTGCTTCGTCTTCAAGCCGGGCTATGAGGATCTCCAAGACGATTTCTTCAAGTTCGCTACCGCAAAAGGCATGGTGGGTATCAAGGGACACCGTCTGGTAGGCGGTTTCCGTGCTTCCTGCTACAACGCGATGGACCTCGAAGGCGTTCAAGCACTTGTTGATTGCATCAAAGAATACGAAAAATTGCATTAATTATGAAGGTTCGTGCTAGTCGAGTGTAAGCTCGCTTACACTACTCGACGACGCCGAAGCTCCAAAATTTAAAACTCGTTTTAAATTATGAAAGTTTTAGTAGCAACAGAGAAACCTTTTGCGAAAGTGGCCGTGGACGGTATTCGCGAAGTGGTAGAGAGCGCAGGATATGAACTCGCGCTCTTGGAGAAATATACAGATAAACAAGCTTTGTTGGACGCTGTGGCTGATGCCGACGCGCTCATCATCCGTTCGGATGTGGTGGACGCTGCGGTCTTGGATGCCGCAAAGCAACTGAAAATCGTGGTTCGTGCCGGAGCCGGTTACGATAACATCGACCTCGATGCCGCAACTTCACACAAAGTAGTAGCGATGAATACGCCGGGTCAGAACAGCAATGCCGTAGCAGAGCTGGCTCTCGGTCTCATGGTCTATGCCGTTCGTAACCTCTATAACGGCACGTCCGGAACCGAACTCAAAGGCAAGAAACTCGGTATTCATGCCTTCGGAAACGTGGGACGTAATGTAGCGCGTATCGCACAGGGCTTCGGAATGGAGGTCTATGCGTACGATGCTTATTGTCCGGATGAGGCAATGGTAGCAGCTAACGTAAAGCCGGTTCACTCTGCCGAGGAGTTGTACAAGACCTGCGACATCGTTTCGCTCCATATCCCCGCTACGGCGGAGACCAAAAACTCCATCAATCATGACCTCGTTAACCTCATGCCGAAAGGCGGTGTACTCGTTAACACGGCGCGTAAAGAGGTCATTGACGAAGAAGGGCTGATTGCGCTCATGCAGGAGCGTACTGACCTCAAATACATGACAGATATTATGCCGGTTGCCGACGCGAAGTTCCGTACACTCTTTGAGGGACGTTACTTCGCTACGCCGAAGAAGATGGGCGCGCAGACCGCTGAGGCAAATATCAATGCCGGCATCGCTGCTGCAAAACAAATCGTGGACTTCATTCAAGACGGCAACACCCGTTTCCAAGTGAATAAATGAGAAAAGGATTCATAACATTTCTAATGATATTTCTTGTAGCAGCAGCTTATGCTCTCCCCATCGAGAGCATAAGCTCTGCTTGCGAGTTGCATAATGGTAAGGATACTTTGCTGATTTTTGATGGCGACATTGATCTGCGTTCAAATATAGGAGAGGTGCTTTGGTATTCTATCGAAACTGGTGAACCATTGGAGACGCAGCCTTCGGAAGAGCAATATCGCTTGGATGACGGTGGTTACTACGTGGTGAAGAACGGGGTGGAGTCCTCGCCGTTCTATGTGTTCCGTTATACCGAACCGGGGACATTGACTTTGACGCTGACACCCGATTGTGGAGCGACGCCGCTGACCGTGCAGGGAGATACCAAACCTTATACCTATAAACGCAAAAACGGCACTACTGCCACCTTTCCGCGCGCGTGTGCATTATATTATAATGAGTTGACATGGACAGGTGAACAATGGGAGGACTCGGCTGTCGTTCTTGAACCGAAAGAGGGACTTCAACCATATTATAATTTGCCGGCATTGTATGGTCCGACGGTTGTACGTCTATGCGTGGAGAGCGATTTGCGCGCGCAGTTGGGAAGAACCGACTCGGCTTGTTATATGACCGAACTGCGTTTGGAGGACATTAAGGCAGTAAAGCAGCAACTCATAGCGTCCGCTACGCCACATGACGCCAAGAATGAATTGGAGAAACTGACGGAAACAAAGTACACCAAGCAGATTGAGGGAAATACATACAGCGGACCTTTGGAGTTCACTTTCCGTTCAAACCCCACACCGGGTGTGCAGTTCTATCAATGGACGGTTTATAAAGCCTCTGAGGTACTTTTTACCCGCAAGGATAAAGATATTCATTATACTTTCTATGAACCCGGGGCTTACCGCGTAGAGTGTAGCGTCAATAACGCTACCTGCTCCACTGAACCCGATGATATAAAGGTCAATATCTCCGAATCCTATCTGCGCGTGCCGAATGTGTTTACGCCGGACGGAAATGGTCAGAATGATGAATTCCGCGTGTCCTATCGTTCAATCAAATCTTTCCACTGCGAGGTGTATAACCGCTGGGGCAAGAAAGTGTTCCAATGGGATGACCCTGCCAAGGGGTGGGATGGTACGATTAACGGAAGAGCTGCCGCTGAGGGTGCATATTACTATGTAATTCGGGCGCTCGGAACAGATGCTGGGCTCAGCACAGACGGTGCTAAACTCGGTATTTATAACCTCTCCGGCGATATTAACTTACTGCGAGGTAAAAAATAATATCAAATAACAAATAGCAAATGGCAAATCACAAATTATTTTTATCTATGGCTTTAGCCACAACTGTCATGGCAGCAACAGCTGCTACCAACCCGTTCTTTGAATATAAGAACTGGAAGACACCGCATGGCACCTATCCTTTCAATGAGATTCATGCGGAGCACTATATGCCGGCCTTCGAAGAAGCATTTAAACGAGGTCTGCAGGACATTGATAAAATCGTTAATAACCCGGCCGCTCCTACTTTTGCTAACACCATCGAGGCGTACGAGGCGTCGGGAGAGATGCTCACTATTGTTGCCGGCTGTTTTTATAACCTCACCTCTGCTGAGACCAACGACACGTTGCAACAGATCTCAATGGAACTGAG
Source organism: uncultured Bacteroidales bacterium (assembly GCA_900319005.1). Taxonomy (GTDB): domain Bacteria; phylum Bacteroidota; class Bacteroidia; order Bacteroidales; family Paludibacteraceae; genus Colicola. The sequence continues at coordinate 28,261 of ONMV01000019.1, forward strand.
TCCGAAAATGTCGGAGTATTCCGCTAATATCCGTTTGAACGAAGGTCTCTTCCAGCGAATCAAAGCGGTGTATGAACAACGTGATAAACTCAAACTCAATAAAGCGCAGCACAAACTGTTGGAAGATATCTATGAGTCTTTCGCCAATAACGGAGCAAACTTATCTCCCGAGGACAAACAGACGTACCGCGAGCTTTCCGCTAAACTTAGCCAACTGACCCTCCAATTCGGTCAGAACGTGCTCAAGGCGACGAATGCTTGGTCGATGCTCATCAATGATGAAACACTTCTGGCTGGGCTCAATGAGGACACCAAGGCAATGCTGCGTGCTAACGCGGAGAAGAAGGGACTGGAAGGATGGCTCCTCAATCTCAAACCGACGACTACCATTCCTGTAATGCAGGACCTTGATAATCGTGACATCCGTCGTGAGCTATACATGGCGAACGCCGGGAAGTGTGTTGGAGGCGAGTTCGATAACACCGGACTCATTGTGGAGATTGTGAATACCCGTCTGGCACTCGCTAACCTCTTCGGAAAGAAGACATACGCGGAGAAATCGCTCTATAAGACCATGGCAGAGACGCCCGAGAACGTCTATAAACTGCTGGATCAGCTCCGTGACGCATATATGCCTGCTGCACGCGAGGAAGTGAAAGAACTCGAAGACTACGCACATGCGCATGGTCTCTATGCGGCGCATCTTCAACCCTGGGATTTCAGTTATTACTCCAAGAAACTCAAGCAAGAGAAATATGCCATCTCCGATGATGATCTTCGTCCGTATTTCGAACTGGAGAATGTGAAAAAAGGTGTCTTCGGTCTCGCTGAACGCCTCTATGGTCTGAAATTCAAAGAGAATAAGAAGATACAGGTCTATAACCCCGAAGTAACGGCATATGAGGTATTCGACGAGAAGGGCAAATTCCTTGCCGTTTATTACGCAGACTTCCATCCGCGGGATGGTAAGCGTGGAGGCGCTTGGATGAATGATTTCCAACCGCAGTACATGGTGGGTAAGAAAGATCACCGCCCGCATATTGTCAATGTGATGAACTTCACCCGTCCAACGGCAGAGAAACCGGCACTCTTTACATATGACGAGGTGCGTACGTTCCTCCATGAGTTCGGTCATGGTCTGCATGGTATGCTCACCCGCTGCCAGTATTCCGCACAGAGCGGAACCAACGTGCCGCGTGACTTTGTGGAACTGCCAAGTCAGTTCAACGAGAACTTCATCGATGAGAAGGAGTTCCTTGATACCTTTGCTAAACATTACAAGACCGGCGAGTCCCTGCCGCAAGAACTGCTTGATAAGATGCACGCTTCGCAGACTTATCATGCTGCTTATTCCTGCGTACGTCAGCTCAGCTTCGGATATCTCGATATGGCTTGGCACACCTTGGATAAACCTTTCGAAGTGAATGAGACCATCGGTACCTTGGAGTCTGTTTGCCGTTTCAGCGATGAAGCGATGGCACAGGTACAAGTTGTTCCGACCGTTCCGGGTACTCAGATGGCTACTGCTTTCACTCATATTTTCTCCGGTGGTTATGCAGCAGGCTATTATAGCTATAAGTGGTCCGAACTCCTCGACGCTGACGCGTTCTCTGTATTCAAAGAGGCACAGAAGAAGAACGGCTCTATCTTCGATAAGAAAGCTGCGAAACGTTTCCGCGAGAATGTGTTGGAGAAGGGTGGTACCGAGCGCGCGATGGACTTGTATGTCCGTTTCCGCCAAGGAGAACCCACTATCAACGCCCTCCTCGAGCGGGATGGTATTAAAGCACGCGAACTCAAGTAATCTTATTACTACAACAAAAAAATCTGCACAATAAATGCAGATTTTTTTGTGTATATCACTTTTTTATACTACCTTTGCACCGCAAAATAATTAAGCTATGCAACCCTCTATTCAAACTGCCGCTGAGGACATTATTAATAAGGTACATGCGTACATGCGCGAGCACCCGGAATCGGAATTGCACCGTTGCGGGAAAATGTTCGGCGTGCTGATAGTGGAAGATGGTTATTTGGCGGCGTTTTCAGCGAAGTTAGACGGAATGTATAACCACGAAGGATTTGTCCCTCCCGTATGTGAAATAAACGAACCGCCCGTCGGCACAAGCAAAGAGGAATCAAAACGCTTGCAAAGACTGCTTTTTGCGAATTATAACTTCATTAACGGGAGAGGAGAGCATAAGAACCTTCTGGATATTTTTGCCAATGAGAAACCCATTGTTCCGCCTGATGAATGGTTCGCTGATCAAAGGCTAAGATTAAAGGCTGATGATGAAAAGCTGCCTCCGGCGGGAGCAGGGGAGTGTTGCGCTCCGAAACTGCTGCAATATGCGCTCACGCATGGCCTGAAACCGATCTCCCTCGCGGAGTTCTGGATAGGAGCCTCGCCGAAGAATGAGATCCGCAGGGAAGGCGTTTTCTATCCACCTTGTTCGGGGCGTTGTGTCCCTATTTTGAGGCATATGATGCAAAATCTGAAATGTACGATTTACGATGGACAAGAAACGAAAAATGCGGTAGTGAATACGGAAATCGAAAAATTGTATGAGGATGATTATCTGATAGTTATCAATAAACCATCGGGGCTTTTATCCGTTCCTGGAAAGGGAGATGAACCCTCTGCACAAACGCTTCTCCATGCCAAACCCGTACATCGCTTGGATCAAGACACGAGTGGTCTGTTAGTCCTTGCTAAAACGCCTGAAGTATATTCGACGTTGCAGTCCTATTTCCAGCGACGCGATATCCTCAAACGCTATGAGGCGGTGCTAAAACCCTTGAACGCAGAAACAGCCGATGCGGCGCTAAAGGCGAGAGAAGGGCTTATTGCCCTTCCTTTATTACCCAACCCTTATGACAGACCGAGGCAGATGGTGGACTTTGAACACGGCAAACCTGCTGTCACACGCTATACCATTCGCTCCAAACGGCCCGATGGTACCCTCTTTGTGGATTTCTATCCATTAACTGGTCGAACCCACCAACTCCGTATTCATGCCGCGCACCCCGATGGACTAAATGCGCCTATTGTGGGAGACCGTTTATACGGACAAATAACGATGGAAAATAGGCAAAGTGAGCGGTTGATGCTCCTTGCGGCAGAAATAACTTTCCTGCATCCTGTTACGAAAAAGGAGATGCATTTCTGCCTCTCTCCGCTATCATAAGAAGGATGATAAGATTGCTTGTTGCGGTAAAAAAACAAAAAAAGTGGCATAAACATTTGTTTATGTCATTTATTTTTTGTAACTTTGCGCCAAATTTGGCGCGAGAGATGAAATAAATATCAAAATCGCTCAATAAATGTCTGGAAATAGGAACTATATAAATATTTAATATACTATGAATCTTTCTGAATTAACCGACAAAATCTACGCAGAAGGCGTAGAAAAAGGCAACGCCGAAGCGCAACAGATTGTGGAGAAAGCGAACGCGAAGGCGGCCGACATCGTTGCAGAGGCTGAGAAAAAAGCAGCTGCTATTCTTGCTGATGCTGAGAGCAAAGCTGCTGACCTCGACAAGAAAACACGTGCCGAACTCAAGCTCTATGCCGAGCAATCCGTTAACGCGGTAAAAACTGAAATCACCAACATCCTTTCCGACCAAATCGCTGCCGACAGCGTCAAAGCAGCTACGGCTGACGCGAAATTCATGCAATCGATCATTGCCAAACTCGCAGAGCAGATGGCAAAAGAAGGAGAAGTGCTCATTGAGGCGAAAGATGCAGAGGCACTGAAGAAATACTTCTCAGCTAACGCAAAAGCGCTCCTCGAGAAAGGTGTGAAGATTGCAGAAGTGAAAGGTATCAAAACGGACTTCACCATTCAGCCGGCTAAGGGCGGTTACAAACTCGCCTTCGGAGACGCTGAGTTCATCGCATATTTCAAGGAAATGCTTCGTCCCCAATTGGTTGAGGAACTCTTCTAAATCGTACATCGTACATTTGTAAATCGTACATCTTATGACTTACGAATATTTACTTGCCGGACTTCCGGAACTCAAAGCGGGTTCTGATGCACCTATTTCTCTCGAAAAACTCGATGAGTTGTTCGACGAGCAGTTACGTGCGTCCGACAAGGCTTTGCTGGACTTGCTTCGCGCGCCGATGAATGAAGAGACGCTCGCACAAGGCCTTAAAGCCAAGAACCGCTTTATTCGCGATTGGTTCGGTTTTAATCAAGACATGAACAATGTGCTCGTGGCGCAAATATGCCGCAAGCACGGCTTCGATGTCAAGACCCAGATTGTCGGAGAAGGCGAAGTGGCGGAGCAACTGCGCACGCACACCTCTCAAAAGGACTTCGGCCTGAACGAACTGCCGGGCGACTACCAGCCGATCCTTGCTCTCGCGCAGATTGACGATCTCATGCAGCGTGAGAAAGCCCAGGACGCGATCCGTTTTGAGTGGTTACAAGACCGCACGGAGTTCGATTTCTTCTCCCCAGAAATGGTCTTTGCATATTACCTCGAAGCCCTCATGCTCCATCGCTGGTCTATCCTCACCATCGAAGAAGGCGAAAAAATCTTCCGTGATCTTGTGAAGGATATGAAAAGGGGCGTGAAACTTGACGCGTAACGGAATATTCATTATTCATTGTTAATTATTCATTATTCTATATGACACAAGGAAAAGTTAAAGGAATTATTGCCAACTTGGTAACCGTCGCTGTCGATGGTCCGGTTGCGCAAAACGAAATTTGCTACATCTACGTCGGCGAGACTAAACTGATGGCGGAGGTCATCAAGGTCATTGGCGCTAACGTATATGCGCAGGTGTTCGAATCCACACGTGGCCTCAAAGTGGGCAATAAAGTGGAGTTCACGGGACACATGCTCGAGGTGACGCTCGGCCCGGGTCTGCTCAGCCGTAACTATGACGGTCTGCAGAACGACTTGGACAAGCTCACCGGCGTGTTCCTCAAACGTGGTGAGTACAACTTCCCGCTCGATGAGCAGAAGAAATGGTCCTTCACCCCTATCGCCAAAGTGGGCGATAAGGTAGAAGCCGCTGCTTGGCTCGGAGAAGTGGATGAAAACCATCAGCCGCACAAGATCATGGTGCCTTTCGTCTTCGAAGGCACTTACACCGTGAAGTCCATCGCAAAAGCCGGTGAGTACACTATCAACGAAGTGATGGCGGTTTTGACCGACGCAGATGGTGTGGACCACGAAGTAACTATGGTTCAGAAATGGCCGGTGAAGAAAGCGATCCTCGCTTATCGCGAGAAACCGCGTCCCTTCAAACTCCTCGAAACAGGTGTGCGTACTATCGATACGGCGAACCCGCTTTGTGAAGGTGGAACAGGCTTCATCCCTGGTCCTTTCGGAACCGGTAAGACCGTCCTCCAGCACGCTATCTCCAAACAAGCCGAAGCGGATATCGTAATCATCGCTGCCTGCGGTGAGCGTGCCAACGAGGTCGTAGAGACCTTTACCGAGTTCCCCGAACTCGATGACCCGCACACAGGACGCAAGCTCATGGAGCGTACCATCATCATCGCCAACACATCCAACATGCCGGTGGCATCCCGTGAGGCGTCTGTTTATACGTCCATGACCATCGCCGAGTACTATCGTTCGATGGGTCTGCGCGTCCTCCTCATGGCGGACATCATCGGCGCGTTCTATGCACGAGCAGGTTACGTGTACCTTAATAACGGAGCTACAGGTTCTGTTACCTTCCTCGGTACCGTTTCGCCTGCCGGTGGTAACCTCAAAGAGCCGGTTACCGAAGGAACGAAGAAAGTGGCACGTTGTTTCTACGCTTTGGAACAAGCTCGTGCCGACCGCAAACGTTACCCGGCAGTGAACCCCATCGATTCGTACTCCAAATATGTGGAATACCCTGAGTTTGAGGAATATATCTCCGGCTTGATTGACAAAAACTGGTTGCCGATGGTGAACGACATGAAGACCTATCTGCAGCGCGGTAAAGAGATCCAAGAGCAGATCAACATCCTCGGTGACGACGGTGTGCCTGTGGACTACCACGAGGCGTTCTGGAAATCCGAAGTGATTGACTTCGTCATCCTCCAGCAGGATGCCTTCGATAAGATTGACGCTGTTTGTCCGCTCGAGCGCCAGCAGTACATGCTTCGCCTCGTCATGGACATCTGCAAACACGACTACGATTTCGATAACTTCCTCGATGTCATCGATTACTTTAAACGCGTCATCAACCTCTGCAAGCAGATGAACTATTGTGAGTTCCACTCCGCAGAGTTTGAAGACTACCGCAAGAAACTCGATGCCCTCTTGGCAGAGAAACAGTTGTAATGCATAGCACTCAATTAGCATTCAAAAACGACAGTCGAACGACGGTCAAACGACGGTGAAGGCTAAGATGAGGCTAAGGTTAGTACAACAAAAGTTGAAAAAAATCGTAAATTTGTACAATCGTAAATAAATCGTACATCGTAAATCGTTAAATCGTAAATTATTATGGCTAAAGCATTTCAAAAAATATATACCCAGATTACGGCGATCACCAAAGCGACCTGTTCGCTGAAAGCCGAAGGAGTGGGTAACGATGAACTCG
>ONMV01000040.1 GCA_900319005.1 uncultured Bacteroidales bacterium
CGCGTTATGAAGCAGGTAGTTAGCCGGCGGCGCGATAGTCGCGAGTTTTTCTCCTCCTACAGATAAGTGTTTCAAAGAGTGGTTGTCGCAGTTCTGCGCAAACTGATAACCCACCTGGGTCGTCATGAACGAATGGGTGATTCCTTCGGCTTCAAAGTAATGATTTAAATCAGGCAAGTTTAAGCGTATATCCTCACCGATGATATAGACTGCGGCTCCGCATGTGAGCGCCGGGTACATATCCATCATATTTGCATCAAAGCCGTACGAAGCGTATGCCGCCACTTTGTCTCCGGCATGCAGGTCGTAGTAACGGTGGTACCAATGACAGAACGCCACGAGGTTGCGGTGCTCGAGTTGGCAGCCTTTGGGCACGCCGGTAGAGCCGGAGGTGTAGAGGAGGATGAATAAGTCCGAGGGGGGTATTAGACCGCTATCGCTCAAAGTAGAATGACCGCTATTGCTCAAAGTAGAAAGCTCTTTCGTCAGCAGAACCGGTCCTTCGTATTCATTGACGATGGGACGGAGGTCGGGATCGGCAATGAGGAGGGACGCGGACGCATCCTTCATCATAAAGTTCAGTCGCTCTGCCGGATAAGACGGGTCAAGCGGCTGGTACGCACAACCGGCTTTGAGTGCCGCCAAGGAAGCGACTACCATCCATTCGGAACGGTTGATGAGGATGGAAACGACTTTCTCTTTCGTATCGTTGCCGATGACCTCTATGATCCGTGCAGCGATGGCGTCCGTGCGTTCATCCACCTCTTTGTAGGTCAAACGGACGTCGTGATAAACGACCGCGAGGTTATCGGGCGTCTCGGCTGCTTGCTTACGGAAGAGCGAGACGATGGTCTGGGTGTCGTCATAAGGCACCTCAGTCTGATTGAACGAGTCGAGCACCGCTGTCTGTGCTTCATTAAGAAGCGATATAGCACGCAAAGGAGCGTCAGCGTTCGCTGCAAAAGCCAGCACGGCGTTCGCTACCGACTGCGCGAGGTTAGTAATCAGCGCTTCGCTGTACCATCCGTTGTCGTACTCGACGGCGATAGACGGCACGCCGTCCATGGGCATGATATAGAACGCAATCTTGAATTTCGGCACGTTCTGTTCCATGGTCTCGTCCGCAAAAACAGGCTTGCCGAAGACGGAGTAGTTGCTCAGCACGCCCATCTGGTAAGCGAACATGATCTCCGCCTTCAGGTCATAATCCGCCGCAACGCGTGCAAAGGGATAATCCTCGTGTGCGAGCGTTTGCTCGAAGGACTGCGCGTTCTCGCGGACGAACTCCTCTACCGTCTGGTTCGCTATCTTCGTAGTCAGCGCAAGGGTGTTGACAAACATTCCCATGGTGTTGTTCACCCGCAGGTTGCTTCGTCCGTTGGAAATCGTCGTGATGCAGACATCATCTGTTCCTGCAAAACGTGCCAAGGAATAATAGACTGCACTCAGCAGCACAGCTGCCGGCGTCACGCCTAATTGCGCAGCGTATTTTTCCGCAGTAGGCATATCGAAAGGTATGCACACGCGTCCGTTCTCGCCTTGCGGCAGGGCATTGGTGAGGTCCGGTTGAATCTCGGTGACACTCTCGATGCCGGTGAGGCGCTCGGCGAAGAAATCCTTAGCGGCTTTGAAGGACTCGCCATTTTCAGCGGCTTTCTGCTCCGCCACGAACTGCGGATACGAGCACATCTCGGGTTCTATCTCTTTGCCTTCCAGCAAGTCGCAGATATCATGGATGAAGAGGTCGTACGAGGCGCCGTCGCAAACGAGGTGGTGAATGTCGCTCAACAGATACAGGTTCTTCTCCGTGCGCACGATGAAGAAACGGAAAAGCAGGTCTTTCTGCAGATTGAACGGCTGTACGAACTCATGTTTGAAGCCTTCCATCTGCGCCTCTTCGATTGCTTTCTCGGGTACGTCGATAGCTGCTTCGTTCATCATCTTCTCGTCAATCGTCTGGATGACGTCGGCTTCTTGGGTGGCGAAATGCACGAAGAGTTCGGAGTGGTTGAGTACTGCCTTGCGGACCGCTTGCCGCAACGCCTCCGTCTCTACGTCCAAGGGCATCTGAGTACAGATCGGCACGTTATAAAGCGTCGAGGTCGGGTTCTTCATGCATTCGAAATAGACACCGAGTTGAGCAAAGCTCAAGGGAGCTGAGACCGCTTCGCTCAAAGAAGAAAGACCGCTACCGCTCAAAGTAGAAAGGGGCTTTGAGTCCGAAGGACGGTCTTTTGTCTTTCTACTTTCATCTAAAAGCCTTGCTTTTAATATCTCATTCTCGATAGCTTGCAGGGTGATGCCTTTGGTCATTTGTTTGGCATCGAGTTGGATGCCGAAACGCTTGTAGATTTGCGTCGCTAATTTGATGGCAGCGATAGAGGAGAGCCCCATATATCGGAGGTCGGTCGTGATGCCGAACTCCTCCATGTTGACGATCTTCGCGATGATGTCGTGTAGCTCCTGCTCGAGCACATTGAGCGGCGCCGCAGCCACAGCCTCCTCCACTTCGGGCTTCGGTGCCTCGGGTTTGGGCAGGGCTCTTTTGTCCACTTTCTGGTTCGGGTTGAGCGGTATAGCGTCTATCTGCATCGTCACAGCAGGCACCATGTAGGGCGGTTTGCTGTCGGCGATGAAGGCATTAAGTTCGTCGATGTTAATCTTCTCGTCGCTAACGACGTACGCAGCGATGAACTTACCGCCATCCGGGTAATCGAAGGCCTGTACAGTAGCATCCTTGATGCTGGGGAACTCGCGGATAATGGCTTCGACCTCTTTGAGCTCGATACGGAAACCACGGATCTTCACCTGTCCGTCCCGTCTGCCGACAAACTCAATATTGCCGTCCTCGCGGTAGTGAACGATGTCGCCGGTTTTGTAGCAACGCAAGCCGTTCCAATCGATGAAGACTTCTGCGGTCTTCTCGGGTTGGTTGAGGTATCCGAGCGACACCTGCGGTCCAGCTACATAGAGCTCGCCGTCCGTGCCGGTCGGTACTTCTTGACCGTCCTGACCGACCACGATGAGTTTTGCCGATAGGTATATTGGGTTCGTTCTGCGTCACAAAGAAACTGCTGACATAGACGGTACACTCCGTCGGACCATAGCAGTTCATCAACTTATACGAAGGCGGATCGAGACTGATAAGTTTCTCGCCGCCCGTACCGAGCCACTGCAAGCCCGGGATGTCGGGATAATTGAGCACGAGCTGCGTCGCCATCTGGGTGGTCATGAAGCAGTGGGTGATGTGCTCGTCCTGAATATATTGGTTGAGTCCTTCCAGATCAAAACGGATGTCGTCGCCCACGATGCAGATGGTCGCGCCCGCTTTGATACAGCACCAGAGGTCCATCTGGAATGCATCAAAACCGTATCCGGCGTACGTAGCGTACTTGCTTTGCGGAGTCAAGCCGATGGCCTGCACATGAAAATCCAGGAATGCCAAGATGTTCGCTTCGCTCAGCATGACGCCCTTTGGAATACCTGTCGTACCGGAAGTATAGAGCAGCACAAAAGCTTCAATAGCGGTCAGGCCTGCCTTGGCGATAGCGAGAGGTACGAGTACCATCAGTTCATTACGAGGCACGATAAACGCTGCCACTTTGTCGCCGCAACGGGTGACATACTGCGGATCGAGCGTATCCGACAGACGGTCTGCCTCAGCGAAGGTGATGCGTTTGTCTCCTGCGATACAGAAGATATCGTTCGGACGCTCGGCTACGTGTTTTTTGAAGTAGTCGATTAAGTGTTCCATATTATTCTATCGTAAAAAGGTTATGAAAACCGCTCATGCGGAAGATATCATTCACGTCCTCATTGAGGTGGGTGATGCGAATCGAACCGCCTTTCGCCTCTGACTCGCGTTTGAGTTGCATGAAGAACCGTAAACCGGCAGAAGAGATATACTCCAGTTGTTCACAATCGATCTCCAGTGCTTTGTCAGCGATTGCCAACACTTGGTTCAGTTCATCTACTTGGTTCGTAGTCGCGGTAGTGTCGAGTTCGCCGATGAGGCAAACACGAGTCTCTTGGTCATTGGGTTGAATGTTGATTTTCATATCTGTAACAGTTTAACGATTTAACAATTTAACGATTTAACCATCCTCAGGATGTTCTTTTCCTTCTTTCGCTCGTAATGCATTTCATCAACAATCTGTCGGATGAGATGTATTCCCATTCCTCCTATTTGACGTTCGTCGATTGTTTTGTTATTAGGAGTATGCTCCGTAGGGTCAAAAGGCAGTCCGTCATCCATTAACTGAATAGTGAATGCCGAATCCTGACTGCTGAGCACTATTTCTATATCGTTGGCCTGCGAATAATGAAGGATATTCACTATAGCTTCTTCGGCGGCCACTTCGTATTTCTTGAGTGCTTTTCTCTCCATTCCGATGCATAGACCAAAAGAATGGATGGCATTTCGCAATACAGGCCACTGGTCTTCGCGACAAGGCACATTTATCGTCATAGGTAGGACGGGGCTCTTTTTACAAATAGTCATGAGAGTGATGTCGTCTGTGGGGTCCGCCTGACCTATAAAGTGTTTGATTGCATTTGGCAGATCCTCGTTCTTCGCCACTATGTCCGACCATCGCTTAAGGCCTAACATCTCTCGTCGCTCGTTGCGAGCCTCGGTCACACCATCCGTATACAGAACAAGGGTATCCCCTTCGCCGAGCATGCACCCCTGCTCCACAAAACAATATCGGCCGTCATAACCCAACGGAATGTTCGGCTCTATCTGCAAACATCTGACTTCTGACGGCTGAATGCTGACGGCTGAATGCTGATTGACAGCGGACAGTTTATGTTTGATGAGCGGCGCACAATGACCGGCATTGCAGAAAAGCAGTTCCCCGGTAGGAATGTGTAAACATCCGATAAAAGCCGTCACGAACGTCAGGGAGGGATTATTCTCGCTAAGAATAGCATTCATCTCTTCCATGATTTCTTTTGGAGAAGTAGCACGCACTCCTGCTGCGCGGAAGAGGTTAACTGCGGCACTCATGAAGATAGCTGCCGGAATACCTTTGCCGCTCACATCGCCGATGATGAACCATAGCTCATCTCCTTCGCGATGGAAGTCAAAGAGGTCTCCTCCGACTTCGCGCATCGGAACCAAGAGTGTTTGCAGTTCGATATCGCCGTTGCCTTGGGCTTGCTTCTTCTCGTTCTCGTCCTTCAGGATGCCCATCTGAATGTTATGGGCGATCTCCAGCTCGTGCGAGAGCACCTTTTTCTCCGTCTCCAGGCGTGCGTTCACTTGTTCGTCTCGCGTGATGCGGCGAATCAAGAGTCCCACAACGAGGATACCTAACACAAACACGCCGAACGGCAACAAAGTGCCTAAACGGAGAGATTGAATAATATGACGTTTCGGAACGGCAGTCACCATTTTGATGTTGATTGGTTGAAGGGTCTTGCTCGTGATGATGTCCGCAGGTGCTCCGTTACTCATTGCTAAAAGAGTCCCGTTGGAACCATAGAGCATAAACACCGCCTCTTCAAATGGCTTGAAATGCTCTAATAGATTATGTATCCAGTTCAAACTGAAATCGATGCCAATGACGCAAATCAGTTTTCCTTCTTCATCCCGCATGACCTTTGAATAGGTGTAGATTGGTTCATCAAAATCATCATCCCTATAAGGCGTACTCCAATAACCCTCAGTGCTTTGTACGGCTCCTTTGTACCACTCACGCTCAAAATAATCATGCTCCGCATTACCAAAAGGACGGGAAATAATCGAATCCTTCGTACGATAGGATGTCAAACCGAACCACTTCCCTTCTTCAGGATAATAATACGGTGGAAAAACTACATAGCAGGAATAAAAATTCGGATAGCGGTTGAGGAGTTCGCTTGTCTTGTCGTACAATTCATCCGGGTCCTCCAGGCACTTTTTCACTTTTTCTGCTATCTGAGAACTGGCATCCAGCGCATCGAATAGTTCAAACCGCAGTTTCTCTTGCGCAATCTGCATCTCAAGATCCATCTTCTCCTGCAAACGGAAAAGCGCCCTACTGTAGGACACGTAAGATTGCACTCCCATACCGAGAAGTAGGAAAAGGGCTGCTAAGATATGGATATACTTAAATCGTTTCATATTGACCTGCCTCGTACTGAAATTTCCAGATATTTCCCAAACCGATAGCACTGCCCGCTGCGGCTAATATGACACCCAATTTGGAATTAAAACCCGATTTATTTGATTGTTCCATAATATTTTTTTTTCATATATGCAAGTTTTTAATCTCTTTTTCTTGTTTTCATGTATAATTACGCAAAAAGAGCCCGGAATTAACGGGCTCTTTTCGCTTGCTGATATGGAACAAAAATTAAATTGCTATTTCCTCGATGCACGGACCGATACATCTACCTGCTCGGCACGTGGAATTCATTCGGAATAGACTTGTGCTGCGGTTTCGGCGTCGTTGCGAGCAATCGTGTGGAGTTCATGATTCGCCATGAGCCACGAGCGCAACTGCGCCCTTTCGCTATATTCCAGAAAATTGGTCATCTCCATAGACGTCAATTACCGGCTTGTTGTTTGTGTATCTACGCGATAGTAAAGCCACGAAGGGTTTTGTTAATCACTTTCGCCGGAACACCAGCAACGATGGC
>ONMV01000021.1 GCA_900319005.1 uncultured Bacteroidales bacterium
GGAGGCCAACCAGATTTGCGAGCAATACGGCCTCGATCCTTATCTGACCTGCGAGGAGACCCAACGTATTTGTTTTGAGAACGCGAAATGGGCTTACGTAGTGGGCACCGCTATCGCGCTGAAGAAAGGCTGCAAGAACGCCGCTGACGCTGCTGAGGCTATCGGTATCGGTTTGCAGGCATTCTGTATCCCGGGTTCAGTGGCTGACGACCGTAAGGTAGGTATCGGTCACGGTAACCTGGCAGCTCGTCTGCTGCGCGAGGAGACCCAGTGCTTTGCTTTCCTGGCAGGTCACGAGTCTTTCGCAGCTGCTGAGGGTGCAATCAAGATTGCTGAGATGGCGAACAAGGTTCGTAAGAACCCGCTCCGCTGCATCCTGAACGGTCTGGGCAAAGACGCCGCTATGATCATCAGCCGTATCAACGGATTTACGTATGTACAGACCGAGTTCGACTACTTTACCGGCGAGCTGAAAATCGTTCGCAAGAAAGCGTACAGCGACGGTCCGCGTGCGAAGGTTAACTGCTACGGCGCAGACGATGTACGTGAGGGTGTAGCTATCCTCTGGCACGAGAACGTGGATGTTTCCATCACCGGTAACTCCACAAACCCGACGCGCTTCCAGCACCCGGTAGCAGGTACGTACAAGAAAGAGCGTATCCTCGCCGGCAAACCGTACTTCTCGGTTGCTTCCGGTGGTGGTACAGGTCGTACCTTGCACCCGGATAACATGGCTGCAGGTCCTGCTTCCTACGGTATGACGGATACGCTGGGTCGTATGCACAGCGACGCTCAGTTCGCAGGTTCGTCCTCCGTTCCGGCACACGTAGAGATGATGGGCTTCCTCGGTATCGGCAACAACCCGATGGTAGGTTGCACCGTAGCCTGCGCAGTCAACGTAGCACTTGCTCTGAATAAATAATCTCGTGATATCGCAATCTCGTGATCTCGTGATATCGCAATAACAAAAAAAATGAATTAACAAACAATTTAAATTTTAAATTATGAAAAAGATTTTTTTAGCAGTTGTTGTTGCTTTGTTTAGCATCAACGCTATGGCTCAACACGAAATTGGTGCTGTAGTAGGTGGTATGAATGGTGCCAGCTACAAGTATTGGTTCAACGATGCCTTTGCTTTGCAGGCTGACCTCGCTGTAGGTCTGACTCAGGCAGCCTTTAAAAACCACTCCGCGGGTATGTACGACTTCACCATCAACCCGAACGCAGAGTACCACTGGGCACTGCCGGTTGAGAACCTGAAGATTTATGCTGGTGGTGGTATCAACTTCGGTTTGTGCAACGGTCTCGAAACTGCCGCTTGGGGTTACAACACTGTCAGCGGTAAGTTTGGTATCAACGCTATTACCGGTTTGCAGTACGACTTGGCTAGTGTACCTCTGGCTTTGGCTTTTGACTTCCGTCCGGGTTATGGCATGAGCTTCGATGGTAATAATAATACCAGCCATTTCTTCGACTGGAAGATTGCGTTCGCAGTTCGTTACAAACTCTAATCTAACGTGCTCATTATTAAAGAAGGCTGCCTCCCGGCAGCCTTTCTTTTTGATAACAAACAATCTCTATTTACTCACTTTAGAATAGTGTATACCCCTTATCCACAAAACCCGTGCCAAACTTATTTTTTACAATATTTTTCTTATTTTTTTGCATATTCAAAAAAAAAGCAGTACCTTTGCAGCCGCTTTTAAATAATTATTGAATCGATGACAAAAAGCTTCGTAGAAGAATTGCGTTGGAGAGGCATGCTCCAAGATATCATGCCGGGAACGGAAGAACAGTTGATGAAAGAGATGACGACCGCCTATGTGGGTATCGACCCGACGGCGGACAGTCTGCATATCGGTCACCTCTGTGGTATCATGATGCTGCGCCACCTGCAGGCGTGCGGGCACAAGCCTATCGCCCTCATCGGCGGTGCTACTGGCATGATCGGAGACCCCTCCGGCAAATCCGCCGAACGAAACCTCCTCACCGAGGAGATCCTCAGCCATAACGTAGCGTGCATCCGCGAGCAGTTGGAGCACTTTCTGGATTTCAATTCCGACGCACCCAACGCTGCTGAATTGGTGAACAACTACGATTGGATGAAGGACTACACCTTTATTAATTTCACGCGCGATATAGGCAAACTCATCACCGTCAACTATATGATGGCGAAGGACTCCGTCAAGAAGCGTTTCAACGGCGAGTTCTCGCAAGGTATGTCGTTCACGGAGTTCACGTACCAACTTCTGCAGGGCTACGACTTCGTCTATCTCAACGAGCACAAGAACTGCCTCATGCAGATGGGTGGTTCGGACCAGTGGGGAAATATCACCACGGGTATCGAGCTCATGCGCAAGATGAATGGCAAAACCGCTTTCGCCCTCACATGCCCCCTCATCACCAAAGCCGATGGCGGTAAGTTCGGCAAAACCGAATCAGGTAATGTATGGCTCTCCAAGAAATACACCAGCCCGTATAAGTTCTTCCAGTTCTGGATGAACGTCTCCGACGATGATGCTAAACGCTATATCAAGATCTTCACCTCCCTCACCCGCGAGGAGATCGAAGCACTCATCGCCGAGCACGAAGAAGCACCACATCTGCGCGTACTCCAAAAACGCCTCGCCAAAGAGGTGACCACCATGGTGCACTCCGAAGCAGACTACAACGCAGCTGTTGAAGCTTCTAATATATTATTTGGTAACGCGACCGCGGACGCGTTACGCGCGTTAGACGAAGAGACCTTCTTGGATATCTTCAACGGCGTTGAGCAATACGAGATCCCGATGACCGACCTCAAAGCAGGTATCGGACCCTTGGATCTGCTCGCGGAGCGCACGAACATCTTCCCTTCTAAAGGCGAGGCACGCAAGATGATTCAGGCTAACGGCTTCTCCCTCAACAAAGAGAAACTCACCGATCCACAGACCCCGCTCACCGACGCCAACCTCCTCAACGGAAAGTACTTACTCTTCCAAAAAGGCAAAAAAAACTATTATCTGGTTGTGGCGAGATAATAGTTAATCGTGCCCTTGTGGCTAAGAAAAACTATTATCTGGTTGTGGCGAGATAATAGTTAATCGTGCCCTTGTGGCTAAGAAAAACTACTATTTAGTGGTCGTAAAATAAGAAAAAGCGCATAAAAGTGCAAAAATATTGCAAAAAATTTGCGTATGTCAAAAAAAAGCAGTACTTTTGCATGCTTTTTCGCTAAAACCCATTACGGGGTCCCCGAAAATTGCTAATTTTTGGGGAGAGCGGAGGCACAAGTTGCCCGTTCATTAAGCGGAGCGGTATGAACTTTTGCACACTTGTTGCCGAACGCGACTGTCCACTCGTATATCGGTATTACACCGGATTTTGGTTCCGAGAAGCGAGGTTCGACTCCTCGGTGGACAACAAGGCTGCCGCCTTAATCGTCATAGTAAGAACAAACGATTAAGCAAGCAGCCTTTATAGTCGAAAGTCAAACGTCTTGACGGACGACGACGTGTGATGGAATACACGGTATTAAGTAACACAAAGATGAACTATTGTGCAAACCGAACGCAGTAAACTAGTTTAATGCTGAGGTGCAGCCAATAGTCCATTGGAAAATTTTAATTTTACAATGAAAGAATTCGCATTAGTAGGTACTCCGCGTAGCGAGTACGGTAAGAAAGCTGCTAAAGCTTTCCGCGCAGAGGATCTGATTCCTTGCAACATCTATGGTTGTGGCATCAACGCTACTTTCACGGTAGCTGCTGCTGACGTTCGCAAGCTCATCTACAGCCCGGACACACAGATCGTTGACCTCACCGTTGGTGACACCAAAACCAAAGCAATCGTTAAGGAGCTTCAGTTCCACCCGATTGACGGAAAAACCCTCCATATCGACTTCCTCGCTGTTGATGAGAAGAAGCCGGTTGTAGTAGAGATTCCGCTCCAACTCAACGGTCTTGCTGAAGGTGTTAAAGCCGGTGGTAAACTGGTTCAGAACATGCGCAAACTCAAAGCTTGTGGTATCTACACCGCATTCCCTGATCGCATCAACGTGGATGTTACCGAGCTTGGTCTGGGTAAGAAGATCGCCGTTGCTGACGTCAAGGTTGAGGGTCTGAAGTTTGTCAACCCCGCTGACGCTTGCGTCGCTGAGGTGAAGGCTACCCGCCAGAGCAAACAAGGCTAAACCGAAGTCACAAAGTGACAAGGTACAATGTACAAAGGGGCGAGGCGTTTAACGCCCCGCTCTTCATTTTTAATTCTTAATTTTTAATTTCACGTGAAATTCCTTATTGTCGGACTTGGAAATATCGGCGACGAGTACGCAGGTACGCGCCATAACATCGGTTTTATGATGATCGATGCCTTTGCTGCATCCGTCAATGCCCGCTGGGAGGACAAACGCTATGGTTTCGTAGCCAAATGTCGCGTTAAATCCGCCGAGATGGTACTCCTCAAGCCCTCTACATACATGAACCTCAGCGGCAACGCCGTACGCTACTGGCTCCAACAGGAGAAAATCCCGGTTGAGAACATGCTTGTTCTGGTGGACGATCTCAACCTGCCCTTCGGTACCATCCGTATCCGCAAACAAGGCTCCAACGGCGGACATAACGGACTTGGAAACATCCAATCCGTATTAGGAACGGACGCGTACGCACGTGTACGTTTCGGCATCGGCAATGAATACACCCGCGGCGCGCAGATTAATTTCGTCCTCGGCGAATGGACCGACGAAGAGAAGAAACAGATCGACGAACGCCTCAAAGTAACCTCCCAAATCATCCCTTCTTTCTGCCTCGCCGGCATCGATAGAACGATGAATCAGTTTAATAATAGACCGCTTCGCTGAAAGAAGAAAGACCGCTACGCTCAAAGTAGAAAGCGGCTTTGAGTAGCCACTGGCTACGGTCTTTCGACTTTTGACTTTCGACTAAAATTATGGAAGTTCGAGTAGATAAATACCTCTGGGCGATGCGGATCTATAAGACCCGCTCTATCGCCGCGGACGCTTGCAAGAACGGACGAATCACCATGAATGGTGTCCAACTCAAACCGAGCCGCACGTTCAAAATAGGCGATAAGTTCTCCGTCCGAAAAGGCCCGATTACTTATACCTACAAGGTCTTGCAACTGACCGAAAACCGTTTAGGAGCGAAGCTTGTACCGGAATACTTGCAAGATTGCACGGATCCCAAACAACTGGAACTGCTCGAACTCGCGCGCATGGCGGGAAACGGACAACGTGACAGAGGTTTAGGTCGCCCCACCAAGAAAGACCGCCGGGACATTGAAATCTTCATGTCCGACAACTACCTCGACGAAATAGATTTTGATGACGATGAAGAAACCACCGCATAGTAAATCGTAAATAAAACTCAATCGTCAATAAATCTTAAAATCGTAAATCGTTAAATCGTAAATATTTTTGATGAAATCTAAAAAAAACAACATAGCCGAATACATCCTCTATTTGTGGCAAATGGAGGACTACCTCCGTGCTTTCCCGCAAAACGCTGACGCAACTCCCGAACTGCACGAATTGAACGAAATGATGCACCGAGAGGGTATTATGGAAGGCGGACATCTGGCTTTGGCGCAAAACGCCCTTGCGGAGATGGAAGACCTGCACACCCAACTCCTCAACGAGGATGCGATGTACCGCGCTGCCATCATCCGTCTCACCCCGCAACTCAACCTCCTCAAAGCCAAGACGGACCGCCCCACCATGAGCGATCTCGAAGCTTGTTTTACCCTCCTCTACCAGATCATGCTCCTTCACCTCCAGAAACGAGAGATCTCCCCGGAGACCGTTTCCGTCCAACAACAAGCTACCCAACTCTTGCAATTCCTGAGCAAAACCTATTTAAATGACCAAATGTCTAAATAAATAGTACATGGTAAATGACCAAATAGTAAATAAAAAACAGCTCTTTGAAGCCGTTCTCGCTTGGTTTGATGCCAACATGCCTGTCGCAGAGAGCGAACTCAACTTCGCCAACCCCTTCCAGTGCCTCGTTGCCGTCATGCTCTCCGCCCAATGTACCGACAAACGCGTCAACATGGTCACACCGGCTCTCTTTGCCGCATACCCGACCCCCGAAGTTTTAGCCGCAGCTACCTCCGACGAGGTCTTCGAATACATCAAATCCGTCAGTTACCCTCGCTCGAAGGCGGAACATCTGGTCCAAATGGCGCAGCGCCTCGTCTCCGCCTACCACGGCATCGTCCCCGATAACATAGATGACCTGCAAACCCTCCAAGGTGTCGGACGAAAGACCGCCAACGTCGTCTGCGCGGTCATCTGGAACCAACCCACTATGGCGGTTGATACACATATCTTCCGTGTCTCCGAACGACTCGGTCTGACCACCAACAGCAAGAACCCACTCCAAACAGAACGCCAACTCGTCAAGTACATCCCGGCTTCCATCATCCCAAAAGCGCATCATTGGCTTCTACTCCATGGACGTTACATATGCCAAGCACGCAAACCACAATGCGAATCATGCGGATTGGCGCAATATTGCAGATATTTTTCAAAAAAATAGCACATTTCTTGCACATGTGCTTTTTTTTTTGTACCTTTGCAGTCGCTAAATGAACAAATCGTAAATCATTAAATCGTAAATATTTTTATGGCAGAGAAACAAGCCCCCAATGCAGACAAACTGAAAGCGCTGCAGGCCGCTATGGCGAAGATTGACAAAGAGTTCGGTAAAGGCGCCATCATGAAATTAGGAGATGAGAATATCGAGAATGTACCTGTTATTCCTACCGGTAGTCTCGGTCTCAACTACGCACTCGGAGTAGGAGGATATCCCCGCGGACGTATCATCGAGATTTATGGTCCCGAGTCCTCCGGTAAAACGACCCTCGCTATTCACGCGATGGCGGAAGTTCAAAAAACAGGCGGTATTGCCGCTATCATCGATGCCGAGCATGCTTTCGACCGTTTCTATGCCGAGAAACTCGGTGTGAACATCGCCGAACTGCTCATTGCACAACCCGATTCCGGAGAACAAGCGCTGGAGATCGCCGACGAACTGATTCGTTCCGCTGCCGTGGATCTCATCGTCATCGACTCAGTCGCTGCCCTTACCCCGAAAGCGGAAATAACCGGAGATATGGGAGATAACAAAGTCGGACTACAAGCCCGTTTGATGTCTCAAGCACTGCGCAAAATGACCGCTTCGGTGAATAAAACCAACACTACCGTCATCTTTATCAACCAGCTCCGCGAGAAAATCGGCGTCATGTTCGGAAACCCCGAGACTACCACCGGCGGTAACGCCCTCAAATTCTACGCTTCCGTGCGTCTGGACATCCGTCGTACGGGGCAGATCAAAGACGGCGAGCAAATCAAAGGTAACCAAGTACGCGTCAAAGTAGTGAAGAACAAAGTGGCACCTCCCTTCAAAAAAGCCGAGTTCGACCTCATGTTCAACGAAGGTATCTCCCGTATAGGTGAAATCCTCGATTTCGCAGTTGCAACAGAAGTCATCAAAAAGAGCGGTTCCTTCTTCTCATATGGAGACACCAAACTCGGACAAGGACGCGATAACGTCAAAGCTGTGCTTGCCGAAAACCCCGATCTCTGCGAAGAACTCGAGACCAAGATCAACGAGAAAGTGAAAGAAATAGGCTTGGAAACTGTGCTGAATAAAATGAGCAAGTAACCCTCGTGGATTCAAAGCAGTATATATTATCTCCGCTTGAGGCGTATACGGCGGCTCAGAAATGGCGGGTGGTCAAGCGAAGTGTAGATGCACGTCAGCGCGAGCTGAAGGTGCATCTTACTGTTCTTACGGATGATGCAGGAAAACCCGTCGCCAAGGATGCTCCGACCCCCCTTTACGAGCCGCCCGTTTTCCAAGACGTCCATAACGCTTCACGTTCTGCCATCATCATCGGAGCTGGTCCTGCAGGACTCTTTGCCGCTCTGACGCTCATCGAGCATGGCATCAAACCTATCATCTACGAGCGCGGAAAAGAAGTCAGTGAGCGAAAAAAAGATATCGCCCTCCTCAACCGAAACGAAGGACTCAACCCTGAATCGAACTACTGTTTCGGCGAAGGAGGAGCCGGTACGTTCTCCGATGGCAAACTCTTCTCCCGCTCCAAAAAACGTGGGAACATGCAACGCGTCATGGAGCTCTTCCATTTCTTCGGAGCTCCCGACACCGTCCTATACGAAGCACACGCACATATAGGTTCCGACAAACTACCCTCTATCATCAAAAACATCCGCGACTGCATCCTCTCACACGGCGGCGAAATCCATTTTAACACAAAAATTGAGAGCCTCAAAAATCTTTCAGCCGAAGGCGGTCTTTCAGCGCAGCGGTCCTACAGCGTCAGCGGTCTATCAGGCGAAGCCGGTCTATCGTTGGCGGTGCCAACGATACTGGCGATAGGTCACTCCGCCCACGATACGTATAGGATGTTAGCAGCCGAAGGCGTCGCCCTCGAAACGAAAGGTTTCGCCATGGGCGTACGCGCCGAACATCCCCAATCCCTCATCAACCGCCTCATGTACCATCTTTCAGCGAAGCGGTCTTTCAGCAAAGCGGTCTTTCAGCAAAGCGGTCCTACAGCCGCAGGCGGTCAGGATGACGTAGTCAGCCTAATTGGCAACGCCTCCTACTCCCTTGTCACCCAGGTGGACGGTCGCGGGGTCTATTCCTTCTGTATGTGCCCGGGCGGACACATCGTTCCTGCCGGTAGTACACCCGACACCTGTGTCGTCAACGGCATGTCCGCGTCCCACCGCAACTCACCTTTCGCCAACTCAGGCATGGTGGTCCAGATAAACCCCGAAGACATCCCGGGCAATGACCCTCTTCGCGGTCTCGAATACCAAGAATCCCTTGAGCAGCTTGCATTTATGCAAGCTTCCCAAATATCAAATATCAAATATCAAATATCAAATTCATCCGCCGCGCCTGCGCAGAGGATGAAAGACTTCGTCGAATCCCGCCCCTCAAAGGACCTCCCGCCTTGCAGCTACCTGCCGGGCATCGTCCCCTCCCGCCTTGACCTCTGGTTGCCCCCTCATATCGGCAAACGCCTCCAACAGGGCTTCCGAGACTTTGACCGCAAGTACCCGGGCTTTCTCACCAACGACGCCGTCATCCTCGGTGTCGAGAGCCGAAGTAGCAGCGCCGTGCGTATCCCTCGTGATCCCGAGACACTCCAATCCGTCTCCACACCCGGCCTCTACCCCTGTGGTGAAGGAGCCGGCTACGCCGGAGGTATCACCTCTTCCGCACTCGACGGCATCAATGCCGCTCTCAAAATAGCGGCTTTGGCATGATTCTTGCAACACACCTATTAATCCTCGAGATCACGAGATCACGAAATGACGAGATCACAAAAAAAACAAAAATAACACCTATCATGAAAAAAATCTTCTTCTCTGCCCTCCTGCTGGGCGCCGCGCTCTTCGCAAGCGCACAAAGCAAGTATGACCATTATTACACCAACTTGCCCATTGAGATCGAGCACGTCAAGGAAATACATTTCCCTAACAACGCACTCAATATCGCGATGTTCGGAGCTGTGCCGGACGGCAAAACGGATTGTACAGAAGCCTTTGCAGCAGCTATCGACTCGATCAGTAGAATGGGCGGCGGACACGTCATCGTTCCCCGCGGTGTATGGAAAACCGGACCCATTGTTCTCAAAAGCAATATTGACCTCCACCTCAAAAAAGGTGCTACCATCCTCGGCAGCGAGAACAAGGAACTCTACGTTCAGAAGAACGATCCTCGCGATGGTAGCAAGAAATGTAACGCACTCATCCGCGCTACTAAATGCGAGAATGTTGGCGTAACCGGTAAAGGTGTCATCGACGGACAGGGCTTCATCTGGCGACCCATCAAAGAGAAGAAAGTAGTACGCGATGGTGGACTCAAAGAGGTTTGGGATGAAGCACTCGCGCTGGGAGGTACCCTCAAGCAGGACGATAAGACCTATCGCATCTGGTACCCCTTCAACCTCAACCCCGAACTCGGAATACCCAATATTGCCGCAACACCCGAGATCCAGGAGAAAATGCGTCCGACTTTGGTAAATATTATCGATTCGAAGAATGTCCTCATCGAAGGTGTCACCCTTCGCAACAGCCCCAAACTCCACTTGGTGCCGACCCGAATCCAGAACCTCATCATCGAGAATGTCACCATCGATTGTCCGTGGTGGGCGCAGAACGGTGATGCCATCGACCCGGGTAACGTACAAGTGGCGCTCATCGCCGGATGTCACGTGAGCTGCGGTGATGATGGTCTCTGTATGAAAGGCGGCGCTGGACAGAAAGGAGTTGATGCCGGCCCCCAACGAGACTTCCTCATCACCAACGATACCGTTTACCGCGCGCACGGAGGATTCGTCATCGGTTCTGAGTACTCCGGTGGTATGCAACGCATCATCGTCAAAGATTGTATGTTCGATGGCACCGATATCGGCTGCCGTTTCAAATCCGCTCCGGGTCGTGGTGGATGGTGCGAGGATATCTATTGCTATAACATCACCATGAAGGATATCCGCGAATCTGCTTTCCTCTTCCAATCCGGTTATGCCGACCGTGCTGCCGGTGGACGTGGCGCTACGGATAGTGACGACAAGAGTAAGTTCTTCCCCGAGTGGAGCAATTTCACCTTCCGAAATATCACCAGCGTCAATGCCCAAAAGGCTGTTACAATGGAAGGTATGAAAGGTCTGCCCGTACATAACATCCTCTTTGATGGGGTCAACTGGTACGCTACCCGCGAAGGTATGACCATCGATTTCGCCGAGGACATCACTTTCCAAAACTGCATCATGACCCCGCAGAAAGAGAACTCACTCAAACACACCAAAAATATCATCTGGAATGGCTCACCCATGGAATAAAATTGGACTTGTCAGCGCGATAGTGCTGGCAAGTCTCTGTTTTTCGTTGGCAGGTTGCGAAAAAGAGGCATGGCAAAACACTTTTAAGGACATCTATCAGCAGGTCACCAACCCCTCTACTGGAGTTGAAACGAATATCTGTGTCTGTACATTTATGGCGAACGGCAAAAATAAAACCGAGACGTATCAGAGACCCAAAGAGGAAATAGATTGCGCGGGTGTGCTTTCGTATCTCAAAAACGAAAAGAGATACGCAGGCGTCTCCTGCCAACCGGGACAATAACGTCCTACCTATCTCTCCTCCACCCTTTTGCCCCATTTAGGTGACAAAATACATTTATTTTGCATTTTTTTCCAAAAAATATTTGCTATATCAAATTTTATTTGTAACTTTGCAGCGTAAAAATTGGTATAGCAAATATTATGGACACTTATTTCTCTTCCAATAACGCGCTTTTAGCGCAAATCGGTCTGAAGGTAAAAAGCCGGCGAATTGCAGCTAACCTTACCCAAAAACAGCTATCTGAACAAGCCGGAGTGGCTCTTTCTGCGGTCGGGAACATTGAAAAAGGACAAAACAGCTCGCTGCTCACCTTGATTCAGGTTCTGCGGACGATAAAGAGCCTCGATCTGCTGGAACCTTTCTTCCGGGAAGAAGAAATCAGCCCTATTGCATACGCGGAGGCATTGCGAAAAAACGCAACGCCTAAACGTGTCCGCAATAAAAACAATACAAAACCCTCTAAACCTCTTTCCTCATGGTAATCGCAGCTGAAGTTCATTTATGGAACCGCCTCGTAGGTGTTGTCCTCTGGAACGAGCGTCATGGTTACGCTACTTTCCAGTATGCACCCGAGTTTATCAACAGCGGTCTGGAGATAGCACCGCTGACCATGCCGCTCGGTTCTCGTATCTACTCCTTCCCCGAATTGCCCAAACAGACTTTCATGGGACTCCCGGGACTGCTGGCGGAAGCCCTGCCGGACGCTTTTGGACGGGCGCTGTTGGATAAATGGCTCATTGCGCAGAATAGGCAAACAGCCAACCCGGTGGAGAGACTTTGTTTTCAGGGCAAACGAAGTATGGGAGCTTTGGAGTTTGTGCCCTCACAGGAGCGCCAACTGGATATGGAGCATACCATCGAAATCAACAATCTGGTTGAGACCGCACGGGAAGTGCTGCATAGCAAACAAGCGCTGCAAACCAACTTGTCCGAACCCACCGAAGCACTCATGGACATCATCCGCGTGGGCACCTCTGCCGGTGGACAGCGGGCAAAAGCCGTCATCGCCTATAACGATACAACAGGAGAGGTCAGAAGCGGACAGCTCTCTGCTCCCGAAGGATTTGACTACTGGCTCATCAAACTCGATGGCGTGACCAACAAAGAACTAGGAGACCCGCAACACTTCGGAGAAATCGAATATATCCACTACCTCCTTGCCAAAGAAGCGGGCATCAACATGACCGAGTGCCGCCTGTTGCGCGAAAACGGAAGGGCACACTTCATGACGCGCCGTTTTGATCGACAAAACGGAGAAAAAATACACATGCAGACACTCTGCGGGCTCGCGCACTATGACTACAATATGCTGCATGCCTACTCGTACGAACAAGCCTTCGGGGTTATGCGCCAACTTTACCTTCCTTACTCCGATGCCGAGGAATTTTTCCGCCGGATGGTCTTCAATGTGGTAGCACGCAACCAAGACGACCATACCAAGAACATCTCTTTCCTCATGGATAAAAACGGCACTTGGCATCTCTCTCCGGCGTACGACATGTCTTGGGCGTATAGCGCCGACGGCATTTGGACAAACACCCACCAAATGTCCATTAACAATAAATGGGACGCCATCACCCGCGAAGACCTCCTCAAAGTGGCATATGAGATGAACATCAAAAAAGCGCCTAAGATCATTGATCAGGTCGTCGATGCCGTTGCCCAATGGCCCACCCTCGCCCAAACCCGCTCCGATATCCCCCAACCCACCATCGATTACATCTCCTCCACCCGCCATTTCATCTGATTCCCTCCTCCACTCCCTCTCCTCCTCCCCTCTCTCCTCATAATCCCTGTCCCCATACCCCCTTTCCCCGTCCCCCCTGTTCAACTCTCGGCATACATGCCGAGCCATTCTGCGCCCGTATCCTGCATTGATGCACAATAAAAAAGGCTCGCAAATCTGCGAGCCTTTCCCTTTCTATTGCATCAGCCATGCTTGGCTGATCTTTCTTTTTAGAGTTTTACTTCAGAACCTCAGCGCCAAGAAGGTTAAACATACGACCTTCTTTAACAATAACTACCTGTCCTTTGTAAACCATCTTAGTAGCCTTCGGAGCAACGAGGAGTTCCTCAATACCTTGCTCATCCTCTTTGATCTCCTGAGTAGTACCTACATTGGTTGCCTCAATCTTGTAGAGGTTGCATGCCTGATCAGCAAAGATATAAATACGACCTGCACCCTTTGAGTCTCCCTCAAGGATCAGCTTGTCGCTGGAACCATCATGAGCTAAAGAAGCAATGGTATTTTCGCCATCAGTAATAAAAAGCGTACGCTCTCCACTACCACCAGTAAGGAACCAAACTTTGATATGAGAAACAGCAGTTACATCAAAATATACGAAACGTTGAGTAGGAGTAGCTGAGAAACCTGCTGCGCTTGAGTAGCCACCACCATTGAGTTTGAAACGCATCGAACCCTCGAAACCATCATCAAATTTCTTTGAGTTAGCTTCGGTTAGACCGAAATTGGTAATCTGCGTCTCTGCACTTGGAGAACATGCATACAAACCAAGGTTATTCTTTACTTGATTCGTATAACCCGTAGATGCGCCCCACTCGCTGAAGTTCCATACGCCGGCAGCGCCTTCGCCGCCTTCGCCACCTTCGCCGCCATCGGTAACGTTAGGAGTTACATTGGTAGCTCCGGTACGGAAAGCATAGTAGTTAGCGTTGCAGTCAGCATATACAACGATATTGCCGGCTGACTTTGCCTGATAGCAAAAATAGTTCAGACCTTCACCATTGATGTCCGCAGAAGCAGAACCAAAATAGATTTTACCGGTAGTTGTGCTATTACTTGTAATTGCCCATACCTCTACATTCTCATTTGCATTTACGGGAATCTGGATAGCACGCTCTGTAGCCTTTCCTGCTCCACCAGCTTGAAGACGCTTTGTGAATGAGAAAGCATCAGTTTGATCATTCGGATTTTCCCATGATTTATTATTCTCTGTTACCTTAAAAGTTTTTGAACCCGGAATAAGAATCAGACCATTATTGTCCAAAGTCTCATACGGATCCGCTGCAGTCCATTCAGATACATTCCAAACCTGAGCTGCATTCATACTCAGCGCTGTCATTACAGCTGCTGCGAAGAGGAAAATTTTCTTCATACTCTTAGTTTTTAAAAGTTAATATTAATGTTAATTGTAAAGTTCATTTTACAAATTCGCTGCAAAGGTACTATATTTTTCAGATATATACAAGTATTTTTTGCTAAAAAATGTGTATTTTTTCATTTTGTAGCGATTTTATACGTTAATATAGATCCTTTACAATATCATTGAGATAAACTTCAAGATTCAGATACGGAGCCTGCAATGTAGTTGCTTTAGCATCAGTCGCGTCATTCGGATCAAGCCCATGCGCTGTCTCCCATGCATTAGGAATTCCGTCCTTGTCAGTATCCAAAGAATAATCTTTTGTTCCCCTATACTCTGGCCAACCGCCCACATCATTCGGTGTATCGATTAAACCGCAAAGCGACCAATCAGATTGTTTTACATCCGAACCACGGTTAGACCCCTCATACGTATAAGTCCCGTTTTTTACCTCATCTACAATGCGTTCATCTATTCGATCGCGCTTCAACGAACAACCGGCTTTAGCCAACACCGTTTCATAGGCATCACCCGCCGACTGTTCTCCGGTCATCGGAGTACTTAGCACAAAACGCTTATCCGAGCGGCATTGGTCCTTCTTGCTGCTTTCATCTGGGAATACACCTTCCCAATTATACGTCGAAACAGTAGTGGATCCGTCCATAATATTCCCCACCAAATAGAATTTTCCGGGCCTTACGCTTGACCCGCAATTACCGCACTTCGTCGTCGGATTAAGCAAACGTGACTTCACTCCGGACTTAGTCGCTGGACCGGGCTTGTAATAATTGGCAACGAAATTATACTGACGCTGATTTCCGGAATTGGTTGCACTCTCGCCTCCATAAGCAGAATTGCTCTTCCAGTTATAAACTACATTATTGATGTAATCCGTCGGACCAATATTCGTTGTGGTTACATAATCATGGTCAAACCTCGGCATACGGCTACTGTGATGAGCTAACAGGTTATGATGGAAAGTCGTATTATCCCCACCCCAGATACCTGCATAACCATGTGCACCTTTCGCATGAACAGAATTATTGAGCGATTCTGACACAATGCAATATTGCACAGTTGCATCCTTCACTCCATACATAGACAAACACTCATCCGTACTCCATGAGCAAGAACAGTGATCTATCATGATATTCTTGCGACCCTTCTCTATAGTCAGTGCATCGGCCTCCTTTCCTTTCTGGTCACCCATACGAAAACGCATAAAGCGGATAATTACATTGTCGGCATTCACTACAAGAGGATAATTCGAAAGACAGATTCCATCTCCCGGAGCGGATTGACCTAATATAGTTACATTTCCGACACGAATCTCAAGCGTTGCTTTTAACTCTATAAGACCAGCTACATTGAATATAATTATTTTCCGTCCAGGTCTTTGTATAGCATACCGAAGCATACCACTTTTTGGATTGTCTACATCGTCCTCTAAAGTAGTGACCGCATATACGGCCGTACCACGCCCACCGGTGGTATACTTTCCGCCTCCGGCTGCTCCGGGGAATGCAAGAACTTTGTCCCCTGAAGGAGAAGGATCATCACCTCCGGATCCCTGACTGCATGCCAGAAATCCGAAGATAAGAATCGCAAAAAATCCTATTTTACTAATATCCGTAATCATTATAGAGATTCGGGTTTGCACCAGTAATCTGATTGAAAAGCGGCCAGTACTGACGTGCTTCTAATTGATCTTTGGTCAAATTGATATCAAATACCAGATTGCCCTTGCTGGCTACTTTGAAGGCTGCCGCTTTTTTATCAGTAAACGCCTCTACTTCCACCCAACCACCAGTATTGGTTTCATCTTCATAGCCTACTGGCACGGTATTCTCTCCAAGTGTTAAGCCATAGACATCTACAATACGATAAGCATCTGATCCATCAGTAGTAACCGTATTATCTGCAGCATACTTCACATAAATCTTCTGCGGCAGTTTCCCCTCATACGGAGTTCCCGTAAAATCGATTTCCTCATTTTGAGAATGAGTAAAGTGCTTATTATCTTCCTGAGTAGCCCAAAGTTTCTCAGCAAATACACCCCAACGCATCAAATCATACTTACGGATAAATTCACCTGCAAACTCCCATGCACGCTCTTGCATCAGGTTCTCCATAGTCAGCGTCTTAGTTTCCACACCCGCACGTGTTCGTACCTTATTGAAGTACTCTTGCGCTTTTGTCAAATCTGCATTACTCGGATTACCAACCTCGCATACACTACCTATTGCAGCCTCTGCATACAATAACAAAACGTCTGTGTAACGCATGATTGGTACATTTACTCCATCCTCTCGATTATTCATGGGCTGCTTCATCCATTCATGACGATACTTGCCGAGATACATTTTTGTAATTTTCTCCGGTTTTTGATACAATACCTTTTCTGTCAGTCCTTCTATTTTCGACTTTTCATCATAGTTCCACTCTCCCGGACTTACAGTCACCCATTTACGCTTATCTCCTTTCTCAAAAGACAAGAGATAAGAGGGAGGAACAACAATCTTAGGGTTCGATAAATTATCTGACGACTTAACCGTACCCTTGAAAGGAGTCTCGTTATTATAAACGGTCTTATTCAGATAAGCACCCATCATTTGCATGAAACAGCCACGGACACCATCCGCAAACGGGATTTCCCAGAGACTCTCCGTCGACATATAATCGGTTACACTTCCAGATACAGCTTTGAAAATATCCTCGTAATTGTCCATCCACTTGCTTTCTCCATCTGCTGCAATAACCTCGTCACAAGCCCAAATTACTTCCTCCAGTAATTCTAAGCGTTTCTCAGGAGTCGTATTAAATTGAACTTTATAGGAACTACCTTTTACCATTTGGTCTGGACGCATTGCCTTACCGGCATATACCATATCAATACGAGCTAACAAACCGAGCGCAAACTCACGGCTGCAGCGTTCAACGGTATTGCCGGGACAACCCTTCGCATTCGGCATTAGGTTAGCGGCGTGTTTCAAATCTTCGCGCAGTTTCTCAAATACAATATTACGATCCACTTTCTTTGGATAGATAGCCTCATCCGTGCCACCCATAGGCGCAAACATATAAGGAATATCGCCCCAGAATTTGAGCATCTCGTATGTCAACCATGCACGAAGAGTCAATGCCTCGCCATAAAGATAACGAACCTTTGAATTCTTTATCGTATCCGCATACTGCTCGATTCCGTTTATCGCTACGTTTGCACGCTCGATTCCGGCAGTCAAGTAACCCCACGCATGCTTTCCTTTCGCAGAAAGATAAGCATCATCTGAACTCGTCATTCCATATATTGCGTACTCAGGAGCACCGGAGACATACATCTCACAATCCGTACCGGATATTACATAGTAACCACCCAAACGACCTCTATATGAGTTCTCCTCTCCTAAAATCACATATATTCCTGCTATCACCTCATCTATCTGATCTGCTGAGGTAAAGATAGTATTTCCCATTGCAGAGGGCGAATTAGTTGAGAAATAATCTTCGCAACCGGTGCAGAGAACTGCTACGCCCATCAAAATATAACTTATATACTTTTTCATATCTTTATGATTTATTTAATTTAGAAAGACAAGTTAACTCCGACATTGAAACCTCTGGATTTTGGATAAGCCGAGAAATCAACACCCGGACATAACGGGTTCTTACTGCTATATACATCCACCTCGGGATCGAAGCCGGAGTATTTGGTCAAACAGAACACATTACTTACCTGGAAATAAATACGGCATTTGGTAATATATGCCTTATTAATCCACTTGTCAGCCAATGAGTAACCGACTGTCAATTGGTTCAAACGAAGGAACGAACCATCCTCTACAATCTCATCAGTCAATACATTCTTACGCATAAACGGTGAGCGAACAGTTGCTCCAGCATTGGCTGCATCCAACATGTCAATCATCATTGCTACATCGCCATCAACCTCCGGACTTTCCAAAAGGGCATCTGGCAAATAAGTTCCCTGATTATCAAACATCGAGTAGCGATTTCCGTACGCCATAGTGGTCAACATGTTTCGCCAAGATGTTTTTTCATCGGATGTTCCAATAGTGGTCCAATCTAACTTATTGTAATTCAGAACACTGTTACCTATCGAATAAGTAAAGTTAGCTCCTAAGTCAACTTGTCCCCATTTCTCGCCACCAATATTGAAGTTCAGAGCAAAACCACCTGAAGCTTTCGGCAGTGCATTACCTAATACCACGATATCATTTCCATCTACCTTACCGTCGGGTGTTCCATTAGGACCGGATACATCAGCTAATTTGATATGCCCCGGCGCTATTCCTACAGCGTGCTCACTATATGGGGTCACATAGCCCTCTTTTGTTTCATCAAGAACCCATTTCTTAGACTCCCCGTCATAAGATTTAAAATCTGACGCCGTGTAATATCCATTGGTCTTAAAACCATAGATATTGCCAAGAGCCGATCCTGGATATGCACGGAACTCTTCTGTTATGCCTGCCATTAAGCTAGTATTTCCAGGCATATAATCCAAGTTACCTAAATCCTTGATTTTATTCTTATTAGCTGCAATATTGGCATTAATAGTCAAATTATAGTGCAGGTTCTTCGAACGTTTATCTAAAATAACACCTGTTACAGAAAATTCGATACCCATATTCTCCGTTGAACCGATATTGCGGTATTGCGCAGAATAACTTTGTGCTAAGTTATAGAGAAGGATTAAATCTTTTGTTGTATTGATGTACATATCCAAAGAACCACTCAAACGCTGATTGAAGAAACCGAAGTCCAATCCTAAGTTACGGGTAATCGTTGTCTCCCACTTAAGATCCTGATTGGGGGCGATTTTCTGGGATGATTGACCACCAATAGTCCACATATTTGTAAAACCGCTTATCCAGGGATGAACAGCTTTAGAATCCCCTGCCATAGTTGACCGGAACTCAGGATAGAGATAACCTAATTTCACCTGGTTGTTTCCTGCTGTACCATACGAGAAACGCAATTTCAACTGAGACAGCCAACTCTGAGCTTTTTCCATAAAGCTCTCTTCTGCGATATTCCAGGCCAAGGCTGCGGAGGGGAAGAAGCCCCAACGGTTATTTTTTGAAAAACGCGATGAACCATCGGCGCGGAACGTCAACGATATATAGTAACGCGATTTGTAATCATAGTTCGCACGAGCGAAGAATGACAACATATTATCATTAGGATCGATATAATTGGAAACACTATAAGACTCCGCACTTCCTAACAAATCAAATACCTTTGGAGCGACAATAGTAGAGTCAAAACCTGCACATACCTCAGTCTTTGTCCAGCCTTTGTTTATCATAATCTCCTCACCGACTAAGATAGATACATTATGCGCATTTTTGAATTTCTGCTCATATTGGAATGTATTCGTCTGACGGAATTTAGAGTTAAATTTTTCCTCTACCATTCCTAATGTCTTATCCATTGATAGTGTGGCTTGCTGAGCCGTTTTGGTAATTGTTCCATAGAATTGGTTCGTTGTCTGGGATCTTGTATCGTAACCAATATCAGACTTCCATGTGAAAT
The DNA here is from genome assembly GCA_900319005.1 of uncultured Bacteroidales bacterium. Classification (GTDB taxonomy): domain Bacteria; phylum Bacteroidota; class Bacteroidia; order Bacteroidales; family Paludibacteraceae; genus Colicola. Next base: position 19,822 of record ONMV01000021.1, read on the forward strand.
ATTTCGCAAACTTGTAGGAAATATAACCGTTAATATTCAAACGGGTATCCTTTTTGTATTTATAGTTATGGTTGATTGTTTTTATTGGGTCATACAAGCCACCGAATTGGCCGGAATCATCATCATCTTCCTCTTGAGTCGCTTTATATAGTGGAGTCGGCGTATACACTACGGCGCTACGCAAACGTGATTCAGAAGAGGAACTACCTCCTAAATCGTTGGTACCGCTTGTTCCGGATCCACGAACCTCTGTTCCCGAGTAACGGGTATTAAAGGCTATCGTCATATTCTTAATGGGTTTGAATTTAGCCTTTAACGACAAATTGTTGCGATGATAATCCGAACCATACATAATGGCTTTGTTGTCAACACGAGTATAGTTCAAATTGAAATTTGCATTCTTATTACCACCACTCAGAGAAATGCTATGATTACTATCAAAACCGGTGCGACCGAATGCCCTATCCAGCCAATCCGTGTTCTTCAAATTATTAGCATTTTCAAGCAGAGTAGCAATATCACCCGATCCTTTTTCATAGTCTCTAATAAAATACGGATAAAATTTATCTTCAACATCACCTCTGTTCAAAAACGCGTTTTCATATTGCATCAACATAAACTCACGATTGTCCATTACCTGCACGCGGTTCGCCAATTTCTTCCATCCCACATAACCGGTATAATCCACATGGAAAACCATTTTGTCTTCTCCATCGGTGCTGGCGTCCTTGGTGGTAATAATGATTACGCCGTTCGCACCTTGTGCACCGTAAATCGCCGTAGCTGCAGCGTCTTTCAAAACGTCCATCGATGCAATATCTGTCGGAGCAATATCCGAAATCGAGCTAACCGGCATACCGTCCACGATATACAACGGGTCATTGCTCTGGGTCAACGATGTTCCGCCACGGACACGAATCTTTACTTCTGCGTCAGGGCTACCTTCCGTTGTCGTCACATTCACACCGGCTAACTTACCTTGCAATGCCTCAGCAGCACTGGCTACCGGTACGTCCTTAATCTGGTCAGCGCTTACAGAAGCAACTGCAGTCACCAGGTCACGTTTCTTGGTCGTTCCGTAACCCGTTACTACCACCTCTTCCAGCACCTCGCTGTTCTCGCTCAGCACAACGTTCATTACATCGCCAGTGATGTTCAGCTCCTGTGTCTTCATACCAATGTACGAAAATACAAGCACTTTGGCATCATCCGGCACTTCAATCGTGTAATTACCGTCGAAATCCGTTACTGTACCCAACGTGGTACCTTTTACTACGACGGATGCAGAGATAATAGTCTCACCCGTCGGGTCTTTCACTGTTCCGCTAATCACACGAGCTTCAGCAGCCATGCCGAAAAACAACATCGCTGACAAAATCATGGTACGAAACTTACTGATACTCAGTCTCATAAAAAGAATTGTTTGTGTTGATATTAAATTTACTAAATTTATTTTGCACTACTTTTTAACAAATACGGCTGCAAAATTACAAAAAAAAACACACATAAATGTGTATTTTTTGACGGAAAAAGTAGACATACGCATATTTTTGTAAAATTCACTTAGCAAATCTTAACAAATCATAATAATAGAAGACCGATGTAAGTTTATCTATGTTTATCGCTTTTAAATGATATTGACACGATAGTGTGTGGATTAGAGCGATTGAGCAGATAGAAAAATTTATTTTTATAGATGATCAAGCGATCTGATACACAAAGAGCGAAGCTCTAATATCATTTAAAAGGGTTTATCTTTGTTTATTTTCTCACTAAAACGCCTCTGCGTAATTACATCCTTCTTTCCAGCGGGAACACCCGTACCGTGTGTTCCCGCGTATGATCAACCCCTGCCGGCATACCGGACACAGCATACCGGCCTTGTTGCTCTTCACATCCCGCACTACTCCACTCGTCATCTCCTTCAATTCATTGAGAAAATCCAGCGCCTTATATTCGCCTCTTTCTATCTCACGCAGTTTCTTCTCCCAAAGACCGGTCAACTCTGCCGACTTCAGCAGCGGCGAGATAATCAAATGAATCAGGTTGATACCCGTCTCTGTGGCGCGGATACTCTTTCCCTGTTTCTGGATATACTTGCGCTGATAGAGTTTCTCTATGATAGCCGCGCGCGTAGAAGGACGACCTATTCCGTTCTCCTTCATCGCCTCGCGCAACTCATCGTTATCCACCGTCTTGCCTGCCGTCTCCATCGCCCTCAGCAACGTCGCCTCCGTGTAATACTTCGGCGGAGTGGTCGTCTTCTCTTTCAACACCGGCTCATGCGCACCACTCTCCCCCTTCACAAACGCCGGTAACGACTTTGTCTCCTCCGCGTTCTCGGCGTTCTCATCATCTGAGCTATCCTTTGTACTTTGTACATTGCCCCCTTGTCCCTTATCAAAAACGGTCCGCCATCCCGGTTTCAGCACCTCTCTACCCGTCACCTTGAAATCGATCTCACCTGCCTTCGCTAACACTGTCGTGTTGCTCACCTCACAATCCGGATAAAAAACCGCAATGAAATGCAGTGCCACTAAATCATACACTTTCTTCTCATCCGCCGTCAATGCCTCCGGGCGCTGACCCGTAGGGATAATGGCATGGTGGTCCGTCACTTTCTTGTTGTCAAACACCTTTTTGGACTTCGGCAACGAACCCGTCCCTTTCTTTCCGTCCGCTTTGAGACCCAACAGCGGTGCTATCTGCGGATAATAATCCTTGATACCCGCTAAGGTATTCGGCACTTTCGGGTAAATATCGTCGCTCAGATACGTCGTATCCACACGCGGATATGTCGTCACCCGTTTCTCGTATAGCGATTGGATCAACTGCAACGTCTGTTCCGCCGAAAAAGAATATTTCTTGTTGCAATCCACCTGCAAGGACGTCAAGTCATATAACTTCGGCGCGTACTCCGTCCCTTTTTTCTTCTCCACACTCGTGATCGTCAGCGGTTCATCTTTGATACTGTCCACCAGTGCCTGCCCTTGTTCCTCACTCGTAATGGCATATTCGCCTTCCTCCACCGGTAGTTGCGCAGAGAACAATGTATCGCGGTAATTCGTCTTCAACTCCCAATAGGTCTTCGGCACAAAATGCTCGATCTCCGCCTGTCTCTTGACCACCAACGCCAAGGTCGGAGTCTGCACGCGACCCACGGACAACACCTGTCTCTCGCGCCCACGCCCCTGCGCGTACCTTATTGTGTACGCGCGCGTAGCATTCATACCTAACAGCCAATCGCCTATCGCACGCATCATGCCTGCTTCATATAAATGCTGATATTCAGATTGGTCCTTCAGACTCTGAAAACCTTCGCGGATAGCCTCTTCTGTCAGCGAACTGACCCATAACCGCTTCACCGGACACTTACATCCAGCCTGTTGATACACCCATCGCTGAATCAACTCTCCCTCTTGCCCGGCATCACCGCAGTTGATCACCTCGTCTGCTTGTTCGATCAGGCTCTTGATCACATTGAATTGTTTGTGTACTCCTTCATCTCCATGCACTTTGATGGCGAACCGACTCGGAATCATCGGCAGCGAACTCAGGCTCCAGGACTTCCATTGTTCCGTATATTCCTGTGGATCCAGCAGTGCGCATAAGTGACCGAAGGTCCAGGTCACTTGGTACCCGTTCCCCTCAAAATATCCGTTCTTGCGCTGGTTTGCTCCCAGCACTCTGGCGATATACTCACCCACCGACGGCTTCTCTGCTACACAAACTATCATAAAAATGTATGATTTAAAAATGTATGATGTACGATTTATGTACGGTGGAAATTATTTACAATCTTTCCCTTTCAGATGCCTCTATTTTGTTTTTAGTAGTTATAATCGCCTTGGTGGTTATTCTTCTAAGTTCGACGCTTTCTTCGTACAGATCTTGAACTTTTGATTTTGGCAACATCTCACTATCAATGATAAGACTTAGCCAGTGACTTGTTTCATCTATTTCCTCTTGAACCATCTTTAGCTTATTAAGGAAATCCTTATCAGATTTAGCAATGCACGCAGCCCTATAATTTGCGGAAGGTGAAGTTCCTGAACGAATTATCTGACGAGCGATTGCCATCCCTGCAATAGTATTTGGCATTGCATTTACCATCTTAATAATACGCAATGCGAACACTCTGTATCGTTCCTTTAATTCCTCTTTCGTCATTTCCCTTCTTCCTTAATTTAAATCGTCCATCCTTCGTACATCGTACATTTGTCCTTCTTCCTTAATTTAAATCGTCCATCCTTCGTACATCGTACATTTTTCCTTCGTACATCAAACTCAGCTCTGCTGAGCCCCATATCCATACCCGGCTCTCATTCCCTTGACGCCATTCAGTACACCCGCGACATTATGCATACGTTTCTGTTCTACAACTTGGTTGATGTACTCAATCATCTCTGTCTTCGTATATTTGTAGCGGCTCACAAAGATCGTCATGTCTGCAATGCGATCCAGCAGATACGTATCGCTCACCAGCGCTACCGGAGCCGTATCAACGATGATATAGTCATACCGCTTGCGCAACTCCGCAAACAGCGCATCCAACCGCTCTGTCTGCAATAACTCTGCCGGATTGGGAGGAATAGTACCGCACGGAATGATATCCAGGTTCTTATGCTCGCCGCTCGGCACAATGATGTCATTGATCTCCACATCCGGTTCTGACAGATAATCTGTCAAATGACCCTTCTGCGACAAGTTAAAATACACCGCCAACATCGGCTTGCGGATATCCAAACCCACTAACGCCACTTTCTTCCCCAAGATCGCCAAGGACAGCGCCGTATTGCTCGACACATACGATTTGCCCTCGCCGTTAACGCAACTCGTCACTAAGATCACAGGACTCTTCTTCTCCGCCGGCAGCATGAAACGCAGGTTCGTTCGAATCAATCGGAACAACTCTGCCGAAACGGTGCTCTCACCCTCATGAATAGCGATATGCGCATGACGCGAGTTCTCCACCAATTGACCCAAAACCGGCGCACGAAGCATCTTCTCGTACTCTTTCGCGTCATCAACGGTATCGTTAAACAGAATATACACGTACAGAATTCCTGCCGGGAAGAACAGACCTAATAAAATGCACAGAAACAACAGTTTGCGCAGGTTAGGACTCTGGCTCCTGACGTCATATTGCGGCATATCCAGAATCTTCGCCGGCTCAGCCGTAGCTGCTAACATCAATGCATTCTCCTCCCGTTTCTCGTATAAATAGATGTATAACTGCTCGCGGATCTTCTGCTGACGAACTACGCGGACGTACTCCCTTTGCTGCTCCGGAGCGTCTTGTAACTTACGGTTGTATTTAGTGTCTTGTGCCTGTAAGCTCCGCTGACGGATTTTCAGACTCTCCCGAACCGAAGCTATCGTCGCGATGATATTCTTTCGGATGGTAGCTAACTGCATATCCATCTGCTCGATGACGGGGTTGTCCTCCGTAGCGGTGCGTAAGATACGCATTCTCCGCAACTGAAGTGCATTATATTCGCTCATACCGCTCGATAACGATGCGTCCGTCACGCCGATGTTCGCAGGTATCAGGTTCTCGCGCTTCGTCTCATCGCGCAGAAACTCGTCAATATAATCTACCAGATTCAACTGGGTCTCCACTTCTGCCATCGCGCGCTGTTCCATGGTACTCTCGTGCAACACTAACTGCGCCTGAGTTCCCAAATCGGCGATGTTATTCTTCTCCTTGTATTCCGACACAGCCTCTTCCGCTTCGGTCAGCTCCTTGGTGATGATGTTCAACCGATCCTCAATGAACGACGCCGTATTGGAGGCGATCATGTTTTTATCCACTATCGCATTCAGGTTATACTGCTCTATCATCTGCAGCAACAATGCCTGATCACGTTCCGGCATCGCTGACTTGATCTTCATGGTGATGACATTCGATTCCTTCTTGTACTGCGAAATTTGAATATCCTTCCGATAACCATCTACCACCAGCTCCTTTGGAGCGTGAAATACGCGATAAGTAGTGTCCTGACTCAACGGACGATTGGCATGAATACGGATCGTACCGGCTACCGTCTCTATCGGTTCATCCAGCCTCTCAACGCGAGTGGACGAACGGCGGAAAAGACCCATTTTCGTCTTCACCTTGTAGCCTTTCTTCGTCGGCTTGACTTTGACGACGAACGGCTTGACCTTGCCCTTCTTGTTCAGCGCCATATAATCAATCGTCAAAGCCGGGTGACGGAACTCGCCTTCCCATCGCAAACCACTCCTCTTCGCACTCGCATCCCATAGTTCCAATGCATCGATTGCCTGATACAGCAATCCGCGCGATTCAAGAACAACCACCTCGTCTTCTGCCGCTTGGTTTCCTGCAAGACCCAGCATCGACAAACTGGCCAAAGGATTGGCATCCATGTCTTTCTGACGCAGCATGATACTCGTATCCGTCGTCCATACCGGCGCTTTGCGCAGATAATAGGCGATTCCCAACGACAAGAACACCCCTACACCTATTGCAAACCACCACCAGTGTTCAAACACTATCCGAACCAACTTGCGGATATCTATTTCATTCTGATTATTATTATTCACCATTTCAACTATCAATTATCAAGATTTTCGCTTCTCCCTCACTTCACCACCGTCACGATCACCGTCGCGGCACTCAGCGCCGTGGACAAAATGCTCAACCACAATCCTGTATTCGCACTATTCACCGCACGTACTTTATTCGGCGATACATATACCACATCGTTCTGCTGCAAGTAAAAATACGGCGAGGTGTATAAATCCGCCTTGCGCAGATTAAGGCGCGCCACTTCCAGTTTCCCGTTCACCTCACGCGACACCAGCACATTGTCCCTTCTTCCGTAAGGAGTCAAATCGCCGGCACTCGCCAACGCATCCAAAATCGTCAAACGTCCGTGCGTAATCGCCACCGAACCCGGACGATTCACCTCGCCCAAAACGGAAATCTTGGCACCGATGAAATTGACTTGAACGATAGGATCCATCACCTGTTGCGATAAACGCGACTTGATCAACTCCTCCGCCTCCGTGCGCTTCAAACCCTCCACATGAATCTTACCCAGCACAGGGAAAGTGATCTCACCCGCCTCGTCAACCGTATAATACTGCAGCATCGGAGTAGTCTGTACACTCGTCGAACCGGGAGCCGCAAACGTAACCGCCGGCAGATTGTATGGAACTACAGCCTCCTGATCCAGCGCCGACACAAATATCGTCAGCGCATCTCCTTGACGAATGGTCAATTCCGACTGACTTTTGTAATGCGCATTGATAGAATCCATCATAGCGGAATCCGCATCTTGAAGATACGTCATCTGCTTCTGAGTCACACAACTCGGGGCGCAAAAAAGCACCAACAACAAGGCAATAAATGAAAAATAGTGTCTATGCATTTTATTCTAAATTCATAATGAGCGTGCAAAGATACATTTTTTTTTTGATATACGCAAGCGCGCACGCGAAAAATCAATAAAAAGTACGCTTTTTTTGTTAAAAAATAATAAATTTTCAATTTTCAATTTTCAATTTTCAATTAAAAAGAGTACCTTTGCATGACATTTTGTCAGGTTATTATGACGCAACAGGAATTATTAGCCATCAAACAGCGCTTTGGTATTATTGGCCAAAGTCCGCTTCTCAACCGGGATATAGAGATTGCCGTACAAGTCGCGCGGACCGATCTCTCTGTGCTCATCACCGGTGAGTCCGGTGTCGGTAAAGAGCATTTCCCGAAAATCATCCATGCTTTTTCGGCTCGCAAACACGGTGCCTATTTCGCCGTCAACTGCGGCGCTATTCCCGAAGGAACTATCGATTCCGAACTCTTCGGACATGAGAAAGGTGCCTTCACAGACGCCAAATCTGAGCACAAAGGCTATTTTGAAATAGCCGACGGAGGAACACTCTTCCTCGACGAAGTCGGTGAACTCCCCCTGCAGACTCAGGTCCGGCTCCTACGTGTGCTCGAGACCGGTGAATACCTCCGAATGGGCTCTTCTACCGTCCGCAAAACCAACGTGCGCGTCGTTGCGGCTACCAACCTCAATATGCGACAAGCTATCGAGGAAGGACGATTCCGCGAAGACCTCTTCTACCGCCTCAACACAGTTGAGATACGCGTTCCCGCTCTGCGCGATCGCAAAGAAGACATACCACTCCTCTTCCGTAAGTTCGCTGTCGATTTCTGTAACCGATACCAAATGCCGCCACTCTCCCTCAACGAAGAGGCTACACGGCTCCTCCAAAACTCCTACTGGCGGGGAAATATCCGCCAACTCAAGAACCTCGCCGAGCAAATTGCCGTCATCGAACTGGACCACCAGATCAATGCCGATACACTCCGCAAATACCTGCCTGCCGAAGAAAACCGGCAGGAGATAGTGCTCCGGAACCCCGCACAGGAAACCGGAAAAGACTACTCCCACGAGATCGGTATTCTATATAACATGGTTATCAAAAATCGGCAAGAGATAGAAGAGTTACGCCAGATGCTTCAGGACGGCAGAAATCACGAGATCACGAAATCACGAGATCACGAAAATAGAATTCCCGCCCCCATCGACATCGCTCCTTCACGCGATGCCGAAGAGATCCTTCCTATTGAGGAAAATAACCTCCTCATCGAGGACGGCGAACGAGAGCGCATCAAAAAAGCACTTGAAATCTCCGGCGGTAACCGTAAAATCGCCGCCGAGAAAGTCGGGCTCTCCGAAAGAACCCTCTACCGCAAAATCAAAGAGTATGGGTTATAAAGGCGAAAGATTAATGGCGAAAGGCGAAGGTCTAATAAAATTATTTATCTATGTTTATTGCTTGTAAAAATAATAAGCTCTGCAAGAGCCATAATTCGGAACGGCAATCTGTTGAAAATTTATTTGCGAATAGATTGACGGATCGAATTAGGAGACATTTGTCAAAATGTATTATTTTTACAGGTGTTTATCTATGTTTATTTTCTCTCCAATCCTGCTCCATAAGCTATAAGATGAATGGCGCGAACATCAACTATCAAACTACCCACTCTATCTCCATCGCCGATTTCCCGAATAACGCACCGATGGTCAACCCCACCCTCAGCAGCACTTTCACCGAAGCCCTCAGAGACCTCTATACCCGGCAAACACGCTTGCAAGTCCTCCGGAAGAACGGAGACTTGGAGATAGAGGGCGAAATAGTCGGTTACGACATCTCCCAAGGTGCCATCAAACCCGATAGTTACGCGTCGGAAAGCAAACTCACTATCCGTATTACCGTCCATTTCACCAATAATATCAACCCTGAGGAGTCTTTTGACCGCACCTATTCGGCTTATCAGACTTTCGACGCCAGTCGGCTCCTAACGGATGTGCAAGACGAACTCTGTGCCGCAATGATTGAGGAAATTACCAATAATATCTACAACGACACCGTTGCCAAATGGTAATTTTGAATTTTAAATTTTGAATTTTTAATTTTTAATTAGGAAAATTTGCATATTCCAAATTTTTGTTGTACCTTTGCACCCGATTTTGGATGATTGGGTAAATTGACTAAATCGTTCAATCAATAAATAAATCGTACATCGTAAATCGTTAAATCGTAAATTAAAATAATTATGTACATCTTTTTTACAATTGTAATCGTTTTAGCCGCCATTCTGCTGACCCTCTTGGTACTCGTGCAGAATAGTAAAGGCGGTGGCTTGGCTGCCGGTTTCGCGAGCGGTAACCAAGTGATGGGAGCTCCCCGTACGGCGAACTTCCTGGAGAAAGCAACTTGGACGCTCATCGCTATTATCGTTGCTTGCAGCATCGCTGCTGTTGGTTTCAGCGCCGGCTTGCACGAGAGCGCTGAAGAGCAGTCGGCTATCGAGGTAGAAGCACCTGCTGCTCCCGCTGCAGAGGCTCCTGTTTCCGAGGCTCCCGCTGCTGAACTCCCTGCAGAAGCTGAGAAATAGTACTCTCTTCTCATCACCAAAAGAACAATCTCCCAACCCGAGATTGTTCTTTTGTTTTTCCCCCCTCATCCCCTCATCCCCTCATCCCCTCATCCCCTCATCCCCTCTCATTCCCTCTCATCCTCTCATCCTTTCATCTCTCACTCACCTGTCATTCACGCGACCACACCGTGACCACACGTAAGCATCCATTAAATTGCATATTGTAGGATTTGTAAAAAAGCTGTAATTTTGCAGCCGATTACAAATCCTATAATTATATGCATATGGACAAAGAAC
>ONMV01000013.1 GCA_900319005.1 uncultured Bacteroidales bacterium
TGAGATCATCGGTGCTAAATTCAAAGTAGAAGGTGATCTTCGTTCGGAAACACAATTGAACATCAAACGCTTGATGGATATCGGTTGTTACCGTGGTGTGCGCCACCGTATCGGTCTTCCGGTTCGTGGACAGAGCACCAAGAACAACGCCCGCACGCGCAAAGGACGTAAGAAAACTGTTGCTAATAAGAAGAAAGCAACGAAGTAATCAACCGTTAGTAATTAATCAAATAATCTATCAAGTATTATGGCAAAGAAAGCTATTGCAGCAAAGAAGCGCGTAGTGAAGATCGAGGGCGTTGGCCAGCTTCACGTGATGTCTTCTTTCAATAATGTAATCGTTACGGTTGCTAATGGTGACGGCCAGGTAATCAGCTGGTCTTCCGCTGGTAAACAGGGCTTCCGTGGCAGCAAGAAAAATACTCCGTACGCAGCTCAAATGGCAGCAGCTGACTGCTGCAAGGTCGCATTCGACCTCGGTCTGCGCAAGGTAAAAGCATACGTTAAGGGTCCCGGACAAGGACGTGAGTCGGCTATCCGTGCCTGCGTAGCCGCAGGTATCGACGTAACAGAAATCGTTGATGTTACCCCGATGCCGCACAACGGTTGCCGTCCTCCGAAACGTCGTCGTGTCTAAGTTAACGTTAATTAATTAAGTACGAAGGACAAATGTACCAAGTACGAAGGATTTACGAAGGAGTTTAAGGACGAAGGAAAATCGTACATCAATTAAATCGTACATAAATCGTACATCGTACATCGTTAAATCGTACATCAAAAAATGTAAATTTTTTAGAATTATGGCAAGATATATTGGCCCAAAATCTCGCATCGCACGCCGTTTCGGCGAGGCTATCTTCGGCGAGGATAAGGTGCTTGCAAAACGTCCGTATGCACCCGGACAACACGGCGTTAACCGTCGTAAGAAAAACTCTGAGTATGGTACTCAGTTGGCTGAGAAGCAGAAGGCTAAATACACTTATGGTGTACTGGAGAAACAGTTCCGCCTCCTCTTCGCTAAAGCTGCTCGTACCAAAGGTATTACCGGTGAGATCCTGATCCAGCTTCTCGAGTGCCGCCTCGATAACATCGTTTATCGTCTCGGTATGGCGCCTACCCGCGCTGCAGCTCGTCAGCTTGTTAGCCACCGTCACATTGTAGTGGACGGCAAGGTAGTGAACATCCCTTCCTACGAGGTAAAACCCGGCCAGGTTGTTGCTGTTCGCGAAAAAGCTAAATCACTTGAGGTCATCAATGAGTCCCTCCAGGGCTTCAACCACGCTAAGTACGGTTGGCTCGAATGGAATGAGGGCGAGAAAGCCGGTAAGTTGCTCAATGTTCCTGCTCGCGCAGAGATTCCGGAGAACATTAAGGAGCAATTGATCGTTGAGTTGTACTCTAAATAATAAATAAATTCATGGCAATATTAAATTTCATCAAACCTGACAAGGTGATAATGTTGGATTCGAGTGCGAACAAAGGTGTCTTTGAGTTTCGCCCACTCGAGCCGGGGTACGGAATTACGATAGGCAATGCTATCCGTCGTGTGCTGCTTGGCAGCCTCGAGGGATACGCTATCTGCTCTGTCAAGATCAGCGGTATTGATCATGAATTTGCTACGATCCCCGGTGTAATCACTGACGTTACCAACTTGATCCTCAACCTCAAGCAGATGCGCTTCCTCCATAAGGAGGGCATTGATGAGGAGACCGAAACGGCCAAACTCCATGTGCATAAATCCAAAGCGTTCATGGCAGGTGAGTTCAATACAGTGCTGCAGAACTTCGAGGTGCTCAACCCCGAACTCCAACTGGCAGAACTCGATGAATCGGCTGATTTCGAGATTGAGATCACCATCAACAAGGGTCGCGGATACGTGCCCGGAGATGAGAATCGTAAGAAGGACGATCCTATCGGTACCCTCGCTATCGATTCTATCTACACCCCGATCCGCAACGTCATGATTTCGGTTGACCAGTATCGTGTCGAGCAACGTACCGACTACGAGAAACTCACCATTGAGATTACTACGGACGGTTCCATTGCCCCGCAACAGGCACTCACCGAAGCTGCTAAGATCCTCATCTACCACTTCATGCTCTTCTCTGACGAACGTATCGTCCTCGAGGAGGAGACCAAGAAGAACAATAACGCACTCGACGAAGAGATGCTTCGTATGCGTCAGCTCCTCAACCAAAAACTGCAAGACATGGACCTCTCTGTGCGTGCATTGAACTGTTTGAAAGCTGCTGAGGTAGAGACTCTTGGCGAACTCGTTAAGTACCACCGCGCAGACCTGCTCAAGTTCCGCAACTTCGGTAAGAAATCGCTCACCGAACTTGACGAACTCCTCGAGCGTAACGGTCTCGCCTTCGGTATGGACATCTCGCGCTACAGAGCGCTGGATTAACAATTAATAATTAATTGACGAATGGACGATTGACGAGGTACGATTGATTGTTCAATTGAAAGAAATTGACGATTGATACCACATGGTAAATCGTAAATAATAATCAATCGTAAATAAATCGTAAATCGTAAATCGTTAAATCGTAAATTTAAACAATTATGCGTCATAATAAGAAATTTAATCACCTTAGCCGCAAGGCCAACCATCGCGCTGCGATGCTGTCCAATATGGCTTGCTCGCTGATCATGCACAAGCGTATCAGCACAACCCTCGCTAAGGCTAAAGCGCTCCGTATCTACGTAGAGCCGATCCTCACTCGTGCTAAAGAGGATAACATGAACAACCGTCGTTTGGCTTTCTCCCTGCTGAAACAGAAAGAGGTCGTTACCGAACTCTTCCAGAATGTAGGCGAGAAGATCGCTAACCGTCCCGGTGGTTACACCCGTATCCTCCGCACCGGTTTCCGTCTGGGCGACGCTGCTGAGATGTGTATCATCGAGCTCGTTGACTACAATGAGAACATGCTCAAGGAGACCAAGAAAGCTGCTAAGAAAGCTACCCGCCGTGCCGGCAAAAAAGCCGTTAAGGAAGAAGTAGCTGCCGTAGAAGAGGCTCCGAAGGCAGAGGAAGCACCCGCAGCTGAGTAATAAACCTTTCGTAATAACGTCATTACGTAATAACGTCATTACGATAAATCGTTAAAAAACTATGTTTTTGAACGTTAATCAGCATAACGAAAACGTTACAGATCTCGCCAACTGCAAGGTTGGCGAATCTGTTTCCGTTTCCGGCATGATCCATAATGTTCGCGTCACCAAGTGGGGCGGCTTCATCGTCCTCCGCAAATCGCGTGGACTGCTCCAAGCAGTAGTCTCCAACGAGACCTCGAAGTTCTTTGACGAGCAAGGCAATGAGATCGCGATGAACGACCTCTGCCGTGAGATGGCAATCACCCTCACCGGTACGGTCAACGAGGCGAAGATCAAGGACCCCGCAGCGTTCTACAACACGATAGAGATCGCCGTCTCCGAGGTACGCGTTCTCTCCCGTCCGACGACCGCTGAGGTAGTCGATATGAACGCCCTCAAGTTCGGCGACGAAGAGACACTCCTGCGCTATAAGTTCGACAACCGTCAGGTCACCCTCCGCAACCCGCGCGACATGGCGATCCTCAAGGTGCAATCGACCATCGCACGTGCCTTCGGTGAGTTCCTCGCGGCTAATGGCTTCACCCAGATCTTCACTCCGAAGATCGTGAGCGAAGGAGCAGAAGGCGGCGCTAACGTCTTCAAGATGGATTATTTCGGCAAGCAGGTGTACCTCGCGCAGTCCCCGCAGTTCTACAAACAAATCGGCGTCGGCGTCTATGAGCGCGTCTTCGAGATCGCGCCCGCTTATCGCGCAGAGAAACATGCCACATCCCGTCACCTCAATGAGTACATCTCCCTCGATGTCGAGATGGGCTTCATCAAAGGTCAGGAAGATGTCATGACCCTTGAGGCAGCTCTGCTCCGTCATATCATCGCCGTCGTTGAACGCGACTGTGCGCACGAACTCCGGCTCCTCAATGCGGTTAACCCCGTATTGCCCGAGCAAGTTCCTGCATGGAAACTGAGCGAAGTACACGAGATCCTCTTCGAGAACCACCTCTGCGAAGCAGACCACCGTGGTGAAGACGACCTCGCGCCGGAAGAGGAAAGGGCAATTTGCAAATATGCATATGACAAATACGGAAGTGATTTCGTCTTTGTAACCCATTTCCCCTCCGAGCACCGTGCTTTCTATGCGATGGACGACCCCGAGGACCCGTCGTTGACCCTCAGCTTTGACCTCCTCATGAGAGGCCTCGAGATCACCTCCGGCGGACAGCGTATCCATAAAGAAGCCGACTACCGCGAGAAGATGCTCCGTCGTGGCATGAACCCCGATGCTTTCCATTTCTATCTCGACACCTTCCGCAACGGCATGCCTCCTCACGGCGGCTTCGCCATCGGCCTCGAGCGCATCACCGCATGCTTCCTCGGCATCGCCAACGTCAAAGAATGCTCGATGTTCCCGAGAGACATCAATCGTGTGGCTCCTTGATTAAAAAGTCCTGCATACTCGCGTATGTGGGATTTTTTTATTGAAAGAAAAAAGGAAAGAAAAAAGGATCATCATTTTCTCTCTCTCTCTTCATTTGCTTTGCGGCGTGTTTCTCTGCTTCTTATCTCTCGGCTTCGTAGTAGGTATCGGATTGGCATACGGCAGACTATCCAATCCGCGGCATCTCTCCACGATATGCCATTACTGGCTTGCGGAGCGTGCGTCACATTGTCTATAATACAGTTATAGCCAAGTGCCGCCCTGCCCGCTCCACAAGCCTCCCGCCCCATGTCACCGCTCTATTGGCTGTTAGGGTAGGTACGCTTCGCATTTTTCTTCTTCGTATTACGTCGGCTAGCTGCCGACATCTCCCACGCCCGCGCCATCTCTCTTCTTCGTATTACGCCGTCTAATTGACGGCATTTCACATAAATCTGCATTTTTCTCTTGCGTATATGCGGATTTTTTCGTACCTTTGCACCAGAATTTGAAAAATAATCGCGCCCTTGTGGCAGAGAAAATTCGGTAGTATGGATCACGATACATGGCAATGGCAACAACCCGACACGGTGTGGAAAGGCGCCGGTTTGTATCATGTCACCATGGTCGTCCCCTCGCGCCAACCACTTTTCGGCGAACTCATCATCCCCGATAACGACCCCCTGCAAGCCTTCGTGAAGCGCACGGATCTCGGTAATGCGGTCGTTGATCGTCTGCTCCGTATTCCGGAGTTCTATCCCGAGGTGCAAGTGCTCCATTTCTGCCTTATGCCAAACCACCTGCACGCGATCTTGTACGTCCGTCGGGCGATGAAGAAAGGTATCTCTTCTGTCATTGCCGGCTTCTGGCGTGCAGCCCGCACGCTTGGCCGCGCCTATTCGTTTGCAGTATCCTCTCTGGCTGATAGCGCGGCTTACTACGCCGACCCCGCTTTACTCCGCACGCAGGTCGGTAACGATGCCTTCTACGCCCTCTTGCCGGTCTTCACAGACAAGCCCTTCTTACGCCCCATGTCGCAGTATCGCCAATTACCCACCGCTATCCGCTACCTCGACATGAACCCCGCCCGCCTCGCTACCAAGCGCCTCAAACCCGGCTTCTTCTGTGTCCAGCACAACGTCGAGATCAACGGCCGTATCTACGATGCCGTCGGTAATATCGGCGTCCTCATGGAGCAGTTCCGCAAGCCCGTCCACGTGCGTAGTATGTGGGTCAAGGATGCCGCCGAACATGGCTACGACCAGCCCCTCAAAGACTACAAAGCCGCCTGCCTCGAAGCTGCCTCCAAAGGTACGGTCATGGTCTCGCCTTTTATCTCCCGCGATGAACAAGAAGTGCTCCACGCGCTCCTTCATGACAATCGCAATATCATCTACCTCTCCGACAACGGCTTTGGCAATTACTTCAAACCCTCCGACCTCCTCTTCGATGCCGTTGCCGCAGGCCGTCTGCTCATCCTCTCTCCTTGGACGCACGATCCCGATAAACGCACGATCACTCGCGCCGAGTGCGTCGCCCTCAATCAAATGGCAGAGGAAATCTCCGCCCGTTGATTATATCCCCCTCTATATCTCTTCTTGGTATTACGTCGTCTAGCTGACGACAATCCCCCCGCCCGCTTCTCTGCCTCTTCTTTGTGTTACGTCGGCTAATTGCCGACAATCCGCTTCTCTGTATCTCTTCTTGGTATTACGTCGTCTAGCTGACGACAATCCCCCCGCCCGCGCCGGCGCCCCTCCTGTGCTCTTCTTCGCATTACGTCGGCTAGTTGCCGACATTCTCACGCTCGCGCCATCTCTCTTCTTCGCATTACGTCGGCTAGTTGCCGACACATATCCGCTATTCCCTTTTGATTTCGCTTCAAAATATAGTTTTCTTTACGATTTTATACGAAAAATTTGGTTATTCGCAAAAAAATCAGTATCTTTGCACCCGAAAGGGTGCATATAGATCCTTTCCGCTCTGATCGTTGGTGATATAAGCGATTACATAAAAGGCGTTTATTAGCGCGTGTTTTGACGGTTCGGAAAACTGCTACATTCCAAATTGTTATAGTCAAAGCAATGCAACAATAGATATATGCGTAGGGTATATTATGCTCCCGGCAGAGGGAGATTGATATACTTTTTTAGCGTAGGTTCTGTGTTGCTTGTTCGGTTATAACAAAGCTTGTAGCAGAGCCTCTGAACCGCAGGACAAGTAATAAAATACAGATCCTGCGCTTTTTTTCTAAAAAATCACACCCCGATTAGGGGATGTGTCCATCTCAACTGTCATATTCATAGAATGAGCATATTCGGCAATAATAGAACAGCCGCCCGCAAGCGCGAGTTTGAGCAACTATACGACGCGTATAGCCGCCATATCTATGGCTTTGCCCTGCGCCTAACCGGCGGGGATTCGTACCTCGCCGAGGAGATTGTGCAGGAGACCTTTGTACGCCTGTGGGAACACTGGGACAGTCTCCGTGATCAGCAGGCGGCTCTCGGCTATCTCTTCTCTACTGCCAAGCATACCTTCCTCAACTACTGCGAGCACGACATGGTCAGGTATGTCTATGAGGAGTACGTCATGCAGCACGGCTCCGAGGCGACTACCGAACCGGAGAGCAGGCAGAACGCCCGTTCCCTCGAAGACTACCTCAAGCAAGTTGTCTCGAGCATGCCTCCTATGCGGCAACGTGTCTTTACTATGAGCCGCTTCGAGCACAAGACCAACAAAGAGATCGCAGCCGCCCTCCATATCAGTGAGAAAACGGTCGAGATCCACATCACCCTCGCCCTCAAAGAACTACGAGCAAGATTAAATGATTAAAAATTCTCCTCCCGATTAGGGGATGCGACGCACTCGGCTGTCCTATAGGTAGAAAGGCAAAATTCAATGAAACAATTATTCGAGAAATATCTGGCAGGTAATGCTACCGCTGAGGAGCGGGAGGGCCTGCTGCGTCAGCTCCATGCGGACGAACAGCTCGGTGGCTGGCTTCGGACGGACATCGAGTTTGCCGAGGGCGGCATGCCCGAACCCATACGCGAGCGTATTCTAAATAATGTTTACGCTCGTACACAGCGTCCTTTAATCAGCCGTCGTTGCTGGTCGATAGCTGCCGTCATGCTCATCCTCATCATCTCTGGTGCCTTCGGTTGGGTCCTCTTTGGCATCCAAAATCAAAAATCACCAATCACCGATCACCAATCACCAATCATCGTCGCTACTGGTATGGGCGAGCACAGCCGTGTCTCCCTTCCTGACGGCACAGCCCTCACCCTCAATGCCCAGACCACCGTGCGCTATAACCTCGCTGACGGCAAACGTCAGGTCTCCATCGACGGCGAAGTCTTCTTTGAAGTGGCACGTGATCCCGAGCATCCGTTTGTGGTTACTGCCAACGGCATGACCGTCACTTGTCTAGGAACTTCTTTCGATGTGCGTAACTATAGCGATGAGTCAAATATATCTGTGGTGCTACGTGACGGCAAGGTGCGGGTCAACGCACGCGATGCCGACCTCACGATGGAACCCGGCAGCCGTGTGCTCATGGATCGGCAGACCTTCGCCCTCTCCAAGCATACCGTCACGCCTTCCGACTATACCGCATGGCTTAACGGAGAGATCAAGTATAACGACCAGACCCTTGAAGAGATAGCCGCCGAGCTGTCCCGCAATTATAACATTGACCTCGTCATTACCTCGGATGAACTCAAGCAGGAGCGCTTCACCGGCTACCTTGGCCGCTCATCCCTACGGAACATCCTCGATGTGCTCTGCCTTGCGTCGGACATGAGTTATCATGTGGATAATGACACAATGGTTTATATATACCCGCGCAAAAAAAGATAACAACATACGTTTAATTGCAACTAAAAACTTTTAGTATCATGAAAAAAACTTTTATTCCTTTGTTCGTTGGGTTGCTCTGTTGGACAGGTGCCCAGGCAGCAATTGTTCAAGTCTCGGTAGGAGACGATTTACAAGCTAAAATCAATTCAGCATCTTTCGGTGATACAGTCAAAGTACAAGCCGGTACCTATTATGGTAACTTCCAGATGAAGGAAGGCGTCAATGTATCCGGTGGTTGGGATGAGAACTTTGAGTCCCAGACCGACTACGCTTCCATCCTCGACGCCCAGGAGAACGGACGTGTTCTGGAGCAACCGTCTAATTTCACTACATGGACCATCTGGTCTAACTTTACCATCCAAAACGGTAATCTTAAGGCAATAAGTACCACTCCTGCCAATGGGCTCAGTTCTGGTGTAGCACTCGGTAAGAAGGGACAGGTCAAGCACTGCCTCATTCAGAATAACACCTTCGCCTACAATGGTAACTGTATGGGTGGCGGTGTCGGCAACGATGCCGTGGACGCAGCCACGGACGTATGCGCCGAGGACTGCTGGATCCGCAATAACAGCGGAACACACGGCGGTGGCGCCCGCGTACGCGGTACGTTGTTGAACTGTGTGATTGAGAATAACAATACGAATAATTCAGTAAAGAAAGGTCCGGCAGGCGGAGTGCACTTACAAGGAGGACGTATGGTCAACTGTATCGTTCGTGGCAATTTGTCTGGAGGAGACACTGGTGGTGTGCGTTGCTTTGGGAAAAGCGATGTTATCAATAATTTGATATACAACAATACAGCATCTGGATCAATAGGCGGTCTTTCTCTTGAGAGTGTTCTCTCTAATGTGATAGGTAATACTATTGTATGCAATAACCAATTGACTGGCACCGGTTCTCAAGCGGGCGTAAAGATTGCATATGATAAAAATAAGACGCCAATGAATCCAAATGGGACATTCTTTGTAAACAACGTTGTATGGGGCAATATGTCGAACGGGACAGTTGAGGCTCAGCAGGTTTATTATATCTCCCGTTACGACAAGTCAGCCGGACAACGTAGTTATAATGCTATTATGGGGCAGAAAGGCGATGACAGTGCAGAGACTTCTATCCAATTGACAGCAGATGATCCGGGCTTTGTTAATGCGGCCAACGGAGACTTCTCTCTTCTTTCCACCTCTATCTTATTGGATCGTGGTAATAGTGCCAAGGCGACCGTCGCAAAAGACCTTGTTGGCCATGATCGTATTGTCAATGCTGCGGTAGATATGGGAGCCTATGAGTATCCTATTGTAGCGAGCGATGTATACGTGCTTGTAGGCGAAGATTTGCAGACGAAAATCAACAATACAGCTATAGGATACACCGTCTATGTACAAGCTGGTACTTTCTACGGCAATTTCACTATGAAGGATGGCGTGAATGTCAGCGGTGGTTGGAATAATGAGTTTACCGCACAAACGGATTATGCAACAATATTGGACGCCAACAGCAGTGGACGCGTAGTAACACAATCTGCAGCATTTACCAATCCTACTGTTTGGAGTAATCTTGTTATCCAACATGGTAATGTTACCGGTACAGGTGGTGGTGCAGCGCTTTGTAAGAATGGTCAGTTGAACCACTGTAAAGTGATGAATAATGTATGCACCACGCAAGGTGGTGGTGTCTATTGCGATGACAGCAATGCGGGGGTTATCATTGATGATTGTATCATTTCTGGCAATACGGCTAATCAAGGTGGAGGTATGCGTATTAGAGGAACGGTTCAGAACTCTGTCATTGAAAATAATACAGTAACAGACGCCGGTGGTGGTATCCACTTGCAGGCTGCGATAGCATTGAATTGCGAGGTGAGAAACAATCAAGCGAAAGCAGGAGCGGGTATCCGTGCATATGGTGGTACGGTGCAGAATTGTATAGTAGAGAACAATGCTACGACAACAAGTAATACCGGTGGCGTTATGTTACAAAGTGGCGCTGCTATGTACAATAGTATTATTCGTAATAATACAAGTAACGAGAATACAGGCGGAGTACGCTTAACTGATAGTAACAAATCATGTACGATTGCTAACTGTTTGATAGATTCGTAATAATACAAGTAACGAGAATACAGGCGGAGTACGCTTAACTGATAGTAACAAATCATGTACGATTGCTAACTGTTTGATAGTTGGTAATAGTGCGGCACAGTGCGTCGGAGGAATGGCTCTGGAGGGCGGTGTACATTATGCATTCGGCAATACCATTGTGAATAACTCTCAGACTTCATCCTCCAACCCCGATTGGTGTGGCGTACGTGTTAACGTAGGTGGTCCGTTGCAGTTCTGTAATAATATTGTATGGGGCAACAAAGCCAATAATGAAGTACAAGCAAGCCAGATTATGCTCCTTTCTTCTTATGGCAACCAAAAGAATAACTTCGTCCACAATGCCGTTGTCTGGAATGGAAAACTGGCAGGTGGAGAGGACTTCGAAGGTGTCAATACCATTCTGCTGGACAAAGATACTGATCCGGGCTTTACGGATGCAGCCAATGGAGACTACACGCTTGTATATCCGTCGCCGGCAGGGCTGATTGATTCAGGACACGGAGGTTATTTCTATGGAACCAAAGATCTTGCAGGCAATACCCGCAAAATGGGTGTCATTGACCGCGGATGCTATGAATATACCTATGAGAATCCTGTGGCTAATACTTACACCCGCGAGGTGACTGCCGGTCGTTACGGTACGATCTGTTTGCCGTTCGCTGTAGCTGCTGCGGATATTGCCGGAGCAACTGTTTACAAGGTACTCTCGTTCTCCGATGATCTCAAGAGCGGACTGCTGCTGGAAGAGGTGGATGCTATGGAAGCCGGTAACCCGTATTTCTTCCTCGCTTCTGCTGCCTCCGTATCCTTCGGCTATATCGCAGAGGGCAGCCCTGCATCAGCCGGTAACGAAAACGGTTTGTATGGTACGATTACCGGAGAGAAGGTGAAAGGCGAAGGATTCTACGTACTCCAAAACAACGAATTGCGCCAGGCCTTTGATGGAGCAGATGATATAGAGATCAATCTTAGCGCCAACAGAGCGTATATCAAGTTGTCGGAAATACCTGCTTATACCGTATCAGAGCCTTCTCCGCGCCGCAGAGTAATCGGTATCCACCAAGAGCAGGGTTCCGCTACCGGTATGGACCAGATGGTTGACGGCGCAGGTGAAAATGAGAAGATGATCCGCAACGGCCAACTCCTCATCATCCGTGACGGCAAGACCTACAACGTCCTTGGTCAGTCAATAAACCAATAAAAACATATTATTTAGAATATAAATAACAGTTATTATGAGAAAGAGTTTATATATCGCTCCTATGACGGAGCTGCACACCATGCTTTCGGTCTCTAATCTGTTAGCAGGCAGTGACGCCGGCAGTAGTAATGAGATCAACATCAACAACAACACTCCTGCCGATTCCGATTATCTCGGAGGAGGCGATTGATGCTGTCAACAACAAGACAAGAACCCTTAATTGAATACACAATGAAAAAGATATCAATGTCAATAGTATGTCTGATGGCATGTATAGGACTATATGCCCAGACGAAGGTGACGGCAGACAAATCCGGTGCAGAGCTTCAGGCGGCAATCAATGCCGCCGAAGCCGGTACCACCGTCTATGTGCAGGCCGGAACTTATGTGGGTAATTTCACCATGAAAGAAGGTGTGAATGTATCCGGCGGTTGGAATGCTGATTTTACCGCCCAAACGGACTACGCATCTATACTTGATGCCAATGCCGATGGGCGTGTGCTGGAGCAACCGTCTAATTTCACCACATGGACCATCTGGTCTAACTTTACCATCCAAAACGGTAATCTTAAGGCAATAAGTGCCACTCCTGCCAATGGGCTCAGTTCAGGTGTAGCACTCGGTAAGAAGGGACAAGTCAAGCATTGTCTTATCCAAAACAATACCTTCTCCTATAACGGCAACTGCATGGGTGGTGGTGTAGGCAATGACGCTATAGATGCCGCTACGGATGTCTGCGCAGAAGACTGTATAATCCGCAATAACTGCGGTACGCATGGCGGTGGTGTCCGCGTCCGCGGTACGGTGCTCAACTGCATCATCGAGAACAACAATACCAATAACTCCATCAAAACGGGTCCCGGCGGTGGCGTACACTTGCAAAGTGGTCGTTTGGTGGGCTGTATTGTGAAGGGCAACTACTCCGGCGGCGACACGGGTGGTGTGCGTCTGTTCGGTAAGTGCCAGGTAATCAATTGCCTTATCGCTGACAATACCGCTACTGGTAAGGTGGGAGGAATTGGTATAGAATCTGCTAATTCGGATGTCATCGGTTGTACTATCGTTAATAATGACCAACTCATCAATGATGCATCGCATAATTCGAAATGCGGTATCTCCTGTGGTGCATCATCGGATAACGGAACCAAACTGGCGAATAACATCGTATGGGGCAACAAGCACAACGGTGTTGCGCAGAATACACAGATATATTATATTTCGCATTATGCTGCAGCAAACCGTGTTTACAACGCCATCGCCCATCAGAATACCACGAACGGTATCAAATTGAGCATGAGTAACGATGAGGATGATACCTATCTGGATGGAGATCAGAACGAGCAGACGGGCCGTGCTCCGCATTTTGCAGACCCTGCCAATGGTGACTACCGCCTGACTTGGCAATCCCCAATGTTGGGTAGAGCGAACTCTTCTATCGCTGTTGTTACAAAGGATTTAGATGGCAATAACCGTAATATTGAAGGTGTAGATCTTGGTGCCTATGAGTTGCCGTACTATACCTTGACTATCGCTGCATTTGACCATGCAACGCTCACCGTCGGCGGAGAAACGAAAACAGCAGGTGATTATTCGCTGCCAAAGGGCTATACAACTACCGCTACTATAGAGCCTGATGAAAACTATAGCATCACGAGCGTAACCTGCGGTGACGCTATTCTGACACCGGAGGCAGGTATCTATACCTTGCCGGCTCTGCTGACTGACATGACCCTGACCATTACGGTACAGTCGACTCCTACTGGTATTGACGATGCCAATACTGCTGTCAAGGCCGTTAAGGTTATCCGCAACGGACAACTCCTGATCCTTCGTGATGGCAAGGAATTCAATGTCTTGGGTTCGCAATTATAATTAGAATCTTTGGTCAAAATCTCATTTCTTTATGAAACGGACCTATATTTTCGCTCTCTTTTCCTTGGTGCTCGCGTTTGTCGCGTGCACCGGGGAGAAGGCGCGCGAGCTACCTACATTCAGCACCATCACCGTCACGCCCGCCAAAGAGGTCTATGCGCTCGGTGACTCTGTGCAGTGCTCTATCACGATGCTCACACCGGGTGATGCTTCGCTCAAGGAGGCCAAGTATTGGTTCTATACCTCTTGGTGGGGCAGCGACCCGAATATGACGGCGGACTTCTGTACGCCCGACACGGTGGATGGCATTGTCTCTTTCACCTCAAGTAAGATTGCCCTTACCAAAGCCGGCGAAGTGCGTATCTATTTCTGGGGAAGACTGGAGTATCCCAATTGGGATTTTCAACCGGTTCAGATTCCTGTCACAATACACGTTCAATAATTAACACCTGATTCCATGAGACGCAAATTTGTATTAG
The DNA here is from genome assembly GCA_900319005.1 of uncultured Bacteroidales bacterium. Taxonomy (GTDB): domain Bacteria; phylum Bacteroidota; class Bacteroidia; order Bacteroidales; family Paludibacteraceae; genus Colicola. Next base: position 13,987 of record ONMV01000013.1, read on the forward strand.
CATTATCCTTAATGCTCCTGTCGTTGTTGACCGTCCAAGCGCAGGTGGTGACGCTGAAAGTAACCAACCAGCCTATACGGGAGGTGCTGCCGATGGTTGAGCAGCAATGCGATTACCATTTCTTCTACAACAATAATCTCACAGGGTTGGATAACCTCATCACCCTCACGCTTAATCAGACCCCCTTGGAGCAGGCGCTCAAGCAATTGTTCAAAGGAACCGGCATCTCCTACAAAATGGCGGAGAATAATGTCATCGTGCTCTCCGTTGAAGAGAAAAAGTCGGCGGTCCGACATATAACCGGTGTCGTGCTGGACAAGAAATCCAATGAACCCGTCATTGGCGCCTCGGTCGTCATCAAAGGTACCACCCAAGGTACTATCACCGACTTCGACGGAAATTTTTCACTCGAAGCATCTACCGGTCAGTACCTCCAAGTATCCTATCTCGGTTATGAGACCTATGAGTTGCGGGTGGCTGCCGGTAGCGATATCTATCGCGTAATGCTGGCGGAGTCTACGGCTCAGCTCGATGAAGTGGTTGTTGTCGGCTATGGCGCGCAGAAGAAAGTGAACCTTACCGGAGCCGTCAGCGTAGTCGAGTCAAAGGACATCGTCGGGCGTCCGACACCGAATATGGTCACAGCCCTGCAGGGCGCCGACCCTGCGCTCAACATCACCATGTCCGCCGGCGGACCGGGTGCCTCCTACAACTTTAATATTCGTGGTCTGGCTTCTATCAACAATTCTTCTACCACCAAGCCGCTGGTGCTGGTGGATGGTGTAGAGATGGAACTCTCCCGTGTCAATACCAATGATATCGAGTCCGTGTCCATCCTTAAGGATGCCTCCGCTTCCGCTATCTATGGTTCCAAAGCCGCTGCCGGTGTTATTCTGGTCACTACCAAATCCGGTAAGGAAGGACTCGCTCCGCAAGTCACTATTGATGCTAAAGCCGGATGGAAATCGCCGACTACTGACCATGATTTTATTACGCAGGGATTCTGGTCCGCATACATCAGCGATATCTTCATGCTCCAGCATACCAAGACCGCGATGACTACCTATACCGAAGCGGATTATGCCGAGTTATGGATGCGCCTCAATGATGAGACCGAGAACCCGGAGCGTCCGTGGGTGGTAACCCAATCCGACGGTTCCTATAAGTATTATGCCAACTTTGACTGGTATGACCATTATTTCAAATCCATCCGCCCGACCCAGGATTATAATATCAGTCTCAAGGGTGGTAACGACAAGATTAACTATTTCGTCAGCGGACGGTATTACACCGAGGATGGTATGATTCGTATCGATAACGACAAGTGGCACCAGTTCTCCACGCGTGCCAAGGTGAATATCAATATCAAACCCTGGCTGCACTATGGTGTCAACTTCTCCTTCTTCTCGTCGAGATACACCTATCCGGGTACGGAATCGTCTCGTGAGATTTTCCGTGTAGGCTCACTCCATGCGATGGCATACATTCCCGCCACCAATCCCGACGGCTCGTTTGTGTATCTCAACCCCTGGATATACTCCGGGCAGGGAACGGTAGGTGACGGTATGAGTGCGCTGCTGCTCAATGGCAAGCATAAGAACCTCAATCTCAATCGCGAGATGGTCATTCAGAATTCGCTTACCTTTGACCTCTACAAGAATCTTACGCTCAATGCGGATTATTCGTTCACATGGCGTATGAAGGAGATTAGCAACCGCTCCGTCAAAGTGCCCTATTCAGCCAAAGAGGGGACAACGGACTTGATTGAGAACTTCCGCTCTGTCGATTCGTACCACCAGCAATTGGCGCGGTACCAGACGCATAACTACAATGTCTATCTGCGTTGGACACCCACATGGGATAAGCATCACCTTACCCTCACGGCGGGATATAACGGCGAGATGTATCGCTATCATTCGCTCGAGGCAGAGCGGATGGACCTCATGACCGAAGATCTCTCATCGTTTAATTTCGCCAAAGGTGAAGTAACCGAATTGAGCGAGAGCATCAAGACCGTGGCTACAAACGGCTTCTTCGCCCGTGTTAACTACGACTGGGCGGGACGATACCTGTTCGAGGTCAGCGTGCGTGCCGATGCCTCTTCGCGCTTTGCACCGGGTTATCGTTGGGCAGTTACGCCGGGCGGAAGTCTGGGATGGCGTATGTCGGAAGAACCGTTCTGGGAGTCTATTCATGATTGGTGGGATAATGCTAAGATACGTTTCTCTGCCGGACAGCTCGCTAACCAGATGACCGGATACTACGATTATATCCAGTCGGTCGATGCTGACGGTATGTTCACCCAGGCCATCACGCTTGACGGTGCTACCGTCCTCTCCTATGCTACGGAAAACGACCCCAATGCAGGAACGCTTACTTGGGAGAAGATGACTACCTATGATGTGGGTCTTGACCTCGGATTCTTGGGTAACCGCCTCTCCCTGACAGGTGATTTCTATATCCGTAATACCGAAGGTATGCTCAATACCGGTACGGCTCTCCCGTCTGTATATGGCGCCACTGACCCCAAGCAGAACTCCGCCAATATGTCCACCCGAGGATGGGAACTTGCCGTCACGTGGCGAGACAAGCATAATGTCCTCGGAAAGGATTTCAAGTACGAAATCGGCGGCGGTGTAGGTAACTACCGCACGTTCATCACCAAATACAATAATCCTGAAAAGCTATTATCTACCTATTATGAAGGACAGGAACTTGGCGAACTGTGGGGATACGAGATTGACGGCTTGTTCCAGACCCAAGAGGAGGTTGATGACTATCTGACCAAAGTGGACCCTGTCAACTCAATGGTCTATACCGATATAGTCGGTGTGCTTGATTCCAAGGCTCCGGGACTTCATCCGGGCGATGTGCGCTATGTGGACCTCAATGGTGATGGTGTCATCACATCAGGAAACAATACCGTGGATAACCCGGGTGACCGCCGTATCATCGGTAATACGCTGCCTAAGTATAACTATAATTTCCATATCAGCGCTGAATGGTACGGAGTGGACCTGAGTATCCATTTCCAAGGGGTGGGACGCCGTGACTGGTATCCGATGACGGAGGCTACTACCTTCTGGGGACCCTATTCGCGACCCTATCAGGGATTTATGGCAAAGGATTTTATGACCAATGTGTGGAGTGAGGATAATCCCGATGCCTATTTCCCGCGCTATCGTGCGTACGAAGCGCTGGGCTCGGCGAACTCCCTTGGTCCTGCCAACACACGGTATATGCTCAATGTGGGATATCTTCGTATGAAAAATATCACCGTCGGTTATACCTTGCCGTGCTGGAAAAACGTATTCTCTGATTTCCGTATCTATTTCTCTGCGGAGAATCCGTGGTGCTGGAGTCCGTTGCAGAAGTATTGCCGCAGTATCGACCCGGAGCAGGCAGTGGTCAGCTCGCAGGCGATTACATATGGCTTCGCACGCACATTCACCTTTGGTTTAACCGCAACATTCTAACGCCTTATGAATATGACTATTTCAAAAATAACAGCCTTAGCGGTCATGACGCTCTGCTTCACCTCCTGCAACATGGATCTTGCGCCGGAGGACCAGCTCTCTACCGTTACCTATTTTACATCGGGAACAGCACTCAAAGAGTATAGCAATTATTTCTATCGCATGATGCCTGACCCGGAAACAATGTATGCAGAGGAAGGCGAGCATTTCGTGGCACCCGTCCCCAATGACGAGATGCGCGGCATACGCGATATCCATAGCGGTGAAGCCTATTGGAGTAAGGATGTATGGAAAACGCTTCGCAAGATTAATTATCTGCTGGCGAACGCCGACCAATGTTCGGATGCAGATGCCCGTACGCACTACGTAGGCGTGGCGCATTTCTTCCGCGCGTACTTCTATTTCAATATGCTGCAGCGTTTTGGCGCGGTGCCATGGTACGACCATGTAATCAATGCGGACGATAAAGAGTCCCTGAATCGTCCGCGTGACTCCAGAGACTTGGTAGTAAGAAATATCATTGCCGATTTGGATATGGCTGTTGATGAGCTGCCCGCCATGCGTTCTGCCTATGAAGTCAATAAGTGGACAGCCCTTGCGCTTAAGTCCCGTGTGTGCTTGTTTGAGGGTACGTTCCGCAAGTACCATGCCGGAACTACGTTCAACGGTGGCAGTTCGGTTTATAGCGAAGTGCTTCCTTGGGATGACCTGCTACAGCAATGTGCCGATGCTTCGCTCACACTCATGCAAGAGGGAGGATACAGTCTCTATACGACCGGAGCGGAACCCTATCGGATGCTGTTTGCTACGCTCACTCCGCAAACGGAGGAAATTATTTGGGCACGGGCGTATAGCAAGGATTTGGATATCAAGCATAACGCACAGGCATGGTCCGTGGCGCGTGCCACCGGCTTCACCAAACGGTATGCCGACCTGTACCTGATGAGCGACGGCACTCCCTTTACCTCCCAACAGGGCTTCGACACCATTACATACATCCATGTGTTTGAAAACCGGGATGCGCGTATGGCGCAGACCATACATGCACCGGGATATATACAAATGGGAGCTGACAAATCGTACGCCGTCAATATGCAGATGACTTATACCGGCTACAAGTACATCAAGTACATCATGGAGTCAACCTATAATACTTGGGGTGGCAGCGTATGCACCATGCCGATTTTCCGGGTAGCAGAGGTATATCTCAATTATGCGGAGGCGAAAGCCGAACTTGGAACGCTTACGCAGTCTGATCTTGACAAATCCGTCAATCTGCTGCGTGATAGAGCCGGTGTGGCGCATTTGAGTATGAGCGATGCGAATGCCAATCCGGATGCCGGCATGATCTCGGAGAACGGATACGGGTTCTCTTCGCCCGTGCTCCTCGCACACCCCAACAAAGGCGTGCTGCTGGAGATTCGACGTGAAAGACTCATAGAGACACCGCTGGAAGGACTCCACTATTGGGATATCATGCGATGGAGAGAGGGACACTTGTTCACTCTGCCGAGGCTCGGTTTGTATTTCCCGGGCGAAGGCAAATATGACCTTACCGGCGACGGGAAAGCTAATATCCTGCTCTCTGCCACCAAGAAAAGCGGAGGACTCGGCGTGACCTGTCTGGTATTCGACCAGGATGTTTTCCTCTCCAACGGCACTTCCGGCAATATGGTCGCCTATAAAGACATGATTATGCAGTGGAATGAAGATAAAGACTACCTGTATCCTATCCCTATCACCGACCGCACCATGACATCTGGAGCGCTCAGCCAGAACCCGGGATGGATAGATGGTTTGCAATACTAATATTATTATAATTAACCCCTAAAATTATTTATTATGAAAAAAACTTTCTTTCTTGTGTTAAGTGTAATGCTCAGCACATGCCTTTTCGCTCAAGAAGAGGTAACACGTTATTTCTTCGCTCCGGTAGGTCTGGGTGATGAAGACGGTACATCATGGGAAAACGCTGCCGGTGCCGACTTGCTCGGCTCTACCTTGGCAGATGCTGAACCGGGTACCGAGTTCTATCTGATGGAAGGCTCCTATGCGCCGGACATCAACACCAATAAGTGGGTCATCCCGCAAGGGGTGGTTCTTAAGGGCGGTTATCCCGCTACAATGACCGGTACAAAAATCGCCTACAACTACTTGCTGGGCGGACAGTCTGTATTCTCTGCCGACTTGGATGGAGACGGCAAGGGAGATAATACCGACTATGCATTCGTTTACATCGGCGATGGTACCGCTGATGTTAAAAGCGAAGCGTATTATTCCGACTGGCAGAAAACAGAAATCTGGGGTATTACCTTCCGAGATGGTCTGCGCTTGAATAGCAAGTATTGGGGCAATATGGTATTCGTACAGGCTGCGCAGGTGGACTTCCATTTCTGCCGTTTCCTCAATAATGACTCGCAGACAGACGATGACGCCAACGGTTCGAATGGAGCTATAGAGATTTGGGGTAGTGCCGTACGCTGCTTCGATTGTATCTTCCGCGATAATATTACTGCCAAGGGCTCTGGTGCTGCCTTCCAGGTTCGTCCGCGTCAGTCCAACTCTTCTTCTACTGACCCGCTGGATGCTTCGATTGCTTACTTCGAGCGTTGCGAGTTCCGCAATAACATAGCTTATGGTACCGTGCTAAGTGTTCCGGGGGCAGAGAAATGGGGTACCTATGGCGGCAACTGCTCCGTTTCGGATAATGGCGGTTCCGTGTATCTCGTAAACTGCCTCGTTGCCGATAGTAAATGCTGGTATCGTGGCGTAGGTATCCGCGTAGGTAGTAATGCATCTGCATACTTTATCAACAATACCTTCTACAATAACCCTTGCCGTCAGCGCAGCAGCCGTGGCTCAAATAACGGTTCTGCCGTTTCTGCAGGCACAAATTCGAAAAACTACTTTGCCGGTAATATCATGGTGGAGTATGCGGCAAATGATGACTTTACCTCTTCTGATGCAGTGGTTTTCATTCAGGCTGCCAGCACTGCTGCATATAGTGCGGGTTACAATGTAATCGGTACGGTGATGAATAATAGTACTGTCGAGAACAGCGGTTTCATTGCCTCTGACAATATCCCGACCTCGCTGGAAACGGTGAATACGATTGAGAGCATCTTTGGCACCAATGCTATTGCCAACCAAGGTGGCGTATGTGATGTTGTCGCTCCGCTGGCTGATGTAGCCCCGATTGATATGGCGGCTCTCAAAACCGCTATTGCGGCATGGCCTGTTGACGACATGGCGAAAGTGATGGATCTGGATAAAGACCAACGTGGTTATACCCGTGCTGCCACCACCGTCGCCGGTTCCTATGATCCGAATGGCGTGGAGCCTGTCTGGGTTGACACGGCGGAAGGCGTGGAGAATATAGGTAGTGCTGTAAAATGCACAAAAACCATCCGCGATGGTCAGGTGGTTATTCTTCGTGGCAGCAAGACCTATAATACGCTTGGTCAGGAATTGTAATCATGACGTTCGTATTTGATATGGGCGGTGTCCTCTCGGATATAGATGTGCCGGGCTTCATGGAGCGTTTCCGGCAACTGATGCCCGAGAAGGAGCAATGCAGTTTGGACCCCGAGGTGCTACTGGCTGGAGGAGGGGACTCGTTTTTGCATGACTATGAGCTGGGATTGATTACTACCGGTGAAGCACTGAACCATTTTCATGCATTGTGCCGCTCAGATATAACATACGAACAGATCAGACAAGTCTGGTTATCCGAATTGGCGCCCGTGCAGGAGGGTAAAAAAGCCCTCCTGCGGCGCTTGCGCCAAGATGGACATACGGTTTGTCTGTTATCCAACACCAATGAGATGCATTGGCAGTATATCGAGCCGATGTTCTGTTATGACGGATATACGCTCGATGACCATTTTGACCATGTGTTCCTTTCTTTCCGCCTTCATCTTTATAAACCGGAAAAACCGATTTACGACGAGGTATGCAAAGCCGTACCCTATGATGAACCCGTAATCTATATTGATGATGCGGAGCGAAACAGGAAAGCCGGAGAACAGAAAGGATGGAAAACATTTGAAAATATAGATGCCTTGTCAAAGGCGTTTGACTTATAAGTAATATTGAATATGAATGCGTTGAGAAGATTTTTATGCCTGCTACCCGTGGTGGCTATGCTTTCGGGGCATGCCGAAGAAGTAGGAGTGCATCGGTTTGCAAACTATAATGTGCGCTATGTCAATGCCTCCAATGGAGACACCGGCGAGCAATTATGGGCGAACCGACGCGAATATGTGGTGAGAAACATCACCGAATATGACTTTGATATAGTAGGCATGGAGGAGGTAACCGGAAATAACAAGGATGCGGTTACCCAAAAATCGCAACTCCAAGATCTCCGCGAAATGCTTACGGGTTATGCCGACTACTCCGTTGAAAGAGAAGGGAAGAATTATTCCTATAATTCTATTTTCTATAAATCCGACAAATATACGGTGCTCAACCAAGGATTTTTCTACCTCAATGAGCATCCGGAAAAACCGGGTAAAGGGTGGGGCGAAGATATCCCACGCACGTGCATATGGCTACATCTGTCAGATAATGCCTCCGGACAAGACTTTTACTTCGTATCGACACATGTCAACTATGGAGCTACTGAGTGTGGTGTGGAGTCCGGCAAACTGATTGGCAAACGCATCCGTGAATTGGTAGGGCAGAAACCTATGGTTATGGTGGGGGATTTTAATATGTCCCGTTCCGCTCACGAAGAGGCATATCGCGGTTATGCATCTCATTTCTATGACCTCGCTCTCACCGCACCCGTTAACCAATGTCTTCCTGCTGATGGCCCACAGATAACGGCTACTACAACCGGATGGACACCTGCTGTCAAGCAGAAAACAGGGCAAGAGTACGACTACATCTTCTATGACCATATGGAGCCGCTCTCGCGCCATATCATCACCGAGTATTATCCCGAATCCGGACGAACCGTCAATCCTTCCGACCACTATCCTGTCTTAGGACGATTCCGTCTTCTCACCGAGCAGCATCCTACGGTATTTCACGCTACCGATGAAGCCTCTCTCTCTTTGGCTCTTGAAAACGCGACGATGGAAGATACCATTCTCATTTCAGAGGGTACATATACGCTAACACAACCCATTGTACCCGACTGTTCCGTCGTTTTGAGCGGAGGGTGGGATCCCTCCTTTACTACCCGGATTGGAACCTCCCATCTGCAAGCCGACGGTCTAACCGAATCCATCATCTCCATTCCGCATTATTTCAATCTTATACTGGACCATATGGAGTTATCCGGTGCGGCTTCTTCTACTATCGATGGAGGTGCTGCTATCTATTCTTATGGACCGGAAATACAATTGACGGATTGTTATATACATGATAACACTGCTACGAACAATGGTGGCGCTATTGTGCATAAAGGGGAGAATCTGCGATTGTTCAGTTGTATCTTTGAGCGTAACAGTGCTGCCAATGGTGGTGCTGTTTGGTTTCAAGAACGTGAAAAAGTGCTGATTAGCGATTGCCGGTTTAGTGCGAATCAGGCAACATCCGCCGGAGGTGCTGTCGAGATGATGGGATGCACCACACTGGATGTACAACGTTGCGCATTCAATGCGAATACCGCAGTTACGCGGGGAGCACTCGATCTGTCTCCTATCACCGCACCTAAAGCCGCACATGTCCTTAACTGTGTCTTTCTCAACAATACCCTTTCTGCCAAGAAAGGTTTGGCTACAGCCACCAAACGATATGGCGGTGCTGCCCTTTGGGCGGATATGACCGCCAACACCATCCCCCTCAATATAGGACTCTGTAGCTTTATGGGAAATCATACCACCTTCGCCGGTGCAGCGGAGAACTTTGGCGGTGGCGCACTTGCGGTCTTCAAAGGCAAACTCTGTCTCATGGACAACCTCATTCTCGCCAACGACCAGAAGATAGGGGATGACGCTCCTATTTGGGCGGATCTTTATACCATATCCTCCGATGTTAACCTCTGGAGAGACACCTACAACCTCTATTCATCCTCTACCGAGATAAACGGCTGGGAGAACACCATCGTCGATGCCTTCGGCGGTACACTCACAGGTGGACAATATACGCCGCATATCAAAACCAATGGAGCATACCCTATCTATCAGAAGATACTCGGTACATACTCCATCGCCTGTCTGCCTGCCAACCAGCGTATGTGCGAGTCCGCCTTCTCTTATGACCTTAACGGCGACGGCTACATCAGCGGCTCCGTCACACGCGATATGGTCAACCGGAATCGCAACCTCCAGTCCTGCGTCGGTGCCGTCGAGTTTACCGGCAACGACCAACCGGCAGGAATGGAGGATGTGCAGATGGACTCATCTGTATGTAATGGCGCAGTTTATTCCGTTACAGGGCAATATATGGGCACCGACATCAATGCTCTTCCGCAAGGAATATATATCGTCAATGGCCATAAAATAATCAGATAATGAAAAAAATCTTATTCGCTCTATTGCAATTAATTTTGTTAACTTCATGTTCGGTAAATGATACCAATTATACTACAGGGCATGCGGTTGGCATTATAGGATGCTATGACGTAAATAAAGAATACCAACTCGGAGTATTCATCGTTACTAATAATAAAGACTCTTTACTATCTTTTAATGAGGCTGAATGTTTTTACGACTACATAGAGAATAACATGACAGGAGGTCCTTATGTTCGTATATCCAATATATCAAGGACTTTTCAATATACATATCTTGAACCCAACGATACTATCCAATGGATTACCCCATTAAGCAACACAATGGAATTGGCATTGAGTAATGTATATAAGTTTAAACAAGTTAAAATAACTCAAATGTTGAAATGAAATCAGTAAATAACATATTTATTCTTCTTGCTATGTTGATTTTGTGGAGTTGTTCTGCGAGAATCAATATTAATGAATCACTTATTGGAGAATGGCAACGACTTGATTGCAGTACAATGCCAAACACAATCATTACATACAATGAAATAATACTCCAAGAAGGATGTACTTGTACATATCATGTCACTGATAATGGTCGTATGGATATTATCCGTAACTGGGTCTCAAAAGGCGAGCCCGATTATGAAACAACATGTCAGTTTTGGTTTAACCATGATACCCTGACGATTACTGACATGCAAGTGGGTTTGGCAGAAATCTACCCGCCATTTTATTACCCGATTACCTTAAAAAAAGTAGGGCAATGAATAAGGTTATAAATATCAAATCCATGGCACGGATTATTCTTGTATTATCGCTTATTCTATATCCGCTTCTTGCGTGGTCGCAAGACCCTTGGACTATCCGTACTGACCAACCCCTGCAAGGGGATTACTATGGTATCACCTCTGCTAACGGACAGATAGGACTTGTCAGCAGTCGCCATCCCCTCCAAGTGGACAAAGTAGTCGTCGGAGGATTGTACGACATATACGGTTCGGGTAGAGTCAACAACTTCTTCCCGAACATCAACCCCCTTGACATCCTCCTCCAAGTCAATGGCACGGAGATACAACCCGAATCCGTCGCAGACTACTCCCAGCAACTCGACTTCCATAACGCTGCTTTCACCGGCACCTTTACCTGTCCGGACCAACTACAAGTGCAGTACACCACCGTTGCCCTGCGCCATATGCCCTATGGCTTCCTCACCGACATGCGTCTCATCGCCCTCGCGGACATAGACCTCACGGTCACCAACCGCCATCGCGTGCCGGACAACCTGCCCGAACCGCATTCCTTTTTCTCGCGTGTCAAGAACAACGGTAGCCCGTTTGTTAAGAAATACCCCGTACACTACCTGCTCTCCACGACCGCGCAGTCGCCCTCCGGTAGACATACCCTTGCCGCCACCACCGCTTTCCTCTTCCCCGATGCACCGGCAGAAGGCACTCCCTATAAACCAGTGCTCATCGAAGACTCAACCTCCCGTGCCAACGGAATGGCATTCACCTGTCACCTTGCACAAGGCGACACTCTCCATCTATGTCTTGTGGGAAACATCCTCGCCTCTAACGTCGTACCCGACACACGCAACGAGACAGAACGGCTCACCCTCTTCCAACTGCTCGAAGGCTACGACCGGCTCTGGCAACGCCATAATGAGGCGTGGGCGGACCTTTGGCAATCCGACATCATCATCGAAGGGGATCCGCAAGCACAGCAGGACATCCGTTCCATGCTCTATCACCATTATGCCTTCTATCGGACCGATGCGCCCTCCTCATGCTCACCTATGGGATTATCCGGACTCGGGTATAAAGGACACGTCTTCTGGGACTCCGAGACATGGATGTACCCCGTACTTCTGCTCATGCAACCCGACATGGCACGGCAGATGCTCCAATACCGTTTCGACCGTATGCCTGCCGCACGGCAAAACGCCTACATGCACGGGTACAAAGGTATCATGTTCCCTTGGGAGAGTGCTGCTACGGGACATGAAGAGACCCCTCTTCCGAATCTATATCCCGAAGCAGAGAACCATATCACGGCGGATATAGCGAACGCCTGCTGGCAGTATTATTGCGTCACGCATGACAAACAATGGTTGTCCTCCGTCGGTTATCCCCTTATCCGTGAAGCTGCTGATTTCTGGGTGAGCCGTATCGAACCCAATGGCGACATCATCAATATCATCGGTGCCGATGAATGGAACCAGAATATCTATGGCGGCAAAAACGTCAATAACAATGCCTATACCATCGGGGCAGCACAAACAACCCTACACGCTGCTGCGGCTGCAGCCAAAGTACTGCGTATCAAACCTGATCCCGCTTGGCAGCAGGCGGCCTCTAAACTACATCTGTCTTACCTGCCTTCCGGCATCATCGCCGAGCACGCTACCTACAACGGCGAACCTGTCAAGCAAGCCGATGTCGTGCTGTTGGCTTTCCCTTTGCATGAACTGACTGACCCGAAAACGATAGCGCAGACATTGGCGTACTATATTCCCACAGTGCCGGAGAAACGCACACCGGCAATGTCTAAGTCTATCTATGCCACGCTATATGCTCGTCTTGGAGATGCCGATAACGCTATCTACTGGTGGCGAGACTCCTATCTGCCGAATCTCAACCCGCCCTTCCGCGTAGTAGCAGAGTTTAACGGCGGAACCAACCCGTATTTCATTACCGGAGCAGGAGGTGCACTCCAGACACTCCTCTTCGGCTTTGCCGGACTTGACATAACCGGCAAAGGGCTCAAACAAGCTTACCGTCCGGTGCTACCCAAAGAGTGGAAGTCACTTACAATACGGCGGAAGGGATATCATGATATCGTAATCAAATAAATGATAAACATATGACTCGTAAAGAATTTCTTCAAACGCTCGGTATCGGAGCGGCTACCATTTCGGTCGCCTCTTTGCCGGGCTCGTCCCTTTTGCATGCTGCGGAAGCGGACACTGCCAAGGCAAATCTTCCTAAGAATGCAGAGCGGCTCTCGTTTGGTTTGCCTGATCAGGAAGCAAAGGTGCTGCGGCCTGTCACGGCGATTGTTATCGGTGCGGGTTCACGGGGCTCTGTTTACGCTTCGTATAGCAAGCAATATCCCGCATCTATGCAAATAGTGGGAGTGGCGGATATCAATGCTGTTCGACGCGAGCAGATGGCGAAAGAATATGGTATCCCTTCAGACTATCAGTTCGGTGACTGGTCCGAGGTATTCCGTGTGCCTAAGTTTGCGGACACGGTTATAATCGCTACGCCCGATAATGTGCATTATCATCCTTGTATGCGGGCCTTGGCTGCCGGCTATGATGTGCTATTGGAAAAACCGATTGCGCAAACTGCCAAGGAATGTACCGACATCCTCCGTCAGGCACGTAAGTACGGTCGCCTTGTCGGCGTTTGTCATGTGTTGCGGTATGCCCCGTATTTCCGGGCACTCAAACGAGTGATTGACGAGGGAAGAATTGGGGATATAGTCAGCATACAGCATCTCGAACCTATCCGATTCCATCATATGGCGCACTCCTATGTGCGAGGCAATTGGCATTCCGCCAAAGAAACAACGCCTATCATCATTGCCAAATCATGCCATGACTTGGATATTGTCCGATGGCTGCTTGGCAAACCATGCAGGCGCGTGTCTGCTTTCGGAGACCTGTCTTTCTTTGTACATAAGAACGAACCGCAAGGCGCCGCCGACCGATGCTTCGACTGCGCAGTAGAGAAGCAATGTCCCTTCTCCGCCTTGAAGATTTATTTACGTGAACATCGGTATTTGTATGTCTTTGACGCGCTGCCTAAAGACAGGCTCGCTAAAGATGCCAAGATCACAGACTATCTGCGTACCACCGATTATGGCCGCTGCGTCTTCCGTTGTCAAAACGACCAGTGCGACCATTATGTATGCAATCTCGAGTTTGCCGGACCCGATGGAACAATTCCTTCCACAGCATCACTCCAAGTAGAGGCACTCACTTCCTATGGCGGACGGAAAACGCGTATCATGGGTACGAAAGGCGATATCGTAGGGGATATGGAAACCTTCACGCTTACGGATTTCCTTACAGGCAAACAGTATGTCTGGGATGAAGACATCAGCAAACTGCCCGGCTATGAAGGACATGCAGGAGGCGACTGGGGTATCGTTAAAGATTTTGTACTCGCTGTGGCTAATCAGGATGAGAAATACCTGTCCTCTACCATTGATGTGTCCGTCGAAAGCCATGTCATGGGTTTCCGCGCCGAAGAGGCCCGACTGAAAAATAAAATCGTCAAATTATAATCCGTATGAAGCATACTTGTTTTTTCTTTTTGGTGCTTCTCTTTGCGGCTTGCTCCGCATCAGATGATGCTCCCCGTAGCGAACAGATTCGTGCAGATTTGCTTAACCCCGACTGTCCACGTGTGCTCGTGGCTTCCCACCGTGCCGACTGGCGAGGATGGCCCGAGAACTCCATCCCTGCCATTGAGTCTGCTATCGCGATGGGCGTGGATATCGTTGAACTCGATCTGCAATGTACCGCGGACAGCCAACTCATCATCATGCATGATTCCAAACTGAACCGCACCACTACCGGCAAAGGAGTCATCGCCGAAATGACACTCGACTCCATCCGCACTTTCCGGCTCAAGAATGGTGTCTCTATCAAAACCCGTCATGAGATACCGACCCTCCGCGAAGTGCTGCTCCTCTGTAAAGACCGCGTGCTCATCAACCTCGATAAAGCCGATCGCTACTTCGACCTCGTTGTGCCTCTCCTTCAAGAGACCGGTACGACCCGCCAGATCATCATGAAAGGACGCAAACCGGCAGACGAAGTGCGGGCTCTCTATGGTCAATACCTCGATGAGGTCATCTATATGCCCATCGTCGATATGAACGATTCCGCTTCCGTGGAGACCTTCACTGCCCACCTCGCAAGCAACCCATGCGCTTTTGAACTGTGCTGGCGCACCGATGATACCTATGTCAAGCAGGCTTCTGCGCTCGCACAAGGCAAGTCTCTCCTCTGGGTTAACTGCCTTTGGGATACCCTCTGCGGAGGACATGAAGATGACGAAGCATACAAAGACCCCGATGCCCATTACGGTTATCTCATCGACTCGCTCGGTTTTCGTATCATCCAGACCGACCGTCCCGAATATCTGATTAACTATCTTCAATCGAAGCATAAAAGATGAGTTTCTTCTCCAAATCACCTGCTGCTCCGTTACGTAACGAATCGGAACAGCAACGCAACGCCCGTTTCAAACGAATGCAATGGGCTTCCTTGATGCCACCCAACTCGGTGTCATCTCATCCGCATTGTTGTCCAACTATGAGGGACCAAGTATAGCTATCAACAATGATCCGACCCCTGAAGGAGCTCAAGCATTCTAATTAAAATTGCCTTATGCGCAACAACCTTTCCTCAAAGATAAGTTTTACCCGTATCCCTGAGTATCTTTACCGCACGGATGACGTGCTGGAGTTGAGTCGCGTGAGCCGCATGGAGAAAATCCCCACCGCTGTCTTTGAGACAGCGCGTGAGGGTGCCCATACGGTCGCACAACGCATCGCGGAACGTATTCGCGAAAAACAACGGGACAACAAGTCTATGGTTCTGTCACTGGTCAGTGGACAGACTATGACAGACGTATTCGATGAACTGGTGCGGATGTATACGGAAGAAAAACTCAGCTTCCGCAATGTTATCCTATTTAACCTCTTTGAGTACTATCCCTTGCCAACTATTGATGCGGCCTGCTTTGGACAGATACAGGAGCAATTCATCAGTCGGGTGGATATCCCGCGGGAGAATATCTACACCTTCGATGCCTCCAAAGAGCAGAAAGACCTGATGTCCATGATTGCACATCTCGATCAGCGGATGCAGGAACTGGGAGGTGTCGATTTACAACTATTGGGTATCGGACGAAACGGAAATATCGGCTTCAATGAACCCGGTTCGCCCATGCAGAGTGCCACCCGACTCGTTGTGCTGGATAATAACTCCAAAGAGGAAGCCAAATCCATCTTTGGTACGGTGGAGCAAGTACCACCCTTAGCCATCACTATGGGCTTGGGAACTATCCTCCAAGCGAAAGAGATTCTCCTCTGCGCATGGGGAGAACATAAAGCGCAGCAGATAAAGACCGCCGTCGAAGGACCTGTAGATACCGCTTGTCCGGCTTCCGCACTCCAGATGCATGCTAATGCGCATATTTACTGCGACTTGGGTGCCGCTACGCTGCTCACCCGCATCCATCACCCGTGGCTTGTTACCTCCTGTCAATGGGATACTGCTCTCACACGCCGCGCGATCGTGTGGCTGTGCGAACAAACCGGCAAACCCATCCTCAAACTGACCAACCGCGACTACAACGACTTCGGACTATCGGAACTCATCACCCAATACGGTTCGGCGTATGATTGTAACATCAAGGTCTTCAATGACCTCCAGCATACGATCACCGGTTGGCCCGGAGGAAAACCCAATGTGGATGACTCCAACCGTCCCGAACGCGCCAAACCCTACCCAAAGGATATCCTCATCTTCTCTCCCCATCCGGACGATGACGTCATCTCCATGGGTGGTACATTCCAACGTCTCATCAAGCAGGGACATAACGTCCATGTAGCCTATGAGACCTCCGGCTGCATCGCCGTTGATGATTCCAACCTCCAGTACTTCCTTGATTTCATGAACGGGTACAAAGCGGTCATCCCTGACGCTCCTGTAACCGGTAACCCGTCACCCATTACCCTTGCGGATTATACGCCGCGTCAGATCCTCGACCTCAAAGCCCTTATTCGACGCGGAGAGGCTACTGCCGCGGATCGTTTCATGGGACTATCCGAAGACCATATCCACTTCCTCAACTTGCCTTTTTACGAGACCGGAACGGTCAAGAAAGGAGATTTGACTCAGAGAGACGTAGATATTGTGAAGAATCTGCTAATGGCTATCCGCCCTCATGAACTCTTCGTTGCCGGTGATTTGGCTGACCCGCATGGTACCCACAAAGTGTGTCTCGATGCCGTACTGGCTGCACTCGACGAACTGAAAGCCACAGAGTCATGGTTGCGCGACTGCCGTATATGGATGTACCGCGGTGCGTGGATGGAGTGGGAAGTAGATTTGATCGAGATGGCAGTACCGATGTCACCGGAAGAACTGCGGCATAAACGGAACACCATCCTCCGGCATCAGTCGCAGATGGAGTCTGCACCCTTCATGGGCGATGACGAACGACTCTTCTGGCAACGTGCCGAAGACCGCAATCATGCCACTGCCGAGCTGTACGCCCGTCTCGGACTCGCCAACTACGAAGCCATTGAGGCATTCGTACAGTATCATCTTTTGGGATAATTTTTGACTTAAATATATTTTGACTATGACAAATCCATTTTCTTTGGAAGGCAAGACCCTGGAGCAGATCACTACGATGTGGAGAAAAAAAATATGAGATACAATTTCTTTCAAAAATCACCTGTAGCCCCTCTCTGCGAAGAGTCGGAACAGCAACGCAACGCCCGTTTCAAACGAATGCAATGGGCTTCCTTCTTTGCCGTAACACTCGGTTACAGCATGTACTACGTATGCCGGACATCCCTTAACGTAGTCAAGAAACCCATCATGGATGCCGGAGTACTTGATGCCAAACAACTCGGTGTCATCTCCTCCGCGCTCCTCTTTACCTATGCTATCGGTAAGTTCGTCAACGGCTTCCTTGCCGACCATTCGAACATACGCCGCTTCATGGCTACCGGTCTGCTCATCTCCACCGTCGCGAACATCGTTGTCGGACTGCTCGGACTTATCTCTGTCAAGGGTATGGTCATTTCACAAGGAGTGTTCTATGCCGTCTTCGCTGTTTTATGGGGCGTTAACGGGTGGACACAGTCCATGGGTGCACCGCCTTGCGTCGTGGCTCTGTCAAGATGGTATCCCCTCTCGCGCAGAGGGTCGTTCTATGGATTCTGGTCTCTCTCCCATAACCTTGGTGAGTTCTTCTCTTTCCTCCTCGTTGGTGGACTCGTCTCCCTCCTCGGCTGGCAGTTCGGATTCATCGGGGCTGCCATCGCCGGTATCATCGGCTTCCTGCTCATCGTCTTCCTCCTCCATGACTCACCCGAAGCGGAAGGAATGCCCTCCGTTGCCGTTATGGCTGGCGAGGAACAACCCGAGCAGAAAAAAGACCATTCCATCGGCTTCTCGCAGAAAGCCGTCCTCCGTAACCCCTATGTCTGGGTGCTCGCATTGGCTTCGGCTTTTATGTATGTTTCACGCTATGCGGTGAACGGATGGGGTGTGCTCTTCTTGCAGGAAGCAAAGGGATTTACCCTCGCTAATGCCACGCAGATTATCTCTATCAACGCGTTGCTCGGTATTATTGGAACCGTCTTTTCCGGATGGCTCAGCGATGTGGCATTCAAAGGAAACCGCTATATCCCTGCCGTGGCAGCCGGTGTCCTTGAAGTGCTTGCGCTCATACTCTTCGCCTTTGGCGGTGATGCCGGAT
Organism: uncultured Bacteroidales bacterium; assembly: GCA_900319005.1. Taxonomy (GTDB): domain Bacteria; phylum Bacteroidota; class Bacteroidia; order Bacteroidales; family Paludibacteraceae; genus Colicola. Next base: position 32,433 of record ONMV01000013.1, read on the forward strand.
GGGTGAACATACTTGCCATGGTACTCTTCGGTATCGCCATCGGTGTGCTCATCTGTTTCCTTGGAGGACTCATGGCGGTCGATATAGTACCGCGCGAAGCGTCAGGTGCAGCCCTCGGTGTCGTCGGCATCGCATCCTATGCTGCTGCCGGACTACAAGACATAGCCTCCGGGCTTCTCATTGATACCCATAAAACGGTCACTTCCGTGGTGGATGGAGTGGAGCAATATACTTATGACTTTACACCCGCTCTTATCTTCTGGATAACCGCAGCTTCCCTCTCTGTCTTCCTTGTCTGCGTTGTATGGCATAAAGCCCGTAGTAAAAAATAAAAAAAATAATATGAGACTTTTTATCTGCTTTACATCCTTGTTGCTCTCCTTGAGCATGTACGCGCTCACGCCGGCGCAAACGGTATGGCTATATCCTGATGGAGCTCCTGATTCAAATGGCTATACAGCCGCGGATGAGTATGTTAAAAACGAGACTAAGATATATCAGATAGCCGAACCTCGGCTGGATATCTATCAACCCGATAGCACACCCAAAGGCATCCTCCTCTCAATCCCTGGAGGTGGATACTCCTTTGTCTCATCCGGGAATGAGGGAGTCAAGGTCGCGGAATATTTCGTGCCGCAAGGATACATCGTGGCGGTGCTCAAGTATCGCTTACCCAATAACCATGAGTATATCCCACTTCATGATGCCCTGCAATCCATACGCATTCTAAGGGATAGTGCAGAGGTATGGAAAACACCGGATGCTACCATCGGTGTCATAGGCTTCTCGGCTGGAGGACATCTGGCGGCGTCGCTCTTGACCCATTATACCGATTCGGTCACTCGACCCGACTTCGGCATTCTCGTCTATCCGGTCATCTCCATGGATAGTACCATCACCCATGCCGGTTCATGCAAACAACTCTTAGGTCCGCAACCTACCGAGGAACAACGACTTCTTTGGTCGGCTGAAAAGCAGGTGACACCGCAGACTCCTCCTTGTCTCATCGTTGCCTGTCAGGATGACCCTACTGTCAAAATAGAGAATAGTATCCGTTTTTATCAGGCACTGACAGCGAACAATGTGCCATCATCCTTGCTCATCGTACCATTGGGTAAGCATGGATGGGGATTCTCGCGTCAGTTCCAGGATCGTGACCATATAGACAAACTGATTTCTGCCTTTATCGCCACCTCTTGCAAAGAAGATTACCAATCTATGCACATTCGCAAAGAGACACTCTTCGATCGAAACAAACGAACACGCGATTGGGCTAAATTCAGGAGGTACGCAGACTCCAATGCCGAACTTGTAACCAATAAAACCAAAGTGAATGCGGTCTTCTATGGCAACAGTATCACTTATAATTGGGCGAAGATGCGGCCTGAGTTTTTCCATTCCCACGGCTTTGTCGGACGTGGTATCAGCGGACAGACATCTTCGGAAATGTTGGTACGATTCCGGCAGGATGTAATCGAACTGCATCCTAAAAACGTAGTCATCCTATGCGGCACCAATGATATCGCGCAGAACAACGGCACGATCTCGCTGGAGAACACGATGGGGAATATCATCTCGATGTGCGAACTGGCGAAGGCGAATAAGATTCGTCCTGTTCTCTGCTCTGTCCTGCCTGCACGGTCTTTCCGTTGGAATCCGTTCGTCGTGGACGCTCCGCAGCAGATTCAGGCGCTCAATGAGATGATTAAAGCCTATGCGGCGAAAAACAAAATCCTGTATGTGGATTATTATAGCGCCATGGTGGATACAGACGGAGGTCTGAAGAAAGGGCTGAGCAAGGATGAGGTGCATCCTCTGGAGGCCGGTTATGCCATCATGGAGCCTATCATTCTAAAAACGCTCAAAATTCAGAATAAATAATAGTTAAACAAATTAATCTTAGTGTTATGTTAGGTACGTGGGAAATTATTCTTATTGCGTTGGTAATCTTACTCATCTTCGGTGGAAAGAAAATTCCTGAATTGATGCGCGGCTTGGGCAAAGGATTGCGCTCATTTAAAGATGGGATGAACGGTAAAGACGAGGCCGATAAGACCGAAGAGCAAAAACAAGAAGCATCCAAAGGCGAAACCGATGCCTGAACCAAACCTTAGTTTTTGGGAACATTTGGATGAATTACGGAGCGTTATATTGAAGTCACTCTCTGCGTGGCTCATTGCTTCGTTAGGCGCCTTTTTCTTTAAGGAGCAGTTATTTGCTTGTATCTTCGCCCCGGCGCAATCCGATTTTGTCCTTTATCGTGCACTCTGCTGCTTGGCGAAAACTATAGGGTGGAGTGCCTTGTGCCCGGAGCAGGTAGAGGTGAGTTTCTTGAATACCGAACTAACGGCTCAATTCATGACGCATATTCAAGTTTCTCTCTTTGCTGGCATAGTAATCGCCATGCCGCTGATAGTGTATTGGTTGTATGGATTTATCTCTCCGGCAATGGAAAAGCAGACAAAACGCGTCAGCACAACGCTTATTATGGGCTCTGTCTTGCTCTTTGCTGCAGGCGTGTGCCTCAATTATTTTCTAATATTTCCGTTGTCTTTTCGGTTCTTGGTAACCTATCAGGTCACATCACTTGTGGTTAATCAAATAAGTCTCTCGTCCTATATCTCTCTGATCTTAATCTTATCCTCGCTAATGGGGTTGCTCTTTGAGCTTCCGCTTCTGACATGGCTCCTTTCCCGAATGGGTATCCTTCGTAGAGAGTATCTGATACGCTATCGTAAGCATGTGTTTGTCGCTATTCTCATCCTTGCGGCCCTCATTACTCCCACTGGCGACCCCTTTACCCTCTTGCTTGTCACGATTCCTATTTATCTGCTCTATGAACTGAGCATCTTTATAATCAAATAACTATTTCATATGATGAAAAATTACGCAATCGGCATCGACATGGGTGGCACAGGCACCAAGTTCGGTTTGGTGAATGGAGAAGGACAGGTTCTTCGCAGCAGCTCCATTCCCACACAGCAGTATCCCGAGATATCGGATTTCTGCGATACATTATGCCATCAACTAAAGCAGTTAATGGCGGATGAAGGCATTTCTATTGAAAATATAGTTGGAATCGGTTGCGGCGCACCGGACGGCAATTATTATTCAGGCTGTATCGAATACGCAACCGACCTTGCTGCGAAATGTGGCTGACATCGACCTTATTTCCTCCAAAGACGTATTCGAGGCGGCAGAGAAGGGCGATCTCGTAGCTAAGCAGATCTTCGATTATACAGGTCATCTGCTGGGCCAGAAATTGGCGGACTACGTTCATTTCTCCAGCCCGGAGGCCATTATCCTCTTCGGCGGCCTGACCAAGTCAGGTCACTGGATCATGGACCCGATCCGTGAGGCGATGGAAGAGAACCTCATGCCGATATGGAAAGGCAAGATCCCTGTTTCCGGATCTATCCTCAAAGACAGTGACGCCGCCATCCTCGGAGCCTCTTCCTTGGTCTTCTCTTCGTCTGCACCGTCATTTACAAAAACCAATGCAGGATCTGAAATAACCTAAGCCTTACCGTTTTTTCATGGTATTAGTTTGACCCCGTTACACGTGAGTGTAGCGGGTTTTCCATTATGTGCCTTTTCTCTCCATCCCATCCCCGTCCCCCTCCGTTGCATCTCTTCTTTGTATTACGCCGTCTAGTTGACGGAAATATTCTTCTTAGAATTACGTCGGCTAGTTGCCGACACAAAAAAACAAGCATATATGACAAAATACAAAGCTATGTCCTATTCGGAGTTGGCAGAACATGCAGGTGTAAACCGCCGGACGCTTTATCGTTGGCTTCAAGAGCCCGGACATCAACGCAAACTGCATGCCTTGGGCGTTACACCTAAGGCCAAGGCGCTGCCACCGGCTGCCGTCAAATACATCTGTAAAGCATTTGAGATTGATATAGAATGATACCTATTTCAATATATATACGCGCGCCACCATAATTAGGTGTTCCATATGACTTTTTTGTTCTCCGCCCTGTTTGTACAATCGGGACGAAGTGGGACTTATTGTGTATAATTGGGACTTAGTGGGACGCAGTGGGACACTGCAATTTCCCCGTATCGTATCTTTGCACTCGATTTCAAAATAACCCATTTATTAACATCAAACACCAACATTATTATGAGTCAAGTAAAACCTATGGGACTTATTGAGTCCATGAGTGGCAAAATCTGTGGTCACTCCGACATGTATTTCTTCCGCAAGAACGGCAAAGTGTTCTCCGGCAAGATCTGTAACCCCTCCGCCAAAGAACCCACGGCATCCCAACTGGCGCAGCGCACCAAGTTCGCCACCGCCAGAGCCAACGCCAAGACCGCCCTCGCTGACCCCGACCAGAAAGCAGCGTACCTCACTGCCTTCAAGAGCCAGAAGAAGTACAGCGACTTCAGCGGTTACGTCTTTGCAAAGGAGTATGCCAAACTCGGAGATTAAGCATCAGCAATATATGGCTGATTAAAAGTCCAGTGCAATGAAAAAGTCTCTTTTGCAACTGATCCTCGCTACAGCAATGTGCATCTTCGGGTGCGCCTTGCTTGTAGCAGGGCTGGCACTTCCCCCTGCCGGCATCATTGATTCCTCGCTCCTCGTAGCCTATGGCGAAACCCTCACCTTCGCCGGTGCCCTCATCGGAGTGGATTACCACTACCGCTATCGTCCAAAGAAATAAAGTTTTATGTGTTTTTTTCTAATTATTCAATACTATGTTACTTTCTTTAATCCGAATCAACGAGTCTCCGAACGAGACCACAGGCATCCTCCTCATCGGAGGCAAACCTTTCTGCGGTACTCTTGAACCGCCCACCGTCCCCAACGCCACCCATCCCAAAGGAGCAATCCAAGTTCGGTCGCGTGCTACCGCTGGTCAACTATGTACCCGGTTTCGAGGGGATCCGTATTCATGCAGGCAATAACAAAGACCACACCGCAGGCTGCATCCTCGTCGGACGGCTCAGCGGTAACACGCTACTCCATTCCCGACAGACCGAACAGGACTTGATTGCCAAACTTCAAAAACATCCCGAACATGAGAACTATATCGAGATCACCACGCCGGAACGCTTTTTTACTGAGCATTGCAGTTCTGTGGATGCTCTTGCCTGCCTGCTCCGCGGTGCGCAGTTCGACGGAGAGTAACCACACCCGCCTCTCCAACAACATCCAACGTGACAGCATCTATCTGCATGACAGTATCTTCGTCCATATACATGCTGACACGGTCTATCTGGAGAAATGGCACACTCGTTGGCGTGACCGCGAGACCGTCAAGACAGACACTATTACCTTGACGGAAACCAAGACAGAAACGGTCGAGAAACCCTATGTGCCCTCGTTTTACAAGTATTGTGCAGCCTTCGCCATTCTGTTTGCGCTGTACTGGCTTGTCAAACTGGCACTATACATAGCAAAGCGTTATTATTTACACTAATCACCAATTCATTTAACCTTTATCCCCTCTACGCAGACCGGAGGTAAAGCATGGTCTGTATCCAATGGCTAAGGTAGTATGGCAATCCGGTATCGAATATGTATCCGGTGCATTGTGTAAGTGTGGAAAGAAAGAGCCGCACAAACACGGTCGAATGTTGCTGGCTACGCACCGTCGCGCTGCAACCACAAGTGATTCGTGCAACCGTATTTATCTGCGTGACGAGACCAACATCCAAATATCGAACAGCACGGATTCTGTTTGGGCGCGTCAACGGTTCAAAACGGTTGCAGGGATGGTTCGTCAGCGCAGTATGGACTTGTCGAAGATTTCCCAAGACCAGATGAACTTTATTGCACAGCGCAACAACCCACGCGGTATCAAGACAATGCGTGCATATTATTGGCACATCTGCGGTCAGGAGTACGATGCACAGCATCCTCGTGACTAAAGCAACAAGTGAAATCCTCACGGGCGTAAATAAAATACGCCCGTGAGGAATATTCACAAGTGATCTTTGACGTATTGTTTTTATAAGGTGTTCACTTCGTTCACGGTCTATGTCTGTATTTTTTCTTTCCCCCAATAAGGTGTGCGCCTTCGTGCGCACGGCTTGTTGGGTTCGCTCCGCTCACGGCTTTTTCAAAAGACGGGCATATATAGCCGACGGACGGAGCGCGCGGAGAGGCAACAAAAAAGACCGCCCCGAAGGACGGCCTTGATTACGGAGCCACACGATTGATGTCTCGTGGGAACATCGAGCATTCTTTGACGTTGGCGATGCCGAGGAAGCGGGCGGTGATGCGCTCGAGGCCGATGGCGAAGCCGCCGTGAGGAGGCATGCCGTTGCGGAAGGTGTCGAGGTAGAAATGGAAAGCATCCGGATTCATGCCACGACGGAGCATCTTCTCGCGATAGTCGGATGCTCTGTCCTCCGCTCTGTCCTCTCTCGCTCTGGGCATACATATCAACCCCAAAACTTACCTATTCCTCCCGACAGCATAAAAGATATGGTCTCTCTCAATAGGGAGTGCTTCCTACGTGCGCACGTGTGTATTATATAAGGTCTATAGGTCTTTCCAATAAGGTGTTCGGTAACCCTCACGGCTTTATATACGTCTCCGACGGGAAAACAAATTTTGCATAGTAAAAGGAATAGGTTGTATATTTAAAATATTTTTTGTATCTTTGCACCCGATTTAACATCTAAGTATGGATTAAGGCCGAGTTTAGGATGGTGATAAAGACCGTATTAAACGTTTAGTCCCCATACTTATA